>JAPTTX010000054.1:0-7631 GCA_028068195.1 Gammaproteobacteria bacterium
AAGCTTGGCGCCGAGCTGGCGAAGGAGTTGGGTCTTGCCACTGCGGCTGGGACCGACCAGCAGGATCAACTTGCTGTTGAGGTCGCCGATTTCGCCGATGAGTCGTTCGAGTTTTGCGAGCATGCTCATCCCATCAGTCCGTCTCGGCTTCAAGCCGTTGTTGATCAGGGGAGCGGTAGCCCGGCGCCAGCACGGCATTGCGCACGCCGTAGATGGCCAGGTGGTCCTTCAGCCACAACCGATACTCGTGCCCGCGCAAGCTGTGGTCGGGCGTGCAGTCCACACTCCATTGGCGCAGGATGTAACCGGCAGTGGCTGCCCGCAGCTTCATCCGCAGCACGCCACCTTGCATGCTGTAGTCCATCTCGGTGATCTCCGGCCGGGGCTGGTCCGGGTGTGGCACCAGATCCAGCTCGACGATCCGGGTCCACTGAATGTCCTGATCGCTCATCTCGTGGGGCGCCACTGACTGCCCCTTGAGCACCACCGGGCGCTTGATCCGGGTGATGACGAAATCCCGGAACTCCTGCGACTTCCGGTCGAAGGCGCGGACGTGCCAACGGAGGCCGTTGTCGATCAGCGCGAACGGGACGATCTCCCGCTCGGTGCGGCCACTGGAAATGGAGTGGTACTCGATGCCGAGCGGACACTCCTGGTGGATCGCCCGGGTCACGCTCGCAAGCACATCGAGATCCGGATGCGTAAGCCGCGAAGGGCTCTCACTGGCCACCCACGCCTTGAGCCGCATCGGCTCACCATCGCCAAAGCCCTGGGTCAGCCACGACAGCACCCGCTCCGGGGGGAAGTCGAAGACGGGCCGGAAGTCCGGCCCCAGGACGTAGGACTTGCCCTTGGAGTCGTAATCGATGTTGCCCGGGGCCAACTCCTTGTACAGCGCCAGATCCCTGGATGCGGCGGCGGACTGGATGCCAAACCGCGTGACCAAGTCCTGGCGGCGTATCTCCCCGATGAAGCGCACGCGCAACTCCACAAACGCGAGCCGGTCGCGCTGGGGCTGGGTTAGATCTGCAAGCTGTTCGTTCGACATCCTGGCTGGCTCTTTCGGGTTAGCGAATGCTTGTACGGGTTATTGCGGAAAGTATATGGTCTGCCATAGAATCTGTCCATGACTCTATTTTGATTTGTTTGTGCGTCGTATTGTGATAACTACAAGCGGCACAGCGATAAAAAGATCGGTAAGGGCGCCATGCAAGATTTCGCGGAGCTTCACCTCAAGCCAGAGACGCTGGCGCGGCACGATTTCAGTCTCGGGATTGAGCTGATGATCGCCGGCATTGCACTCGAAGACCTAAGATTGCACGACCGGTGCGGTTGACTTGACCGATTGCGACGCGGGTTCAATTCCGCAATCGGAATCGAACTGGCGTCGTTACTGATTCACTCGGTTGATGACCTCGACTGGGCAGAACTGTTAGGACTGCCGCCAGTCGGGGCTGGCTTCCGCACCTTTCCGCAGGAGTTCGCAGCGGTTCTAAGGCGCTGAGTTACATAGGTTTGGCGCAGGGTTCCACCCCACCGAAAACCCGCAGGAGTTCGAATTTTTCCGCACGAACCCGCAGGAACCCTCACCAGCCCGCACGGCCTGATGCCAGGCCATTGATTTTCAACAATCCGCTTGCTCGGTCCACGCTTGCGGACTGCGGACTTTCATTGCACTGGAAAATTGGCTGACCCGGACTGCCACCGGCATCGTCATGTTGCAAAGCGTCGGTACTTGTAAATATTTGCCGACGAAACGGAACATTGCTCAGCCGGCGCTGGCCGGAGCCGCAACCGTCTTGGTCGAGGTCGCCAGGCACGACTCCTCGTAGGCCTCGATGTCAGCCTGCCGGTAGAGCACCCGCCCGCAGAGCTTCAGGAACTTGGGGCCGATCCCCGCGCTGCGCCAGCGTTCCAGGGTGGCCTCACTGATACTCCAGCGGGCAGCGAGTTGTTTTTGATTGAGGTGAGCGACTTCCATCTTGGTCTCCGTCCGAATGAGTTGGCAGGAGTCCATGAAGGCGCTGTTCCGGCCGCGAGCCAAGCGATATCGAGACGCCGACTATTCACCGCAGTTTTTGCGGAGATTGGATAGCGGATTCGCCGCAAGCAGAATGCCGTGTGCTGTTATCGCTGCGCCGCTGCTGCCCTGGCCAATGATTCCTGCATCCGTTGCGATTCCTTCTGCGCCTCGGCCAGGAGTTGATCCCAGTCATCGGGCGGATGCCCGCTTTCCAGCATCTTTCGGAACACCCGGTAGGCGTCGTCGCTGCTTTCGTAGGCGCGCTTGGTGTCTTCGTCATTCACCCATGCGTAGACAATCACCTTGCTCGGGGCGTGGTAGCGGAAGAATAGGCGGTACTGCTGGAAGAACTTGGCCCGGAACCAGTGCTTGTGATCGTCACCGAGCGTCCCACCCTGGCGGTACTCCGATCGCGTCGGATCTTGCGGGATGACATCGAACGCCAGCTTGGTGATCGCGGCCAGTCGTTTGCTGGCGTTCTTTTTCACGTACCCGACAGGGTCCTTCTGCTTCAGGCTCTCGACCTGCCGCGCCAACGCTTCAATCTGTGTGAGGAACAGTGGATGGGCAAAGACCGTCCAGCCATGAATGACCAGAGGCTCGGGTTTCCCTGCGCTCATTCATCGTCTGCCGACAGGGCGGCATCGAGATCGACATCGACGCCGCCGACCAGCGACTGGATGCGTTGGACGAGGCCGGCATCCACAGCTTGCAGCCGCTCGGGATGGCGAGTGATGTCGGCAGCCAGGAAGCCGAGGAACTGGCCGAGTACTGGGTCATCCCCGTCGGTCACTTCGACGCGTGTCAGCACCACCTCGCCGCTGGGGCGAATGGTGTAGTGGATCTTGTCGCGCTTGCCCAGCTTGAGGGCACGACGCACGGTTTCCGGCACCGTGGTCTGGTAGCGATCGGTGAGCGTGGATTCGACTTCGAGGGTCGCGGCCATGACAGTCTCCTGCGGATCTGGGTTGACGCCTGAATGGTAATGCCGTCGCATTGCCATGTCAATGCAGTTGCATTGCCTCCAAGAACGCCCGGCTCGAATGGGTGTAAATGGCGCGCTTTTGGTCGGGGCGTCGGACGCGGGTTCGATTCCCAGATACCCGTTGAGGGACAAATAACCGAAACAGTGGGCCTTCGGCGATAGCCAGGGACGTCTGTTCAGGCTATAGCGTGAAATCGAATCCTTCTCGGTCCTGCTTCCCGACAAGTTCATACCAGCGCTTGGCTGGCTCTGAAGGTTTTGCCAGGCTCTCCGCTTCTTTCGTTAGCGCTGCGGCCGCGCTGCCCACCGCACTGTTGACCACCTCCGATTCCGGGATCGCAGGCAGCGAAAACCGGGCGTTGCCAACCGGCAGGAGGTGTGAAACGCGTTTGCCACTGCGCTTGGCCTGAACACGAAGCAGATGGATGGGTAGCGATGCTGCTTCGACAATTTCTTTGGTGGTGAAGTAGTTGTCTTTCGGTCTTGGCATCGAGACCCTGCGCCCCTTCTGGCACTTCCGGATTGGGCTCCCGTTTGACGCCAAACAGCGTCATCAGATGCTGTGCGTTGCGGCGCTCAAATTCCAGGATGTCGCCTTTGCGGTAACAAACGTGGCGGAACGGCCTGCGCCAGACCGGCTGTTCACCATCCGTTGGCGATCAGCCGCCGGTGCGCCCCGCTTTCTGATCGGGTTGCGCAGACAGGCTTCTCATGAATGACGTCCTGGCCGCATGCAGCCCGCGAGCGGAGCCGAGCACCGCCGAGCGAAACCGCGGCTGGCCGTCAGGCTTCGCCTCCACTGTCCCACCGATGGTGCACGAGCAGTGCAATGGCCGCAGAGATAAGGCGCGCAGCCGGCGGGTCGGAACGGGAAGGGAGAACGATCGGCACACGCGCACCCACGACGATGCCAGCCAGGGTGGCTCCGGCCAGATATTCGAGATCCTTGGCCAGAATATTGCCTGAGGCGAGATCTGGTGCCAGCAGGATATCCACGTCGCCTGCAACGGGACTGTCGATCTGCTTGGTGCGGGCGGCGTCCCGGGATATGGCATTGTCAAAGGCCAATGGCCCATCGACAATCGCGTGGTGGATCTGTCCGCGCTGAGCCATCTTGCTCAGGCACGCAGCGTCGATGGTGGAAGCGATGGCGGGCTTGACCACCTCGACGGCAGACAGCGCCGCCACCTTCGGCATCTCAATACCGAGCAGTCCGACCAGATCAACGGCATTCTGCACGATAGCCGCCTTCGTCATCAGATCGGGCGCGATATTGATAGCGGCATCGGTGACGCATAGCAATTTGTGATAAGTGGCCAATTCCGCCACGAATACATGGCTCACGCGCCGCGCGGTGCGCAACTGCGCCAGCACCGGATGCATCAGCACATCCGTGTGAATCCAGCCTTTCATGAGCGCGGCCGCGCGCCCTTCCACCACGTACTGCACACCGCGCTCGGCCGCCTGGGCATCGGATTGTGCCTCGATGATCGGGTAGGTAGTGGACGCAAACCCCATCTTCTCGCACAAAGGCTCGACCAGCTGGCGGCGCCCGATCAGAATCGGCTCGATCAAACCTGCCTGTGCCGCCTCGTGCGCGCCCGCGAGCACGTGCTCTTCGGCGGCATCTACGACCGCCATCGGAATCGGCTTCAACCCCTGCGCCAGATCCATGATCCGGCGCAGGCGCGGCGGCAAGAGGGGAACCGGTCCGGTCATGCCTCTCCCGTCCTACACATCGCGATACCTTCGGCCTGCGTCTTGCGTTTGGCAGCGTTTCGCCGCGGCCGCCGTATCCCGTGATCCCGCTGAACACACGCAGACGGCCGGTCTCCGGCGTGCGCGTGGCCATGACTACGATCGTCTTCCTGCAGGCACGCCCTCACGCCAGGTGCCCGCCGCTGTGGCCGTGATGACCCTGATCCGTGCCGCGATGATGCATCGTGCGTCCGGCACAGCGCTGGAAAGCCGGCAGGTGGCGCCGCTGTGAAGCTTCCTGCAAACGACGGAATACCGCGAGAATATCGGGGTGGATGGTCGCGCCAAGCAGCCGCTCGTACATTTCGCCGTTGGTGATCTCTGCCGCGACACCTGCTTCGCAGGCTTCCCGCGCATTGGCGAAATGCGGCACCTTGCCGATCCACGGGTTTGGCGGCAGCGCGAGCCCGTAACGGACAAAAAGCGCAGCCAGTGCGTCGATGTGGCGCCCCTCGGCATCGCGAATGTGGTGAAACGGCCGGCATGCGCCGAAATCGGCGAGCACCTGGTCGTAAGTGGCCCACGCCCGGTACTCGTCATCGAGCGCCTCGTGCAGTGCCCGGCTTTCGTCTTTCGTGAGTTCGTCCATGTCTTGCTCTCCATCAGGACAACGAAGATCTGGCCCCCTTCACACCCGCCGACTCTATCGCTGCTTTGTATCCGGCGACCTCAAACCGAAACCGCAGCGGGTCTGGCGGCGGCCAGATAACGCTCCGCCGCAAGCGCGGCCCGTGCCCCGCCGCCTGCCGCGATGACGATCTGTTTGTCTGTCTCATCAGTCACATCGCCCGCGGCAAAGAGACCAGGGACATCCGTAGTCTGTTCGCGCAGCACCGGCACTTCCCCTGCGCCATTGAGCGTCACCAGCCCCTTGAGGGGTCCGGTGTTCGGCACCAGCCCGATTTCGAGGAATACGCCCTCTACCGCAAGATCATAGCGCTGCGCGCCGTCCCTGGCGACAATGCGCGCGCCCGAAAGCGCCAGGTCACCAAGGAATGCCCGCACGGCGGTCTTCAGGTGGAATTTCACCTTGGGCGAGCGTTCCACTTCTTCCACAAGCACGGGATCGGCCTGGAAGCCATCGAGCATGTGGATCAGGTGGATTTCGCGCGCAAACGGCAAGAGGTCACGCACGGCCGTAAAGGCCGAATTGCCGCCGCCAACCACCGCAACGCGCTTGCCGGCGTACAAAGGCGCATCGCAGGTGGCACAGAACCCCACGCCGTGGCCAAGGAAGCGCTCCTCGCCGGGCACGCCAAGCCGTCGATACTGCTTGCCCGCGGCATAGATCAGACAGCGGCCACGATAGGTCTGGTCATTCTCGGTGACCACTTCGAATACGCCGTTGGCACGACGCACCGTCGTCACGAAAGTGTGACAGCGTTCGGCAACCGGGTAGGCCTCGGCATGATGGCGCAGCGCCTGGGCAAGCTCCGTGCCGGCAATGCGCACAAAGCCTGGGTAATTCTCCACCAGTGCCGTGTCATTGACCTGCCCGCCGGCCTTCTTGCCGATGAGCAGCACCTGCCTGCCCTTGCGGGTGGCATAGAGCGCCGCTGTGAGTCCGGCGGGACCTGCGCCGACCACGATCACGTCGTAGAGCGCGCCAGGACGCGCGGCCCGCGCCTGGCGCTCCCCGCGCGCTTCCCGCGCCGCGGTCTCGATCTGCTCGTAAGTATCAGGGTCGACACGCTTCAGAATCTCCATCATCGCCGACTCTGCGGGCAGCGCCCCCTCGAAACCACGCCGTTCATTGATGACTGTCAGTGGCACACCCTGCACCTGGTAGCGCTGCACCAGTGTCGGAAACTCGGCGGCGTCGATCATATCCGCCTGAATATCTTTCACGGCGAACGCGAGCTGATGCGCAAACTGCACCATGCGTGGACAGTAGGGACAGGTGAGCGTGACCATGATCTCCAGGTGCACGGGCTCACGTATCCGCCGGGCGAGCATCTCGATTGCCGGATCGAGGCCGGAATGGCCGGTCGAAACCATAAGGATCGCCTCGAGAAGCGAAACGAGCTCATAGCCCCCGGTCAGCCCGAAAAAGCGCAGACCGCGGCCACCGTCGATCGGCACCACCGTGGCTGGCACCTTGTCAACACCATAGGCGTGCGCCTTGTCCGCGTCTGCAACAAAGTCGGACACTTCAAGCGTCAGTTTGTCCGAGAGGGCCGCGAGTTCCTCGAGCAGCCCCCGCTGCCCAGCGCAGGCACCGCATGCCTGCGACTGCGTAAAATACAAAAGACGCACCGGGTCACGCAGTTTTTTGAGCCGCCGGACCACCTCAGCCCGGGTTTCCTTGGTCAGAAACGCCGCCATGACACCTCCCTGTTCGCGCCGCGATGTGTTTGCGCATCTCGCCGCGGAGATTTCCCGGCAATCGCACACAGCTTGCCGCGCAAGCTCACGCCGGCCTCCCCGCCACAGGTTCCCGGATCGGCAGCCGACAGGGGCGGCACCGGTTTTTGTGCCCTGGATCAGGGCACCACGGCACAGAGGGCTTCAAGGGACGGCGGATCTGGCCCGACATGACCGCGCGCTCTGCGGCACGGTGCATTCTGGCTCCGTGATCCCTGTGCGGCAAGGAACGAAGTGAGGACCATCGGGCGGAAGGAAGGGACGCTTTGGCCTGCGACCCTAAACCTGTGTCTTTGGCGGGGGGACGGGCAGTGGCGCGCCCGCTTGCGCGTTCGGCAGCCGCAGGCGCCGCCTGAAACCGTGTGCGTGACTCAGGCGGCTTGACCGGGCAGGCCTGTGTCCCCTGGATTTCCGAGACCGCCCGGCGGCAACCACCAAGACCCTGATCAAACGCCGGTCAGTGCAATTGGGCGGGCAGCCCGCAGCATTTCTTGAATTTCT
>JAPTTX010000014.1:0-7494 GCA_028068195.1 Gammaproteobacteria bacterium
AATATGCAAGCATACGGCAAGGGCTCCGCGGTGTTCGAACGACCGCGGTGAAGTCACCCGCTGCGGTCTTCCGGGTTGGCGCGGCTCGGATGCAACGGGCCGGGTGCTCGGGGACGCGGAGCGCCGGCGGCTGGACCGGAGGACGCCGGATCGCTTCGTTGTCGCGCGCCCGGCTGGTCCCGCCGGGCCGGGTTTTCGTTGTGCGCGCGGACTGTCCGAAAAGCTGGTGGCGCACAGGCACAGTGCCGGTGGCGGCAGTGCACTGAACCGGCACGGTCCGGCCGGTCGTGTGCCGGGAGAACCGGCTGGGTCTGGCATAAACTGAGACGGAATCAGGATGGCTGAGACGAACGGCGACGTGGAGCAGTCGGACGCACTGGTGTTTTTCGGTGTGTCGGGAGATCTTGCGCGGAAGATGATCTTTCCGGCGCTCTATGCGATGGTGAAGCATGGCACCCTGAGTGTGCCCGTGATCGGTGTCTCCGCACAAAACTGGGGTCTGGAGGATCTGCACCGGCGCGTGACGGATAGCCTGAAGCGGTCGGTCGGGATTGATGACCGCCGCGCACTCCGTCGGTTTCTTTCTCTTCTGCGGTATGTCGATGGCGACTACCGCGATCACCGAACCTTCCTGGCGTTGAAAGAGGCGCTTGCCGGCGCGCAACACCCGGCGCACTACCTCGCGATCCCTCCGGCGCTGTTCGCGACCGTCATCCGGGGACTTGGCACGTCGGGTCTGGCCGATCATGCGCGGGTGATCGTAGAGAAGCCGTTCGGCCGCGATTTGGCATCGGCACGCGAGCTGAACCGCGTTGCACGGTCGGTGTTTCCGGAAGACTCCATTTTCCGTATCGATCACTTCCTGGGAAAGGAAGCGATCATGAATATCCTCTATTTTCGCTTCGCCAATTCGTTCCTTGAGCCGATCTGGAATCGGAACCATGTGGCTAGCGTCCAGATCACGCTTTCAGAGAAATTCGGTGTGGAGGGTCGCGGCGCATTCTATGAAAGTGCCGGTTGTCTGCGCGATGTCATCGAAAATCATCTGTTTCAGATCGTGGCGCTTCTAGCCATGGAGCCGCCGGCCTATCAGGGTTATGGCGCGGTGCAGACGGAAAAGGCCAAGGTGTTCGAGGCCATGCGTCCATTGCGTCCGGAAGACGTGGTGCGCGGCCAGTACAGCGGCTACCGGAAGGAGCCTGGCGTTTCCAGGCGTTCCGACGTCGAGACGTTCTGTGCGCTGCGGCTGTACATCGATTCATGGCGCTGGGAAGGAGTGCCTTGGTATCTGCGGTCCGGAAAATGCCTCACGGAAACAGCGGCCGAAGTCCTGGTAGAGCTGAAACCCCCACCGCAAAGGCTGTTCGATGATTCCCGCCCCGGGGCCGGACGCGCCAATTACGTGCGGTTTCGGCTGTCTCCGAGTTCCGCGGTGGCGCTCGCTGCGCGCGTCAAGCGTCCGGGAAAGGAATTCGTCGGCGATCAGCAGGAGCTCTATCTGCTCGAGGAGGAGCTGGGAGTGGAGTCGCCCTATGAGCGGTTGCTCGGCGATGCGCTGGCAGGCAACGGGGCGCTGTTCAGCCGCGAGGACACGGTCGAAGCCGCATGGGCGGTGGTCGATCCGGTGCTCAAGAACCACGGCCGGGCCCAACCTTACCGGCGCGGCAGCTGGGGGCCGAAGCAGGCCGATGAACTCATTGCGGCAGACGGAGGTTGGCACAATCCGTTGCCGGAGCGGACCAGAAGATGATCGTTTCGGGCTAGGCCGCACGCCCGCCGGAGGGTGCGGCCAATGCCGGTTCTGAGGAGCAGGGGGCGCCATGAAAGTCACCGAAAAGCTGCACGCATTGGGCCAGAGTCTGTGGCTCGACAACATCACACGGGGCCTGCTGGTGAACGGCACGCTGCCCCGTTACATCACCGAGTATTCCGTGACAGGCCTGACTTCAAACCCCACGATTTTCGACAAGGCCATAGAGCATACCGACTTCTATGATGCCGCCATCCGTGAGAAGACGATCGCGGGAAAAACGGGCGAAGCGCTGTTTTTCGAGTTGGCCCTGGAGGATCTGACGCAGGCGGCCGACCTGTTTCGTCCGGTCCACGATGCCACCGGCGGGATCGACGGCTGGGTTTCGCTCGAAGTATCGCCGCTGCTGGCGGACGATACTGCGGCGACCATCACTGCCGCGGCGGAGCTCTACGGACGGGCGCGACGCCCGAATCTCTTCATCAAGATTCCTGGAACGCCGGAAGGAATTCCGGCGGTCGAGGAGACGGTGTTTGCCGGCGTGCCGGTCAATGTCACGTTGCTGTTCTCGCGCGAGCACTACGTTGCCGCCGCTGAAGCGTACATGCGTGGCATCGAACGGCGGATCGCCGCCGGCCTCGATCCCGTGGTCGGCTCGGTGGCGTCGCTATTCGTCAGCCGCTGGGATGTGGCAGTGGCGGTTCGCGCACCCGAAGAGCTACGGAACCGTCTCGGGATCGCGGTCGCCCGCCAGACGTACAAGGCATACCGCGGCATTCTGGCTTCGCCTCGCTGGCGAAGACTCGAGGCTGCCGGCGCACGCCCCCAGCGTCTGCTGTGGGCCAGTACCGGAACCAAGGATCCCGGCGCCCCGGACACGCTCTATGTCGATGCGCTCGCGGCACCGGATACCATCAACACCATGCCGGAAAATACGCTGCTTGCCTTCGCTGACCGGGGGAGCGTGCAGGGCGGACTGGCGGAGGACAGCGGCGACGCCGAAGCAGTGCTGGCGGAATTCGCGCGCGCTGGCGTCGATGTCGGAGCGCTGGCGGCGGAGCTGCAGAGCGAGGGCACGCGCTCTTTCGACAAGTCATGGAACGATCTGATGGATTGCATCGTGTCCAAGAAGGCCCAACTCGGAAAGACCATCGGAAAAGGGGGCGGATGACCGTGTCTATCCGGTCGGCACCACAGGCCCAGGTACTTACGGCGCGCCCGGCGTGGAAAGCGCTGGTCGAACATCATCAGAGGGTCGGCCATGTGCATCTGCGGCAGCTGTTTGCCGACGATGCCGGACGCGGCGAGCGTCTGGCAGCAGAGGCTGCCGGCATCTATCTTGATTACTCGAAGAACCGCGTCACCGATCAGACGATCCGACTGCTGATCGGGCTTGCCGAGGACTGCGGATTGCGCGCGCGTATCGACGCCATGTTCCGGGGCGAGAGGATCAACGTCACGGAGCGGCGTGCGGTGCTGCACACCGCCTTGCGGGCTGCGGACGGCGAACGAATTGTCGTGGATGGTGCCGACGTCGTGCCGCAGGTTCACGCAGTGCTCGATCGCATGGCTGACTTTGCGCAGCGGCTGCGCAGCGGACAGTGGCAGGGGTACGGCGGAAAACGCATACGTCATGTCATCAACATAGGCATCGGCGGCTCCGACCTCGGCCCCGTGATGGCCTACGAAGCGCTGCGGCACTACAGCGTGCGCGACATGAGTTTCCGGTTCGTATCCAATGTAGACGGAACCGATCTCGCTGAAGCGCTATTGGGCCTCGATCCCGCCGAAACGCTCTTCATCGTATGCTCGAAGACTTTTACGACGCTTGAAACCCTGACCAACGCGCATGCCGCGCGCGCCTGGGTCCTGCGGCAGCTCAAGGACGACCAGGCCGTGCGCAGGCACTTTGTGGCCGTTTCGACCAATGCCGAGGCAGTGTCGGCTTTCGGCATCGATACCCAAAACATGTTCGGCTTCTGGGACTGGGTGGGCGGACGCTATTCGATGGATTCAGCCATAGGCCTGTCGACCATGATCGCCATCGGTCCGGAAAACTTCCGAGCCATGCTTGCCGGATTCCGGGCCATGGACGAGCATTTCCGAACCGCGCCGTTCGAGAGGAACCTGCCGGTCATCATGGGGCTGCTTGCGGTCTGGTACAACAACTTCTTCGGGGCGCAGACGGTCGCGGTGCTGCCCTACGAGCAGTATCTCAAACGTTTTCCGGCCTATCTCCAGCAACTGGCGATGGAGAGCAATGGCAAGCATGTCACCCTTGAGGGTGCGCCGGCCGGCCATCAGACCGGACCCATTTACTGGGGAGAACCGGGCACCAACGGCCAGCATTCCTTTTATCAGCTCCTGCACCAGGGAACCAAGCTGGTGCCGTGCGACTTTATAGGCTTCTGCCAGGCGCTCAATCCGGTCGGCGGCCAGCATGACCTCCTGATAGCGAATCTGTTCGCCCAGTCGGAGGCGCTCGCGTTCGGCAGGAGCGAAGAGGAGTTAAGGTCGGAGGCCACGCCGGACTGGCTGGTTCCCCACCGTGTCTGCGAAGGCAACCGGCCGAGCAACACGATAATCGCTGCGCGTCTCACGCCGGAAACGCTGGGATCACTGGTGGCGTTGTACGAGCACAGTGTTTTCACGCAAGGCGCGGTCTGGAACATCGATTCATTCGATCAGTGGGGTGTCGAATTGGGCAAGGTGCTGGCACAGCGCATGATTCCGGAGCTCGAGGCCCCGGACGAGCCGCCGCTCGGGCATGACAGCTCCAGCAATGCGCTCATCCGGCGCTACCGGCGGCTCAAGGCGCGCCGGACCTGAGTGCCTGCAGAATGCCGGGGCAGGTCGGCCCGAGAGCCGGATAGCGTGAGGGGCGGAAAACTCCGGCCGAGGCTGCTCAGCCGCGCGCGCATTGCGAGGCTCGGCGGCGACGCGATCATGCCGTGGACACGTGATTCCGCCGCGGTGCTCGGCGACCCGGATCCGGTGCGATGCCGGAATCGATTCAGATGAGGGAGAAGAGCGATCATGAAGCCTTTACCGAAAGGAAGTTGGATATGGATGCCGGTGCTGCTGGCTGGCCTGTCGGGTTGCGCGGGAGCAGGTGTGCGCACCGGCCAATATGTCGATGATTCTGCAATCACCGCCAAGGTCAAATCGCTGTCGGGTTGCGCGGGAGCAGGTGTGCGCACCGGCCAATATGTCGATGATTCTGCAATCACCGCCAAGGTCAAATCGGAGATGGTCGCCCATGAGAAAACGGCCGCTTTCCATATCAGCGTCAAGACAGTCAAGGGTGTTGTATACCTGAGCGGATCGGCCAAGAGCCGGCAGGATGCCGATCGGGCTGCCGAAATCGCCCGCGGCGTTGCCGGCGTCAAGGCAGTGGAAAGCGACATCAAGGTCAAGTAACGCGTCGAGGAAAATTAGGTCTCTCTTTCGGCTGCGGGTTCGCGCGGCCTGTGACGCCGGATGCGACAGCCAGACCTGGCAAGGCGCTATCGTTTCCGGCGTGCAGACGTTTTGCGGCGCGAGGGGGGCCGGCGCCGCGGGCGCCGTTGATCCCGGGTCAGCTGTCCGGTGATTTCGTCTGCGGTCGCCGGCTTGCTGAAATAGTAACCCTGCATGCCGTCGCACTGGTGCATGCGCAGGAAATCGAGCTGTTCTGCGGTCTCCACCCCTTCGGCAATAACGCGGATCCCGAGGCTGTGCGCGAGGGCGATGGTGGCCTGCGCAATGGCCACGTCATTCGGATCGTTGGGTATGCCGCTGACGAATGACTGGTCGATCTTGAGGGTGTCGATCGGGAAGCGCTTGAGATAGGCGAGCGAGGAATAGCCGGTTCCGAAGTCGTCCATGGAAAAGGCCACGCCCAGACGATGCAGTGTTTCCATGGCGGCCAGAGTTGCCTCGGTATTCTGCATGAGGATGCTTTCGGTCAGCTCAAGATCCAGGCAACCCGGGTCGGCGCCGGTTTCCGCCAGCACGTTTTTCACCAGATCCGCCAGATCGTGATGCTGGAACTGGCGCCCGGAGAGGTTCACTGCTATCTGGATACGCCGGATGCCGGCAAGGTCCCAGGCCTGCGCCTGGCGGCAGGCGGTACGCAGCACCCATTCGCCGATTGGGATGATGAGCCCGGTTTCCTCGGCCAGCGAAATGAACTCAAGCGGCGGCACCAGGCCCATTTCAGGATGCTGCCAGCGCAGCAGCGCTTCGACGCCGACGATGGATCCGGAACGCAGATCGATCTGCGGCTGGTAGTGCAGCGTAAGTTCTTGGCGCTCGAGCGCGTGGCGCAGGGCGGTTTCGAGCCGCAGCCGCTGCGCAGTACGGCGGTTGAGTTCGGCGGTATAGAACTGGAAGGTGTTGCGGCCGAGATCCTTGGCGTGATACATGGCCGCATCGGCATTGCGCAGCAGACTGACGACGTCGTTATCGTCGAACGGGTACAGCGTGATCCCGATGCTGGCGCTGACGAACAGCTCGCGTCCGGCGATGCTGAAGGGCTCCACAAAGCTGTCGATGACCTTCTGTGCCACCCGTGCCGCATGGTCCACGTGCTCGATGTTGGCGAGTACGATCGTGAACTCATCGCCACCCAGGCGCGAAATCGTGTCCCCGGACCGCACGCACGCGGCCAGACGCAACGCCACCTGCTTGAGCAGGGCATCACCCCGCTCGTGCCCAAGGGTATCGTTGATGATCTTGAACCGGTCGAGATCGAGGAACAGGATCGCCACCAGCCGCTCCCGGCGTCCGGCCTCCAGCATGGCCTGGAGAAGGCGGTCGTGCAGCAGAATGCGGTTGGGAAACCCGGTCAGCGTGTCGTAGTGCGCAAGGTAGTTCAGCCGTTCCTCCGCCTGGCGATACTCGGTGATATCCTCCGCGACACCCAGCAGGTACTGGATGCTGCCGGCGTCGCCCCGCACCGGTATAAGGCTCGAATCGAAGATCCGCCCTGCGACCGTGGTGAACTCGAACCGCCGGGACTGCCCGTCCAGGGTGTCCTGCAGGATGTCGCGGACGCGGAGGCGATCGAATTCGCTGACTGCTTCGAGCATCTCCCGGCCTCGGACCGCGCTTTCGTCCTGGGCACCGAGCATGCGCAGGCCAGCCGGGTTCATGTCCATTATCCGCCCGTTCCGGTCGATGGTGTGGATGGACACCGGCGCGTTTTCCACAACGCTGCGGAAGCGCTGTTCGCTCTTTTGTAGCGCTTCTTTTGTCTCCATGCGCATGGTAATGTCCCTGCCGGTCGACACGAAATGCGTGACCTGCCCCCGGTCGTTCTTGAGCGGGGTGATGGTTTTGTCCTCGTAAAACAGCGTCCCGTCCTTGCGGCGGTTGACGAACCGCTCCCGGAATACCTTGCCATCGAGGACCGTCTTCCAGAGCCGGTCGTAAAACGCCCGGTCATGCCGGCCGGATTTGAAGATGTCGTGCGTATTGCCGACCGCCTCCTCGGGCGCGTAGCCGGTCACTGCCTGGTGGGCCGGATTGACGTACTCGATGACGCCGTCGCGGTTGGTGATCACGATGGCATCGGCCGTCTGTTCAATCGCGCTGGACAGTTTGCGCATATGGACCTCGGCATCCCGGCGGGCGGAAATATCCTCGACGACCGCAATCAGATATTTCGGCTGTTCGTCCGGGCCGCGCACGAGCGAGACGGTGACATTCACCCACACGATACCGCCGCTCTTGCGAAAATAGCGCTTTTCCAGGGAATAGGT
>JAPTTX010000093.1:0-7428 GCA_028068195.1 Gammaproteobacteria bacterium
TACTCACTATGCGCTTCAATGCAACACCCATTGCATGGCTACATCACACACCCAGGGCAATCGCCCATCTCATTGAATCGACTCGGGAAATAGCAACTATTGGAGCGCTGGTGCGCAGGAACTTCGGCTTAACTACGCAGCCACCGTACCAGCGGGCGATCCCTCCGGGCTCGGCGGCGTGCATTACTACCTGCGCCTCTCGGGCACCGTGGAACCGGTTCCGCCCCCGGCCGCCGTCTGGCTGATGGGCTCGGGACTCCTGGGGCTGGCCGGCACTGCAGCGCGCAAGCGTGGCATCGCTACCTGAGCAGTTCCGTGCTTTCGGATCGCCGGGCCGTTTCGAAATGGACATCCCGCCCCCTGCATCCGAAGCGCGTGTAGCTGAAGTCGTCCTCACACCCGGGTATTCAGGACAAGAATATTCCGGGCGGCGGGGCGATTTCAGTGGAGTGGGCCCTTTGTACCTGCCGAATTCCGGTTGTGAGCGGGTTCGGCAGTCAGCCGCGGCGGTATCAGCAGTCCCGGCCGGATTGCCTTGCCACGCACCAATCCTCCCAAAGCGCACGGTATGTGGCCTCCACGTCCCGCGCGAAGCCGCGCGCGTCGCACAAGGGCGAGCCGGACATCCGCCGGCGCAGCGTCCTGCGCAACTGCGCAAGTTCGGCAGGTTGGCCCGCCAGCTGCGAGGCGATGCGGACATAAGAATCCGGCGAGTCGGCAATCAGATCGGGCAACCCAAGCATGTTGAGCAGGCTGATGCCCACGCGGGCGGCATGCCGGTCGCCAGCCAGCGCCACCACCGGCACGCCCATCCATAGCGCCTCGCAAGTCGTGGTGGTTCCGTTGTAGGGGAAGGTGTCCAGGGCGATATCGATCTCCCTATAGGATCCAAAATGGTCGGACAGGCTGTCGTGGCGCCCGTGCAGACTCAGGCGGTCGGGGGTGATTCCGTGCGTGCTGAACAGCTGCAGCGTCGAATCGCGCGTATCGGCGTCTCCCAGCGAGTAGTTCTTGAGGATCAGCCGGGCGCCGGCAACCGCGTGCAGGAGCCTGGCCCAGACCGCCAGCACCTCTGGACCCATCTTCGGCAGGTTGTTGTAGGAGCCGAAGGTGATGTGGCCGTTGGCCTGTGCCGGCGGTGGCGAGACCGATGGGGCGATGGAGGGTGCCAGGTAGCACAGGAAGCCGTGCGGCAGCCGGATGAGTTGCTCCGTGTGATGGGCATCGGGATCCCCGGGCGGGTCGGCCCAGGCATCCGTGAAGCGGTAGTCGATTGTCTTCAATCCGGTGGTGTTCGGATAACCCAGCCAGGTGACTTGCACCGGCGCGGGTTTCGCGGCAAAGGTCCGCAGGCGGTTGTTGGCGGAGTGTCCGGCGAGATCGACAAGAATGTCGATGCGGTCTGCACGGATACGCTCGGCCAGCGCAGCATCGGTCATACCGCAGGTGACGAGCCAATGCCGGCTCAGGGATTGGAGGCGCCGGGTGGTCGCATCGGGCTGGGCTACCTCCGCGTAGCAAAAAGTTTCCACTTCGTCCGGCGCGTGCGCGCCCAGGAGCGGTTCGAAGAAATAGGCTACCGAGTGCTCCCGCAGGTCTGGCGACACGTAGCCGACGCGCAGGCGGCGGCCGGGATCCGGCGTATTGGCGGGGGGCGGAAGCGCAGGCAGTCCGTGAAGCTCGCCCCAGCGCACATGTTCCGAAAATACCGTGCTGACGTCATAGCTGGAGCGGTAATTGAGGGCGAACAGCAGGTCAGTGCGTACGCGGTGCAGGGCCGGATCGAGGCCCAGGGCCTGGCCGAAGCTCGAGATACCCTCGTCGACTTGGCCGCAGCTGACCAGGGCAGCGCCGACCGCGGCATGCGCTTCGGCGATGCCGGGAGCGGCCCTGACCGCCTCCTGGTAGTGGCGCAGCGCCTCGGCAGGCGTTGCCGACATATGGCCGAGCTGCATCAAGGTCGGGGCGTGGCCGGGTTTGAGTTCGGCGGCCCGCCGGAAAACCGGCAAGGCATCGGTGCGCTTGCCCTGGAAGAGCAGGGCGCAGCCCAGATGGTAGTGGGCATCGTGCGAACGCGGCTGGATGCGGATGATCTGCCGGCAGCAATGTTCGACCCGGTCCGGGCGGCCCAGTTGCGCATGGATTCTGACCAGGGCGATCCAGCATTCGATATCGTTTCCGTCGGCGCGGCAGATCTGCTCGAACAGGCTGCACGCGTCCGCAAGTCGTCCGCTTTGCAGCAGAGCCATTGCATGCCGTTTCTGGTTTTGCAGCGGTATGTCATTTTCGGTCATGGGTTTGGAAGTCCGGTCAGGGATCCCCGGTGCGGATTTCGTCGAAATGCCGCTTCATGGCTGCACCGGTTCCATCCGCGCCGGTTGTCTGAAATGGACAGGCGCCAACGTGACAATCTATCATTTAAATTCTTCGCTACGAAGAAGGCGAAGGAATCAGCATTGGCCCGGGCTTTCCGGCCCAATGCCGGGACAAACTGTGTTGCTTGCAGGCCAGATCCCGTTCCAGTCAAAAATGTACCGCTTCGTGCGTCATCGGGAGGTTCCATGAGCGGCCCGTCCCGCAATGAACCCTGCCCGTGCGGCAGCGGCAGGAAATACAAGCGTTGCTGCGGAAGCGGACTTTCGCCCGCAACGACCACTTCTGCTGTGCCATCAGGCGCGATAGCGCACGCCGCGAGGATTCGGCTGCCCGATGGCAGAATGGTTGCGCCGGCGGCTGCTATCCAGGTTGCGCTGCAGCTGCATCAGAGCGGACATCCCCTCAAGGCCATGGAACTTTATGATCGGGTGTTGCAGGCAGATCCCGTACACGCCGATGCGCTGCACCTCAAGGGACTGGCTGCCCGCCAGCTGGGAAATTTTGATGTCGCCGTCGGACTCATTCAGCACGCGATCAAGCTGAGTCCGAACGTGGCGATGTACCACAACAATCTCGCGCAGGCCTGGCTTTCGCTCAACCGGTTGGACGCCGCGGCCGGAGCCTGCGAGCGTGCGGCCGCGCTCGACCCCGGGCTAGCGGAAGCGCATTACAATCTGGGCTGGATCTGCAGGCGGCGGGGGCAGCTCGATCGGGCGGCGTCCTGTTTCGCGCAAGCCTTGAACCGGCGCACCGACTACGTGGATGCCCTCGTCGCGCTTGGCGAAGTCCTGGCGAGGCAGGGGAAGCTGGAGTCCGCGATCGCGCACTACGAGCGGGCGCTCGCGCTCAGGCCCGATTCCGTCGAGGCGCACGTCAACATGGGCATCGTTCTTGCCGCCAGGCGGGAATTCGATCGGGCGCTCGCGCACTACGAGCGGGCGCTCGCGCTCAGGCCCGATTCCGTCGAAGCCCGCAACGGCATGGGCAACGTCTTTGCCAGGCAAGACCGCTGGGTGCAGGCGGCTGAGCATTACGGGCGGGCCCTGACGCTCGATCCGGATTCGCCGATCATCCATACCAACCTCGCATCCGCCCTCATCTATCAGCGAGAGTTCGGGCAGGCCCTCGCCCATTACGAGCGAGCGCTCGTGCTGCAGCCGGGCCAGGCGCAGTTTCACAGCAACCTGCTGCAGGCCCTGAACTATGTCCCCGGAACGGATAGCGCGGCGTTTTACGCCGCCCATCGCGAATACGCCCGAAGGCACGAGGAGCCGCTGGCCGGATCCGCTGTGCCGCACCCCAATGATCACTGCGCGGCAAGGCGCATCAAGGTCGGTTACGTCTCATCCAGTTTCCGCCAGCATTCCATCGCCCACTTCATCGAGCCGGTGTTGAAGCGCCACGATCACCGGCGGTTCGAGGTGTTCTGCTATTCGAACAACGCCGTGGACGATGCGGTGACCGCGCGCCTTCAGTCCTGCGCCGATGCCTGGAGGTTCATCACGGGCCGCTCGGATGAGGATGTGGCGGACCAGATCCGGGCGGACCGGATCGATATCCTGGTCGATCTGGACGGTCATTGCGGGACAAACCGGCTGCCAGTGTTCGCGAGGAAGCCGGCTCCGGTGCAGGTGACGTGGATTGGATACCCCAATACGACCGGCCTGTCGGCCATGGACTACCGGATTACAGATGGTTACGCCGACCCCATCGGCGTTACCGACCGGTTCCACTCCGAAACGCTGCTGCGGCTGCCCGACTGCTTTTCCTGCTATGCCCCGCCGCTCGATGCTCCCGAAGTGGGGGAACTGCCGGCTCTGAACGCCGGATACGTCAGCTTCGGCTCGTTCAATGCGCTGGTGAAGATCAATTCCGGCGTCATGGCGCTGTGGGCTCGCCTGCTGAAGGCGATTCCGGATTCCTGCCTGGTGCTCAAGAACCAGTCGCTGGAAGAAGCAGTGACGCAGCGGTCCATCCGGGATTTCTTCGCCGACGAGGGAGTTCCGGAGGAGCGGTTGATCCTCCTGGGTCACAGTCCATCGCAGGCGGCCCATCTCGAGCATTACCGCCGCATCGACATCGGGCTCGATCCCTTTCCGTACAACGGAACGACCACCACCTGCGATGCGCTGTGGATGGGTGTCCCGGTGATTACCCTGGCCGGTGCGATGCACGTATCGCGCGTCGGCGTCAGCCAGATGATGACGCTGGGACTGCCTCAGTTCATCGCCGGCAGCGAGCAAGAATACATCGGCATCGGCGTGCGGCTGGCGGGTGATCTTCAGGCATTGGCTGCGCTGCGCCGCGAGCTGCGGTGCCGCATGAGCGCTTCGCCGCTCGCCGATGCACCGCGGCTGACCCGCAACCTGGAGGGCGCATACCGCGGCATCTGGCAGCGATGGTGCGACGGGAAAGGCAAGGAATGATCGCCGGAGCGCGCACTCATGGCGGTCCCTGCCGCGACAGCTGAGGTTTGCGGCCCGGTTCCCGCGATTACGGCTCGCAATAGCCGAAGTAGTCGATATAGGGAGCAAGCGCCGGCAGGTACGGCTCGAAATATCGGGCATAGCGCTTCCATCGGTACCGGGCGTGCTGGTAGATCGGCTGCCTCACCTGGTGGTAGCTGGGTGTGTTGATCTTGCGCGTCTTCGCGTGCTCGGAGTAGCTGAGGACCGCGTCGTCCCATTCCACCCCGAGGTACTCGATGAGCCGCCGCGCCTCGCCCGCGAAGTCGGCGACCAGATCCTCGTAGCGGATGCGGTGATAGTCGATGGGCAGTGTGGTGACGTAGCGACGCCACAGCCCCATGATGCGGCTGTAGAGCTCCATCGTGTCCGGAAAGGAATGAAATACCGTCATCGCGTTGTTGATCCCGAAGCTCTGCATGAAGCAGCTCAGGCAGACGTCGCAGGGATGGCGGATGGCGAGGATGAATTTCGAATGGGGAAAGACGCGCCAGATGAGGTGCGCGAGCGCAGTGTTGAGCGGCATCTTGTCGACGAGGCGCCGCCGCGGATCGATCTTCGCAAACCGCGCCGCGGTATCGAAATAGACCTGCCGAAGCTTCGCGATTTCACTCTCATCGAGATTCGTTAGCGGATCGGGCCGGTCCTTGACCAATGCCCAGAAGGTTTCCTTCATCGCGTTCACGGTCGGCGGCTCGGACAGGGTCTGCAGGCGGGGATGGCTGTCCAGGATCTGGTCGAGCAGCGTGGTGCCCGAGCGCGCAAAGCCCATCAGGAATATCGGTGAATCGTCCCGGAGTGGATCGTCCCGTCCGCTCCAGGCGGTAGCGAGCGCCGGAGTGAGGCAGTTCTCCGCCCGGTCCAGCTCGCGCTGATAGGCATGGTGGTCGTAGTCCGCCGGTAGCTTCTGGGCCGAGAGCCGGTTTCCTTCGGTGAAGCTCTGGAAGGCGCGGTCGGCATCGCCGACGCGGTCATAGAGCGCGCCCAGCGATAGATGCGCCTCGCCGTCGAGGATCGGATCGTGAGGTTGCGCCAGAAGGCGTTCCAGCAGGTCGATTGCGTCTTGGTGGCGCCCTTCGCTGCGCGCGATTTTCGCGGCAACGGTAATGAGCGCTGTATTGTCAGGCGCGAGCACCAGGCCTCGTTCGGTGATGACCTTTGCATCATCGAGGTGGCTTTCCTTCTCCTCGATCTCCGCGAGCGCGGATAGCGCATCCACGAAGTCCGGCTGGATCGCCAGCGCCTGCCGCAGCCGGCCCCGCGCCTCCTCGAAGCGGCCGTCGCGCTCGAGTATGACGCCGACGTTGCACAGCACCTGCGGGGCATCGGGCGCAAGCGACAGGGCGCGATTGAGCCACCTGGCTGCCTCCACGGTCTCGCCCTGGGCGGTCAGAACCGCGCCCAGATTGCTCAGGGCGGCCACGAAGTCGGGTTGTAGCGCACATGCCCGGCGATAGCTCGCGACCGCCCCGTCCAGCAGACCCTGTTCGCGCAAGGCGTTGCCAAGCAGGTAATGCCCCTCAGTAAGGTCCGGATCGATTGCGATGGACTCGCGGTAGCGGGTCACGGCCTCCTCCAGCCGGCCCTGGCATTGGAGCGCGGCACCTAGCGCCACGTGGGCAGTGGCGAGGCGCGGCCGGATGCCCAGCGCGGTTCGCGCGCTCGTTTCCGAGTCCGCATAGGATCCTAGCCGGCGATGGATGACCGCAAGCAGTACCCAGCTGTCCGCGTCCTGCCGCTGTGTCCGGACAAGAGTGCCGCAGAGATCGCGGGCTTCCAGAAGCTTCCCGGCGCGCATAAGCGTCTCGACTTTGGCTCTGCGGGAGCGCGCCAGTACGTTGTTTTTCGCCATTGCCATCGTTCATTCACGTTAAGTTGCGGTCGGGATCGACATGCCGGAATACTAACAGTCCGAGCCATGGTAGCCGAAGCCCTCGCGTTCTCGAAAATCCCTCGGCCGTATCGCCTGGTACGACCCGGATCAGGAGAGAGGGGGTCTGGGAGGCCAGGTGTGTAGGCAAGATTCCGTGATGTTGAGCTTTTACTAAGGGTAATCCTTTGGTGCGAAACCAGATCTCGGAGTCGATAAGATGTCGGTCTTCCCGACTAAATAAGAATCCATTTTTGCTGCAAATACTTGAAGATATTTGTTTTAAATGGTTTTTCGGGGATTTGTCGAAAATATTTACAGAAATAGAAAAGATTAATAAAGGTAATTGCTTTGTTAATGTTTAGTACTTTGTTGATTTTAATAGAAGATATAGCCACTGCAAATCCAATTTCTTAGTCGAAAAATCTTACAATATTGAATCTTAATCGATTTGAGAATAGATCCATACGCTATATCCTATTGTTTTATAAAATATTTTATACCGATATACAATGCGGCACGGCGTTTGCTTGTCCCTTGCTCATGACAAATCTGGGATTGTCGTAACGCAGGCAATTTGGGTTGTCATTTCGTACGCGACGGCAACGCTAGGGCCGAGCTGTTGCAGAGGTGCCGTTCCTATCTGAAATTTCGGAGGAGGAGTGTTTCGATGAAGATGAATAAAACTGTACTCAGCACCGCAGTGGGCTTGGCGCT
>JAPTTX010000056.1:0-7415 GCA_028068195.1 Gammaproteobacteria bacterium
GAACCTGTCTCCGGGGCCACATTGACACTTTCTGGCGTTGAAATCGTTAACACTCGATTAATCCACCTTTGTGCATATCCTTCATGAACTTACACGTTTCGCGCCGGGCAACGTTGGGACAGGCCTGATATTAATTTATTAATTTCCCGACCATCCCCCCCCTTTTTTTTCCGGACGCCTTGCCGGACTGCGGACTTTGGGTTTACCTGTTTGTCCCCTCGCCGCATCTGCCGTCCGGTCTTCGATGGGTCTGGGTAATGGGAGTGTCCAGACCCGGTCTGGTCAGAGGGCCAGGACAGACGCCACCGGGTGCCAGGCGGCAGATTCTGCCTGCCTTACGGGAGCGCGGAAGCTGCCATCCTGCGGCGCGCAGTCTGCGGTCCTGTCCCCGGGGGCGCAAGCGGGCTGCCTGGCAACTTGACGCTGTGTAAATCGTCTGCTCCGGAAGCGGGCGCGAATTCCAACCGCCCTTGCCCGGGCACCCTGAACGGCTGTCCCTAAACCCAAGCATATGGTTAGTTTTTTTGCCGCGGGTGGATATAATGGAAAACATGAGTGCTACAGCACCGGGGCAGTTCACGGGCACCGGGCACGATATGATAGCCACGTTATGGAGGGGGTCGACGTCGCCGCTTTTCCGGCGATGGTTTGCTGCCCTCGTCAATATTGCCATAGTGACCCTATTTGCCTGGAGCATGGCCCGCTGGACGTGGATGCTAGCGGCCCCTGCCGCTCCACAGGCGATTCCGGGCGATAATTCAGGAATCGCGGGTCAGTTACTGAACCTGCAGCCGGTGCTGGAGGCGCAGATCTTCGGCCAGTCACCACAAGCGGCCGTCGCCGGGGAGGCGCTCGATGCGATTCCGATCAGCGGTCTCAATCTCGTCCTTGCTGGAGTCGTGGCGGCAGGCAAAGCCAGTCTGGCGCTCATCAGCGTCGATGGCCGTCCGCAGGCGCCGTTTGCCATCGGCCAGGAAGTGACGGCCGGTGCCATACTGAAGGCGGTTTATCCGGACCGGGTCCTGCTCATCCGAAACGGGGTTACGGAGAGCCTGATGCTCAAGGGCGTGAAGGATGTGGCCTCAGGTGTGTCGGTCGGGCCATCGCTTCCGGAAGGGTCGTTGCTGGCCGGCATCCGGAGGCGAGGAGAGGGCGATTATGTCGTGCCTCGGGGTGTGATCAATGCCGAACTGCACCAGCCGCAAAAGCTGCTAACGGAGGCTCTGATGGTGCCTGATCCGGGCGGGGGATTCCTGGTGCGCGAGATTCAGCCGAACAGCGTATATCAGAAGCTCGGTCTCCATGTGGGCGATGTCATACGGAGCGTCAATGGCGAGCCCGTGAACACGATGCAGGATGCCATGCGCGCCTACCAGCAGGCTCAGAACCTAAAGGACATACAGCTTGAAATCGTCCGTAACGGCCGGCCGGAAGTCCTCCAGTATCAGATCCAGTAATACATTCGTCATGCTGTCTATGGCCAAATCCCCTGGGAAAATGATCAACACATGAATAAACGCCTGCCCCCCCAATTTGCCCTCTGGCTGTCGGCGGCCGCTCTGGCCGGAACGACCGTCTGTGCGCAGGCCGTGCAAATGGTGCCGATCGCGACCAATGGAGAGGTTCCCGCACCGATGCCGGCGCAGCAGGCCGAGCCGATCGGCCCGCCGGTGGCGGTGCCGTCGCCAGCGGCACCGCCGCTACCGCAGCCAGCGCCGCCCGCGACCGGTTATGTTCCAGTGCCGCCGGCTGCCGCGCCGCAGCTGCGTCCCGGGCAGATGCTGTTCAACTTCCAGGATGCCGACATCCGGGCGGTGATCAAGACGGTGTCGGAGCTCACCGGCCGCAATTTCCTGGTCGACCCGCGGGTCAAGGGGAAGGTGACGATCATCTCCTCCACGCCGGTATCCAAGGCAGCGGCCTACCAGATATTCATTTCGGCCCTGAAGGCGCAGGGTTTCACTGCCGCCAATGGTCCTGGCGGCATCGTCAAGATCATTCCCGAGGCCGAGGCCAAGCCGGAGGCGCGGGTAGGCTACGGACCGATCGTGCACAAAAGCGACCAGTGGGTCACCCATGTCGTAGTGGTCAAGAATGCCTCGGCGCCGCAGCTGGTTCCGCTGCTGCGACCCCTGATGTCGCCGACGGCGATGCTTTCGGTCTATGCACCGGACAACGCGCTGATCATTACCGATACGGCACAGAGCGTGCGTAACGTGCTCGAGGTTGTCAGTCGTCTCGATCAGCCCGGAAACATGGGCGTAACGGTGATCCCGTTGCGGCATGCCTCGGTGCTGGACGTTGCGCCGGTGATCAGCCGTTTCATAGCAAGCGCCAATGTCGCCGGCCAGCCAGGCATGCCGGGGGTGGCGCCCGGATCTGCCGCCGGCAGCAACCGGCTGGTGGTCGTGCCCGATGTGCGCACCAACAGCCTGCTCGTGCGTGCCGACAATCCCGGGCGGCTGGCGGAGCTGCGTTCGCTCGTCGCGAAGCTCGATGTTCCGGCGCAACCCGGCGGAAGGACGCATGTGGTCTACCTGCGCAATGCCGATGCGACCAAACTCGCCCAGATCCTGCGCGGCCTTCTCTCCGGCGAGGCGCAAGCCTCGGCGACGCCGAGCGTCACCGGCGCAACGGCGCTGAAGGGGCCGACCGGAAACAAGGCGGCTGCTGATTCGCGGATCCAGGCGGACGAGTCGTCCAATGCGTTGATCATCGATGCTCCCGATTCCGTATATAACAGCCTGCGCAGCGTGATCGCGAAACTCGACATACGCCGCGCCCAGGTATTCGTCGAAGCACTGATCGCGGAAGTGTCGAGCGACCGGGCCTCGCAGTTTGGGGTCCAGTGGGCGGGTCTGACCGGAGCCGGTTC
Source organism: Gammaproteobacteria bacterium (assembly GCA_028068195.1). Classification (GTDB taxonomy): domain Bacteria; phylum Pseudomonadota; class Gammaproteobacteria; order Acidiferrobacterales; family UBA6901; genus JAJYCY01. Next base: position 2,876 of record JAPTTX010000056.1, read on the forward strand.
GGGCTCCGTTGCCGCACTAACGAACTATTCGGCCGCACCCGGCATCATCAACTCCGTCGCCAGTCCCGTTACGACGCTCGGCGCCGCCGACGGCTTGTCGATCGGATTCGTCGGGCCGAAGATTGTGCTGCCGGATGGCACCGTGACCTACGGCCTCGGAGCGCTGGCGCGCGCACTGGAAACCGACGATAACGCCAATATCCTGTCGGCCCCGGACCTGCTCACCCTGGACAACGCCCAGGCTAAGATCGTCGTGGCCCAGAATGTGCCGTTCCTCACTGGCGAATACGCCCAGTCAACGACGACCTCCGGGGTGGTCAATCCGTTCCAGACCATAGAACGCAAAGACGTCGGCCTGACGCTCAAGGTCAAGCCGCAGATCACCGAGGGCAACAGCGTTAAGCTGCGCATCCAGGAGGAGGTGTCGAGCGTCGTTCCTTCGTCGAATCCCCTGACCGAGAGCACCAACAAGCGCTCTCTGGATACGACCGTGCTCGTTGATGACGGCAATACCGTCGTGCTCGGCGGGCTGATCCAGAACACTCTTAACGTCAATGACGAGTCCGTGCCGGTCCTGGGCCGTCTCCCGCTGCTTGGCTGGCTTTTCCGGTACCGGAATCACGAAAAGGTCAAGACAAACCTCATGATTTTCCTGCGGCCGATCATCGTGCGGTCCATGGCCGATACCCGCGGTTTCACCGCCGACCGCTATGCGTATATCGCCGGACAGCATCCGCTGACGTCGGCGCAGCTGCTGCTGCTGGACAGGTTTAGCGCCAGTCATAATATGCCGATCAGGTCGGCTCCGCCGGTTGGAGTCAGGCCCCAGGAGCTGCTCGGTCCGCCGGCGATGCCTCCCGACACGCCCATTGACCAGGGATCGGTGCCGGCCAACGCACCGAAGAAATAGAGGGCACTTCCTGAAGATGAGCGCCGCATTTGATCTGCAAGAACTGGATCCGGATCTGTGCCAGCGCCTGCCGTACCATTATGCAAAGCGGCATGGTGTGCTGAGCGCACGTCAGGTCGACGGTGTCGTCGAAGTGTGGTCGCGTCCGGGCGTCGCGACCACGGTTCTGGCGGAGCTTCGCCGCGCGCTGGGGCAGCCGCTGCGCGTGCACGAGCTGACCAGCGAGAATTTCGAGTCAGCGCTCAACCGCGCCTACGAACGCGGCATGAGCCAGGCAGTGCAGATCGTGGACGACCTGGGCGAGGATATGGATCTTGCGGAACTCGCGCAGAATTTGCCGCGCGCCGAGGACCTGCTCGAGAGCGAGGACGATGCTCCGATCGTGCGGCTCATCAACGCGCTCCTCACCCAGGCGGTGCGCGAAGGGGCCTCCGACATCCATATCGAGCCGTTTGAGACCCGTTCGGTGGTGCGGTTCCGGCTGGACGGAGTGCTGCGCGATATCGTCGAGCCGCAGCCGGTGCTGCACGGTGTCATCGTTTCGCGTATCAAGATCATGGCGCGTCTCGACATTGCCGAAAAGCGCATGCCCCAGGACGGTCGCATCACCTTGCGACTCGCGGGGCGTCCGGTGGACGTTCGGGTGTCGACGCTGCCGACCGGGCACGGAGAACGTGTCGTGCTGCGTCTGCTCGACAAGCAGGTCGGACGGCTGCGTCTGGCTGGTCTCGGAATGTCCGAAAAGACGCTTGCCGTTCTCGACCACCTTATCCATCAGCCGCACGGGATCATTCTCGTCACGGGACCGACTGGTTCCGGAAAAACCACGACGCTGTATGCGGCGCTGTCGCAGCTCGACGCCAAGCGCCACAATATCGTGACTGTCGAGGATCCGATCGAATACGATTTGGACGGCATCGGCCAGACCCATGTGAATCCGAAGATCGATCTGACGTTCGCGCGGGCGTTGCGCGCCATTTTGCGCCAGGACCCGGACATCATCATGATCGGCGAGATCCGCGATCTGGAGACCGCGCAGATCGCGGTGCAGGCAAGCCTTACCGGCCACCTTGTGCTCGCTACCCTGCATACCAATGATGCCGTGGGGGCAATTACACGCCTGGTTGACATGGGTGTCGAGCCGTTTCTGGTGGCGTCGAGCCTGCTGGGCGTCCTGGCGCAGCGCCTGGTACGCAGGCTCTGTCCCCTGTGCCGGCAGGCGCATGTACCTACCGCCACCGAGGCGGAGTTGCTGGAGATGAGTCCGGAAAAGGCTGCGCACATCACGCTCTATCGTGCGACCGGCTGCGCCGGCTGCGGTAACACCGGATATCAGGGGCGCACCGGCATCTACGAGCTCCTGCCGGTGGACGAGGCGTTGCGGAGCCTCATTCACGACCGTGCCGCCGAAGGCCGTATACGCGATCACGGCCGGATGCATGGCATGCAGAGCCTGCGCCAGGACGGGTTGCGCTGGGTGCTGGCCGGCGAGACCAGTCTGGAAGAGGTATTGCGTGTGTCGCGCGAGGACTAGAGATGGGCGGCGGGATGTGGTGGCGACTATCCGGCAGGGGCGTCATTGCGCTGCGGCAGCCGCAGCCGGTGCTGCACGCAGGTGGCCGGCTGCGGCAGGGGACATATGGCGGCGTTTGAATATCAGGCCCTGGATGCCAAAGGCCGGGCCGTCAAGGGTGTGGTCGAAGGCGATGCGGAGCGGCAGGTGCGCGCTATTCTCCGTGAGCGCGGCCTCACTCCTATGCACGTTGCGGCCATACGCGCCGCCCGGTCCGAGGCGCAGACCCCGGGCGCTGCGCGCAGGCTGTGGCGCCGCGGCATCTCAGGCAGTGAGCTTGCGCTGCTCACGCGGCAGTTTGCCACCCTGGTGCATGCGGGGCTGACGATCGAGGAATGCCTCAATGCCCTGGTCGAACAGACCGAATCGGCGCGTACGCGTACCGTGCTGGCTGGTGTGCGCGGACGGGTCCTGGAAGGGCAGGCGCTGGCACGCAGCATGGGAGATTTTCCGGAAGCATTTCCGGACATTTACCGCAACATGGTGGACGCTGGTGAGCAGTCCGGAAAGCTGGATGAGGTGCTCGAGCGGCTGGCTGGCTACACCGAGGAGCGGCAGGCATTGCAGAACAAGGTTCTGCTCGCATTCATCTACCCCGCGCTCGTCACCATCGTGGCGCTGTCGGTGGTGGCGGGGCTGCTGATCTACGTCGTCCCACAGGTCACGCGTGTTTTCACAGACAGCGGACAGGCGCTGCCGGCGCCGACGCGAATCCTGATCCACTTGAGCGACTTTGTGCGCGCTGTCGGCATCTGGTGGCTGGTGGGTGCGGCCGCGGTGTATATCGGGGTGCGCACGATGCTGCGGGAGCCGAAGTTGCGTGCGCGCTGGCATCGCGGTCTTCTGGGGATTCCGCTGTTCGGACGCCTGGTGCGCGGAGTCAATGCCGCGCGCCTCACGAGCACGCTCGGGATCCTGACCGCCAGCGGCATTCCGTTGCTGAATGCCATGCAGTCTGCATTCCAGGTTGTCGGAAATCTGCCGATGCGCGCCGCTGTCGAGGATGCCCTGCGCCAGGTGCGCGAAGGCGGAAGCCTGTCGCGATCCCTGGGCAAGTCGAAGCTGTTCCCGCCTCTGGTGATCCATCTGATCGCGAGCGGAGAGGCGAGCGGGAGTCTTGATTTGATGCTTGTGCGCGCGGCCGAGGCGCAGACCCGGGAACTGGAGAACTGGGTTTCGGCGCTGACCGCGTTGCTGGAGCCGGCGCTGATACTGGTGATGGGCGGCATCGTCCTGTTCATCGTGCTGGCGATCATGTTGCCGATAATCGATATGAACCAGTTGATTAAGTGAGGATAGCTATGCGCAGGAGCAAAATACAGTCTGGATTTACGCTGATCGAAGTGCTGGTAGTGATGGTGATCCTGGGTATCCTGGCCGCCATCATCGTCCCGCGCATCATGGACCGCCCCGAGCAGGCGCGCGTGGTGGCGGCAAAAAACGACATTCGCGCGATCGTCAGCGCGCTCAATATGTATCGTTTGGACAACGGCACCTATCCGAGCACGGAGCAGGGGCTGGCGGCGCTGGTGCACAAGCCGGATACCGGCAACATCCCGGAAAACTGGAGACCCGGCGGCTATCTGGACCGCATGCCGAAGGACCCCTGGGGCCATTATTACCAGTACCTCAATCCGGGACTGCACGGCGAAATCGACGTTTTTAGCTATGGCCCGAACGGCCCGTCCGCAGACGGCGGGAGCAGCAGCCAGGAGATCGGCAACTGGAACCTGAACCAATGAGCCGGCTACGGGCAATGCCGGGCGCGTGCCTTGGCACATATGCGGTGCGCGGACCGCGGCCGGGCTTTGCCCCGGGCATTGCCGCCCGAGAAGGCCGGTTCCGCGCCTGCACCGGCACGTTCTGAAGTCGCCCGCGGGATTTCCGTGACTGCGGCGTCCGTGTCCGGGGCACGTCGGGGCTTGTGGTCTGCTGGCCGCACGGCCGCGCGCGGCTTTACGCTGATCGAGCTGCTGGTGGTTATGGTGCTGATCGTGATCGTGATCGGCACCGTAGGGCTCGGTCTCGGAGGCAGCGACTCGCGAGCGGTTCAGCAG
>JAPTTX010000055.1:0-31900 GCA_028068195.1 Gammaproteobacteria bacterium
TGGTGGCTATGGGTGGACTCGAACCACCGACCTCAGCATTATGAGTGCCGCGCTCTAACCAGCTGAGCTACATAGCCAAGAGGGCCGCATAAGATACAAGATTCAAGGCAGGCGACACAAGGGGGTACACCGAATTCGCAGTGACCAAGCGTGGCGTCGATACCCATTCAGACGTTAAACCGGAAATGCATGACGTCGCCATCCTGCACGATGTAGTCCTTGCCTTCGAGACGGAAGCGGCCGGCTTCCTTCGTCCCGTGTTCGCCGCGGTAACGGATATAGTCGTCGTAAGCAATCACTTCCGCGCGGATAAACCCTCGTTCGAAGTCCGAGTGAATGACGCCAGCAGCCTGGGGGGCAGTTGCGCCCACATCTACTGTCCAGGCGCGCACTTCCTTCGGGCCAGCAGTGAAGTACGTTTGCAGGCCCAGCAGGATGTAGGCCGCCCGGATTACACGGTTCAGCCCCGGCTCTTCCAATCCCATTTCCCTGAGGAATTCACGCTTGTCGTCAGCGCTCATGCCCGCAAGTTCCGCCTCGATTGCAGCACAGATCGGCACTGCCACGGTTTTTTCTTCTCGCGCACGCCGCCCGACTGCATCGAGCAGCGGGTTGTCCTTAAATCCGTCCTCGGCGACGTTAGCAATGTACATCAGCGGTTTATGGGTGAGCAGGCACAGAGGTTTCAGCAATTTCTGCTCCGCATCACCCAGAATCATCGATCTCACCGGCGCCCCGCCATCGAGATGCGCACGCACCTGTGCCAGGACTTCGCGCAGACGGATTTCTTCCTTGTTTCCGCTCTTGGCGCCCTTCTCGGCTCGCTGTTGCGCTTTCTCTACCGTCTCGAGATCAGCGAGCGCGAGCTCAGTATTGATGACGTCGACATCCTCCATGGGGTCGACGTGTCCGCGAACATGCACGATGTTCTCATCTTCAAAGCAGCGCACCACATGGGCCACCGCGTCGACTTCCCGGATATGCGCGAGAAACTTGTTGCCTAGGCCTTCACCCTTGGACGCGCCAGCTACAAGGCCGGCGATGTCCACGAACTCGACGGTTGCGGCCACGATTCGTTCAGGGTTAGCAATAGCTGCGAGCTGCGCCAGTCGCGGGTCGGGCACCTCGACGATGCCAACGTTCGGATCGATCGTGCAGAACGGGTAGTTCTCGGCTTGAATGCCGGCCTGGGTAAGCGCGTTAAACAGCGTGGACTTGCCGACGTTAGGCAGCCCGACGATTCCGCATTTTATTCCCATGCTCAACCCTACCTAGCGCGCGTGCGTATGCAAGGCATTCATCGCCTTCTGCGTACGTCCGTGCACGATGTCTTCGATATGTTCCAGCGAATCGCGTATGGCAGCATCAATCAGCTCCTGCTCCGCTACCGGGGCACGGCGAAGCACATAAGAAACAAGCTGCGCACCACTCGCCGGCCGGCCGATGCCGATGCGCAGACGCATGAACCCGTTGCCTCCGAGATGTTCGGCGACATCGGCCACACCGTTGTGGCCACCAGCACCCCCACCCTGCTTCAGGCGCACAGTCCCAGGAGAAAGATCGAGTTCGTCATGAACAACGAGTATTTCATCGATCGGAATCTTGTAGTACTGCGCGAGCCGTGATACCGACTCGCCGCTGTGGTTCATGAAGGTATCAGGCTCGAGTAGCCAGATCTCGCGTCCGGCGATGGCAATCTTCGCAGTGCGTCCGGAGAACCGTCCCTCTGCGCGCAGACTGCCGCCGAACTCGGCCAGAACGGCGTCGACAAATCGAAAACCCGCGTTGTGCCGGGTGCCGGCCTCGCCGCTGTGGTTCATGAAGGTATCAGGCTCGAGTAGCCAGATCTCGCGTCCGGCGATGGCGATCTTCGCAGTGTGTCCGGAGAACCGTCCCTCTGCGCGCAGACTGCCGCCGAACTCGGCCAGAACGGCACCGACAAATCGAAAACCCGCGTTGTGCCGGGTGCCGGCGTATTCCGCGCCGGGGTTACCGAGACCCACAATGAGGGATATCTCGCCCACCGTAGGCGCGCTCCACCGGACCCGGCGCGGCTACAACTACTTCGATTCCTTCTTGCCCGACTCGGCCGCAGCTGGCGCTGCCGCAGCTGCCGCGCCTTCGGTCGGAGCTGCCGCAGCAGCGGCTGCTTCGGCTTCTGCCTCCACGGTCGCGCGCACCACTGTAATCGTGGCTACTGCCAAATTGGCGCCCCCATGCCCGAGGCTGGTAATGGTGACCCCCTCCGGCAAAGGAAGGTCTGTCAGGTGCACAGATTGCCCAAGGTTGAGGCTGGACAAGTCCACCGTCAAATACTCTGGCAGCTGGTGCGGCAGACAGGTTACGTCCACTTCGGTCATAAGATGCGCGACGATTCCGCCCTGCAGTTTGACGCCCGGCGCGATTTCCTGGTTGATGAAGTGCAACGGAACATGCATATGCAACTTCTCAGTCGCGCTGATACGCTGTAGATCCAGGTGCTGAATACGCGGCTTGAACGGATGCATCTGTATATCACGCAGAACCGCCTGCTCCTTCTCGCCACTGATATTCACGGTCAGAATGGACGTATAGAACGATTCGTTCTGCACCTGGTGGTGCAGCAAATCGTGATCGAGTGCGAGCATGGCCGCATCCTTGCCGGCGCCGTACATGACTGCGGGGACCTTGCCGGCGCTGCGAAGGCGGCGGCTCGCACTCGTACCTTTCGCATCGCGCTTTTCGGCGTTCAGTTCAAATTTTGCCATTAGTCTTTCTCCAGTATTTGTATCACTACCTGCCTCGCCCGCGACCAGGCTCGGCGAACCTAATCAGGCGTCCGGAACCGGACACCCCACCTGACTGCCGGCACCGTTCGGAACCGAGACTTCCGGTATCCGCGGTCATACCGACAGACAACCCCACTTTGACATCCAGCCCGGGACTGCCTCCACAGGCACCAACATCCCACCGGCTCACGTTAATCCATGAACAGCGAGCTGACCGAATCGTCGTTGGCGACACGACGCATGGTCTCAGCCAATAGCTCGGCGACCGTAAGTTGGCGTATGCGTCCGCAGGCCTTGGCCTCCGGACGCAGCGGTATCGTATCCGTGACGACCAGCTCGTCGAGCTGGGATCTCTCTATGCGCTCGACCGCCGGACCCGACAACACCGCGTGAGTGCAGTATGCCACCACTTTGATGGCGCCATGATCCTTGAGCGCAGCAGCCGCCTCACACAGCGTGTTGGCAGTATCGACCAGGTCGTCCATAAGCACACAGGTGTGCCCATCGACCTCACCGATGATGTTCATCACTTTGGCCTCGTTGGGTCGTGGCCGCCGCTTGTCGATGATAGCGAGACCTGCCTCCAGATGTTTGGCCATGGCACGGGCACGCACCACGCCTCCGACGTCCGGTGACACGACCAACAGGTCCTGGTATTTGTTGCGCCAGATATCACCCAGCAACACCGGGGCCGCGTAGATATTGTCCGTAGGAATATCGAAAAATCCCTGGATCTGGTCGGCATGCAGATCCATGGTCAGTACGCGGTTGGCGCCCGCCACGGTGATCATGTCAGCGACCACCTTGGCCGTTATCGCGACACGCGCCGTGCGCGGCCTCCGGTCCTGGCGCGCGTATCCGTAATAAGGCATGACGGCGGTCACGCGCCGCGCCGACGCGCGCTTGACTGCATCCATCATCACCAGCAGTTCCATCAGGTTGTCGTTGCTCGGCGCGCACGTGGGCTGAAGGATAAAAACATCTCGGCCGCGCACGTTCTCCATGATCTCGACCAGCGTCTCGCCATCGCTGAAACGCCCGACGTGCACCTTGCCCAGCGGAATACCGAGGTGATGAACCACCCGTTCCGCCAGTGCCGGGTTTGCGTTCCCGGCTAACACGACCATGTTGTCTACTGACACGTGCCTCTCCGCAGATACGTCGCCGCGTGGACCCCGGTCCGGTCGTCCACGCTTGCCGTCAAATTCAAGATAGGGTTTGATTGAACCCTGTGCGCGGGATCGTCCCGGGCACCGCGCCTCTCCGCCGGCACCCCTCCGTCAGGCCGGACTCTGCCGGTACTCCAGACCGTCTCCTCTAAAAATTGGCTGGGGTGCCAGGATTCGAACCTGGGAATGCCGGAATCAAAATCCGGTGCCTTACCGCTTGGCGACACCCCAAATCAAACGTCGCCGTACTGTCGGCGAATCGGGTGCTCATTGATTCCGCGTGCAACAATGCTCGTTGCGCAATCCTGCGGACAGCAGCCGGCGATATACCAGGCCTGATCCGGACCGGTCGTCGCCATGTAGACGCAGGACCCGGAACCTGTCATGCGGGCATTTCCGAAATTCCCGAGCCATATCAGCGCCTTATCGACTTGAGGGTAAAGCCGTCTTACCACCGCCTCAAGATCGTTATGCGCCCCACCGGTGTGAAAATCGCGTATTGTGATGGGCTGGCTGTAGTGTGTCAATTGCGCCGCAATGTCGCGATCGAATTCCGCGAATACCGCCTGCGTCGACACATGTACCGGCGGGACCAGGACCACATACCACGGCTCCGCCGGGCTCATCGGCGTCAGCACCTCGCCGATCCCCTCGCCCCAAGCGGCGCGGCCGTAGACAAAGACGGGCACATCCGCCCCGAGCTGCAGGGCAATCTTGGCCAGTTCTGGCAGCGACAAGTTGAGGCCCCACAAGCGGTTGAGCGCGAGCAGGGTCGTGGCTGCATCGGAGCTGCCGCCCCCGAGACCACCCCCCTGAGGGATGCGCTTGATGGCATGGAGGACCACGCCGCGGTCGACTCCGGCGGCATTCTGCAGAATGCGTGCTGCGCGCACGCACAGATCCGCATCCTCCGCCACACCCGGAATGTCCGAGCTCCGGCTGATGCGCCGGTCGTCGGTCACCTCGAACGTGAGTTCGTCGGCATGGTCGAGAAACTGAAATGCGGTCTGCAACGTATGGTAGCCGTCAGGACGGCGACCGGTAACGTGCAGAAACAGGTTGATCTTAGCCGGCGCCGGCCAGCTTTCGGGATTCGAGAAAGTCATGATGCATCTGCAGCGACGTCACCTCAAATAGGCCCAGCGCTCGATCAAAAGCCGGGCATCGACCGGCCGGAACTTCCGGTCCAAGCGCGACCTGTCGAATGTGCGGTTCCCTTGCGCCGGAGCAACCTGTGTAAGCTCGATGTCGCTGGGGAGCACGTAGCGGCCATAGTGTTTGTAGGCAAGAAACCTGATGTGCCAGCCCATTTGACGAAGCCCCCGCAGGAGTCCGGCATCATCGAGCCTCTGCTCGTGCTTTACGCCTGGCACCGGCAGGCCGCGGATCCAGTAGGCCAGCCCGCGGAGAGGCACGCGCCAGCCGGTCGTCTTGAACAGAAGCTCTTCTGCGTTTTCAGCGTAGTAGACATGCCGATGCTCATCCTCGAGGCGTGCGCCACTGGCGCTGCGCTGGAGCCGGACCAGTCCATGGCCGAGCGGTCCACTGAGGTCGATGGTGTAGCTCTGGTCCTTTTTCACCCAGCGCAGCGATACTTCCCCTCCGTGATGGGCCGTGTGCACGGCCATCCGCCCGCGGACATCCCAGGCTCTGAGCGGGGTAAGTTCCGCCACCCGCGCCCGCCACGCCCGTGCCGGGTTGCCCACGGGGGCCGGCTGCGGCGCGGTGGCACAGCCGCCAAGCAGCAGTGCGATGACGGCGAGAGACCACGCCCTCACGGTTTGAATTTCTTGATCACTTCCTGGAGTTTCCGGTTGTTGGGCGCCGCCTTCAATGCGCGGCTCCAGACGGATTCGGCTTCCCTCTTGCGGCCCATGGACCACAGAACTTCGCCAAGATGCGCTGAAATCTCCGGGTCCTGGCGCACCTTGAGCGCGCCGCGAAGGTACTTCACCGCCTCGGCATCGTGACCGAGCCGGTACTGCACCCAGCCCATGCTGTCCATAATGTAAGGATCGTCAGGCCGCAACGCCAGCGCCTTCTGTACCAACGCCAGCGCCTCAGGGTAGCGATTGGTGCGGCTTGCAAGCGTATATCCCAGCGCATTCAGGGCATCAGCATTGTTCGGGTCTTCCTTTAGTATCTTGCGCAGATCCGCCTCGTGCAGATCCAGCTTGTTGAGCTTGATCTCGATGAGCGCGCGGGCGTACAGCAGATCAATGTTGTCTGGTTGCTTTGCAAGGGCCGCGCTGAGAACCTTGTCCGCCTGCTCATAGCGCCGCGCATGGCGCAGTATCTGCCCCTCGATGAGGGCAAGCTGTACCTGCTGGCCGACAGAAGCAGGATGCAGCTGCCCCAGGTGTGCCAGTGCCTCGTCGACCTTGCCCTCTTCGGCCATGACCACACCGAGGCGCACCTGGGCCCCGAAGTAATTGTTTCCGGCAGGAACCTGACGATACCAGCGGGCTGCTTCCTGATACTGCTTGCGCTGCTCGGCTATCTCTCCGAGATAGACGCGCGCCTGGTTGTTGCCTGGCTGAAGCTTTAGATCCCGCTCCAGGTACTCGCGGGCAAGATCGGTCTTGTTGGTCTGCAGGGCAAGCAGCCCGGTGGCATATACGGCGTCCGGATCATTCGGGTTCTCGGCGGCAACACGCACGAACTGCTTTAGCGCCATATCCCAATTCTTGATGTGGACCAGATACCGTGCATAGTTGATCCTGAAGTGAGTCGCGTTAGGATAGGCGTGCAGGAACTTCCTGCTGAAAGCCAGCACACGCTGAGGATCATCCTGAAGGGCAAGAATGCGCATCTTGAACAGCGCAGCCTCCTCCCAGTCTGGCCGCAGTTTCAACGCACGGTCTACGGCCTGAATCGCGACATCGGCGTCACGGTTGCGGGCTGCAAGGCTCGCAACCGCGAACTGGGCCTCCGGCAATTTGGCGTGCAGCTTTGCAAGCGACTGCATGACCTGCAGCGCCACAGCATGGTCCGGAACCTGATCCAGCACAGCTGCAATGCGAAGATATGCCTCGCCAAGGTCACTGCCGGGAGACAACTCCAAGATCCTCTCGAGCTGCACCTGCGCCTGCGGCATCCGGCCGGTGTCGATCATGACGGTCGCAAGCGCTTCATGCGCCTCGATGCTGTCGGGCCGCAGTTGCACCCACAGCTTTCCTACCTTTTCGGCTTCCTCGGGGCGGTGCGCATAAAGGCTGACCAGGGTGGCGCGTTCGGCGACGCGCGGGTCACGGGTCTTTATTGCTGCATGCGTGAATTCCCTAACCGCCACGTTGAGATGACCGCGCTGTCCGGCTATCTCACCCAGCAGTAATTCGTAGAGGACATCTGGAGTGAGCGCCTCCTTTGGCAAGGCGGCAGGGGCAGGCGCAGGCTTTACTGCGACGGTCGCCTCGGCGACAGGCTTCGGCACCACACTTGCGCACCCTGTCAGGACCAGGCATGCCGCACCCAGCAGCCAAAGATACGGGGATTTAGTCATCAAGAGTCTCCGGCGATTCTCGCCTTGCCAAATCGTTAACGGAAAATACGGCCAGGCCGGCTACTGCGCCAAACATCCATGTATGCGCCACTTCGTGCAACCGGCAAGCAGATTTGCGTATGCGGTCTGCGTATTATATAAGAAGGTCTCGCGCCAGAAACCCGCGCCTGCACCCTATGATCAACTCAGTATTTGTCCTCATTGCCGCACTTGTCGTATTTGCGTTCGGCTATCGTTTCTTCTCCAAGTTCCTGGCGATATGGGTTTTCCGTCCAAATCCTGCTCCACGTTCTTATAGTACACCGGTCCCGCAGACAGCGGACAGTGGTGACCGGATGACAAGCGCCCGGTATATGCCGCTGGTGCAGCGTGCCGGATCCCTGGCGGCAGCCGTGACCATCGTTGGCGCAACGCTGGCAGTGGCCTGGGGGTGGGTTCCGGTCTTCTTGTGGGTAGTCTGCGGGAGCGTCGTAGGCGCAGGGACCTACGCCATGGGAAGTCTGTGGCTTGCCAAGGAACACCGAGATGCGAACCCTGCCGGCCAGGCCCGGATTGTTGCCGGAGACCGCTCCGGGGCTCCAATGCTGGTGTTAATTTGGGCATTTGCGTTGCTGGTCAACACCGTCATGGCAATCACGATCTCGGAAACGCTCCCCGCCTACCCGGAAAGCACGATACCCTTCTTGCTGCAGACCGCGATCGCGCTCGCTTTCGGTTTGCTGGTACACCGGCATTCTCGCCTCGGAATATTGCCCGGCGCCATGATTGCGCTGGCTGCAAGTCTGCTCGCATTGTGGGTATTTCACGGAATTCCGCTTGAAATGGTCGGGCAGATCCAGATCCAGTCGACCGGAGACAGGGCTCTGACCATTGATGCACGCACCGCTTGGGTTGTCATCGTCTTTGCCTTCGCCTGGTATGGCGCGCACCAACCTCCCTGGAAGCTGGCGCTTCCCTTCGGATTGCTGAGCACTGCTCTCCTGGGGACCGCCATGCTGGTCCTGTTTGCCTCAATTGCGGTTGCGCACCCAGCCCTGGCGGCTCCGGCCTTTTACAGGCCCGACAAGGCTCCGGCGATGCTGCCATGGCTGTTCGTGACGGTCACATCCGGCGCCATCGGCGGCTGGCATGCGCTGGTTGCCAACCGCTGCGATTCGCTCGGGCCTGACCGCGCAAACAATCTGCGCCGCCTCGGATATGGCGGTGCGATCGTGGACGCAGTGATCGCCCTGGGGGCGATACTCATCGGTTCGGCCGCTTTTTCCAGCCGCCACGCGTGGCTGCAGGCCTACGGGAATTGGGACAGCGTCGCCCGGCTTGGCCGAATCTTGCAGATCTATATCAGAGGATTTGCCGTTTTCGGACACGCTATCGGGTTTAACGCCACCTTTGCCAGCTCACTCGCAGCGCTGACGTTGATGTGCCTGAGCATGACCACCCTGATCGCCGGGATACGCTTGCAGCGATACGCCCTCGAAGAGATGATGGGGGACGGAGCACTGTCCAGCAAGAGCGTAAATCGTATAACCGGTGCCGGGCTGATCCTGGCGGCGGCACTGTCGCGGTGCCGGGCTGATCCTGGCGGCGGCACTGTCGGTACCGGCTACTCGGGGGCATGGGTTGAATTACTGGCCCCTGTTCGGATCGGCCGGCATGGCTGTCACCGCGGCAGTGCTGGCGGTCATGGTTCTCGCGTTGGCACAGCAGCATCTGCCGCTCGCTCCTGCCGTCACGGTTTTGCTGCTTGTCCTCGGAGCCAGTATCTGGGCTCTAGTTTTAGAACTGTTCGAATTCTGGTCGCATCACCAGTGGGTGGCATTCGGAACCTGTCTTGCGCTGGCGCTCGTCCTGGCAGCGGCTCTCTGGCCGACCGGCATGACCCTGTATCAGTCGTTGCGGGACCGGCGGCGCTGACTTCCTCGGACGCGGTCTGCCCCACGCTGTATGCACCGGCCACATATTCCGCTACGCTGCAATTTCATGGACATTTGCGCCTGGAAACTGGAAAATGCGGTTTCCCGTGGTCTCTTTTAACCAGAATCTGCGGGGCTGGAAGGCACGAGCTGGCGCAGCGCCGGCACCCGGCCCGCCGGGCGCCTATATTTGGATCTAGGACGGCGCGCCCCGCACCTTGTCCAATCCGGAAATGTGGCTGAACCCATGCATCGCCTTGTCGCGTTCGGACTGAATCACAGGACCGCGCCGCTATCGGTCCGAGAGGAAGCCGCATTCGCGCCCGAGCACCTGCCCGAGGCGCTGCACGATCTCGCCCGCCACGGAGGGGTTAACGAGGCGACGATTCTTTCGACTTGCAATCGCACCGAATTGTACTGTCAGATCGCGACCAGCGACAGCAAGCGCGCGCTTAACTGGTTTTGCGAGTACCACAAGCTCCCCGCGTCGACAATCCGTTCGCACCTCTATGTGCATCCTGGCAGCGCCGCGGTCAAACACGCGTTCCGGGTCGCCTCCGGACTGGATTCGATGGTGTTGGGAGAAACCCAGATCCTAGGCCAGATGGGCAGCGCCGCGGTCAAACACGCGTTCCGGGTCGCCTCCGGACTGGATTCGATGGTGTTGGGGGAACCCCAGATTCTCGGCCAGATGAAGGAAGCCTTCGCCCAGGCGCACAGGGCGGGAGCCACGGGCAAGATACTCAACCGGATGTTTCAGCAGACCTTTGCGGTCGCAAAGCAAGTGCGCACTGATACTGCTATCGGTGTAAGCGCTGTGTCCGTGGCATACGCCGCCGTCAGCCTGGCACGCCGCATATTCAATCGCCTCTCCGAACAGACGGTATTGCTGATCGGGGCCGGAGAGACCATAGAGCTTGCCGCACGGCACCTGAGGGAGCAGGGCGTCAAGCACATGATCGTAGCCAATCGTACGCTCGAGCGGGCACAGCTGGTCGCTACAATTGGAAACGGTGAAGCCATCACGCTCGCTGAAATGACCGATCGCCTAAGCGAAGCGGATATCGTCATATCCTCGACCGCCAGCCAGCTGCCCATCCTCGGCAAAGGTGCCGTGGAACGCGCCCTGCGCATACGCCGACATCGTCCGATATTCATGGTGGACATTGCGGTGCCCCGCGACATTGAACCGGAAGTGAGCAAGCTCGATGACGTCTATCTCTACACTGTCGACGACCTCCAGCAGGTGGTGCAGGAGAACCTGCAGTCGCGCCAGGAAGCGGCCAAGGAGGCCGAGAAGATCATAGACTTGCAGGTCACCAACTTCATGCAGTGGGTCAAGTCTCTCGACTCGGTGCCGACGATCCGGGCATTGCGCGAGAGCGCGGAAATGCTGCGCGAGGCGGAACTGAAGCGCGCGCAGCAGCGCCTCACCCAGGGCGATGACCCCGCCGCCATCATGGCCCACCTCGCACGCGCCCTGACCAACAAATTCACCCACGCCCCGACGGCCGCGCTCAGGCAGGCCGACCACGACGGGAATGCCGATCTGCTGCGTGCGGCTCGCAGACTGTTCAACCTGGGCGACGACAACTGAACCTCGCCTGATACGCTCCGATTGCCAATGAACCCCTCGATCCGGTCAAAGCTGGAGAACCTCGATCTCCGGCTCGAGGAAATAAGCGCCATGCTGTCCGATCCCGAGGTGATTGCCAATCAGAGTCGCTATCGGGCCCTGACGATGGAGCACTCGGAAATCCTTCCGGTCGTCAAGCTCTTCCGCGAGTATCGGTCCGCCCAGGCTGACCTGGAAGGCGCGCAAGCACTGCGCCAGGACAGAGACAGCGGCATGCGTGCCATGGCCGAGGAAGAAAGCATGCGGCTAACGGCCGTTATGGCTGATCTCGAGCAGCAGCTGCAGAAACTGCTCCTGCCGAAGGACCCGAACGACAACCGCAATATCTTCCTCGAGATCCGCGCCGGCACCGGCGGGGACGAGGCCGCGCTGTTTGCCGGCGACCTGTTTCGCATGTACGGCGCCTACGCGACGCGACGGGGATGGGGCATAGAAGTGGTGAGTTCCAGTCCTGGCGAACATGGCGGATACAAGGAGATCATCGCGCGCGTCACCGGTCACGGAGCTTACTCGCGCCTGAAATTCGAGTCCGGCGGCCACCGGGTGCAGCGGGTCCCTGTCACCGAAGCGCAGGGCCGCATCCATACCTCTGCCTGCACGGTCGCGATTCTCCCCGAACCCGATGAGGTCGAGAGCATCAAGCTCAATCCTGCGGAACTGAAGATCGATACCTATCGCTCTTCCGGCGCCGGCGGTCAGCATGTGAATAAGACCGACTCCGCCATCCGTATTACCCATCTGCCCAGCGGCATCGTCGTCGAATGTCAGGACGAGCGCTCGCAACACAAGAACCGTGCACGCGCGATGTCGATACTGAGCGCGCGCCTGCTCGAGACAGAGCGAAGGAAGAAGCGGGAGCAAGAAGCCGCCGCGCGCCGAAGCCTAATCGGCAGCGGTGACCGATCCGAGCGCATCCGCACCTACAACTTTGCCCAAGGCCGGGTGACGGATCATCGGATCAACCTGAGCCTCTATAAACTTGATCAGATCCTCAACGGCGATCTGGACGACCTCATCGATCCGCTCATAGCCGAGGATCAGGCCGAGTTGCTGGCGGCGCTTGGCAGCTGAGTGCCGTGGCAATGTCCCTGAGCCTGTACCTGGCACATGCGAGCCAACGGCTGGCGCCGGTATCTCCGTCGGCACGCATGGACATCGAGGTGCTCGCGATGCATGTCTGTGGGCTGGATCGGGCTGAACTGGTTACCCACGGAGACGATGATCTCAGTCCGGAACAGATAAGACAGCTCGATATTCTGGTAAGCCGACGCGCAACCGGGGAGCCGATCGCATATCTAACCGGCAGACGCGAGTTTTGGTCGCTGGACCTGAGGGTCACGCCCGATACCCTAATCCCGCGCCCCGAGACCGAACTCCTGGTGTCTCTGGCACTGTCCTGGATTCCGCCGCACGCAGGATGGCGCATCGCAGATCTCGGCACCGGCAGCGGCGCGATCGCTCTGGCTCTGGCCCGAGAACGCCCTGGCTGCCTGCTGGTCGCTACCGATGTGTCCCCAGCGGCTATCGCTGTCGCTCGTGATAATGCTTGCAGTTACGGCCTCGGCCATGTGACTTTTCGGGAGGGAAACTGGCTTGCAGCGCTCGCCGGCGAGCGCTTCGGTCTGATTGTCTCCAATCCGCCCTATATCCCGGACGACGACCCCCATATCGACAGCGGTGACGTCCGCTTCGAACCACGCATGGCCCTGCGTGGCGGATGCGACGGGCTAGCAGCCATCCGTGAGATTGCAGGCGGCGCGCAGGAACACCTGGAGCCCGGCGGGTGGTTACTGCTCGAGCACGGCTACAATCAGGCACGGCCGGTAAGGGAAATCCTTGTCCGGAATGGCTATCAGGACTGCGCCTCCTTCATGGACCTTGCCGGACACTTCCGCGTCAGCGCTGGCTGCCGCAGACAATCCGGCTGACACCGCCCCGTTACTATGTTTCCGACCTCCGGCGACAAGCCGGCGCGTTCCGAAGGCTGAGACTTGCCGGGGCCGCAACCTGCTGTCCGGTCTGGTAGAATCTTCCCATGGACGACAACCAGCTGCTGCGCTACAGCCGCCATATCTTGCTGCCCCAGATTGGCTTCGAAGGACAGCAGAAACTGCTCGGCTCTCGGGTGCTGATCGTGGGTATGGGCGGACTGGGCTCCCCGGTCGCGCTGTATCTGGCGGCAAGCGGTATCGGGGAGTTGGTCATTGCAGACCATGATCGGGTGGAGCTTTCCAACCTGCAGAGACAGATCGTACACACAACCGCAAACATCGGTCAGCAAAAGGTTCGTTCTGCCCGCCAGACGCTCGCCTTACTTAATCCGGACGTGGGTATCACGACCATCGATGCACGGCTGGATCCTGATGCGCTCGATCGGGAGGTCCGCATGGCCGATGCCTGCGTCGATGCCAGCGACAACTTTGCCACCCGCTTCGCCCTTAACCGTTCCTGCGTAACCCACAGGAAACCGCTGATTTCTGGAGCGGTCATCCGCATGGAAGGGCAGGTTGCAGTGTTCCGGGCGGATCGCCCCGATAGCCCCTGCTACCGCTGCCTGTACCAGGACGCGGACGAGCCGGATGAAACCTGTTCCGAAAACGGGGTGCTGGCCCCAATACCGGGAATTGTCGGGAGCATCCAAGCGACGGAGACACTCAAGGTGCTGCTTGGCATAGGTGAGTCTCTGGCAGGCCGCCTGCTGCTGCTGGATGCCATGACCATGGAATGGCGCAGCATCCGGCTACGCAAGGACCCAGATTGCCCGGTCTGCGGCTGACGCAGAATACACCCGGCGCCGACGGGCAGACGCACCATGGTCGGTCCCTGCCGGCGAACCCAGTCCGCGCTGGGTGTGCAGCGGCCGACCAGTTTTCTGGGGCGAAGACACGTCGGCGAACAGCGTAAGGACACCCGGCGCGGCACATGCCTCCAACCGGAAACAGGGATGGCCATGGCGACGATGTCGCGCACGCGCTCGAGGGACGGAATCTAGTCCGCGATTCTCGGCGCCGTGCCGAGTGCTCCGCCCCACAGCAGCTGCCATCGCTGCTCCCAGCCGTCCACGGGCGATATCCGGAAGCCACTGCGCACGAACTGCGCAATATGTCCCTCCATGACCGCGAGCAGCAGGCGCGCGCCATCGCCCGCCCCGAAGGCCACGCCCCCGGAATTGCCATCGCGCAGGATCTGCCGTAGCTGCGTCTCGAGACGATCGTAGATCTGCGATATGCGCTGTCGCAAACGGATGGTTTCACCCACAAGCACGTCACCGTGCATCAGCCGCGCCAGCCCCGGATTCCTGTCGACGAACCCCAGGACCAGCAGTACGACCTTCTGCACGCGCATTTCTGTCTGCTGCTCTTCGAGCAGTATCCTGTTGACGCGGGTGAACAGCGACTCCTCGATGAATTCGATAAGCGCTTCGAACATCTTGGCTTTGCTGGGAAAGTGCCGATACAGCGCCGCCTCGGAAACCCCGACGCTGCGCGCCAGGGCCGCGGTAGTGATGTGCTCGCCGTGCAGTTCTACAAGCATCTGCGCCAGTGCCTGCAGGATATCCTGGCGCCGCTCGCCGCTCCGGGCTCTTGCCATATCGGGGCTCCCCTGGTCGGCTGTCAGCCGGTCAGCCAGCGCCAGCCGCTGGGCTCCGGATTCGCCGAGGTGTTGAACGGGCGGGTTACGCGCGCGCGCCGGCCACGGCTTCCGCCCGGGCAATGTTTCCGGCAGCGTCCAGCTCGACCCGGTACTGGCCCCAGCAGCCGACGCGGGCAGCACAACAGCCTGAACCTTCCATGACAACTTCGTCGAACGCTACCGCGCACAAGAGTTCGCCGGTCCGACGCTCCAGCACTTCGACCCACAGAGACTCCGGATCAGGCCAGCCGTTCTGGGTGCAGACCGCCGTCAGGTCCGCGGTAAAGGCGAAGAAATCGATCAGCGCTTTGCCGTCCACAGCTCCCTCCTCAGGACCGTATCAGTGTGCCGATCCCTGCATCGGTAAATATCTCAAGCAGTATCGCGTGATCCACGCGTCCGTCAATGATATGCGCGCTCTTGACACCGCTGCTGACAGCGTCGAGCGCATAACGCACCTTCGGCAGCATTCCCCCGTGTATCGTTCCGTCTTCGATGAGCGCGCTGACCAAGGGGACCGTCAGACCCGTTAGCAGCGTCCCGTCCTTGCCCAGCACTCCGGTCGTGTTGGTCAGCAGAATCAGCTTCTCGGCCTGCAGCGTAATGGCCAGCTTGCCCGCCACTACGTCCGCATTGATGTTATAGGCCTCACCCTCGGCGCCAACGCCCACCGGGGCGATGACCGGAATGAAATTGCGGGTATCCAGCAGCATGACCACCTCGGGGTCGATGCCCTCCACCTCGCCGACATGGCCGATATCGATGATCTCGCTCGAGAGCGGCTCGTCCGGTTGGGCCTTGCGCATCACCATCTTGCGTGCCCGTATGAGTCCGCCATCCTTGCCGGTCAATCCAACCGCCTTGCCGCCATGCGTGTTGATGAGGCTGACGATCTCCTTGTTGACCAGACCGCCCAAAACCATTTCAACAACATCCATTGTCTCGCGATCGGTTACTCGCATGCCCTCGACGAATTCGCTCTTCTTGCCAATCCGCTCCAGCAGCCTGCCAATCTGGGGCCCGCCGCCGTGCACCACCACCGGATTCATGCCGACCAGTTTCATTAGAACGACATCGCGCGCGAAACTATGCTTCAGCTGGTCATCGATCATAGCGTTGCCGCCATACTTGATGACTACGGTCTTTCCGTGAAAACGCTGAATATAGGGAAGGGCTTCGGTCAGAACCTGGGCCCGCTCGGCGGCCGACTTCAGAGTCAAAGACATGGCAATTTTCCGTTGGACAAGCGCATCGGCGCCGATGCCGGTGGAACCGAATCCGGGGATCTGGAACCTGATTTCCGGGGCAAATTACCGCATTTGGGGGCGAATGTCAGCACATGGGTCCATTCCGCCCCCCCTGTCCCCGTGCCGATCCCGGGCACCGACCTGGTTCACGGCTCAGCGGCAACGCCCTGATATAACCCATGCCGCAACTTTCACCGGGTCCCGCCAACCAGGCAAGCCTGCCGGCAGAACCAGTTCAATCGCGGTCGGGCCCGCGCTCCGTGACCCAATGGACGGTCGGAACCGCGAACCCTCGCTCCGAGAATTTCGCAACAGCCGGAATCTGGAGCTACGACCGCCAGGCAAAAAAAGGGCCGCGCAAGCGACCCTTTTTTGCCGGGCAGACACACCTCAGCTCACATTGACGTTGATCTTCTTCGGTTTGACTTCCTCGGCCTTGGGAAGCTTGAGCTCCAGGATCCCGTCCTTGTAGTTGGCCTTCACATTCCTTTCATCGATCTCCTTGCCAAGCCGCATCGTGCGGACGTACTTACCGTAGCGACGCTCCTGGCGCACTACTCGGTTTCCTTCCTTTTCCTCGGTCTCGCTCTTCGATTCGGCGTCCAAAGTGAGCACGCCATCCTCGAGGGTGATGTGGATATCCTCCTTTTTCACGCCAGGAAGTTCCGCGTGAACGACGAACTCATCGTCGCTTTCGACCACATCCATGCGCGGTACCAGGCCTTCATTCACGGTCTCTTCCGCCCACCGCATCGGCCGGAAAAAGCCCTCGAACAGATTGTCGAAATCATCCCCGAAACGCTGCGTCAACCGCTCCCGCGCCGGGTTGCGAATCAACATGTTCATGATGTCACCTCCTATTCAGGTTCGACTACCACATTTCCGGTTTGCCGCCAGCGCCTAGCGCCAGCCCAACCCTAACATGGGGACGGGCCAGCCCATTTCAAGCATCCGGAAGGTCGTCCTCCCGGGATCGGCCCCGGGACGGGAACCAGTTAATATGGGGTCAGAGAATATACCGAGCGAGGTCTTCGTTTCCTGCCAGTTCGGCCAGATGCTCCTCGACATAGGACGCGTTGACGGATACGGTCTGTCCACTGCGGTCCGATGCCTCGAACGAAATCGTCTCCAAGAGACGTTCCATCATGGTGTGCAAGCGGCGGGCGCCGATGTTCTCGGTCTTTTCGTTCACCTGCCAGGCGACTTCAGCAATGCGGCGTACTCCATCCTCGGTGAATAGTACTTCGACGTCCTCTGTCGCCATAAGGGCCGCATACTGCTCCGTCAGCGAAGCATCGGTGTCAGTGAGAATGCGCACGAAGTCGTCGACGGTCAGGGCACTCAGTTCGACCCGGATCGGCAGGCGGCCCTGCAGTTCGGGAATCAGGTCCGACGGCCTGGCAAGATGAAATGCTCCCGAGGCGATGAACAGGATATGGTCGGTCCTGACCATGCCGTATTTCGTCGTAACCGTTGAACCCTCCACGAGAGGAAGCAGGTCGCGTTGTACTCCTTCGCGCGACACGTCCGGACCGTGGCCTTCCGACCTGCCTACAATCTTGTCGAGTTCGTCCAGAAACACGATGCCGTGCTGTTCGGCGCGCTCGAGAGCACGCGCCTTTAGATCCTCGTCGTTGATCATCCGCGCTGCCTCCTCCTCGGCAAGCAGCTTGATCGCCTCCTTGATTCGAACCTTGCGCGAACGCGTGCGCCTGTTGCCCATACCCTGGAACATGCCCTGCAGCTGATTGGTCAGCTCTTCCATGCCGGGTGGAGCCAGAATCTCCACACCCATAGCCTGCGCACTCAGCTCGACCTCGATTTCCTGGTCGTCGAGCTCACCTTCGCGCAGCTTCTTGCGGAATGCCTGCCGCGCCGCGCTGTCGGTCGCCACACGCGGAGTGCCGGCAGCGACGAAACCCACATCGCGTGCCGGCGGCAACAGAATATCGAGCACGCGCTCTTCGGCTGCGTCCTCGGCCCGATTGCGGACCTTGTCCATTTCCTCGCCGCGGGTCATTTTGAGCGCAACGTCGGCCAGGTCACGGATAATCGAATCGACGTCACGCCCTACATAGCCGACTTCGGTGAATTTCGTGGCCTCGACTTTCACGAACGGGGCGTGAGCAAGCTTCGCAAGCCGGCGGGCAATCTCGGTCTTGCCGACGCCGGTGGGCCCGATCATGAGAATATTCTTCGGGGTAATCTCGTTGCGCAGGTCGGCATCCGCAACCTGCGCGCGCCGCCACCGGTTGCGCAATGCGATCGCCACAGACCGCTTGGCCGCGGCCTGGCCTATGATGTGCTTGTCCAGCTCCTGGACGATTTCGCGCGGCGTCATCTCCGACATGGCAATTTAGACTTCAAGTTCCTCGATCGTGACGTTGTGGTTCGTATAAATACATATGTCAGCGGCAATATTCAGTGCCCGTTCGACAATGGCACGTGCGGCGAGTTCGGAATTTTCCAGAAGTGCGCGTGCCGCTGCTTGCGCGTACGGCCCGCCGGAACCGATCGCCATCAGCCCGCCCTCCGGCTCGACCACGTCGCCACTACCGGTGATGATCAGCGACGCAGTGCGATCCGCCACTGCGAGCAGCGCCTCGAGTCTCCGCAGGATGCGGTCGGTACGCCAGTCCTTGGCCAGCTCCACCGCCGAACGCGTCAGGTTGCCCTGGTGTTTCTCCAGCTTCGCCTCAAATCGCTCGAACAGCGTGAAAGCATCGGCAGTCCCGCCGGCAAAGCCGGCAATCACCTGGTCCTTGTACAGACGCCGCACCTTGCGTGCGTTTCCCTTCAAGATCGTGTTGCCGAGCGATACCTGTCCGTCGCCGCCGATAACAACCTGGTTGCCACGCCGCACCGAAAGGACCGTGGTTCCGTGGAACTGTTCCATGAGCACTCCGTTCAGGACCGTGCCCGAATTGTACTCGTCCGGCAGGTCTGTGGAAATGCGCGGCGCAGCTGGCTGCGGCCCATGTTTCGCGGCTCATGGCGCCATACATGGCGCCGGCGGGATGCAGCTTCCGGACAGAACCCGAACGAGGGATCAGCCCTGAGCGCGGTAGAAGCCGGGCGATTCAGGCACGCCGGCAGTGGTGAACGCGGCACGCCTTTTCCGGCACTGCGGACATCGGCCGCGCGGCACGCCTTTTCCGGCACTGCGGACATCGGCCGCAGTGTCTGCTATGTCCGAGCAGACAGCTGTAGGTTTTGGAGAATTCGACGCCAAGACCGAGCCCCTGTCGGATGATCTGCGTCTTGGTCTTTGTCATGAGCGGGGCAACAACCGAACAGTCGCCGAGATTCCGGGCCAGACGTCCAAACGCCCGGAAGAACCGAGGTGCGGCAGTGGCAACGACCTCAGCATCCTCGCGCGCAAGCGCTATTGCCAGAGCCCGGCCCCGGATTTGCGAACAATAGCTCAAGCCGAGACTCAGTATAACCAGGTTACGGTGCGGCAGCGGCACGTGGGGGCTCAAGAGCTGTCCAGCGCGAAAACTGCTTCCGACCGCAGCCATGTCAAGATGCTCGAAATGCGCGTTCACCGCCCGGCACTGGGCCTGCGCGGCGGCCAGTTCGCGCCGTGCAGCGCGCTGACCGTAATCGATGAACAGGCCGACAGTTCCCGAGTTCCGCGCGAGCGAATACAGAAGTGTGGAGCTCTCCACGCCACCGCTCAGCAGCACTACGGTCTCACCGCTCCGGTCCGAGCGCACGCGGCAGTTCTCATTTCAGCTGCGGGATGATAACGGCAGTCAGTCCGTCAATCATAAACTGGACGGCAAGTGCAGCGAGTATGACACCAGATGTACGCGTGAAGGTGTTAGCACCAGTCTCTCCCATGAACCGCATGATCCGGGTTGCCAGCATGAGCGCTCCCAGCGCAAGCAGCAGCACCGCAAGCAGCACCAGCAGCTTGGCGACTGTCCCCATCAAGGTCTGCCCGGCAGTTCCCGACATCAGGAGTACCGTGGTGATCGCACCGGGGCCTGCGATCAGCGGCACCGCGAGCGGAAATACCGAAATGTCCTTGCGCTGTCCGGCCTCTTCCTGCTCGCGCTCGGTGGTCGACCGTAATCCCGATTGGCGCGCAAATACCATGTCAATCGCCAAGAGGAACAGCAGGGCGCCGCCGGCGATCCGGAATGCCGGCAATCCTATTCCCAGCGCATGCAACAGAGGTTTTCCCACGAACATGAAGACGAACAGAACCACTGCCGCCAGCATCGTGCCCCGCATCGCCATGCGTCGGCGGTAGCTTTCGGAGCCACCGAAGGTGAGGGCCGCAAATATCGGCGCGAGCCCAATGGGATCGATTACCACAAATAGCATGACAAAAGTGTTGAAAATCCCGACCATGGCCGGAGCTGTTCCGTATTTTCGTGCGGCCCGCGCGCCGCGCGACCGAATGTTATAGGAATTCCGGCAGCTCGCGAAGCACTTGCACCTGCCGTTCCCGCTGAAGATCCGGCGATTCCGGCAGACCGCCTGCAAGATCGGCTGTCCGTGACCGCTTGCGGCCCACCCAGACGGGTCCAATGACACCTGCTAGAGCGGTTTGCCGCAGTACCAGCAGATATCAAAAGCCCCCGGATTGTCTTCTCTGCAGAACCGGCAATGCCAGCTTGGCCGCGAAACCGGGCGCTCATAGTCGGCGATGATGCGTCGGGCACGCGGCGCGTCACATTCGTCCTCCAGCCATATCTCCGGGTAAACCTCGGAAAACGGCAACTCTCCGAGACCCCCTTGGAGGTGCTCGTTGAGTATGCGGGTTTCAATTCCCGCTGCCGACAGCATGCCCTTAATAAGATGGGCTTCCGGCAGATTGGCCGCGCTGTACAACCTTTGCATAGGTGCCGCCTGCCAGCCGGGAATCGCGCCGCTCAGTCGTAGTGCTTATGCTCGGAGCGCCGCCGGCCGGCGCGCTGTATGACGACCCCGCGAACCCTATAGGGGTTGATCAGATCCATGGCAGGGTACGACGTATTCAGGGGTCTGAGAAAGTGACGACCGGATTCGATCCGCAGCTGGCTGAAAATGTGCTCGCCCTCGTACTCGACGATCACATAAGCGCCATCCCGAGCGGGAGATCCCGGATCGATGATGATGATGCAGCCGTCCCAGAACTCCGGCGCCATGCTGTCACCAACGACGCGCAGCGCATACGGCTCAAGCTCGCTACAGTCGCCACTCATGAAGGTTCACCTCGGCCTCTTCCATCGGCGCCCAGCCAAAACGAAGTCTGACGTTAGCACAGGGCGCGGCAATGCCGCCAGTGTGGCTGTACTACCGCCAAGCTGCGGGGACTCATCGCCTGCCCTTGTTTCGATCCGGTTCGCTACGCACACGGGGCCGGTCCTTCGGACCACCGCCCTGGCGGTGGGCGCGGGGGTGGGCACCGTCGTAGACATGGGCAAGGTGCTGAAAATCAAGATGGGTGTAGATCTGGGTTGTCGATATATGAGCATGACCGAGCAGCTCCTGGACCGCACGCAGATCGCCGCTGGATTCGAGCAGATGACTTGCGAAGGAGTGACGCAGCATGTGCGGATGAACCGGCATCCCGATCCCCTGCCGGCGCGCCCAATGACGCAGGCGCAGCTGCACGGATCGGGCACCGAGACGCCGTCCGCCACGCCCGATGAACAGGGCCCGTTCACCGCGCAGGACGGCACCCGCCCGGGCCGGGACCCACCGCCTGACCGCATCCCCCGCAAAACGTCCGACCGGGACAATACGTGTCTTGCCACCCTTGCCCGTGACGCGCACCACCTTGGCGGCCAGATCCACATCCGCCATGTCCAGCGATACCAGTTCCGCCAGCCGCAAACCTGACGAGTACAGCAGCTCCATGATGGCCCGGTCGCGGAGGGTGAGAAGATCGTCCCCGTCCGCCTGCACCAGGCGCGCGGCCTGATCCACACTCAAAGATTCAGGCAGTCGCTTGCGCGACTTGGGAGCGGCGACGCCGACAAATGGATTGGCGGATACCGTACCGCAACGCAGAAGATGGCGGTAAAACGACCGTGCCGCCGACAACCCGCGCCGGATGCTCTTGCCGTCGAGACCGGCCCGATGCAGATGGGCAACGTAGGCCAGGGCATGGCGACCGTCGAGCCCAGACCAAGCCCTGACCCCTGATTCATCACAGAAGACACGAAGACGCTCGAGATCCCGAGAGTAGCCGGTGACGGTATGCGGTGAAAACCGCCGCTCGCTGCGCAGCGCCCCCAGGAAATCCCTGATCTGCTCCTGTCCCGGCAAGCGCGCCCCTGCCATGCGACGCCGGCCCGGAGCTATAGCAGCGGCTCAAGCCGCGACGTCAGGATTTCGCCGAGTCGTGACAGATATACCGTGCCCATCTGCGGATTGAAACGCAGCGGGTCGGCGCTGCCGAGGCACATGATTCCGCGAATTTCGGCGCCGGACAGCAGCACCATCGCCGTGGAACGGATCGCTTGTGCCTGGCCCGCGAAGAGATAGTCCATGATATCGGCGCCGTGTTTTGCGCCGCAAATCGGCTTTGGCGGCCCTGAAGCGGGCGCTCCGGCCCCGTTGAGCTGGCGCAGCAGCTGGTCAAATCGTTGATCGAAGGCATCAACAAGCTCAGGCCGCCCGCCCGGACGTTCGCCACCGCCCCTGAGTAGTATCACGACTGCATCGAGCTTGAACTGCTGACGAAGGATATCTCGCGCCGTACCCAGGGCCTCGTCGAGCGAGCCGCTCTCGATCATCGCCAGCGCAAAGCGATGCAGACGTTCGGCGAGTATATCGTTCTCGCGCGCGATGCTCAGAAGCTCGCGCAGCTGCTGTGACAACTCCTGGGTGCGGCTGCGCAATACCTGCACCTGACGTTCTATAAGGGACACGGCAGCTCCGGCCCCCGGATGCGGAACATTCAACCCTTCGAGAAGCTCCGGATAACGCAGGAAGTAGTCCGGATTGCTCTCCAGATAGCGGGCCACCGCATCTTCCCAGGATAGCTCTTTGTTCTGTTCTCCGCTCGACGGCATGTTGTTCACCTTGTCTCCCCCTGTAGCGCCTGCAGGTCCACACGTCCGTCAAAAACCCGAGCAACGGGACCGGTCAACCAGACCGGTTCGCCCTCACCCTGCCAGACAACATGCATAAGTCCGCCACGCACCGAAACTTCGACCGCCGCATCGAGCAGGCCGCGCAGACGTCCGGCAACGACGGCAGCGCAGGCGCCAGTACCGCAAGCAAGCGTCTCGCCGGCGCCACGTTCATACACGCGCAGCCGTATCCGGCCGCGATCCACGACCTGCATGTAACCGGCGTTGGTGCGGCGCGGAAAGCGCGGGTGCGACTCTATCATGGACCCTTCACTGAGAACTGGCGCCCGGTCGACGTCCTCGACCAGTTGCACCGCGTGGGGATTGCCCATGGACAGCACGCTTACGGGCACGATCGCGCCACCAATATCCAAATCATAGACGATACCGTGACGCGGAATGCCTTCGGAGACAAACGGCACCTCCGACGGTTGCCAACGCGGCATCCCCATGTTCACCCTGACCTGACCATCGGGCTCGAGCCGGGGATAGATCATCCCGCCGCGCGTCTCCACGGCAATCTCGTCCTTGTCGGTCAGGCCTTGGTCACGCACGAAACGCACGAAACAACGGGCGCCGTTGCCGCACTGCTCGACTTCTCCACCATCCGCGTTGAGGATCCGGTAGCGAAAGTCCGCATCCGGCCGCGTTGGACGCTCCACGATCAGGATCTGGTCGCAGCCGATTCCGGTGCGTCTGTGCGCCAGCGCGCGCGCCTGCTCCGCGGTCAGGCTGACATTCTGGTTGATGCCGTCGAAGACAACGAAATCATTACCCAGCCCGTGCATCTTGGCAAAATTGAGATACATTTATGCCTAGATTACCCTGCTCCGGGCGACAAGGAAACCCGCGCCACGGGACCGGATGCCGCAGGGGACATGGACTACCGCCCGGGCACACCTGCCGCCCGTTCAATACTCCGGCAAAACGGACTCCAACGATAGAAGCTCGTCCACGGTTTCCCGCCGGCGAGCGACATGAAACCGGCCGTCATCCACCACGACCTCCGGGCAGCGCGGCCGGGTGTTGTATCCGGAACTCATGCTCGAGCCATAGGCTCCCGCGGAGCAGAGCGCGATCAGGTCGCCTGGCTCGACACGCAGGGCACGTGCATGCGCCAGAAAATCCCCGCTTTCGCAGACCGGACCCACGACATCGTAGGTCCGGGTTTCCCCGGCACGCTGCGACACGGGCACCACATCGTGCCAGGCGTCGTAAAGCGCCGGTCTGAGCAGATCGTTCATGGCGGCGTCGACGATGGCGAAGTTGCGGGTCTCGCCGTGCTTGAGATACTCCACCCGGGTCAGCAAAATCCCGGCATTGCCGACAATCGCCCGTCCCGGCTCGATCAGAATGCGCAGCTTGCCGCCGCCGTAGCCATCCACGCCACGCACGAGCACGGAGACATACTCGTTCGGCGGTGGCGGCGTCTCATCGCGGTAGCGGATGCCCAGGCCGCCACCGAGGTCGACATGCCGCAGCTCGATGCCGGCGGAAGCGAGATCCCGGACAAGAGCCATAACACGCGCCACAGCATCGGCAAACGGGGCCAATTCAGTCAGCTGGGAACCGATATGGCAATCAACACCGATGACCCGCAGGTGCCGGCTGTTCGCGGCCAGCCGGTAGGCTTCAATCGCCTCCGGCATGGCGACCCCGAACTTGCTCTCCTTTAACCCGGTGGCAATGTAAGGATGTGTGCGGGCATCCACATCCGGATTGACACGCAACGATACGGGCGCCTGTCTGTCGAGCGCGCCAGCCACCCGATCCAGGCGCTCGAGTTCCGGCACGGACTCCACGTTGAAGCAATAGATTCCAAGTTGCAGCGCGCGACGCATCTCGTCTTCAGTCTTGCCGACACCGGAAAACACCACCCGGCCCGGATCACCTCCGGCGCGCAGTACGCGCTCGAGCTCACCTCCCGACACGATATCGAAACCGGAGCCGATCCTGGCAAGCATGCTGAGCACCGCGAGATTCGAATTGGCCTTCACCGCATAGCACACGAGGTGGTCACGGGCACCAAAAGCCCCATCCAGGCCGCGCCAGGCGGCTTCTATCGCCGCTCGTGAATATACGTAGCAGGGGGTGCCGACGCAGTCAGCGATTTCCGACAGCGCCACGTCCTCGGCATGCAGCCGGCCGTCGCGGTATGCGAATGGTTCCATGGTGCGGGCTTCAGTGAGCGGACGTGGCATCCGAGGGGGCCTTGTGCGGTGCGGGCGGCGCCGGCAGGTAAAGCGGACCTTTAAGCCCGCAAGCCCCAAGACCCAGCGTGCCCAACAGGAT
Organism: Gammaproteobacteria bacterium; assembly: GCA_028068195.1. Classification (GTDB taxonomy): domain Bacteria; phylum Pseudomonadota; class Gammaproteobacteria; order Acidiferrobacterales; family UBA6901; genus JAJYCY01. The sequence goes on from JAPTTX010000055.1 coordinate 25,237, forward strand.
GGTCAGAAGCGACAGGCGTACCGCAAGCCAGCGAAGTTTCATACGACACCCGCGATCGAAGAGGCGGCTAGTTTAGCCCGGCGCGGCGCAACGATAAACAGCAACCGGCGCGCAAGGTCTGCGCGACCGCGCTTGGCGCCCCACCCGGGGCTCCGGTACCATCGGCTTCACGAACATCAGTCGGGGACGCTGACCATGAACGAAGCGGAATTCAACCGGAAAGTCGAGAAGACGCTGCGGCGTATCGAGCAGGCCGTGGAAGACAGCGGCATAGACATAGAATTCGAGAATGCCGGAGACATTCTGACGCTGGATTTCACCGACGGCAGCAAGATCATCGTCAACAAGCAGGGTGCCGCTGCCCAGATCTGGGTCGCCGCCAGATCAGGCGGCTATCACTACAGCTACCGGGACACCACGGATCTGTGGGTGAATGATCAGAGCGGCGCGGAGCTGTTCGGCGAACTATCACGCTTCATCAGCGAGCAGGCCGGCGCCCCGGTGCGGATCGGCTGAATCTACTCCCACACGCCGTCACTGCGGGCGAAGACCGCAGGCTCGCCGCACTTGGGGCAGCTGATGCCCAGCACGTCATCCGCCAGAATCGTCACGCCCTCGTGGTAACAGGCGCCGCAGCGCGGAGTCGCGTTTTGCTGTACCCAGGTACTGCCGACCGATTTGCAATTGTCGCAGCAAAACAGCGCAAGATACGGAAAAGCGTGCTTGCCGCGACCCACTCCGATACCGGTTTCCTCATACCTGCAATACGGGCACCTGAAATCGACGAACCAACCCATTGGTCAAACCTTCGTGGTGGCGAATCCGGAAACAGACCTGCGCCCTGGTGGGCGCACCGACCATTCTAGCCACGGACTGCCGGATCCGTCACCCCCTCCCATGCTGGACATGCGCCCTCGCGCTGGCCGCAAGCGACCGCGCTCCAGGTGCCGTACAACGGCCGCGGGAGGTAGAGGAGGTCTCCCCGGGGGGCCGGAGCGCTACCGCGAGACCTCGCGACGGAGTATCGTAGGGCGCATGAAGCAGTCCCGTATTCTGTGCAGCCTCCTGCTGACCCTGGTACTGGCCGGCTGCGCTACGACTGTTCCCCGGTCCATCCGGGAAGCGGCACCTGGCAACATTACGGTTGCCCAGGCGCGCGCCGCAGGCGCACGGCTGGTCGGCAGCCAGATACGCTGGGGCGGCACGATCGCCGACATCGAGAACCATCCGACTGATACATGGATCGATGTCGTGGACCGTCCGCTGGAAAGCGACGGCCGGCCGCAGCAGACGGACCAGACGGGTGGACGGTTCCTGGTTCGGGTGGCAGGATTTCTGGACCCCTCGATCTATGGGCGAGGTCGGGACATTACGGTCAGCGGTACCCTGCTGGCGCCCCGCTCCCGCACCATCGGCGAGTACCCTTATGTCTTTCCTGTAGTCAAAGCGGAGCAAGTGCATCTGTGGCCGCGCCCGGTTCCGGTACAGCACTATTACTACAGCCCCTTCTGGTCGGCTCCATGGTATCCGTGGGGCTATCCCTTCCCCTACGACCCCTATTACTGATTACGGACCGGCAAAAGCCATGCGAATTCAGGCCGTTTGGCTTCTGTGCTTCTTCGGAGGGATCCTGCTCGCAGGCTGTGCGACCCGGCCGCCATTTGAGCTGGCTGGCGTCGACACCGCGCTGACGCCGGCTCAGGCGGCGGCCGACATCGGCGCCGTACGCAGCCGGCGGGTGGAGTGGGGCGGGGTCATTGTCGCCGCAAAGAACCTGGCTGACCGGACCAACCTGGAAGTGCTGGCTTATCCGCTGGACCGCTCGGCCCGGCCGGAACGTCGGAAATCCCCGCTTGGCCGCTTCATTCTCCAGCAGCGTGGCTATCTGGAAACAATCGATTATGCGCCGGGACGCCTGATCACTGCCGTCGGAACCGTCGTGGCGGCGCAGGAAGGGCATGTCGGCAAGGCGCCATACCGCTTCGCGGTGCTCAACGCCGAGCAATTACACCTGTGGCCCAAGAGGGACCGCGTCGGCAGCAAACCCAGCGTCCAGTTCGGGGTCGGGATCGGCTATTTCCGCTGAGGCCGCGATCTACAGCGCCCGCGGCCGTATCCTGGACGCACAATCCTTGGCACGCCGCCGGGCGACATCAACATTATCGGCTGCGGCCAGAGCCACCCCCATGCGGCGACGCTCGTACGACAGCGGCTTTCCGAACAGCCGCAGGTTGGACTCCGGGATGCGCAACGCTTCATCGACGCCTTCAAACACCACATCCTCGCCCGAGATGCCGCCGTAGATCACGGCACTTGCGCCCGCACGCCTCATGCGCGTTCCTACGGGAAGACCGAGAATGGCACGTACATGCAGCGCGAATTCGTTCTGCGCCTGGGTAACCATCGTCACCATCCCGGTATCATGCGGACGCGGGCTCACCTCCGAGAACCATACCTCATCATCCTTGACGAACAGCTCCACGCCGAACACGCCCCGGCCGCCGAGCGCGCCGGTTACGCGCTCGGCAATGTCCTTGGACTTCGCCAGGGCGCGCTCGCTCATGGGATGCGGCTGCCAGCTCTCAACATAGTCCCCGCGAACCTGCACATGACCGATGGGGTCGCAGAAATACGTCTCAATCCGGCCGTCACCGTTGAAGGCGCGCACGGTGAGCAGGGTAATCTCGTACTCGAACTCCACCAGCGATTCAACGATGACGCGGGTATTGTGAACACGTGCGCCACTGCTGGCGTAATTCCACGCCGCCGTTACCTGGTCGGCACTGTCCACCCGGGACTGCCCTTTTCCGGATGACGACATCACAGGCTTGACCACGCACGGGTAGCCGATACCCTGGCTGATTTCCGTCTCGAGCTCCTCAAGGCTTGAGGCAAACGCATAACGCGAGGTCGGCAACCCCAGTTCCTCGCTCGCCAGCCGGCGAATTCCTTCGCGGTTCATGGTCAAATGCGCGGCCCGCGCTGTCGGAATCACCTCGGCGAGCCCGGCCGCCTCGATCTCGAGCAACGCTCCAGTTGCGATGGCCTCGATCTCCGGCACGATGAGCTGCGGCCGTTCCTCCTCCACTAGCCTGCGCAGGGCATCGCCGTCGGTCATGTCGATCACGTGCGCCCGATGCGCAACCTGATGTGCCGGCGCATTGGGATAACGATCAACCGCCACAACTTCAACACCCAGACGTTGGGCGGCAATAGTGATTTCCTTGCCGAGCTCGCCGCTGCCGAGCAGCAATATACGGGTGGCGCTGCGAGAAAGGGGCGTTCCGATGGCAACCATGTAATTGTTCCGTTTTTGATGATGGATCTGTTTGCCCAAAATGACGGTCCCGGCGCGGACTGGAATCACCGCGCGCTGGCCGGCGGCATTGCTGACGGACACCGCATCCGGAGGGCCCCGCCCGCCTCCTGCCGCAGAAACACCTAGCGGCCGTGCCGGCCGGTCCGGCGCGCGAAGAACCGCTCCGACAGCCGCCACGGGCGCGTCTGGCGATGCTGTCCCTGCCTGCGGTCCATCATACCGGTCTGTATCTCCATCACAAAGTCTTGCCTGATCGCAACGCGAACCCGCCGCAAGATCGCGGCACCATCCCCACCGGACGATAACAGGAACGGCTGGACAACCCCGACGATCGGCCCCACCGGCGATCGTCGCAGATGTACTGCTGCGCCGCAGCGTGGACATCCCGAATCTATGCTTCCAACAGGACCTGCACTGTCTGGTGACACAACCCGGTGAAGCCGGGCAGCCACTGTCTCGTGCGGCGCTGTCGCGGATTGCAGGGAGGGAGGCGGCGTATGTCCCTGGCCAGACTGACCCTGCGGCCGGAATCCCCGTGTTGTTCTATAATTTCAGTGAAGAGTCGACGCAGACTGCTGGCGCCCTCATATCGGCAGGAGGTTTGTGCATGCTCGTCCCGGGCCTCTATCAGTTCTTCCATCGTCAAGTTCAGCATGGTTTCGGGGTTCACGGCGTCCGTGAACCGGCTGCCGTGGACTACGTCAGTGACATGCTGACCCGGTTCAGCCACGTCCGTACGCTCGAAGTGGTACGAAACGCCAGCGGGGAGCCGGTGACCAGCATTGCCGGCATGCTCGCAGAGTGGAGACGCAGCCAAGGATGGGACCATGCACCCGTCAACCGGCCGCGCGAGGCGCTGATCGTCCGCCATATTGGCGAATATTCGCTGTTTATGAGCGGTCTGTTCCGCGACCGTCTGGCTGCGCGCGGCCAGCTTCGCTATTATCTAGAGCAGGGTCGCAGCGCTTTCTGGCATTGCGCCTACTTCGAATCCGATCCGGCACGCATACGGCTGTTTCGATACCTCTACGGAGCATTCGACCGCGTCTCCGGAGCGCTCGACGAAATCCGGCGCGTTCAGTTTCCGCTGCCGGCGACCGCCGGTCCGGTTCCGCCCCTCGCTGCCCTTTGGCGCATGCGGTAAATCCGGCGTCAACCGCGGCTGTCGGCCCGCCTCGCAGCCGGCTGCCCGCAATGCGATGGGGAAGCGTGTGAAATGAGTGCAGGCCGCGGAGGAAAATATGCCGGGTTGCGCTTCCGGTGCACTGGATGCGGCAATTGCTGCACGGGCGGTGCCGACCATTATGTCGAGGCCCAACAGCCGGAACAGGAGGCGATACGGGCCTACCTCGGGCTGACCCAGCGCTGGTTCCGGCGCCGGTACATCGCGTCCGTGGATGATCAGACCGAAGGCATTCGTCTGGATGCCGGCGGCCGCTGTCCCTTTCTGCTGGACAACCATCGCTGCCGGATATACCCGGTGCGCCCGCTGCAATGCAGGACCTATCCCTGGTGGCCGGAGCTCGTTCGGCCCGCCGCCTGGAGGGCGGAAGCGCAGCGCTGCGAAGGAATAGGTCGGGGGCCGGAAGCAGCCCCCTCCACGATCAGGCGCAGACTTTCTCTGCTGCCCGGCCCGAATCCCCAAACCAGCGCTCGTGCAAGAAGAAAAGGATGAGCCGGCAGATCCGCGGGACTAGAAGCTCGTTACTTGCCATCCCGGATAGGGATCTGTTGCGAGCCCAGAGCTTGGGTTGCCGGTGGCATCCACCCCAGCCTGCCCCGCGGGAGACATCTGCCGGTCATCTCGTCAGCTGCTGACGGACAATAACGTTACACCTTTCCGGCGTCTCAGCATTGACGGAAATCAAAACCGCCCATCCCGTTACTATGTTCATGCCCCTACAATAGGGGCATCGGCCAGCCAGACCCGGCATGATTGCCGCCCCCAGTCGACCATGATCCGGGGTGTGTTGTCACCGGGTCTGGAAGGCAGTGCATCATCGCTGATAGGGGTTCGGCCCGTTGTGCTTAAAGGCCGCCTGTAACGTGGATGCCGAGACGCACTGCCAAAGCGGCACGCTGGCCAGGCAAGGAATCCAGACAAAGGAGGGTCTCCATGGAAAGCACACCGCAACAGGACGGAATCGATGTTTTCATCGGGGTCGACGTCGGCAAAGGCGAGCATCATGCCGTCGCCGTGGATCGGTCGGGCAGACGGTTGTTCGACAAAACCCTGCCCAATGACGAGGCAAAGCTCAAGGCGCTTATCGCGGAACTCAAAACCCGAGGCAGCATTCTGTTGGTGGTCGATCAGCCGGCCACGATCGGGGCACTGCCCGTGACGGTCGCCCGGGCCGAAGGGATTGAAGTCGCCTATCTGCCGGGGCTTGCGATGCGGCGCATCGCTGATCTTCATGCCGGGGAAGCGAAGACCGATGCCCGCGATGCCGCCATCATCGCCGAGGCCGCGCGCTCGATGCCGCATGCCCTGCGCGCACTGCCGAGAAGCGATGATGCGCTCTCGGAGCTCACGATGCTGTGCGGCTTTGACGATGATTTGGCTCAGGAGATCACCCAGGTGAGCAACCGCATCCGCGGGCTCCTCACCCAGATCCACCCGGCGCTCGAGCGGGTGTTGGGACCTAGGCTCGATCACCCGGCGCTGCTCGCTTTGCTGCAGAAATATCCTTCTCCTGGCGCGCTGTCGGCGGCAAGCGAGAAGCGTCTGACGGTCTTTCTCGCCAGGCTCGCGCCGCGGCTTGCCAAGACGCTTGCTGCTGAAATCCATCGGGCGTTGCGTGAACAGACGGTCGTGGTACCCGGTACGCAAGCCGTGGAACTTGTCCTGCCGAGGCTTGCCGAGCAGCTCGCCACCTTGCGCCGCCAGCGTGAGGAACTCGCCCGGGAAGTGGAGCGGCGCGTGAACGCACACCCTCTTGCCACGGTCCTGATGAGCATGCCGGGAGTCGGCGTCAGGACGGCGGCAAGATTCCTCACCGAGGTCACCACCCGGCCCTTTGCCTCCTCGGCGCATCTGGCGGCCTATGCCGGGCTGGCCCCGGTCACGCGCTGCTCGGGCAGTTCGATCCGCGGTGAGCATCCTTCCCGGCGCGGGAACAAGGTGCTCAAACGCGCTTTGTTCCTCTCGGCGTTCGCCGCGCTGCGCGATCCGGTATCCCGCGCCTACTACGATCGCAAAATCGCCCAAGGCAAACGGCACAACCAGGCACTCATCGCCCTGGCGCGCCGGCGTTGCGATGTGCTCTTCGCGATGCTGCGTGATGGCAGCTTCTACCATGCTGTTCCCACGATGAACGCTTGACTAAACATATAGGGGCACACCCC
>JAPTTX010000069.1:0-7063 GCA_028068195.1 Gammaproteobacteria bacterium
GACAGTTTGCGCATATGGACCTCGGCAGCCCGGCGGGCGGCAATATCCTCGACGACCGCAATCAGATATTTCGGCTGTTCGTCCGGGCCGCGCACGAGCGAGACGGTGACATTCACCCACACGATACCGCCGCTCTTGCGAAAATAGCGCTTTTCCAGGGAATAGGTGGGGAGTTCGCCGGCGAACATCCGGCGGGCAAGCACCAGACTTTTTTCCACGTCCTCGGGATGGGTTATGTCCCGGAAGCTGCGCTGAAGCATTTCGGCCTGCGTATAATCGACGATATCGCAGAATTTCTGGTTGATCCGCAGGAACCGGCCGTCGGGTGCGACATGGGCGATGCCCACAGCCGCCTGGCTGAACGTCGCCTGAAAGCGTTCTTCGCTTTCCCGCACGTTCTCTTGCGCGCGCCGGTGCTCAATTTCGGCGGCGGCGCGGTTGGCGCAGAGCTGGAGAATGAGGTGGACCCGTTCCTCGTCGGCAATCGCCTTACCGTTCATTGCCACCAGGAGGCCGAGCAGACGTCCGGCGGAATCGTACAGTGGGTGGCCGATGAAGGCTTCGACACCGTAGCGGCGGATCAGCGCGTCTCCGGAGTAGAGGCGCCCGGCGCCATCCGGGAAATGGCATATCGTCTTGCAGTCGACGCTTCCACAGGGCGTATCCGCGTCCAGGTGGTAGTCGACGTTGCCGCTGAGCTGTCCGTGATCGCAGAACGCAAGGGTGCGGATGACATCAGCGCGGTCCGGACTGGGCTCGCCGATGAAGACGTAGTCGACGCCGAGGGCGGAGGCGAGATTCAACACCAGACTCTGGAAAAAATTGTCTCCGCTGGTCGTCGACAGGGCCCGTGCGATGTCCTGCAGCACGACCGCAGCCCGGCCGCGCTCGGTCTCGGACTGCCGGAAAGCCAGCTGCAGGGAGAGTTCTTCCGCATAGAATGTCGCGAGCAATTCGTCGTTTTCGTCGAACGGTCTCCCGTCGATCCTTTCGCTCAGGTAAATATGCCCGAAGCGGCGGTCGAGGTATGTGAGCGGAACGTCTAGGAGGGTGGTCATGGCCGGATGATGGGCCGGGAACCCGGCCGAACGCGGATCGCGTGCGATATTGTCGATGCGCAAGGGCTCGCTTTCGCCGCCGCCTGCAGCGAGCAGCCCGCGCCCCTCGGGCAGGAGGCCGATGCGGTCGGCATTCTCCGGCGTGATGCCGGTATGGACAAACCGGGCGAGCCGGCCATGGTCGTCCGTGACGGCGACGGCACCGTAACGGGTCCCGATGAGTGCGGCCAGGGATTCAATAGCCTGCTGCAGCAGTTCGGCTTCGGAGTCCCGTAGCGCGGACACGGTCCGGAGCGTTCGGGCAGCCTCGTGCAGCGTGCGCAGCCGCTGTGCCGCAGCGTCGCGCGGGACGGCCGGATCCCCGCCATTCGGCATGTGGTCATTTCCCCCATCGGTCGATCTGCGGCGCCGACCCGGCCCCGCAGTGGGGTGAACGGCCGCCCATATCCGAATTAGAATGGATATAGCAAGGACCGTGCCAGTCAGAGGTATGCACAGGCATGGTTCGTCGCGCAAGCACTTTCAGCAATGTCTAAGTGTAGTAAACATATTAAGGTTAGGACGCGATGGATCAGCATGCGCGCGCCATATCCCGACGGTCGCGCGATGGCCTTGATTGGCGCCCAAACAATGTACATCCATGCACGAATAGCGAGCCCGAATGGAGAAACGGGTTTATATATATTCGCTATATACCTGTTTTATAGAATATACATCGATGCATTGCTGCAGACGAAAGTGATCCCCGCATGCGCCACGATGGTCCGACTCCATATAACTCCGACGCACCCGTCCGCCCGGGAGATTTCGGCCAATTCCGCTGCCCGGGTATCCGGATAGTCTGGGCTGCCATCGCTGCTGTCGCCGCGGACCGAGCGACATACGGGGCCGGCCGGCATGTTTCCTGCCGGGTGCGGTAAAGTACGGTGAGCCTGGTCCGGCGGGCGGATCAGGGTGAGTCCACCCGGTGGGGTCGATAGCAGCCACCGGCATTTCAGCAGCATGGTTGGGGCGTGGCTATCGTGACAGGCCAGCTGCGGGTTAGCCCCCCATGGGCCAGCACGGCAACGCGGGCCGGCTTACGCGGTTTGTCTGCACCCGCATCACACCGGCGGCGGCCGCGATTCGCAGGGCGGGAGCCCGGCCACGCAGGAAGGGAGGGGGGCGCCGAGCCGCAACGGGAGGAGGCGCTCTGCCGGAGAGGAGGAGTTGCGGCCGGTCAGGACGGGCGGTGCAGCCAGGCGGTATGTTTCTGGCAATTTCCGGCGACTTCAGGTCAAATACGGCAACTTTCTAAACCACAACTCAAATCTGGTACCGAGGAGAGGACTTGAACCTCCACGGGGTTACCCCCACTAGCACCTGAAGCTAGCGCGTCTACCAGTTCCGCCACCTCGGCATCGGTCTCATCCCAGGACGGGCCTGGGACCAGGTCAGGCGGCGCACTCTACCGAGAGAAGAAATTCATGTCAAACCGAATGCCCGGCGCACCCGAGGTGCCGGTCGATCCCATGGCTGACCGCGAAGCTCAGAAATACGAGTTTCCAGTTCCGAGTCGCGAAGCAGTGCTGGCCCACCTTGCCCAGCGCGGCGAACCGCTGTCCCTTAAGTACCTTGCGAATGAACTCGGCGTCGAGGGTGAACGCGACATCGAAGCCTTTGGGCGGCGCCTGCGCGCCATGGAAAGAGACGGGCAGCTGCTGAAAAACCGGCGTGGTCGCTATGGCCTGCTGCAGAAGATGGATATGGTGCGCGGGCGTGTGGTCGGCCACCCGGACGGTTTCGGCTTCCTGGTGCCGGACGAGGGCGGGGCGGATCTGTTCCTGCCGCCCAAGGAGATGCGCGGGACGCTGCATGGAGACAGGGTGGTAGCGCGTGTGGCCGGAATTGATGCACGGGGTCGCAGGGAAGGAACGGTGGTCGAAGTGCTCGAGCGCGCCAATGTAACGATCGTCGGCCGTTACAACAGCGAGAACCGCATCGGCTTCGTGGTTCCGTCCGACAAGCGTATCAGCCAGGAAATTCTCATTCCGCACGGTGACGACCTGGGCGCGCGCGACGGCCAGATCGTGGTGGCCGCCATTACCGAACAGCCGACTCCCCGTGCGCGGCCCGTGGGACGCATCAGTGAAGTGCTCGGGGATCACATGGCGCCCGGGATGGAGGTGGAAGTCGCGATACGCATGTACGACCTGCCGCACAGCTGGCCGGACGCCGTGCTGGACGAAGTATCCAGCCTGACGGTGGAGGTGCCGGCAGACGCCTGGGAAGGCAGGGAGGATCTGCGATCCGTTCCGCTCGTGACCATCGACGGGGAGGATGCGCGCGATTTCGACGATGCCGTATTCTGCGAGCGTCGCGGACGGGGGTTCCGGCTGATTGTGGCGATCGCCGATGTATCGGCCTATGTCCGGCCTGGAACAGCGCTTGACGCCGAAGCCTACCGGCGCGGGAATTCGGTCTATTTCCCGAATCACGTTATCCCGATGCTGCCGGAGATCCTGTCCAACGGCCTGTGCTCGATCAATCCGCAGGTCGAGCGCCTGTGCGTGGCGTGTGAGATGCAGATCAGCGCCAGCGGCAAGATAGAGCGCCACCGGTTCTTCCGTGCGGTCATGCGTTCCCAGGCGCGCCTGACCTACACTGCGGTCGCAGCGATGCTGGTTGACGGGGATGCCGCCCTTCTGCACCGCCACGAGGCGCTGCAACCGCACCTCGCAGATCTGTACGCGCTATACAAGGTGCTCCACAAGGCGCGCATCGCCCGCGGGGCGGTGGACTTCGAGCTGCCGGAGACCCGCATCATCTATGATGCGCAGCGCAAGATCGAGCGTATCGAACCGCTGGTGCGCAATGATGCGCACCGCCTCATCGAGGAGTGCATGCTTGCAGCCAACGTCTGTGCCGCGGAGCTGCTCGCCCACCACAAGATCCCGGTTCCCTTCCGGGTACACGCGGGTCCGACCGCGGAAAAGCTCACGGCCCTGCGGGAGTTCCTGTTCGAACTCGGCCTGAATCTTGGCGGCGGCGACGAGCCGAAGGCGCGGGACTATGCCCGGCTGCTGCTTGCCGTGGAGGGACGTCCCGACGCGAGGTTGGTGCACACGGTGCTGCTGCGCAGCCTGAGCCAGGCGCTGTATACCCCCGACAACATCGGACACTTCGCTCTCGGCTACGCGAATTATGCCCATTTCACATCGCCTATCCGGCGTTACCCGGATCTGCTGGTCCATCGCGCGATCACGGGACTGCTCGAACACAGACAGCATGCTGCAACACTGGCCGAGGCGCAGTCGCAGGGCGAGCATTTCTCCATGACGGAGAGGCGGGCGGACGATGCCACCCGCGACGTCGTGCGCTGGCTCAAGACCGAATTCATGGTGGCCAAGGTGGGTGAACCATTCAACGGCATCATCAGCGGTGTCACGAATTTCGGGCTGTTCGTGGAGCTGGAAGACATCTACGTCGACGGACTGGTGCACATCACCGCCCTGGGCAACGATTACTATCACTTTGATGCGGCCAAACACCGGCTGGTGGGCGATCGCACCCGGCGTACGTTTCGTCTCGGTGACCGGGTGCGGGTGCGCGTCGTACGGGTGGATCTGGACGAGGCCAAGCTTGATTTCGAGTTGATCGACGGGGAGACGCCGGCCCAGCCGGACCGCAGCCCGCGCCGGGTCCGGCGTACGGCGCAGCGCACGCAGCAGAAGAGGCGGAGCAGTAGCCCCGGACGCAAGAAGAAGGCGCGCCCGGTCAAGTAGTCATGCCGCACGCAGCAAAGCAGCATATTTTCGGCTGGCACGCCGTTCTGTCCGCCCTGGAACAGACCCCGGACCGGGTGGGGCGCATATGGATCGACGCGGGACGGTCCGGGGAACGGCCACAGGCGGTCATCCGTGCTGCCGAGCAAGCGCGCGTGCCCACGACACGCGCGACGCGCGCAGAGCTCGACGTGCTGGCCGGCACCGACCGGCATCAGGGCGTGGTGGCTGAATGCGATCCAATCGGTCCGCACGGCGAGCAGGACCTGGACGCGTTTTTGCGGGGACTCGCGCAGCCAGCGCTCGTGCTCGTGCTCGATGGCGTCCAGGATCCGCATAATCTGGGCGCCTGCCTGCGTAGCGCCGACGCCGCCGGAGCGCACGCCGTCATCCTGCCGCGCGACAACGCTGTCGGCATCACGCCAACGGTGCGCAAGGTTGCAAGCGGCGGTGCGGATACCGTGCCGGTATTCCGGGTCACGAATCTCGTGCGCACGCTGGAGCGGCTCAAGCAGGCGGGACTGTGGATCGCCGGCGCCGCGGCCGACGCGGAGAGCGAGCTGTACGGAGCCGATCTGCGTGGACCGGTGGCGCTGGTGCTGGGAGCCGAGGGCAAAGGGCTGCGGCGGCTCACGCGGGAACACTGCGATTTCCTCATCCGTATCCCCATGGCCGGCAGCGTGGCGAGCCTGAATGTCGCGGCAGCCGCAGCCGTTTCCCTGTTCGAAGCCTTGCGCCAGAGACGCGCAGCGGCGTCATCAGACGCGCGCGGGTACACCGGGCCCGGCGCGTGACAGCAGGTGCGTGACCGCAGCTTGCCATGTCCGGCAGAACCCTTTAGAATCCCTCGCCTTTAGCCAGGCCGGTGCGCTGCTGCCCGGTCCTCCTTGCCTTACCGGCCCTGTCCGGAAGGCTCTAATCCACGGGGAGTCAGTAATGCGTCATTACGAGATCGTTTTCCTGGTCCATCCCGACCAGAGCGAGCAGGTACCTGCGATGATCGACCGGTACCGGTCCATCATCGAATCCGGCCAGGGCGCCATTCACCGCCTCGAAGACTGGGGGCGCCGTCAGCTTGCCTACCCGATCAACAAGATCCACAAGGCCCACTATGTGTTGATGAACATCGAGTGCGATGCCGCGGTCTTGACCGAAATTGAAACCGCATTCCGCTTCAATGACGCGGTAATCCGTTGGATTACCCTGTCACGCAAGGCCGCGGTTACCGCGCCATCGCCGCTCGCCAAAGAGAATCAGGAAGAAGGCCGCGCCGCCGGACACGGTGGCCGCGCCGAACGCGAGTCCGAGGGACGCGAGGCGTCCGTGGATGCGGCCGGCGATATCGGCGCGGAAGCGCCTGGCGCCGGCGAGGCCTGATACATCGTCACGGGGCGGCCGGCTAGCGCCGGTCAGGTCCAGTCAGAACAGATTCCGGGAGCTACAGAGAAATGTCGCGATTTTTCCGCCGCAAGAAGTACTGCCGTTTCACCGCCGAAGGTGTCGTCGAGATCGACTACAAGGACATCGCCACCCTGAAGGGCTATGTTACCGAAACCGGCAAGATCATTCCCAGCCGTAACACCGGTACCAAGGCCCACTATCAGCGCCAGCTCACGCGCGCGGTCAAGCTCGCGCGCTACCTGGCACTGCTGCCTTACAGCGACGCCCATCGCTAGGCCCTGAGACACGAAAACACCGTCCGTGCAGTGACGGCAACGGCGATAAGCGTGAGGTTTCATTATGCAATTGATACTGTTGGAAAAGATCCGCAATCTCGGCGAGCTGGGTGACCAGGTCAACGTCAAATCCGGTTACGGTCGCAACTACCTGATACCGCAGCGCAAGGCAGTGGTCGCGACCGCCGAGAACAAGGCGCTGTTCGAGGCGCGTCGGCGGGAATTTGAAAAGGCCCAAGCGGACTCGCTCGGTAGCGCCCAGGCACGGGCCCAGGTGATGGCAGGTGCCACTGTCCAGATCGTGAGCAAGGCGGGCGACGAAGGCAAGCTGTTCGGATCCGTCGGCACCGCCGATATCGCCTCCGCGATGACCGCGGCGGGTTTCGAGCTGTCCCGAGCCGAAGTGCAGCTTCCCAATGGGCCCCTCAAGACCCTTGGCGACCACGAGGTGAGCGTGGTGCTGCATCCCGAGGTCACCATCCATATCATCGTATCGGTGGTCGGGCAGGCTTAAAGCCGGCCAGGCCGTTGGCCGCTGCAGCGGCAGCCAGCGGCCGGAGAAAAT
>JAPTTX010000026.1:0-7020 GCA_028068195.1 Gammaproteobacteria bacterium
GCTTCTCCTCGAGGCTGCGGATCGTGGGATTGAAGCCGTAACGGGTGTAGAGATTGCCTGGTTTCCTGCCCTCCACCACGTCGAGCAGTTCCGCGGTGGAGCCGAAGGCGAAGGTGGTCGTATTGTAAAGCGGCGTGTGTGGTGATCCCTGGGGATCGTGGATCTCGCCGCTGTGGACGCTTCGTGTGGATAAACCCGGCTTATCGTTCATCTCTCACCTCTTGTGATGGCTGGTGCAGGGCGACGACCAGAAAACCGCCGCAGGGTAAAACATTCGGCATCATCCGCTCAGCACTGCGCGCACAGGCGCCTCCGCTTGGAAAGAATACGGCGCTGCGCGTGACCACCTGAGGTACCGGATGCAGGCCCTGCCACCAGGTACGCGCTGTTGTTACCGTGTCCCAGCGCGCGCCGCGATAGGATCCCTGGCCGTGCTTTTGCCGAAACAACCGGCTGTTCCGATTGAGCAGGCCGAGCACAACCGCCCGACGGGCCACGTGCCACATCTCGGCGAGCGCACGCCGCGGATCGTCGACGAAGCACAGGCTGGTGACCGCGACCACGTAGTCGAATGAACGCTCCGGAAACGGCAGATCCCTCGCGTTGCCCTCGACATACGCGACCGTCGCACCCGCGCGGCGCGCATAGTCTGTCGTCCGGCGATGAGGATCAAGGCCCGTAACCCGTAGACCGGCACCGGCGAAACGGCGAAACGGCGACTGAAGTAGCCGGTGCCGCTGCCCACGTCCAGTAACGTCGCGCTCGGCCCAGGCCGCAGCAGGCGCATCAGCAACCGGAACTCCAGGTTGCCGATCCAGGCGCCGCGGGCGGTGTGATACCAGGCCTCATACGCCGCCGGATCGCCTATCCCCGCCACGGCGACCTCACCGGGGTGCAGAGTCCTCGTCACCCGAACATCCCGTTGATCTCGACCAGGTCGCGGCCCGAAGACTGAACAGCATGCCCGCAGCATCGGCATTGACGGTCCGGCGGCAAAACTGGGCAGGGTCTGGATAGATATGAGTGGGGGCGGCTAAGCCCACGAGATCGTGCAGCAGCTCGCCTGCCTGCGCGGAACGGGCATAACCACGGACCCGCACTTCGCAGCCGCTCCCCAGGCGCGGATGCATTCACTCGCCACCTTATGACGGCGGTGATGCTGACGATGATCAGTACCCGCACCACAAACATGAACTCTCTGCCGAGCCATCCTGCGTAGTTCATCATAACGATCATGCTCCCGTCGAGCCAGTGCCAGGCAGGAAATGCATGTCGCCGCGCAATCCGGCCGGAATTTCCCGTTCCTTTCCGGCCAGTCCGCGCTGGCCGAACTGTTCTGACCCAGATCAGATCAAGTGCTTGATCAGGATATCGGTCGCCACGACCACCAGGAAGAGACCGAAGCCGCGCTTGAGCTTTACGGACGGGAGTCGGTGACTGAAAAATCCAGCCGTCAGCGAGCTCAGCACCGCCACCCCGGTAAAGCCGGCCATCAGCGGGTAGTCGATGGGGATGGTGCCGACGTAGCCGGCGAAGCCCGCAGCGGTCTGGATCGCGACGACGCTGAGCGAGGTGCCAATGGCGCGCTTTACCGACAGGCCCGAAAGCAGCACTAGCGCCGGAACGATCAGGAATCCCGCCTATGCCCACCGCGCCGGCGAGGACCCCGACACCGATGCCGTGAACGGCGACGCGACCGCAGGGGAGCCCTTCGACATCGACATCAAGCTTGTTCCCTGTGGCTACGGCCAGAGAACCGGATGAACCCTTATGGCGCAGCATCCGCCACGCGACCGTATACATGACCAGCGTGAAGACTCCGAGTTGGATCACCTCGGGGGTCAGCAACCCGAGCCGAGCGCCGATCACCGTGCCCACGGCTCCCAACGCACCGAACACCGCAGTCACCTTCAGGTGCACGTTCCCCTGGCGCCAGTGCTGGAATGCGGAGATCGCGGCGGTAACGGCCACGATCCCGAGGCTCATGGCAATGGCCGATTTCGGCTCGATCTTGAGGTAGAGCAGCACGGGCAGCGAAATGATGGAGCCGCCGCCCCCCGAGCACGCCCATCATCAGCCCGGTCCCGATGCCTGCCGCAATGATCGCCAGCATTATCCCTCTCTCTCCTATGGTTAACGGGTCCGGCTGAATTACATCGAGTCAATGCGCACACCCGTACGAAGCGCGGGGACCGGGTGATTGCCGTTGCTCCCGCACCCCGTGGGGTCGAAGCTCACATCGCCTTGGCTCGCGAACCGCATAACCTCCGCGGGGTCGGTGCATACCGCGAAGGGCTCGGCCCGAAGCCTAGTATCACCGGCGAATTCGGATCCGGGCGCGCGACTACGGCGATCGCAATGGGCAGGTGCCACTCCGGGATGAGCGCCGACAAAGTAACTGCCATAACATCTCACCGATCCGACCGCATGCGCGTACCGCCGTCGCACGGGTGCATTCGCACTTTCACGTCAAGATGACTTCTTGATACGCCGGGAGCTGCCCCCTCAATGGCGGCTCTGAGTTGATGGTGGTTTGCTCGACCTTAAGTTTAATCCACGTCGCTTGAGGTCGGGCAGGTCAATACATGATGTCTAGAACGTCAGATTCATGTCCGCGGGAATCACAACCTGCTTGTAGTACTTTACCGGGTCGGCTACGGTGACGCCGTCCGCCAGGTCCTCCGGCGTCATACCGAAGAGTTCCAGGTTAAGCGGACACGCCAGGATGGTCGCGCCTTCCGCAATGAGCATGACGAACAGATCCTCCACCAGCGGCAGACCCATTTCGTCCATTTTTTTTGTGACCGCCGCACCAACCTCAGGCGGTTCGTCCGGCAGGCAGGTCAATGTCCCCATCTTGTCGCGATGCACGGCGTTGATGCCGCGCGAACCGAAAAAAAGAGTGACCTTTGACCCTTCGCGCAACAGACTCAGAGCCGTCATCAGGGCGTTGAATACCTGGCAGAGCTCATCATGGAAGCACATCACGGAAACGTTTTTCATTGCGACACTCCGGTTGTGAGCGGCGCCGGCCGCCCGATTGCGAACCATGAACGCAGCCGGCCCCAGAGCCCTGCGCCGTGCACCGCCCGCTCCAGGGTCGTGAGGCTGAGCCCGGCGCGGTGGGCATAAGCCCAGACGATGGCCGCGCCGAGCAATCCGAGCGCGCCGATCCGCGCCCACCGTGTGCGCGTCACGGGCGCACCTCCCATTGCCGGCGGTTGATGGTATAGCCCGTGATCTTGCCGATGAAGGGCATGGCCAGCATGCCCGGCAGCCAGGCGCAGGTCTTGGTGTCCCGGAACGTGCGGATGCCGATAGTCATGCCCCGGTGCCCGGCGCGCGGCTGGTCCTGGTAGGTGCCGAGTAGCCGGTCCCACCACGGCAGGTTGAAGCCGAAGTTGCTGTTGGTCTCGTCGTCTTCCACGGAATGGTGCACGCGATGCATGTCCGGGGTCACCACGAACAGCCGCAGCACCCGGTCGAGCACGGCCGGGATGCGCACGTTGCCGTGGTTGAACATTGAGGTCGCGTTGAGCAACACCTCGAAGATCACCACGGCCACCACCGGAGGGCCGAGGACCACGATGGCCGCGAACTTGATGAGCATGGAGAGTAGGATCTCGATGGGATGGAATCGGGCCCCGGTGGTGACATCGAAGTCCAGGTCCGCGTGGTGCACCCGGTGCAGCCGCCACAGCGCCGGGATCGCGTGCACCATGACGTGTTGGAGGTAGATGATAAAATCCAGAATCACCACGGAGGCGATGACCGTTACTGCATAGGGCAGGTGGTAATAGTTGAAGAACCCCCAGCTCCGCGCGGTCGCAAACGCGGCCACGCCGACGGCAGCGGCCGGAAAGATCAGCCGCAGCACCACTGTATTTAAGACGACGATGCCCAGATTATTGGCCCAGCGCACGGGTTTGGCCATGGTCAGCGCCCGCCGCGGGGCGAGCAGCTCCCACACCGCCATGGCGGCAAAAATGCTGAGGAAGAACCCCAGGCGGATAGGTGCCTCATGGGTCATTACGAACTCGCCGAAGGTCATATTCACTCCCGGTAGCGTTGTTTTGATATAATATTCACATTGTCGTAAGAGTATTTGACTAGTAGGGAGGTTGTCAAGCATGGGCTTCAAACAGGATCTCTTTACGCAGTTCGCGCGCATCGGCCAGGCCTTGAGCAGCGGTAAGCAGCTTGAGCTGGTCGAGTTTCTGGCCCAGGGCGAGCGCAGCGTGGACGCGCTCGCGAAGGCGGCGGGGCTGTCCATGGCCAACGCCTCGCATCATCTGCAGCAGTTGCGCCGCTCGGGCCTGGTCGCGAGCCGCAAGGAAGGCCTGAACGTGTACTACCAGCTCAGCGGCGACGACGTCGTGGAGCTGCTCGCCGCGCTCCGCCGCGTGGGCGAGCGCCATCTGGCGGAGGTGGACCGGCTGGTCAACGCCTTCCTTACGGTCAAGGACGGCCTCGAGCCGATCTCGCGCCAGGAGCTCCTCGACCGCGCCCGCCGCGGTGCGGTCACGGTCCTGGACGTACGCCCCAGGAGGAATATGCCGCGGGCCACCTGCCCGGGGCGGTCAACGTCCCGCTCGCCGAGATCGAGAAACATCTCGACGAGCTCGACCCCAAGCAGGAGGTCATCGCCTACTGCCGCGGCCCGCACTGCATACTCGCCTTCGACGCCGTGGCCCGGCTGCGGCATCGGGGCCTGAGCGCGCGGCGACTGCAGGACGGTTATCCGGAATGGAAGCTGGCGGGGCTGCCCGTGGAGACGGCATCACAGTTGTAGACTATATGATCGACTGGTGAGTAATAACGACACCTGCTGGTCTGTGTCGATTCGCGTTGCACGGAAAACGGCATGGCCCGGGCTCTGGTCGACAGCCTCGGCGAAAAACTCAAGGCCGCCGGCATCGACCAGGGCGAGCAGCGCGTCAAATGCGCCCGCATGCAACTTTCACCCCCTGCCGATCCGGCCCGATCCGGACAAGCACGGCGGATTTTTTACGTTCATGGCTATTTCACCTCCCGTCTCGGCATTCAACAGCACCGCGCCGTGGGGTAAAATGCGCCCGCAAACGATAGCCGTGCGCAAGACCGGATAATACGGAGGTTGGAATGGTTGCGATTTCTGGGGTTGGCGTCGCCAGCGCGTTTGCCGCAGGCGCGGTTTCGTTTCTTTCGCCGTGCGTGCTGCCGCTGGTGCCGGGCTATCTCTCTTACATTGCCGGCCAGGATCTCGAGGAGATCCACCAGCACCCTGGGGCGCGGCTGCGCACGCTCGCCCTGAGCGCGCCCTTCGTGCTTGGCTTTTCCACGGTATTCATCCTGCTCGGGCTCGGAGCCACCGCGCTCGGCCGGTTGCTCCTGGCTTACCGGACCCAGGCGAACCTCGTGGGCGGCGGCATCGTGATGGTCTTCGGGCTCTTCATGCTGGGACTGCTGCGCATCCCGTGGCTGAACCGGGACTTGCGGCTGGCGCCGGTCATTCGCAGCGGACGTCCTGCGGGCGCCTATGTCCTGGGCGTCGCTTTCGCTCTCGGATGGACTCCCTGCATCGGACCTGTGCTCGGCAGCATCCTCACGGTGGGCGCCACCGCCGCAGCGGGCAATGCCGCGGCACTGCTCGCGACCTACTCCGCCGGCTTGGCCGTACCCTTCCTGCTGGTTGCGCTGTTTACCGGAGCGTTCCTTCGCCGTGCCCGTACCGTGGGCCGCGCAGGCCGGATCCTGTACAAGGCCGCCGGCGTCGTGCTCGTGCTGTTTGGTCTGGCCATGGCCACCGGACAATTGGGGTGGCTGTCGTACTGGCTGCTCAATGCCTTTCCGGCTTTGTCGGGCGTTGGCTAGGACACCCATCCCAAAGCACGCCTTGCGTTTGCGCTCCGGCACATTGGTGTCCGGCCAGTGTGTCGCTTCCTTGAGCGTCACGGGCCAACGCAACCAGGTCCGACGCAGATGTACATGCTGCCTCGCTCTGGTGCGCACCGCCAACAACTAAAGATTACGGCGGCCAGCAGCTTGACAGTCTATCGCCATCAAAGCTATCGTCCGTCCATGGTACGGGTCTGTAACCCGTCGACAATTGGCCGATGACTTTTCCGCTTGCCGTTCTTCGGCGATCTCGCCGCAAGCCGTTCGTTCTGTTCGGCTGGTTCGCGCTCGTTGTCGTTACCATGTTTCAGGTCTGTTTCACACCCGAAGCGGCGGCGTCCGCAGCATCGACGTCAATGTCGGCCATGGCGGCAGACTGCGGGTCTGTCGGCATGCCTCATGGCCAGCAGCTGCCCGCGTGCTGTTTGCCCGGGCACGTGCAAATTTGCACCGGTCAATCCATAGCCACCAACGCCAGACAGACGCTCGCCTCCCACAGCATTTTGGCCAATTTGGCGGTTTCCACCGCACTCCTGCCGCGACGGATTATACATCTGTCGTCTGCGCTATCCGCTTATCGAACACCCCCTCTTCTACCGCTTTATCTGCGCTACGGCCGTTTCCTGATCTAGCAGATCCCCGCTCGTAAGGATGCGCCGCGCTGCTGCGCGGCGTTTCGCTTCTCTGCGCGAGGATCAGCCATGCTTTGCCGTTATGCCTGCCGTACGGTTGCGCTGGCAACCGCAATCACCCTGAACGTTCCGGTGTGGGCGCAAGCCTCGCCGGCCGGTCACTGGGTGCCACGCCAAACCACCGGCGTTTCGACGTCCGG
Source organism: Gammaproteobacteria bacterium (assembly GCA_028068195.1). Lineage (GTDB taxonomy): Bacteria > Pseudomonadota > Gammaproteobacteria > Acidiferrobacterales > UBA6901 > JAJYCY01. Next base: position 6,710 of record JAPTTX010000026.1, read on the forward strand.
ATATCCAGTTGCGGCCGATTCGATTCCGTCGTCTTTGACCCTGGACGAAGCACTGCAGCTTGCGCTTGCCCGTTCGCCGGTGCTGGCCCAGGCGCGGGCCGAGATCGAAGCCGGCAGGAACAAAGTCGAGTACGACAGCCAGTTGCCAGACCCGGCACTGACGCTCGATGCACAGAATCTTCCTGCCAGTACGCTCGCGCTCAACCAGAGCGGCATGTCCATGCTGGGCATCGGCGTATCGCAGAAATTTCCCCCGCCTGGAAAGCTCGGCCTGATCCGCCGGCGGCTGGAACAGGATACGAACGCGCTGC
>JAPTTX010000083.1:0-6843 GCA_028068195.1 Gammaproteobacteria bacterium
TGCATCTTGCCACGCCGCAGAGTGCCATCCTGTCGGCGGTGATTTTCAACGCCCTCATCATAGTCGCGCTGATTCCGCTCGCTCTCAAAGGTGTGCGCTATCGGGCAGTCGGCGCTGCCCGGCTGCTACGCGACAACCTGCTGATCTACGGCGTCGGCGGCATCATCGCCCCGTTCATCGGTATCAAGCTGATCGACATGACCCTGGTTTGGCTGAAGCTCGCTTAGAAGAGGAGAATTACATGTGGCAGCACATCAAGTCTGGGCTGGCGATGCTCACCGTGTTCACGATACTCACGGGCCTCGTTTATCCCGCCGTGGTGACTGGCCTCGCCCAGACGTTCTTTCCGCGGCAAGCCAACGGCAGCATGATCCTGCGTGGCGGCAAACCGGTCGGTTCCCGTCTGATCGGCCAGCCATTCAGCAACCCGAAGTATTTCTGGGGGCGGCTGTCAGCGACCTCGCCCTATCCGTATAACGCAGCAAATTCGGGCGGCTCAAATCTTGGCCCCTCCAATCCGGCCCTCGTAGCCGAAGTAACGGCGCGCGTTCATGCGCTGCGGGCCGCCGACCCTGCCAATACCGCTCCGGTACCGGTCGATCTCGCCACATCTTCCGGCAGTGGCCTGGATCCGGACATCAGCCCAGCGGCCGCCTATTATCAGGCGGCGCGTGTCGCGCGGTTCCGGCATCTCAATATCGGGCGCGTGCGCCGGCTGATTTCCCGCCATATCACGGGGCGGCAATTCGGGCTTCTCGGTGAACCCCGGGTCAATGTGCTCGAGCTGAATCTTGCGCTCGGCGCGCTGCACTGAAAGGCAGGTCATGGCCGATTACGGCTTTTCGGAAATGTCGCGCGACCAGCCGGTCCGGGGACTTTCCGCCGCATCTGGAGTACATTGTTCGCTACGGTACGTGACGCTTCGTCAGGGCAGGCGCCAGTGGACAAACGTGATGTGGCGGGTGCTGCCACAACGGATGGAGATGAGCGGCCCCTCTTTTTTTTGGGTAGTTCATCACGGACGGACGGCGCACTGCATCACATCAGGCCGTGACGTCGTGAAGAGTCGTTCCTGTCCGGACAATCCCCGGACAGTCTGGCTGCCCGCTGACGTCGGTTGCCGTTGCAATGCGGTACAACCTGGTGCGCGGGCGTGTGTCGCACCGCTTCGCGCGGCCGGAACCGGACTGTCGAGACAAATGAGAGAATATCACCCTCGGACCGGGTCCCAGCGCAGTCATGGCGGGCTCCGCTGTCGTCGCTGGAACCAAGGCGATGAATGAGCAGCGGCCCGATCCTGACCGCCTGCTGGAGCGGGTCCAGAAGGAGGAGACACAGCGGCAGCGCGGCCGGCTGAAGATATTTTTCGGTGCCTGCGCCGGGGTTGGCAAGACGTTTGCCATGCTGTCGGCTGCGCACGGGCTGAAGGCCCAGGGCGTCGATGTAGTGATCGGTCTGGTCGAGACGCACGGACGGGTCGATACTGCAGAACTGCTGAATGGTCTCGAGACCCTTTCTCCGAAATCAATCGATTACCGTGGCCGGGATCTGACGGAATTCGACCTCGATGGAGTACTGGCGCGCAAGCCCGCTCTGGTCGTCGTCGATGAGCTCGCGCATACGAACGTGCCGGGAAGCCGGCACGCCAAACGCTGGCAGGATGTCGAGGAACTGCTCGACGCGGGCATCGGCGTATACACGACTGTCAACGTCCAGCACCTTGAAACCCTGAATGACGTCGTCGGCCGGATTACCGGAATCCGGGTCCTGGAAACGATTCCCGATACCGTATTCGACTGCGCCGACGAAGTGACCGTCGTGGACCTGCCCCCGGACGAGCTGCTGCAGCGGCTCAAGGACGGAAAGGTCTATGTTCCCCAGCAGGTGGAGCATGCGGCCCAGAATTTTTTCCGCAAGGGCAATCTCATCGCCCTGCGCGAACTGTCGCTACGACGGACCGCGGACCGGGTGGACGCGCAGATGCGCGAGTACCGGGAAGACAAGTCAATCCGCAGCGTGTGGCAGGCAAAGGAGCGGCTGCTTGTGTGCGTGGGGCCCGGTCCGGATGGCCAGAAGCTGGTGCGCGGTGCAGCCCGGCTTGCAGCCAACCTGCGTGCCGACTGGATTGCGATTTACGTCGAAACGCCGCGCCTGCAGCGCCTTCCGAGCGCTGATCGAGATCGCATTCTCAGAACCCTGCAGCTGGCGCGTGATCTGGGCGCGGAGACGACCACCATGGGGGGATCGAATGTCCCTGCCACGCTGCTGAGTTATGCCCGCAGCCGCAATGTGTCGAAGCTGGTCGTGGGCCGGACATCGCGCCCTGCGTGGCGCCGGCGCTTCGCGACCTCGATTGCCGAGCAGCTGTCGCTGCTGGTTCCCGACGTCGATATCTACGTCGTGGCCTACGAGTCGGATGGCAAGGGGCAGGCCGTTGCGGAAAATGCGGCTGCGGCACGGGGGTTTGACGGAAGCGGGAGACGGCGCAGCAACAAGCGCGGCTACATAGTCGCCGTGGTGGCATGCGTGGTCACCACCGCGGTGAGCATGCTGCTCGCTCACCGACTTTCCCTTACCAATATTGTCATGTTCTATTTGTTGAGCGTGATGCTTGTCGCATTCCGCTACAGCCGCGGTCCAGCGGTACTGAGTTCAGTGCTGGCGGTGCTGGCATTCGATTTTTTCCTCGTTCCGCCAAAGTTGTCCTTCTCGGTATCAGATGCCCAGTACATCATCACGTTCCTGGTCATGCTGGCAATGGCGCTTGTGATCAGCAATCTGGCCTATAACCTGCGCTATCAGGCACGGGTGGCAACGCTGCGTGAGCGGCGTGCCCGATCGCTGTACGAGGCCGCACGGGAACTGAGCGGTGCGGTGCAGACCGAACAGATCGTGGAAATTGCCAACCGCAACATCCGGGGGGTATTTCAGGCAGAAACGGCGGTCCTGCTTCCGGACCTGTCGGAGCACATCATCTATACGCCGCCTCCGGATGAGACCGTGAAGACACCGCAGATTGACACGGCCATCGCGCAGTGGGTGTTTGACCACCAGCAGCCGGCCGGGTACGGAACCAACACCTTGGCGGGGAGTCCCTTCTATTATCTGCCGCTCAAGGCACCAATCCGTCCGCGTGGAGTGCTGGCACTCGCGCCACGCAACCCGCGTATGGTGTTCGTTCCCGAGCAACACCGGCTTCTGGAGACATTCGCGTCGCAGATTGCGCTGGCGCTCGAGCGCGTGCACTTCGTGCACGTGGCCCAGGAGGCGTTGATGAAGATTGAGTCGGAGCGATTGCGCAATTCAATGCTCAGCGCGGTCTCCCACGACCTCCGCACGCCGCTCACGGCAATGGTTGGTCTGGCGAGCACGCTCGCGAGCGGTGTGGATCTGCCGAAGCACACCCGCCGTGAACTTGCCCAGGCGGCCGCGGACGAGGCAATGCGGATGAGCAATCTGGTCACGAATATGCTCGATATGGCACGGTTACAGTCTGAGGGGGTATATCTCAACCGCCAGTGGCATGTTCTGGAAGAGATTGTCGGCGGTGCGCTGAACAAGCAGCTGGCGGATCACGACGTCCGCGTGTCTCTGGACGCTTCGCTGCCGCTCATCTATGTCGACGGCGTATTGATCGAGCGGGTACTGTACAATCTTGTCGAAAATGCCGTGAAATACACGCCGCCGGCGAGCTCCATCCGTATCACGGGGCAGATCCGCGGCGGTGACCTGGCGGTATCCGTCGAGGACGACGGGCCGGGGCTTCCGCCCGGTATGATCGAAAGCGTTTTCGAGAAATTTACGCGCGGGGAGCGGGAGTCCTCGACGGTCGGCATGGGACTGGGTCTGGCGATCTGCCGGGCTATCGTCCAAGCGCATCACGGCCAGATCTGGGCGGAGAACATGCACGCGGGCGGCGCACGGTTTACCTTCACGCTGCCACTGCTCGAGCCCCCACAGGTACCGGAGCAAATCGATACGGATCCAGACCAGCCTCCAGGAAAGGAATGACGACCAGCCAGCGTGTGGTGATTATCGTCGAAGACGAGAAGCAGATCCTGCGGTTTCTGCGGACGTCGCTCGAAAGCGAAGGCTTTACCGTCTACGAGGCCGACAGCGGCCGCAAGGGACTGACAGAAGCCGCAACGCGCAAGCCGGACCTGCTTATCCTTGATCTTGGGCTGCCGGACGGGGATGGAGTCGACGTAATCCGCGATCTTCGCGCCTGGTCGGATCTGCCGGTCATCGTGGTGTCGGCGCGGACTGGTGAGGCGGCCAAGATTGATGCCCTGGATGCAGGCGCAGACGACTACCTCACGAAGCCGTTCGGTGTGGGGGAGCTGCTGGCCCGCATACGGGTCGTGCTGCGCCGCTCCAGCGCGCCACCGGGCGCGGTTGAAAACGCCGAATTTCGCTTCGGGGAAGTGCGGGTGGATCTGCAAAAGCGGCGCGTGTTCCGCGCCGATGCGGAGATCCATCTTACTTCCACGGAATATCGGTTACTGGGCATCCTCATCCGCAACGTCGGCAGGGTGCTCACGCACCGCCAGTTGCTCCAGGACGCCTGGGGGCCGGGATATGTGGACCGCAGCCATTATCTGCGCACCTACATGGCCCACCTGCGCCGGAAGCTCGAATCCGATCCCGCCCGGCCGAAACACCTCATTACCGAGACCGGCGTGGGTTATCGTCTCGTGGAATGACGGCTGGCGTGGCCGCCACATCCACGCCCCCTGCCCCGGCAGTCCCTCGGCGCGCGACGCTGGCACGGACGACGCTGGAGGTTCACGATAACCGGGAAGCAGAGGCCCGGCGCGGATCTCGCGAATGAACGGCCCGGAGCGCTGTTATGCGTCCCGGAACCACCCCGGGGGTTGCATTGTCGGCTGACCCAGCGATACCCTCCTCCGGGGCTGAGGACAGGCAGTTGATGCGTGTATGACTCAGGGTATTATTAGATGCAAATCGTGGCCCATATAGGGTCATTTTTAAAAAAAACCATTTGTGCATATGAAAGACCTTTCCACACTACCTGATAATCTTCCCATCCCTCAAGACGATGGCGCGTGCGCTCATCTACTCGGGTCGCCAGTTCCATCGGTACCGCTGATCGCGACCTCGGGCAGGACCGTCAATCTCGGTGCACTGTCCGGGACGGTCGTTGTCTACTTCTATCCAATGATCGGGCGGCCGGACAGTCTTCCGTTGGTGGGTTGGAACGAGATCCCAGGCGCAAGAGGATGTACGCCGCAAAGCGTTGGATTCCGCGACCACCACGCCGCGTTGAACAGCCTTTCGGCGAAGGTCTTCGGAGTCAGCGCCCAGCCTTTGGAAGACCAGAAAGAAGCAAAGGTTCGGCTCGGACTTCCCTTTGAACTTCTCAACGACAGTGATTTTTTCCTGACAGAAGCAATGCGTCTGCCCATATTCGAATACGAGAGGTCACGCCTCATTAAGCGGCTTACGGTGATTGTGATCGAAGGGGTTATACGGAAAATCTTTTACCCGGTGTTTCCTCCGAACCGGAACGCGGAAGATGTCGTTGTGTGGCTCAGAGGAGGTGGCGCATAGCAGTGCCATCGGGGCGAAAAAGGAATCGAGTGAACCTTCCGCGGGCGAATTTTCATCTGACCCGATTTCCGGCCTTGTATAGCAACAACTGATAATGAGATCGACATGGAACGATATCTCGGCAGTAGCGAATACATTGACTGGATCCATCCCTTGGTGACCGCCAAGGCGGCGGAACTCGCACAGGACTGCCATTCCGATGAAGCGGTCGCAAACCGCTGCTTTGAGTTTGTCCGCGATGCGATCCAGCACAGCTGGGACTACCGGAGGAATCCGGTCACCTGCAGAGCCTCCGAGGTATTAATTCATGGCACCGGCTACTGCTATGCCAAGAGCCATCTTCTGGCCGCGCTTCTGCGGGCGAACTCCATTCCGGCAGGGCTGTGTTACCAACGGCTCACAATCGGCACCGACGGCCCGCCGTTCTGCCTGCATGGCCTCAATGCGGTTTATCTCGAGAATCATGGCTGGTATCGCATCGATGCCCGCGGGAACAAGCCGGGCGTTGTCGCGGCATTCCACCCGCCCATCGAGGCGCTCGCCTTCCCCGTACTGAGCCCTGCAGAGCGGGACTTTCCGGAAATCTGGGTCGAGCCGCTTCCGGTGGTGGTCAGGGCTCTGACCGAGCACCAGACCGTGGAGCAGGTTAATCGGAACCTGCCGGATATCGAAGTCATCCAAGCCAAGGTGTTCAACGCCGACGCGTCTTAGCGGCATTACCTCCTGATTCAGTCGCCAGAACAAGGCGATGAGCATTCATGGCGTCACAACGGGTACCGAGATTGCCGCCCGCTGTCTCGGCATGCGGGGGTTCGCCGCAATGGCCGAACGGCTTCGGCCGGATATACGGCGCGCAGCCGGTTTGAGAACGGCGAAGTGTTGACATCCGTCGGGGTGAAGAGTTGCCAGGCGAGCACTGCACGGCTTGCCCAGTTGATGGTGGCCACGATATAAAGGAACCGGCGCACCACCGGGATGTGGGTCAGATCTGCCCCCCGCGCCCGGCTCGTTCGCTCGATCTGAATGGGACGGATCGAATTCCGTTGAAATTCCCTGCACACTGCCAGACATGAGAATCAGACAATACCAGATTGATGCCTTTGCAAGCCGCGCATTCGAAGGCAACCCGGCGGCTGTATGCCCACTGGAAGACTGGCTCGACGACGGTCTTCTTCAGGCCATTGCGGAGGAGAACAACCTGTCTGAGACCGCTTTCTTCATACCCTCTGAAAAAGGCTTCAAATTACGCTGGTTCACCCCGATCAGGGAGGT
>JAPTTX010000022.1:0-29827 GCA_028068195.1 Gammaproteobacteria bacterium
TAGCCGGTGCTTCTTCTTTGGGTACCATCAAGGGCGAAGATATTAGCTCCACCTTTTTTGTCCCCACCGAAAGTGCTTTACAACCCGAAGGCCTTCTTCACACACGCGGCATTGCTGGATCAGGGTTGCCCCCATTGTCCAATATTCCCCACTGCTGCCTCCCGTAGGAGTCTGGGCCGTGTCTCAGTCCCAGTGTGGCTGGTCGTCCTCTCAGACCAGCTACGGATCGTCGCCTTGGTAGGCCTTTACCCTACCAACTAGCTAATCCGCCGCAGGCTCATCCAATAGTGCAAGGTCCGAAGATCCCCTGCTTTCCCCCATAGGGCTTATGCGGTATTAGCCCGGCTTTCGCCGGGTTGTCCCCCGCTACTGGGTAGATTCCTACGTGTTACGCACCCGTCCGCCACTCTACTCAGGGTTGCCCCCTTTCGCGTTCGACTTGCATGTGTTAGGCATGCCGCCAGCGTTCAATCTGAGCCAGGATCAAACTCTCCAATTAAAAATTGGCGTCCCATTCTGGTAATGGAACAATTCTTTTGGCGAAGACCTTCACTTGCCCGCAAGGGCAGATCGGGGCTCCGCCGGTCTTTCATTGGACCTAGGCTCGACAAAAGCGCCCACACAAATTACTTGATCCGAATTTTTAAAGAGCGGTCCGGTTACCCTGGGGTGACCGGACGAGCGGCGCATTATACGCATCCGCCGCAGTCCGTCAACGGGGTGTCACAAAAAAATGTTTGCCCGGTTACGGCCTCACCCTGGGTGAGGGAAGGTCTGAAACTATAGCACAAACTTGAGCGGCTTGAAAATCCGGGCTGCACCTTGGCCCAACCCGGAACTCAGCGCACACTGACCCGCACAAACCGCCGCTTGCCGACCTGCAACACGTGGCTGGCGCCGCGCCGGATCTCGATCTGCGGATCCGCCGCCCGCTCTCCGTCAATGCGGACTCCGCCCTGCCGAATCAAGCGCAGCGCCTCCGAAGTGCTGTCCGTGAGACCCGCTTCCTTCAGCAGGCGCGCCAGCCCCAGCGTCTCAGCACCTTCCGAGGCAATGCTGATCTCGGGCATCTGCTCAGGCATGCGCCGCTGGCTGAAGCGCAGCTCCCAGTCCGCCAGCGCCTGGTCGGCAGCTGTCCTTCCGTGGAAGCGGCCGACGATCTCATGCGCCAGTTCCATCTTGAAAACCTTGGGGTTTGCCTCGCCCCGCTCGGAGCTGGCACGCATGTGCGCGATCCCATCGAGCGACTGGCGCAGCGACAGCAGCTCGTAGTAGCGCCACATCAGCTGGTCGGAGATCGACATGATTTTGCCGAACATCTCCTGGGGGTGCTCGTTGATGCCGATATAGTTGTTGAGCGATTTCGACATCTTCTGTATTCCGTCCGTACCCTCCAGCAGGGGCATGGTCAGCACCACCTGCGGCGGCTGGCCGAAATGTTTCTGCAGCTCCCTGCCCATCAGCAGGTTGAATTTCTGGTCGGTCCCCCCGAGTTCGACATCGGACCTGAGCGCTACCGAATCGTAGCCCTGGATCAGTGGGTAAAGAAATTCGTGAATCGCTATCGGCTGCGCATTCGCATAGCGCTTGTGAAAATCGTCACGCTCCAGCATCCGCGCCACGGTGTGGGTGGCGGCCAGGCGGATCAGCTCGCCCGCCTTCATTTCCCCCATCCAGCTCGAATTGAAGACGACCTGCGTTTTCTGGGGATCGAGAATCTTGAAGATCTGCGCTTCGTAGGTGCGGGCGTTTTCATCGACCTGCTCGCGGGTCAGCGGCGGCCGCGTGGCGCTCTTGCCGCTTGGGTCTCCGATCATTCCGGTAAAGTCGCCGATGAGAAACAGCACTTCGTGCCCCAGCTCCTGGAACTGGCGCAGCTTGTTGATAAGCACGGTATGCCCCAGATGCAGATCCGGCGCCGTTGGATCAAAACCGGCCTTCACCCGCAGCGGGCGGCCCGAACGCAGGCGCTCGGCAAGTTCGGCCTCGATCAGAATCTCGTCCGCCCCACGTTTCAGCAGCGCCAGGGTTTCGTCGACCTGCGTCATGCCCGAAGTGCTCGCCAGTGATGAAAAGGCTGCCAAGGGTACCACAGGGCCGGACCGGTTTGAATTTGGCAGGCGAGCGCGAACCGGTTACGAGGTGCGGCTCTCCGCGCAGCTGCCAATCGAGTACACTTCTGGCATGAGCGACAGAGCCTGGGGTACACCACCGTGAACTACATCGGACTGATGTCCGGGACCAGTGCCGACGGCATCGATGCGGTCGTGGTCGGAATCGAACAACCTCGCACTCTCAGGCTCCTGGCCAGCCACCATTACCGCTTTGACGACGAGTTACGGCTGCGAATCCAGTCGCTGATGCACGCCGGCAGCAACGAACTGGAACGTGCAGCCTTGGTTGACACGATTCTGGGCGAGCGGTTCGCACAGGCTGCCAATGCCGCGCTGGCCGTGTCTGGCCTGGCCAGGGACCAGATCCGCGCCATCGGAAGTCACGGCCAGACCTTGCGCCACAGCCCGCAAGCAGATCCTCCCTATACCGTTCAGATCGGAAATCCGGCGGTCATCGCCGAACGCACCGGCATCACTACAGTCGCGGATTTCCGCGCACGCGACATGGCGGCCGGCGGACAGGGCGCCCCGCTGGTTCCGGCGTTTCATCAGTGGCTGTTCTGGCAACCCGGACGCAGGCGGATCATCGTCAATATCGGAGGCATCGCCAACGTCACCGTCCTTCCGCCGGACTCGACCACAGCCGTAACCGGTTTCGACACCGGACCCGGGAATGCCCTGCTCGACCGCTGGATCGGCAGTCACCGCGGCGAAAACTATGATGCCGGCGGAAGCTGGGCGGCCAGTGGAACAGTGGACCAGGGGCTGCTGGGGCGTCTGCTTGGGGATCCGTTTTTCGCACGCCGCCCGCCCAAAAGCACCGGGGTTGAGCACTTCAGTCTCTCATGGATCGGATCCCAGCTCGCGGCGCTGCGTGGCGACCGCAAACCCGTTGATGTGCAGGCAACGCTGACCGAGCTCACGGCACGCTCGATTGCCCAGGCCATCAACGGGTCCGGCGGCGGAGCGGACGAGGTTTTTGTATGCGGCGGCGGGGCACGCAACAGCGAACTCATGCGCCGACTTCAGGCCAATCTCGGCGCTACCCCATTGCGCAGCACCGCCGAGCTGGGGCTCCACCCAGACTGGGTGGAAGCCACTGCATTTGCCTGGCTCGCGCACCGTACGCTCGAAGGGCTTTCCGGCAACCTGCCATCGGTGACCGGGGCACGCCACGAGGCCGTGCTGGGCGCGGTCTATCCTGCCTAGCGAGCCACCTCGGCAAGTTTCGGGGGTACCCACGCAGGGCTCAACCAGGCAATAAAAATCCCCGCAACCGGGAGGTGTGCGGGGATATCGCGAACGTTTTCGCCTATCCGGAGTTCGCTACGCCGCAGCCGCGATGCCCCACCGGGCATCGGCCTGCCGGCGACGATGTCCTTCAGACGCTGAAGGATGAGCCGCAGCCGCAGGTCGTCTTCGCGTTCGGGTTCTTGATGACGAACTGGGCACCGTCGATCCCCTCTTGATAATCAATCTCTGCGCCGACCAGGTACTGGAAACTCATCGGATCGATCAGCAGCGTAACGTCGTTCTTCTGGACCTTGGTATCGCCTTCGGTTTCGTTCTCGTCAAACGTAAACCCGTACTGGAACCCCGAGCAGCCACCGCCCGAGACAAACACTCTCAGCATCAGCGCGGGGTTGTTTTCTTCCTGGATCAGCTCCTTCACCTTTCTGGCTGCGCTGTCGGTGAAGTTGAGCGGGCTCGGTATCTCTGAGAGCACGGCAGTCATCTAAATTACCTCCGGAAATGGATTTGACCTGGAATAAGACCACAAGTTAATCGACATTATCCTCGCGCCACCACCCGGCCGTCAATCCGGGATCCAGGTCGAAACCTCATTGATTATGCGGGTTTATTCGCTTCCGGTCGGAGGCTGCCCGCTTCGGCCGGCTTGAGCCGTGCTACTACGGCACCCCTGTCGGCCGGATCCCGCTTCAGGGAACCGTTGACCACCGCTCCGGCGGCGATTTCGAGCACTTTGTAAACGAGGTCCCCGGTGATTTCGGCCTTGGCCTGAAGCTCAATACGTCCACTGGCATGGACATTGCCGTTCACCTTGCCATTGATGATGATGTGCGGCACGGTCACATCGCCTGTGATCACCCCGTTCTCGCTCAGCACCAAGGTGCTGTTCTCCTCGCCCGAGGCCGTGACGTTGCCGCGGATCTTCCCGTCGACCCGCAGACCGCCGGCGAACACGACGTCTCCCTTCAGTTCCGTTCTGGCGCCGACCAGGGTATCGATGGTGTTGCAGGGCTTCTCGTTCGATTTCTTTGCCAATGATTGAAGCATAGTCTCACATCCTCCACCTAACTGGGCCGGATCCCGGATTGCGGACCACCACGGAACGCTCCCGACCGGGCTTCGTGCACGCCGCGAACCCCGTCAGTCCGGGTTGAAGTATAGACATCCGACACGATTTTCACAGCTTTGGCCATGCATAGGTCTGCGTGAGCTCGCGCCCCCCGGTTGTGACGCGCACCGTGACGCGCTGCGGCGTGAAATCGCTCGCCAGAGCGATTTTCCCGTCGAGCTCCTGAAAATACTTGAAATTGACAAGCAGCGGCTTGTCGTTAGGACCCGGGAACGTCAGCACGGCGCTTTTCCCCGACTCAACGCCGCTCACCTGCAGCGTAGCGCGCCCATAGACGGTCTGCTGGTGCTTCAGAGCCTGGATCAGCATCAGCTGATAGTGATACTGGTTGGGGCCCGCAAGCCGCTCGATCCGCAAAGCCTGTATACGGGGTCCGGCAATGTTGTCGGCGGGTGAAATGATGTCCTGATAAAAAGCCACCTGTTCCTGCAGTTTGACAATCTGGTTGGTCGAGTCCCGCAGGGATTTATCGAGCTGCCGATAGGCGGTCTGATCCATTTGCACCGCCCGCTGAGCATCCGCCAGTCCGGCGCGCAGCATATGGTTCTCCGAACGCAGGTGTGCGAGTTCGTCGCGCAGGGCCCGCTGCCGGTGAATGGCCGCTATCCGGTCGAACCCGGCCATGCTCATTCCGTGGTTGTAGATCGCACCGCCGGCCACAATCAGCAGCGCCCCGGCCAGGCCAGCCGCAACGAGCATCAACTTCGAAGAATAACGCGGCCGGACCACCAGATCGCCGGTCTTGCTTCGCCAATTCAACTTGGACAGTTTGAGCTTATTGACCACTCAGGCAACTCCCGGAAAGCCGACCTCCGCGCATGCAGCCGCGCGGCCAGAATTATAGCGGCCCGACGAAGACGGACCAACGCCGGACGACCGGCGGCACTTTATGGCAGGATGGCAGGTGCCGCGAGTCCCGCGGTTTCCTCGAACCCGAAGGCGATGTTCATGTTTTGCACCGCCTGGCCTGCAGCCCCCTTGACCAGATTGTCGATCACCGCGAGCACCACTACGGTGTCCCCGCCGCCGGGGCGATGGACCGCGATCCGGCAAAGGTTGGAGGCGCGCACCGATCGCGTATCCGGATGGCTGCCTGCAGCCAGGACATCGACGAACGGTTCGTCCCGATAACGCTCCTCGAACACTGCCTGCAGATCGGTGCGCGGATCCTTCAGGCGACCATAGAGGGTAGCGTGAATGCCGCGCACCATCGGCGTGAGGTGCGGCACAAAGGTGAGCCCGACCGGTGCCCCGCTGGCGCGCTCGAGCTCCTGGCAGATTTCGGGCCAGTGACGGTGTCCGCCGACGGCGTAGGCCTTGAAGTTGTCTGCTACCTCGGCATACAAAGTATGAACCTCGGCCTTGCGTCCGGCACCGCTCACGCCCGACTTGGCATCGGCAATGAGATGATCGGGGTCGACGAGCCCGCGTTCCAGAAGCGGCAGCAAACCGAGCTGGACGGCCGTAGGGTAACAGCCGGGATTGGCGATCAGCCGCGCTCCCCGGATGCGCTCGCGATTGACTTCGGGTAGGCCATAGACCGCCTCGGCAAGCAGCTCCGGGCAGGCGTGCGGCATCCCGTACCACTTCTCCCAGAGCTTGGGGTCCCGCAGACGGAAATCTGCCGCAATGTCGATCAGCCGCACCCCGCCATCGACCAGCACCCGCGCGTGCGTCATGGCCACGCCGTTGGGTGTCGCCGAAAACACCACGTCGCACCCGGCAAGCTGCCGGGCATCCGGTTCGCTGAATGCAAGATCCACGAATCCGCGCAAGCTGGGAAAGAAGTCGGCGACCTTCCTGCCGGCATCCGCGCGCGAGGTGATCACACTCAGCTGCACCTCTGGGTGCACCGACAGCAACCGCAGCAGTTCCACGCCGGTATAACCGGTGCCACCGATGATGCCGACCCTGATCATGAGCGCGTTCCCACACGAAAAACCAGATAGTAACAGATTGCCGTGCAACTCCGCAGAGGACGTCGCTGCGCTGTGTGCCGCTGCACAGTCCCCGGCTACAGCTCCAGCGTGCGCATATCTGGCCAATGTCGGCGCCGCTGAACCTACGACACGCACAAACAGCCCGCCCTGGAAACCAGCGACGCACAAAGCGGCGGTACGGAGCGATCACGGGTCCTCATTGACCCGAAGTCACGGCAAACCTGGCCGCCCCCGAAGCGCTTGGGGCCGGAGCGTGTTGCATCGTCCCAGGCCGATTGACCGCACCTTTCTGAACACCCCGAAGATAGCAGTGGGTGCGCCAACAAGCCCTGCTGATGCGAGATCCGCCCTGCCTGGGACAATGACTTTCCTTCGGAATGAGGAAGAAACCGGATATTGAGACACCCCATTAAAAAAGGGGCGCTTTCGCGCCCCTTTTGCACTACGTACCGCAGGTCCTAGGTCAGAACGTATAGATCATGCCCAAGGATATGCCATACGGATCAGCCCCAGTGCCCGACGCCGGCAGTATAACAGTGTTGCCGTGGCCGCCGCCAAAGACGCTGTAGTCCGCCGCAGACTGGTTGTAGGTCTTGGCATAGTCCAGATAGGCCGAAGCGTTCTTGGTGAACGTATGGGTCAGCCCCACCGCCACCATATGGGCTCCGGTGTTCGTGAGGCCACCGACATTGCCAGCGCCGTAGTACTGCGCTTTGATTGCATAGTCCGGGATAAAGGTGTATGCGGCACCCAGGCCCCAGACGTTAACCGAAGCGCTAGATGCCCCGGCGACATTGCTGTCATGCTGATAGAGCGCCGTGACCCGCACCGGATCGAAGTTGAACGAAGCCGCCGCACGCACCGCCGACTCGGCGTTGTCTGTGCCGTAGATCGAGGCACTGTGATACTCATAGGCCAGGCCGGCCAGCAACGGGCCCTGATTGTAGACCGCACTGACGCTGGTCGCGCTGCCTTTGCCCGTCGGATCCGCTGACGTCAGGGTGGTGGCCGTTGCTGCGTTCATTCCCGAATTCTCGAACACATACGCCGCCTTCACGGTCACACCGCCCCAGTTCGGAGAGACGTAGAACAACGTGTGGCCCGTGCGCTCGTCAAAGCCGGCGCTGGCCCCTGCAGGCTTGCTGATGATGTTACGGCTGTCGCCGATCTCATTGCCGAACAGGTCGACCGCGCGGCCGAGCTGCTTCATCGGCGAATCGTTCTTGCCAGCTGCGATGGTGCCGAAGCCGCCTTCGAGGCCCGCATAGGTATCGCCGTTGCTAAACGTGTCGTAGAAACCAGGCGGATTGTTGTCCGAACCCAGGCTCAGGAAGGTCTGGGCCGAGAACAGCGCCTTCAGGCCGTCACCGAGGTCGGTGTCACCGCTAATCACGACGTTCGAGGCGTTGCTGGAAATGTAGCTACCACTATAGCTGTGTCCGTTCGTGATGGTACCGCTGTTCATGCTGTCCACTGAGACATTCGCGTAACCACTCACAGTAACACCCGCCATCGCGGTTACCGGCAGAGCGAAAGGCACGAGCGCGCCGGCGATTGCGAGGGTGAGAAGCTTCTTGTTCATTTATTCCTCCTGCATGAGGTTGTCGAAAAACATTCAGGTGCGAGCCGTCAAATCCCGGTGCATGATATAACATGCCGCGTGTGCATGCGCAACTCGTTTTGCAATTACGCAACGGTTCACATTGCTGTTGTATTTTTGCAACAAACAAAATTACTGCGGCACCATAGATTAGAAACATTGGCGCCAAATGACAATAGAGACAAACGGGTGATCAATGGCATGTGCGGTGACGCTGCCGGACAAGATTTTATTCCCGTCGTCACCGCGCTTTGGATTCAGCCAAGCGCTCAACACGCTTGGGTTCTCAGCCACACACCGCCCGCTCTGCTTCTCCCGCGCACGCCGCCCGTCCGGGACAAGCCGGCGCGAGACTCGGGCGGCTTCGGATCGTACCGGCACACACTTGCGGCACCCACATCGGCCTCTGTTGGTCGAAGAATTACGCTGAAGCGATCCGGATGAATGGCTGGGGGACGAGGATTCGAACCTCGGTTAACGGAGTCAGAGTCCGCTGTCCTACCACTAGACGATCCCCCAAATCGCAATCGCCTGAAACGGCCTGGCGCCGCCTCGGCTTTCGGCGCGCTGCACCGATCTCAACCGAACCGCGTGAACCGATCCGCCTGCGCAACGCTGCCTGGGAACGGCCGCTGCGCCAGGGTGCCCTACGGGGATGGCGCGCCGAGCGCCCAATGTCCGGCAATGTTGGGCAAACGGCTTTCTTGGCAGGCGCAGCGACAGGAACGCTTTCGCTGCCGAGACGACGCACGCACGGGAGCCCGCCGCCGGACGATGAAACCGCCGGTACTCTAACGCTTGGAGTACTGCGATGCTTTGCGCGCCTTATGCAGGCCGACCTTCTTACGCTCCACCTCGCGCGCGTCACGGGTGACGAAACCGGCCTTGCGCAACGCCGGTCGCAGCGTTGAATCGTACACCATCAGGGCGCGTGTGATGCCGTGACGGATCGCGCCGGCTTGACCACTCGGACCACCACCGGCCACATTGACGCTGACATCGAACTTGTCCTGCATGTCGAGCGTCACGAACGGCTGACGCACCATCATGCGCGCGGTCTCGCGACCAAAGTATTCGTCAAGGGGGCGGTTGTTGATCAGGATCGTGCCCTTGCCACGGGCGAGGCGTACGCGGGCGGTCGCGGTCTTGCGCCGTCCAGTGCCATAGTTTTTCTGCTCTGCCATAGATTGTCCGTCAAATTTCCAGGTTTTTCGGCTGCTGCGCCTGATGCTCGTGCGTGCCCCCGGAATACACCTTGAGCTTGCGCAGCATCGAGCGGCCCAGCGGACCCTTGGGCAGCATACCGCGCACCGCCGTTTCGATGATGCGTTCCGGAGCCCGCGCCCGCAGGTCGGTGAAACTAAACGTCTTGAGACCGCTCTGGTAACCACTGTAGTGGTGGTAGAGCTTGTCGTTGGGTTTGGCTCCGGTTACGCGGACCTTTTCGGCATTGACCACGACGATGTAGTCGCCGGTATCGACGTGGGGCGTGAATTCCGCCTTGTGCTTGCCGCGCAGGCGACGCGCGATTTCGGTGGCAAGGCGCCCCAGTACCTTGTCGGTGGCATCCACCAGATACCAGTCACGCTTGACGCTTTCCGCTTTGGCCGCGAAGGTTTTCATTCGAATTCTTCCAGGACTGTGAACAACCCATTCAAAGAGCCGGGCATGATACAAAAGCCGGGGGCGGGTAGCAAGGTACGGAGCCAAGATTTCGCCAGGCTCGCTGTGCACGCGTCGGCCGAGCGGGTGCGTTGGATTCCGGACAGTCGGGTCGCGCCCGGGGCATCGGCGCAAAAAAAAGGGCGTGGTCAAATGCCACGCCCGAACCACCACTAGGAGGATGGAGGAGCCATTCGGCAATCAGTCATCGCTGACTGAAAGCGCTAAACCTGTCTACCTCAGTATAGATGCAAGTAACAGGCCATTTATGCCATTGCCGTTACATACATTTGAATATAATAATACGCTTAACTTCTGATAGGAGTCAAGACGAGGAAGGTCGTTTTTTCTTGATGTTCCGGTCAGATTATAAGCTGTTGATTATTCAATGTACTATTACTTGTGTCTCGTGCCTGTCGAAACTGGGTGAATTCCCGCAGGCTGATTTCCACCCCTTCCGTTGAATCGATCTGCTCTCTCAGCAGGCCTGATCAAGGCTTTCAGGGGGACGCAATCTGACAGAAGGCCGCCATATTGACGCTCCAGAACGATGCCGAATGAAGCAAAATGAGTCGGTCCTGTCTCATTCTGCACTTTGCCGCTTTATAACAATCCACGACAGCCGCCTGAAAACGTCCCGCGTCTCCCCAAGCAATTGAGCATACCCTGCCGGCAGGTCATGACATCGTCATGACAATGACAGGTTCCTAATCTCCAGATAATGGCGCGACGAAGAAGCAGTTTGGCCAGTTAAAACTTTGGCCACCGGAGTGGCCAGATGCCGCGCAGTTAGATGGTGCTCGCCGGTCAGATTTGCAAGCGCTGCACCACCTGCCCGCCAATCAGGTGCTTTTCGACGATTTCGTCGATATCTTCCTTGTCGACATAGGTGTACCAGGTCCCTTCCGGATATACGACCACGACCGGCCCTTCGGAGCAGCGATCGAGGCAGCCGGCGTTATTGATGCGCACCCCACCCTGTCCGGCGAGGCCGAGAGCCTTGACCCGTTCCTTGGCATATTCGCGCAGGCTCGCGGAACCCTTGTCCGCGCAGCATTCCTCGCCGTTAGTCCGCTGGTTGACACAAAAAAATACGTGGTACCGGTAATACGGTTCACTCATGATGTCCTCGCCGACACCCGCCGGTGGCGGGATTCAATCTGCCCAGAGTATAGTGTACATCGGTCACCCGCCCTGCCTTTCCGGTTCCGCAGACTTGGACCCCCTGATTTCCATGAAAGCCTTTCCCCGAGATCAGGCGGATCGCTGCGTCCTGTGCGGTCTATGTCTGCCTAGCTGCCCGACGTACCTCAAGAACGGAAATGAAAACGAATCTCCGCGCGGGCGCATCGCCCTGATGCGGGCCGCAGCCGACGGCAGGATCGCAATCAACGCACGACTCGAGGGCCATCTCGACCGGTGTCTGGCGTGCCGGGCCTGCGAAAGGGCCTGCCCATCTCTGGTTGAGTACGGTGCGCTGATCGAGGCCGGACGAGCCCTGCTGGCATCCGCCCGCCGTAAACCCGCGCTCCCTCGGAACATCGGGAATTTCGCCCTGCGCTTCCTCATCGAACAGCCGCGCAATCTCGGCATGTTCGCCGGACTGCTGCGCTTCTATCAGCGCAGCGGGCTCCAGCGGCTGGTGCGCGCCTCCGGTGTGCCGGCAGTCCTGGGGCTCGCGAGACTCGATTCCATGCTTCCCGAGCTTGCACCGAAGGAGAACTGGCGTCCCGTATATCCGGCGCGGGGAGTTGTGCGCGCACGGGTCGCGCTGTTCACCGGATGTGTCGCGCGCATTGTCGATCTGGAAACCCTGCGCTCTGCAATTGCCGTGCTCAATCTGCTCGGGTACGAAGTGCACGTACCGCCATCGCAGAGGTGTTGCGGTGCCCTGCATCTTCATGCCGGATTCCAGGAACAGGCACGCACGCTCATGCGCGACAACCTCTCTGCGTTCGTGGCCGACCAGGAGCCTGGATGCGGAGACAGCGTCATCCTGCACACGGCAAGCGGCTGCGGCGCGACTCTGTCCGAATACCGCAGGCATCTACCCGCGGAACCGGCCGCGCACCTCTTTTCCGGCCGGCTTGCAGACATCAGCCGGTTCATCGCCCAGAGCCCATGGCCCGAAGACCTGGAACTCGAACCACTGCCAAAAACAGTGGCGGTGCACGAACCCTGCTCTCTGCGCAACGTGCTGCGCGACGAGAAGTGGCCCTATACGCTGCTTGCCAGAATCCCCGGCATCCGCCTTGTACCACTCACGGACAACCACCTGTGCTGCGGGGGCGCTGGCGCATACCCGCTCACCCAGCCGGCAATGGCCGACAGCCTGCTGGCCGACAAGATCGGCCATTTGCGGCGTCTCGCCCCGGATTTCGTCGTCACGGCGAACACGGGCTGCGCGCTCCACCTTGCGGCCGGCGTGTCGCGTGACCGGCTGGCCGTCCGGGTCGTTCACCCGGTCACGCTGCTGCGCCGCCAGTTGCGTGTCCGGTTATAAGCCGCGGAACTTGCCGGCGCCGGGCCGGCTCTTGTATGGTAGCTGCATGGAATCGCGCCGATTCACGTTTCTCGACCGGTTCGTCGGGGGTCTGGACCAAGCCGTACACACCATTTTGGGTCCCGCACCCGCACAGGGTTCCGCGAACCCGGCCGCCAGCGTTGCTGAACGCGAGCTGGCTGACACCGAACGCGCGCTGGCAGGGCGCCTGATGCGGGTTGACCACGCGGGCGAGATCGCAGCCCAGGCGCTGTATCAAGGCCAGGCCCTGAGCGCCCGCCTGCCGGCAGTCCGGGAAAAAATGGAACAGGCCGCACGCGAGGAGAATGACCACCTACGTTGGACCGAGGAGCGCGTCCGGGAGTTGGGCGCCCATACCAGTTATCTTGCCCCCCTCTGGTATGGCGGTTCGTTTGCAATCGGCCTCCTGGCGGGAGCCGCCGGAGACCGCTGGAGCCTCGGATTTGTGGCCGAAACGGAACATCAGGTGATGGCACATATCGACTCGCACCTTGACCGCCTGCCGCACGCAGACAACAAGAGCCGGGCCATACTGGAGCAGATGCGTGCAGACGAGTCCCGGCACGCCACGGTGGCAATCGAGGCCGGCGCCGCCGAACTGCCGACCCCAGTCCGCCGCCTGATGGCCGCCGCATCTCGATTCATGACACAGACTGCATTCTGGATCTGAGCGTGGGCCTGCGGGCGGGGGGTGCCTGGAATCCGGACGCTACAACCAGACACCCGACCCCATTCGGCGCGGCGGCAATCCCGTTTTTCGGGGAGCGCGTCCGGTCTCCTCGTGCCCTGCCTGCTGGAGGGTGTGCGCCGCTCCGGGTCGCGGCTGACCGGATCCACCGGGCGGCAATACTATCGGACAGACACCCCACTCCGCTTGCCGGATCCGATCGAGGGAGCCGTTTCCGGCATCGGCGCCGCCCGGCGGCCCGCTCTGGTGCGGGCGATGTGCGGCGCATCGGGCATCGACATGGCCCCGGCGCACACCGGCCAGAACGGAGCGCTGAAAGTGATCGGCACCGGGTCCGAATCGGCCGCTGGTTGGCGAGATCGGCGGATTGGCGCCCGCGTTGTGGCGTGATGGTGCACGGCGAAACCGTGCCCAGCGCGTTCGCGGCGTCGATCCGGTTGCCGGGAGGTAAAGAACCCGCGCGAAAGCATCCGACCTGGCCGATCGCCACCGGACCAATTCCGGAGGCGGCGCGAGCGTACCGCGCCTGTCGCTGCACCGGAACCGGATCAACGATGGCATGCCGGGCTGATGCGCAATGTCGGGTCGCTGTCCTTCGGGCTGCCGGCAAATGTGCGCGGCTATGCCAGGCCGCCGTTGATTCCGATCACCTGGCCTGAAATGTATCCGGCACCGTCGGACGCAAGAAAACTCACCAGATGCGCGACTTCCTCGGCTGTTCCGGCCCGCTTCATCGGAACCAGCGCATCGATCTGCGCTCCGGTGAACAGGCGCGCCGTCATGGGGGACTCAATGATTCCCGGCGCGATTGCATTCACGGTCACGCCGCGGGATGCGACTTCGCGGGCAAGCGACCGCGTCGCCCCATGCAGGCCTGCCTTAGCCGCGGCATAATTCGTCTGCCCCCGGTTGCCTGTCACTCCAGCCACAGACGACATGCTGATGATCCTGCCCCAGCGCGTGCCCAACATCGGCAGCAGCAGCGGTTGGGTCACGTTATAAAAGCCGTCGAGCGCAACGGCCACGACCCGACGCCACTGTTCCAGGCGCATGCCGGCAAGCGGCGCGTCATCGTGTATGCCCGCGTTGTTCACGAGCACTTGAACGGGCCCGTCCTCGAGCAGACGTTCGAGTTCCTTCCGGCTCTGGGAGGCATCGCACACATCAAAAACCACGGCTTCGGCATATCCACCTTCCGACATGATCGCTGAAACCGTGGCCTCCGCCTGATCCGGATGACCATTGGCGTGGACGATCACTCTCAAACCGTCGCGTGCCAGCCTGCGCGCGATTGCCGCCCCGATTCCGCCGCTGCCTCCAGTCACCAGCGCCCGCTTCATGGTCCACCCGCCTCCGCCGCCATGATCGCCGCCCGTCCCGACAGCAACAGTGCCGCCCCCGCGGTGCGCACCTCGAAATCATAGATAAAGCCCTGCGCCGAACCGGTCAACCGTCTTGCCTCGATCCACAGACGCTCTCCACAGCCGTCCAGGCATTCCGCAAAGAGCTTTAGGTCGCGCACGCTGGCCAGCAAGCCTGCGCCGGGAGGGTGTCCGGCCCCCGACAGTCGCGCATGCAGTGCCATGCCCTGGGCCGCGTATTCCACGCCGCAGACCACATGCAGACCATCAGGACGGCGCAGCGGATTGGACGCGACGGTGTGCGACACGGCGTAGCATAATATCTTCTCCTGATCCCAGGATTCTACACCTTCAAGCAGGCACATCGACCCGGCGTGCGGGATAAGCGCGCAGATCTCGTCGTGACCGAGCTTCACGGCGCAGCCGCGATCTGACGGGTCCGGCCGTCGGTATCGGGACCTTCGGTCCCGCTGGCATTCTGAACTCGACCCGCCGCCATAGCGGCCGCCGTTCGTCCAGACGCCTCAGCCGGAATGCAGGAATTCATACACCAGCAGGCCCGCAGCAAAAATCCGCGCGCCATTGCGCACCGAGAAAGCGGCACGTCCGTTGCCCTTCGATTCGAAAACAATTTCAAACTCCTCGCCAGGGGCGAGCGGCGCAGAAAACTTCACATTTGGCAGGCCGGTGGTCCGCACGGAACGGCCGGCAAATTCACTGACAGCCCCCAGGACTTCGTCAAGAATGACCACTCCGGGAACAACGGGATTGCCGGGAAAATGGCCGGCAAGGGCGGGATGGCGGACGCTGATCTTCATCGGCCGCCAGTCTATCTTGTTCGACGCTGGCTTACACCGTCGGGCCGAACCCTGATGCACCGCGGAACCGCAACAACCCCAAAATTCCACGGCGCGCAACGCACAGCATGCCCGGTTCACGCTGCGTCTGCGCGCGCCGCGCCGGACAATCCCCGGATAGCATAATGGGTCATGCCGCAGACGCGGCCAGCCGCCCGCAGAAAGCATCACACGGCGGAAAGCGCAGATGGAACATCAGATCAATATTGTAAAGCGCCGGTATTGCCGGCAGGCCCTGACTGGACGCACCTGGATGGACCAAGGGCTATCCCCGGCGCCCGCGCAATCCTGCGCAATTCAGGCAGCGCCTTTTTGGGAAATCCGAAGCAGAAGGCGTCTAGAACCGGGACGGCGGACGACGATCCGGATGAAACTGTTGCGCAGTTTCAGGAAACGCCGGGGAAATATTCCGCGCCCAAACCGGCGGGCCCGCACAAGCGGTATCGACCGAAACCTTGCTCACATTGGCAGTTCCACTGGCGCTGCCGGTCTTCCCGCTCTCCTGTTGAAATCCCCCCTCGTGCAATCCGGAAAAGCGCTGCAATGCAGGCTCTTCACGGACAGCAAAAAAAGCATGCCCCAAGGCGCACACCGCAACATTCCTCCGTGGTCAACCGCGGCGGACCTGCACTCACCGTCCCGTGGGTTGATAACCCCCGGTTTGCCGGTACGCCGCTCGCATCCGTTTCGGACCCGACAAAGGCGTCGCTCGAAAATGTGGGCTGCCAATGCCGCCGCCGGCAGTGATCCGTCCGGCAAATTCTCTATTTGACTGCTCTCCGTACTATAAGGACGGAGATTCCCACTTCACGGAGTCCAGCCCATGGTGCCTTACAGCAGAACGGGGCTTACAGCCTCTCCATGGGCTGACACCGCAAGTCCTGCGGCCAGAATGTTGATCGCGGCGTTCACGTCGCGGTCATGGGCCGTGCCGCATTCCGGGCACGTCCATTCGCGCACCGACTGCGGCATCGAGCCTTGAGTGTGGCCGCAGGCCGAGCACCGTTTGCTCGATGGATACCCGCGGTCGATGCCAATCAGCGTGCGCCCATACCACTGCGCCTTGTACTCGAGCTGCCGGATGAACTGCGACCAGCTTGCATCGCTGATCGACTTCGACAGGCGGCGGTTTTGCCGCATGTTGCCCACAGACAGCGTCTCGACAGCGATCACTTGGTTCTCGCGAATCAGCCGTGTCGAGAGCTTGTGCAGAAAATCCCGGCGCGCATCCGTGATGTGGGCATGCAGTCGTGCCACTTTCCGTTTCGCCTTAGCGCGTCGATTCGAGCATGTGGTCTTTTTTGCCAACCGACGCTGCCACTTCGCCAGTTTGGCCTCGTTCTCGCGAAACGTTCCGGGCGGGGCCACCTTCTCTCCGGTGGAGAACACAGCGAAGTGGGTGAGCCCGAGATTGATGCCGATCCGGCCGGAAGCCTTCCGCAAGAGCCTTGTCGTGTCGTCGCACAGCAGCGATGCGAAGTACCGGCCGGATGTGTCGCGGCTTAGGATGACAGTCGTGATGCGTGCCGCCTTGGGCAAGGTCCGCGACCAGCGGATGTTGAGCGGATCATCCATCTTGGAGATTCGCAGCGTCTCGCCGTCCCAGCGAAAGGCGCTGGCGACATACGTCGCCGCCTGCCGGCCGTATTTCAACTTAAACGCCGGATAGCGGGCGCGCTTGGCAAAGAAATTGAGAAATCCCTTATGCAGGTGCATGAGGGCCTGCTGCAGCGGGACGGACGAAACCTCGTTCAGCCAGGCGCACTCCGGGGCCTTTTTCAGGGCGGTGAGCGCCACCGAGGTCTCATGGTAGCCCACCCGCTTGTGCTCTTTCAGCCATGCGTCCGACCGCACGCGCAGCATATGGTTATAGACGTAGCGCGCACACCCGAATGTCCGGGTCAGGATCACTTCCGGCTCGGGTGTTGGGTAGAAACGGAACCGGTAGGCGCGCTAGATATCCATTATTAAACAACATAGTCCCTTGGTTTAGGATCCGCAAGGAAACCACGCCTTCATATCTCCGGCATGAATGCCGGAGTTTTACGACGCAATGGATAATATAATAGGGGCGATGCCAGCGTAACGGTTCAACCGGCTCGCTAGTTGGTCCTTAGGTTCAGAAACCGGCGTGACGGTGGCAGACAATGAGGCGAGTAACATGCACGCTAACGATGTTCGTCGCACCAATGCACGACCGTCGAGCACAGGACCGCAAATGGCCTCCGAACCATGCATCGCTCGGTCAGACTGGCGACAATTTCATAGAGGTACATTTTGTCCGATCGCCAAAAAGAATGTGCCGGCACCCGATATGTGGCGCCCCGGACACTGCTGACAACGCCCGGCCACAAGGGACTCGCTATGTGTGCGCGTTTGCCGAAAACATCTCCTGAAAGCCGCGCCTACGGGTGGCGTCGCGTTCCGTCGATTGTTACGACGCATTTCTGGTTCAAGTGTTTCGGTACCATGGGATTCACCTTCCTGTTCTTCGTGGCCTACGTGTATCTCCTCAAACACCCCGCCTATCCGGTGACCATCATACCGGCCACTGTCCTGGACCGGATGATCGGCGTCGAACCGCTTGCCCTGCCGTTTTACCTGTCGCTCTGGCTGTACGTGTCTCTGCCGCCGATGCTAATGACGACGCGGCAGGCTATTGTCGAATACGGCAAGTGGATTGGCAGCCTGTGCCTGGTGGCGCTGACGATTTTTTATTTCTGGCCGACTGCGATTCCGCCCGCGCATGTCAACTGGGCACGCTACCCGGGCATGGCTTTCCTCAAGGGCATGGATGCCGCAGGCAACGCGTGCCCGTCACTGCATGTAGCCACCGCCGTGTTTTCGTGGTTCTGGCTGAACCGGCGGCTGCGCGAGCTGGGTCTGGGTCGCGGCGCGCGCATTTTCAGCGCATGCTGGTGCGGTGCCATCGTTTATTCTACCATGGCGACCAAACAGCACATGGCGCTGGACGTTGCTGCGGGCATCGATCTGGCCCTGGTCTTCGTCTGGGCTTTCAACTTTGCCAGGCAGCCCAGCACCGGAATAGTCGGCAAGCAACATCAGCCGGAATACGGCGTCGTTGAACAGGAACCATAGCGTGACAGGACGAAACGGGCGCACGATACATGGCGCGCTTTCCATCCGCAATCTCCTGCTTGCGCTGGCTGGCGGCACCTATCTCGGCGTCGGCTATTTCGCGACAACGATGCCGGACCCGCCCCTGGTCACTGTCCTGATCGGGCTTGTGCCGCTTGCCGCGGCGGCGCTGGTGGCAGCCTGGAAAGCCCGGGCCCGGATGCTGTTCGTGCCGCTGTACGCATTTTGCGCGCTGGCCATCGGGTTCAACCTGGATCAGCTGCGTGACCACGCTGCATGGGTGTATTTCGTCCAGCATGCCGGCACGATGGCGCTCCTCGCCATTACCTTTGGCAGCACGCTCGGAGGCGGCCGTTCCGGCGCGCTGTGCTCGCGCATCGCTAGTTTCATATTTCCAGAGTCTCTGGATGCGGACTATCTCTGCTACACGTGGAAGGTAACACTTGCGTGGACGGCCTATTTCACGGCCAGCGCTGTACTGTCGGTGCTCCTGTTCTTTTTTGCACCAATCAAGGCATGGTGGGCATTTGCCAATCTGTTGACGCCGATCTCCCTCGTCATCATGTTCGCTGGAGAATACCTGATCCGCCTACGCGCACTGCCAGACGGCCCAAGGCTCAGCGTCGCCGCCACGATCCGGGCCTATCGGGAATATGCACAGCGCCAGAATACGCCTTGAGCCACGATGAACACCCTACCGCTTCTGCCAGAATCCGGCATGGATTCGATAGTAGCCTATCGTGGCGCCAAGCCTGTCACCCGATCCGAATTTCTACACGATCTGCTCGCGCTCGCTGCCCGCATCCCGGACACGGGACACGTACTCAATCTGTGCAAAGACCGCTACTGGTTTGCCGCAACGCTGTTCGCAAGCATCGCGCGCGGCACCCTCACCGTGCTGCCGAACTCAGTCGCTCCGGATATCATCACCAGCCTTTGGCGCGACCTGCCGGATCTGGTGTGTCTGGGTGACCAGCCCTCCGCGCCCCTTGAACTACCCTACCTTCAGGTATCCGGCAGCCTAGAAAAGTCTTCAGCTGATATTCCTGCGGTTCCGCGCATTCCGGCCGGACAGGTGATCATGCAGGTCTACACCTCTGGCTCCACCGGCAAGCCGAACCGGCACGCCAAAACCTTTGGGCGAATATGCCGGTGTATCGCATCCGGGGCCGGGCGCCTGTGGGCAGCGGCCGGCGGCCCCTGCACGGTACTCGGCACGGTACCGTTCCAGCATATGTATGGGCTCGAATCAACCATCTTCCTGCCCCTGATTGGGGGCGGACGGCTGACCTCGCGTCTGCCGTTCTTCCCGGCAGACGTGTCATCGGCGCTGGACCAGCTCCCTGAGCCTCGACTGCTCGTTACTACGCCGTTCCACCTGCGCAAGCTGCTGGAATCCGGCATTGACTTTCCGTCCGTCGCCGCCGTCGTATCGGCAACCGCGCCCCTGTCCGGAGAGCTGGCCGCCGAGGCAGAGGACAGGCTCAGCGCGCCAATCATCGAAATCTACGGCTCCACGGAGACCGGCCAGATCGCAACGCGCCGGCCTACCCGGTGCGCAGAATGGGAAGTCTACGACGGCATCGAGCTAAGGCAGGAACAGGGCGCCGCCATCGTCAGCGGCGGTCACCTGGAATCACCCCAGATCCTTAATGACACCATCGCGCTGTGCGGACCGTCGCGTTTCCGGCTGATCGGCCGCAATTCGGACATGGTCAACGTCGTGGGCAAGCGCAGCTCCCTCTCCTACCTGAACCAGATCATCGCCAGCCTGCCCGGAGTACGCGACGGGGTGTTCTGCGTTCCGGATACGCATCCGGAACGCAATGTCTCCCGCCTGGCAGCATTTGTTGTTGCCCCGGGACTGTGTCCGCATGATATCCACTCCGCCCTGCTGCAGCAGCTGGACCCGGTTTTTCTGCCGCGACCGGTCATATTCGTTGAATCCCTGCCACGCGACGGCAACGGCAAGATCCCCGCATCGGCCCTGGCGGATCTGA
This sequence comes from Gammaproteobacteria bacterium, assembly GCA_028068195.1. Taxonomy (GTDB): domain Bacteria; phylum Pseudomonadota; class Gammaproteobacteria; order Acidiferrobacterales; family UBA6901; genus JAJYCY01. The sequence goes on from JAPTTX010000022.1 coordinate 20,226, forward strand.
TCGACAAACACATTCCATGACCTCTGTGACATCGGTCCGCGGGCTTCATGCCCCGTTCGCCCGCAAGGCGCTCATCAGCCCCTTTCCGGGCCGGACATGCATTGACAGCGCCCAGCGCCGCGCCGAGACACCGCCTAGCCCTGTGGTGGACGGCCAGAGAGCGGCCGCGTTCCCGACGGCGTTCTGCCAGGCAGCGGAATGCCGGTCACGAAATGCGGTACAGCCCGGTCCGAGCCGCACGTCCCATGTGTCGCAAGACACGCCCGCGCCCGCCACGGGACACCATGCCGCCCGGCCCACACTGATTCCCGGGGCAGACTACGAAGGGCATTCTGGCAGCACATCGGGCGCCCGCGCCCTTTGCGGAGCAGCATGGCACAGCCAGACGGCAGTTCCGAGGCAAATTCCCGGGTTGGCGCGGACCGGCGAGTGGCAAAGGGGGGCCGTCGCGCCCTCTCAGCCCTGGCTCTTGATGTGTCGCCGCGGACACACCCTCAGGCTATCCGCACGCCGGATCAAGTCGGAAATCTCACGTTCCGGGCAACCAGTAATTCGCGCCAGCTCGTCCACCACCCGGCGGCCGGAGCACCGCGCGGCAAACGTCCGCATCAGACCCGAAATGCGCTGCCGGATTCATCACACCATCAGCGGCCGCCGCTGCACTCTTGGGATTTTTCCGCCGCCATGACCCCCGCGCCGCCGAGCTCTGGAGCCGGCAAAACTCCAGAATGGCTGCAGCGCAAAGAGCGTGGCAGCATCTTCTGGCTCAGCGTGATGCGTCGGCTGTCGCTGCTGCTGGGCCGCCGTCTGTCTCGCTGCGTGGTCTACGGCATCGCCTTATACTTCCTGCTTGCAGTTCATTCGGCACGCCAGGCCTCACGCGCCTACCTTGAACGGATACTGCAGCGCCCTGCCGGATGGCGCGACCTGTACCGCCACATTCTCGCATTTTCAACTACGATCCACGACCGCATCTACCTGCTCAACAATCGCTATGACCTATTTGACATCAGGATATTTGATGCCGATCAGCTGCATGCAACGCACGCAACCGGCAAGGGATGCTTCCTGTTCGGAGCGCACCTCGGAAGCTTCGAGGTGTTGCGCAGCATTGCCCGCGACAACCCGAGCCTCAGGGTCTACGTCGCAATGAATCCGGAAAACGCGCGCCAGATCAACGACTCGCTGGCCGCAATCAATCCCGGCGTAATGCTCGACGTGATCACACTCGGCCAGTTCGACGCAATGCTTGAGATTCATCATCGCCTGCAGGAAGGCGCGATGGTCGGCATCCTTGCAGACCGAGCCAGCGGACCGGACAACTACCTCGAGCTTCCGTTTCTCGGCTCGCCTGCGCCCTTTCCCACTGGACCGTTTCGCACCGCCGTCATGCTGCGCGAGCCCGTCTACTTCATGGCCGGACTGTACCGCGGGGACAACCGCTATGACATACATTTCGAGCTTCTGACGGACTTCGCCGGACCGCAGGCAGGGAGCCGGCAGGATGAGGTTCGCGATCTTCTGGAGAAATACGTGGCAGCGCTGGAGCGCCATTGCCGTGCAGCGCCATTCAACTGGTTCAATTTCTACGATTTCTGGAAATCCGCAGACAGTGAAACTTCTTGATCCGATACGCACGGTGTCTATGGCCCTGCTTGTCTTCGCGCTAACCGCCCCGTTCGCCCGCGCCAAAGATGCGCAGCTGCCGCAACTCATGCATCTGCTGGCGCAAGATAAGTCGGCCAAGGCCACGTTTGTGGAGAGGACATACATCGGGATCATCGACCGTCCGCTCGTGTCGACGGGCGACCTATCTTTCGCTGCCCCGGACAGCCTCGAAAAGCGCACGCTCACACCGAAGCCCGAATTGCTGGTTTTGCGTGGCAACACCCTAAAAATAGAACGGCCTGGCAAGCGCCTGATGACCATCGGCCTGGAGGGACACCCGGAAATCTCGGCATTCATAGAAAGCATCCGAGGTACGCTGGCCGGTGACCTCACCGCGCTGAAGGCGCTCTATTCGCTCCGGCTTACCGGACCGATCGGAAACTGGCGGTTGGTGCTGACGCCGAAACAGCGACGCCTCAGTCGCATTTTCAGCCGGATCCGAATCGGCGGGTCGGACGCCGTCGTCCGAACCATCGAGCTGGACCAGCGTGACGGCGACCATTCCATTATGGTCATCACACCCGTCAGCCGCAGGCAATGAAGTTGCGCCGACGACTGGTTCTGGGGCTCTGGCTGGCACTGTTGATTGCCTGCGTGCTGGTCATCGCCCAAACGCGGTTCGTATCCGATCTTTCAGCCTTCATGCCTAAGGCGCCGAGTGCGCGCCAGCAGCTGCTGGTCGACCAGTTCAAATACGGCATCATCGGACGCCTGATCATGATCGGCATCGAAGGCGGTGATGCTGCGGGACGCGCGAAGCTATCTCAAGAACTGGCCAGCCGGCTGCGCAAGACAGGCACGTTCCTGGGGGTACAGAACGGGGATTCCGCCACCGAACAGCGCGACCGCAGATATTTTTTTGACAACCGCTACCTGCTCAGTCCCGATATTACGCCCGCGCACTTCACTGTGCAGGGACTGCATGCCGCCATCCAAAATTCCATTGATGCGCTCTCTGGAGATACCGGATTGATCGTCAAGCAGCTGTTCGCCCGCGACCCGACGGGCGAAACGCTGCGGCTGCTCGACGAGTTTGGCGGCAACAGCCAGCCGAGGCGCCTGCACGGCGCATGGGCCTCGCGCGACGGCAAGCGTGCGGTGCTGCTTGCCTACACCCGCGCCCCCGGTACCGACATCGAAGCGCAGGCACGCGCCATTGCAATCATTCGGAACACCTTCAAGCGGCTGCCGGACCTTCAGGCGGGCAGCCAATTGGTCATGAGCGGAACCAGCGTGTTTGCCGTCAAGTCGCGCAACACCATTCAGGGGCAGGTGACCCGCCTGGCAAGCGCCAGCCTGCTGCTCGTCGTGTTTCTGCTGCTGCTGGTTTACCGGTCCCCTCTGCTTCTGGCGCTCGGTCTCCTGCCCGTGCTGTCCGGTGCGCTGGTCGGGATTGCCGCTGTCAGCCTCCGCTTCGGTCAGGTGCATGCACTTACCCTTGGCTTTGGCACAACCCTCATCGGCGAAGCGGTCGACTACTCGATCTACTTCTACCTGCAGCGCGCCGGAAATCTGAACCCTGGCCATTTCTGGCGCACTATATGGCTCGGCGTCGCCACTTCGATCGCCGGGTTCGCCCCGCTTCTGTTCTCGGGATTCCCGGGCCTGGCGCAGCTCGGCATCTACTCCATCAGCGGCCTGATCGCGGCGGCCATCGTGACACGCCACGTGCTGCCGGCAGTGGTGCCGCAGAAGCTCCAGCTGCGGGATCTGAGCGGTCCCGGCTTCGCACTTGATCGGCTCCTGGACTTTGCCTCCCACCTGAGGTGGTTGCCGCTGCTGCTCTCGCTTGCGGCCGCCGGCACCGTGTACGCGCATGCAGGCAAGATATGGAACAAGAACTTGTCTGCACTGAGCCCGATTTCCAAGTCCGATCAGCGGCTCGACCAGCAGCTGCGCCGTGACCTTGGCGCCCCAGACCTGCGCTTCATGGTCGCTTTCAGCGCACCAAGCAGGGAGCTGGCGCTGGAGGGGGCTGAGAAAGCCGGCCAGGTGCTGCACGGACTGATGCTCCAGCGGGTAATCGCCGGATTCAGCTCGCCTGCCTTTGTTCTGCCGAGCCGTGCGCTTCAGCGGGCACGTCAGGCTGCTATCCCGGATGCTCGGCAGGCTCGGCGGCGGCTGCGGCAGGCGCTCGTCGGATTGCCTGTCAGATTCAACCGGCTGCAGGGCTTCTTGTCTGACCTGCAGGCAGCACGCACGCGCCGACCTCTACGACGATCCGATCTAGACGGCACCTCCGCCGCGCTGTTGGTCGATTCGCTTCTGATCCATCGCGCCAAAGACTACCTGGTGCTGATGCCGTTGCGGCCGCACGACAGCAGTGCCAGGGTTCCGCTGGACATCAACCGTGTCCAAGACGCGTTGCAAGCCACCCGACTAAGGCACATCGTCGTGATCGACCTGCTGAAGGAATCGACCAGTCTGTTCAGGAACTACCGAAACGAGGTGCTGATGCTGTCCGAATTCGGCTGTCTGGTGATCATTGCGCTGCTGCTGGCGGCACTCAAATCCGCATCTCGCACTCTGCGCGTAGCTACCCCGCTGATCTGCGCGGTGACCTGCGTCACAGCCGTGCTATTGCTGAGCGGGGTACGCCTGACCATTTTGCACCTGGTGGGACTGCTCCTCGTCGTCGCGATAGGTTCGAACTATGCGCTGTTTTTCGAGAGCGGCGGACGGACGGCTACCCCCGTTGAACGCCGCCGGATGCAGGTTTCCCTTGTGGTTGCCAACTTCACCACGGTCGGCAGTTTCGGCATCCTGGGCCTCTCGAGCATACCGGTACTGTCGGATATTGGCAGCACGGTCAGCCTCGGTGCGCTGCTTTGCCTTCTTTTCGCGGCCATACTGGCGCGCCGCATACCCGGAACCCCGACTCCATGACCTGCCCGGACACCAAAGACGGCGCAATGCGCGCATGGCGACCGACGCCGTTTCTCCAGGCTTCGATACTCATCCACGCCGGCGCGCTGACGATCGTACTGTTCGCGCCGGCTCTCTGGCTTTCGGCGCTTGCCATTATTGTGCTGAACCATGTCTTCATTGGCGCTGCCGGTCTCTGGCCCCGCAGCAGGCTGCTCGGCGCAAATATTGTGAGTCTGCCAGCAGCGGCGGCGGAACGCCGTGAGGTAGTGCTCACTTTTGATGACGGTCCCGATGCGGAAGTCACGCCGCAGGTGCTAGACATCCTAGACCACCACCAGGTCCGAGCAACATTTTTCTGCATAGGAGAGCGGGCGGCTTCCCATCCGGAGATCTGCCGCAACATATTGGCGCGCGGGCACACCATCGAAAACCACGGTCAGCGCCACCGACACTATGCAGCACTATCCGGGGCCGGCGGCTGGAAGCGCGAAGTTGGCGATGCACAGAAGACGCTGGAGCAGATAACCGGCAGGCGGCCGCAGTTCTTTCGCGCGCTCGCGGGTTTGCGCAATCCATTTCTTGACCCCGTCCTAAAGCGGTTCGGAATCCGGCTAGTGAGCTGGACGCGGCGCGGATATGACACGCGTTGCGGCAACGCTGATATCGTGCTTGGCCGCCTTACCCGCCGGCTCGGCCCGGGCGATATCCTCCTGCTGCACGACGGTCACAGCGCTCGCAGTACAAATGGGATTCCGGTCGTCGTCGAAGTGTTGCCCCGTCTGTTGGCGGAACTGGCGGCACGCAACCTTAATCCTGTACCGCTCGGCTCGGCATGCAAACCGGACTGAAAAAGCGGCTGCTGGGCCTCGCGTCGGAACCGTACCGGCAAACGGGCCGCTTCAACTACCATTGGGCCCGAGGCAAGCTACGGGGCGACCCGATTTTTTCCGCGCTACTTGACCGGCCGATGCTTCCCGACAACGCGCGCATCCTGGATCTGGGCTGCGGCCGGGGCCTGCTCGCTGCCTGGCTTCTGGCTGCGGAGCAACTGGCGGCCCTCGGAGAATGGAAGGGCAGCCCGCTGCCGCCCACGGGCTTGCGCTTCCGCGGCGTCGAATTGATGGAACGTGAGGCAATCTGCGGGAATCTGGCGTTGCAGCCGCTGCACGGTGAACGTGTGCAGTTGAGTGGTGGCGATATGCGAGACGTCGCTCTGGCCGATGCCGATGTGATCACGATTCTAGACGTTCTGCACTACGTGTCGTATGCCGAACAGGATCGCCTGCTGGAGAGAATCCGGTCAGCAATCGGCACCCACGGGCTGTTCGTGACCCGCGTTGGCGATGCCGGCGGCGGGATGCGCTTTGCCTATAGCCAAGCGGTCGATACCTGCATGTCTTTCCTACAGGGCCATCGCCTGACACGCATGTGGTGCCGACCGCTTTCCAGCTGGATGCGCGCCCTCCAGGAACGCGGCTTTGCAGTAGACGCCGTTCCCATGAGCAGCGGTACGCCTTTCGCCAACATCATGCTGATCGCGCGCGGGGTCTGATCCGTCCGGAACGAACGATCCGGTCCGATCCGAAGGTATAGCTGCGTACCTCCGTCCCGCCGCCGAAGGCTGCAACGCTGCAAGCCGGTTCGGCAATCGCCGACGGCATCGTGTGCGCCACGCTCCGCCGCACGGAAAATTCCGGACGGCGGCGCAACAATGGTCAGACGGGTAAAAACGGCAGCGTGAGGCCATTCGCCCGCAACCAGCGGGCGTACCGAAGGAAGTCCTTCTGCTGCGAGGCACTAAGCCGCCGGTACAGCGCATGTGCCGCATCTCGCAGCGACTTGTCTGGATCACGGCGAGCAGCGCTTTTGAAGATCACCATGAACGGCGCAAGCGCCGTTGCGTATCGTGTCACCTCTTCACCGAACACCCCGGCGGCGCACGACAGTTCTTCGACGCTAAACGCCGCCTGAAGCGAATTCAGATAGTCGCGGGTGAATGTTTCCGGCTGGACGTCGCTGCGGTCGTTGGCAAAAAATCGCTGGGTGGCAACTCGCTTCAGGCGCCCGAAGTCGATCAGATACAGGCCGCCGCCAGATTTCAGCACACGCCGTGCCGCGTGCAGTGCGTCTGACAGCGCCGCCTCGTCGGGCAGATGGTGCAGCGACATGGTCGACATCACGCAGTCGAAAGCGCCGTCAGGAAATGCCGCGAGCGTGGTCATGTCGCCCAAGACAGCCTCGATGTTGGCCACACCACAACGTTCAATTGTCTGGCGCGCACGCTCAAGCATTTCATTAGACACGTCGAGCCCGACAAAATGAGCCTTCGGATTGAGCCGTGCGACCTGCACGAGCTGATTGGCCGGACCACAGCCCAGGTCCAGCACGCGGTCGCCGGGACGCACCAGCGGCGCGATCTGCAAGGCCTGGTATAGATAAATGGAAGCGAGAAATCCGTCCTCGCGGCCAGCGAGTTCAAATGCCTCGCTTTGCGCAAGGCTGTCAACACCAGACAAATCCGGTTCTTGAACCCGCGGCAGGACCCGCCGCGACAGGCATTCGACCAACAGGTGTGCGAGCATGGCCGGTCCGCTGGACATGCCGGTTTACCTTGAGGCGCAGGCAGCCATAGCCACCCTATTCCGGCTTGGCGGCCTGGTATTCGGCGAGGATGCTCAAACCCCGGACTTCGCTATAGCAGCGCACGCCGCAGAATCCGCTCGCCTCGAGCGTGGCGATTACCTGTGCCCGCGGCACGCAGGCTTCAATCGTATCCCAGTAATATCGCCAGAGCTGCGGCGTGTTCCTCTTGTTCCCGACCAACCGGGCAAGCGCGGGCACCACCCCCTTCATATAGGTCTTGAGCAGAATTCGCCCCAACCTGCTTTCCGGGCAGGTGATCTCCAGGATGCATAGTTTTGCGCCTGGCTTCATCACCCTATGGAATTCGCGGAAAGCCACGGAGAGATCGCTGATGTGGCGCAGCGCATACCCCATGCTGAGGAAGTCGAAATGGTTGTCCGGAAAAGGTATGTCCTCGGCCCGCCCTTCCACCAGCGTTACGCTCTCCGGAACCTTGGCGTTGCGCATCATTCCCAGGCTCGGATCGACGCCGGCGACAAACCCGCCACTGCCGGTTATGCGCGCCGCCTGGCGGGCGACCAAACCCGTACCCACCCCGACGTCCACCACTTTCATGCCGGGCCGGAGCCCGGCGCGCAAGAGCGCCTGGCCGCGATACCAGAAACCGGTTCCGAGACCCAGGATGCGTTCCATGCGATCGTAGTCTTCTGCCGTGCTGTCGAACATCGCGCGCACAAAGCCGCTGCGCGACGCTTCATCCGCGTAATAGCTGGTCAGAGGCCGATGCGGCACCTGCTCAGATTGGGAGACGGTATTGTGATGCTTTTCCATGCAATCCCCTCTTGCTGATCCGGTCGACAGTCAGTCCGTTCGCCGGAACACCAGAACGGCGTTGCTGCCGCCAAAGGCAAAGGAATTGCTGATAGCCGCCCCAAAGGAAACATTTTGCAACCCGTCGCCCATCACGTGACGCACACCCTCGCAGTCCGCCGAGACCTGCTGCAAGTGGGCGGTTGGAGGAATCTGCTGCTTTGTCAGCGCCAGCACGGTAATCACCGCCTCCATGGCACCGGCCGCACCGAGCATGTGTCCGTGCATCGACTTCGTTGAACTCACATGCAGTCGGGGCGCAGCCTCTCCAAAGGCAGTTCTAAGGGCGCTGACCTCGATCGGGTCGCCTTCCTGGGTTGCCGTTCCGTGCGCATTCACGTAACCCACATCGGCCGGAACCAGGCCGGCTTCGCGCATGGCGGCCTCGATCGCCCTGACCTGTCCGCCGGCGTCAGGACGCACGAGATGGCTGCGGTCGCAGCTCTGCCCGTAACCGGCCAACTCGCAATAAATGCGTGCGCCACGGGACACCGCAAGATCCCAATCTTCCAGCACCAAGGCAGCGCCGCCCTCGCCGAGCACCAGCCCGGTGCGCCCCACCTGGAACGGACGACAGGCCCTGAATGCGGTCTCATCATCGCCGTCAGCAACAACCCGCATGGCGTCCCATGCCAGCATGACAGACAGCGCCAGAGGTGCTTCGGAACCGCCGGCAACAACCAGCTTGTCGCTCCCGGACCGAATACGCCGATACGCCTCGCCGATAGAAACAGCCGACGAGGCACAGGCGACTGAATAGGTCAGGCAGGCACCGCCCAGTCCGAGCGCGATCGCGAGGTTTGACGCAGCCGCATTGTTCATCGCCAGCGCAACGGTCAGCGGCGACATACGGCGCTTCCCGCGCTCAAAAAAATCCGTGTATCCCTTTTCATAGGTCAGTGCGCCGCCCACCCCGGTCCCCCAGGAAACTCCGTACTCGCAGGAACCCGCTCCCTTGCGCGGCAGCCCTGCGTCACCCCAAGCCGAGAACGCCGCTGCGAGGCCGAGCTGGCTGTAGCGATCCGTCACGCTCGACAGCGCTCGGCCGATGGTCTGCTCCGGGCTAAACGATGCACAACGAACCGCAGGTTGGGCCAACTCGGTCGGCGATGCGGGATGACGGTACAGGGCTACCGCGGATTCGCCGCGCATGATGCGGGCGAAAAAGTCCTCAGTATCGCCGCCAAAAGGACTGACCAGGCCAACGCCAGTCACGGCGACCCTGCGGGGCCCGGATCTACTCATTTAGGGCAGAAGGCTTGTACTGTTCCACCAGCGCGACCAGCTGGCCGACAGTCTCGGGCGTCGGCACATCCTCAGGCAGCCGGAAATCGTATTTGTCCTCCAGTTCCATCATCAGCTCGAGGAGCGCCATCGAATCAATGCCGATCTCATCAAGCCTGCTCTCCAGCGCCAAATGCTCCGGCGGGTTATCGAAATGTCGATCGAGATAGGCCTTGATCGGTTCAAGCCTGTTATCCATAGAAGCGCCTCTGTTGAAACTTGTGTGGGTAACCATAGAGCAGAACCGCACCGACCGCCGGCTTGGCCATCATGATTGACAGGATATCCCGGGCTGCCGGAGGCGTCGGGGCGCTGGAGTATGCGGCAAG
>JAPTTX010000052.1:0-28905 GCA_028068195.1 Gammaproteobacteria bacterium
CGGCTGTCAGCGGTGCCTGGGAAGCCAGCCAAGCCGGCAAATCGGGTCCCACCGCCGTGCCTAGGCTTCTTTGGGGCGGGGCTGACGCGCAGTCGCGGAACGTGCGATAGCGGCGGCAGGTTGGTTTTACATGCAGATTTATGTATCTTCGCGCGCGGAATGCGTATCCTGCTGAGCAATGACGATGGCTACTTCGCGCCCGGGCTTGCATGCCTGGCGGAGGTGCTGCGCCCCATGGCGCAGGTCGATGTCGTGGCCCCGGAGCGCGACCGCAGCGGCGCCAGCAACTCCCTCACCCTCACCAGCCCGCTGCGCGTGCACCAGGCCGGCAACGGCTTCCGGTATGTCGACGGGACGCCCACCGACTGCGTGCATCTGGCGATCACAGGCCTGCTCGAGCGTGAGCCCGATATCGTGGTGTCCGGGATCAACCACGGCGCAAATCTGGGCGACGACGTGATCTATTCGGGCACCGTGGCCGCAGCGATGGAGGGCCGGTTTCTGGGTCTCCCTGCGATCGCGGTATCGGTGGCGGGTCGTTCCGGAAACAATTTCCCAACGGCTGCGCGTGTCGTGGTGCGGCTGCTACGGCAGCTGCAGCGGGAACCGCTTCCGGCGGACACGATCCTGAACGTCAACGTGCCCGATGTCCCTGCCGAACAGATCGCCGGTTACGAGGCGACCCGCCTCGGCCGCAGACACAAGGCCGAGGCGGTAATACGGTCGGCCGACCCGCATGGCAATCCGATCTACTGGGTCGGCGCGCCCGGCTCTGAGGCGGATGCCGGCCCGGGAACGGACTTCCATGCGATCCGGCGCAACTGTGTTTCTATCACCCCGCTGCAGGTGGACCTGACCCGTTATGCCGCGCTCGACCAGGTTGCATCCTGGCTTGGCCGACAGATTCCGGAATGACCCGGCACTGGGAGGGTATCGGGTTTACCTCGCAGCGCACCCGCGAGCGCCTGATCCAGCGACTGCGTTCCATGCGTATCCGAGACGAGCGGGTGCTGGCGGCGATGCTGCATATTCCGCGGCATACATTCGTCGATGAGGCGCTCTCCAGCCGCGCCTATGAAGACACTGCACTGCCGATTGGTCACAACCAGACCATTTCGCAGCCATACATCGTGGCGCGGATGACCGAGGCACTGCTGGCCGGGCGTGCGCTACGCCGGGTGCTGGAAGTCGGCTCCGGCTCGGGCTACCAGACGGCGATACTGGCCGCGCTGGTTGAGGAGGTCTATTCGGTGGAGCGTATCGAGCCGCTGATGAAGCTCGCGCGGCGGCGGCTGCAGGATCTCGGTTACCGGAATTTCCGGTTCAAGCTCTCCGATGGCGGTTGGGGCTGGCCGGAATACGGGCCCTATGACGGGATACTGGTGACCGCGGCGGCAACCGAACTGCCGGAGGCGCTGTGCGGGCAGCTTGCCCCGCAGGCGCGGCTTGTTATTCCGGTCGGTTCCGGACAGCAGCAACAGCTGCAACTCATCACGCGCACCGAGGATGGCTACCTGCGCGAAGTGCTCGAAATGGTGAACTTTGTTCCGCTGGTCCGGGATGAACACTGAAGTGGGCAGCCGTGGGCCGCAACGCGGCGCGGACCGTCGGGCCATCGCGCTGGCGCTGATGCTGGTCGCGGTGCTGCCGCTGGGCTGTGCCGGGCCGAGCGTCCGGCCCGAAATCAGCAACCGTGGCACGAGCCTGCGATTCCCCGAGTCGCAATACTGTACGGTGTTGCCCGGAGACACGCTCTACAGCATCGCCTGGGAGAATGGGCGCGATTTCCGTGATTTGGCGCAGTGGAACGGCATCGCCGCGCCGTACACGATCCACCCGGGCGAGCGGCTGCGCCTGTTCCCGCCGCACCGCCGGTATCGGGTCTATGCGCGGCGGCCGCCGGTGCCGGCAACCGCCTACGCTGCGCCACGCCCCGCCGCCCGCCGCCCGCCGCCCGCCGGCGTTGTTGGCGCGACCCGATATCCGTCGAAGGTCGGGCCCTGGGTGTGGCCGGCCGAGGGACGGATCACGGCCCGCTTCAACCCGGCGGGGATGGAAGACGGCGTGGAGATCGCGGGACGGCTGGGCGAACCAGTGCTCGCCGCAGCGGCCGGCAAGGTCGTCTACCAGGGAAGTGGACTTCGCGGATATGGACAGCTTATCATCATCAAGCATAATGCCGAATATCTGAGCGCCTACGCTCACAACGAACGCATCCTAGTCAAAGAGGGCGAAATAGTGAGGCCGGGGCAGGAAATTGCAGAAATGGGAGATACCGGCACCAACAGGGTGGAGCTGCTATTCGAGATCCGCCGCGACGGCTCCCCGGTAGACCCCAAGCTGTTTTTCCCAAACTACTGATTATGGCGCGTAGAAAAAAATCCGACCAAAAATCGGACGAAGACGTTCGGGGAACGGTCGAGGCCGAAGGGCCGGCGCCGGAGGAGACCGAACGCGAGGAGGGCGTGGCGGCATCCGACAGCGAAGCCGAAGCTGATGCGGGTGACGAGGAGGCGCCGGCACCGGCGGCGGCCCATGTCGATGCGCCCGAGACGGCCGATGCCAGCGATGCCAGCGTGGTTTCGGTCCAGGCCGACGCCACCCGTCTGTACCTCAAGGAGATCGGGTTCTCGGCTTTGCTGACGGCCGAGGAGGAAGTCTATTACGCGCGGCGCGCGCGCAAGGGCAACGAATCGGCGCGCCACCGCATGATTGAGAGCAATTTGCGGTTGGTCGTCAAGATTGCCCGGCGTTACATGAATCGCGGCCTGGCGCTGCTCGATCTTATCGAAGAGGGCAATCTGGGACTCATACGCGCGGTCGAGAAATTCGATCCGGAGCGGGGTTTCCGTTTTTCCACCTACGCGACCTGGTGGATACGCCAGACCATAGAACGCGCCATCATGAACCAGACGCGTACCATCCGTCTTCCGGTCCATGTCCTCAAGGAAATCAACATCTACCTGCGCGCTGCCCGCTACCTGTCGCAGAAGATGGACCACGAGCCTACGCCGGAGGAGGTGGCGACGCTGCTGGACAAGCCGATCGAGGACGTGAAGGAGATGCTCGGGCTGAACGAGCGCATCGCGTCTATGGATGCGCCGCTCGACGCCGATCCGGAGCGTTCACTGCTCGATGCTATTGCCGATGAGCGTACGCCTGACCCGGAAAAGATCCTGCAGGACGAAGATCTGCATGCGCAGATCAGGGCCTGGCTGAACGAGCTGAACGACAAGCAGCGCGAGGTAGTGGAACGCCGTTTCGGCCTAAACGGACGCGAGATCTCCACGCTCGAAGAAGTGGGCGCGGATATCGGCGTGACGCGCGAACGCGTACGCCAGATCCAGGTCGAGGCACTGCGACGGCTGCGGGTGATGTTGGAGAAGAACGGCTACTCGATCGACTCGCTGTTCTGAACGCGCACAGTCCGTCCTCAGTCTTCGATCATCAGGAGGGCGGCGACGACCCGTCGGCCCTCGCCCATAAGGATATTGTAGGTGCGGCAGGCGGCAGCCGTATCCATTACTTCGAGGCCGATTGACGCATCCATCAAGCAGGTCGTGATCCGCGGCGGTGGAAAATGCAGGCGCCGGCCGGTGCCGAGAATCACGAGCTCCGGTTCCAGTCCAGCCAGCGTCTCGAAATGGGTCGCGGCGAGCTCATGGAACTGCCGAGGCAGGCAGTCCTCGATGATCCGCTGAGGCAGGACCACGATGCTGGCGCGGTAGATGTCGCGGTCGACTGTTATCTGTCCCGGGCCGTAGCCGCGTATGATGTGGTCTCCGTCGCCCGTTTGCAGGTGGAATTTCATGGTGTTCGAAGTGGACCCTGAAAGGTGGGACCGCCGGAAATGCGGCCGGGCTCATTGACAGCGCCGCGCCGCGCCAGTATGGTTCTCACTTTTTGTAAGACCCTATATTACAAGGATTTCCACCTGGCCGGGTAGCCGGCCCCCCGTGGTATCGATATCATGAACCCATCAGATCAATTTCCCCGCATCCAGAGGCTGCCGCCGTACGTTTTCAACATCGTCAACGAGCTGAAGGCCAAGGCGCGCCAGCGTGGCGAAGACATCATCGATTTCGGCATGGGCAATCCGGACGAGCCCACGCCCCAGCACATTGTCGACAAGATGTGCGAAGCGGCGCAGCGCGGTGATACCCACCGCTATTCAGTGTCGCGTGGCATCCCGAGGCTGCGGCGGGCGATCTGCACCTGGTACAAGAACCGCTTCGACGTCGATCTCGACATGGACAGCGAGGCGATCGTGACCATAGGCTCGAAAGAAGGCCTGGCGCATCTGGCGCTCGCGACCGTCGACCGCGGCGATGCGATCCTTGTGCCGAATCCGACGTATCCGATCCATCCCTACGGCTTCGTCATCGCCGGGGCGGACATTCGCCATGTGCCGCTGGTGCCCGGGGTGGACTTTTTCGTCGAGCTGGAGAACGCCATACGCAATTCGTGGCCGAAGCCGAAGATGCTGGTGCTCAATTTTCCGGGCAACCCGACCGCCATGTGCGTGGAACTCGATTTCTTCGAAAAAGTGATCTCCATCGCGCGCGACCACGGAATCTGGGTGATCCATGACCTGGCCTATGCCGATATCGTCTTCGACGGCTACAAGGCGCCGTCCATTCTCCAGGTTGCGGGCGCCAAGGACATTGCGGTCGAGTTCTTCACGTTGTCGAAGAGCTACAACATGCCGGGATGGCGCGTCGGATTCATGTGCGGCAATCGCAAGCTCGTGGGGGCGCTGGCGCGAATCAAGTCGTATCTCGACTATGGAATGTTCACACCGATCCAGGTTGCCTCGATTCTTGCCCTGGAAGGCCCGCAGGACTGTGTCGAGGAGATCCGCCAGCGTTACCAGAGCCGGCGCGACGTGCTGTGCCAGGGCTTGCATGCCGCCGGATGGATGGTGGATGTGCCCAAGGCCACAATGTTCGTGTGGGCACGCATTCCGCCCCAGTACCGGGCGATGGGTTCGCTGGAATTTTCGAAGAAGCTCCTGGAACAGGCCCGGGTCGCCGTGGCGCCGGGTATCGGTTTCGGCGAGTACGGTGACGACTTCGTGCGCTTCGGGCTGATCGAAAACGAGCACCGTACGCGCCAGGCGGTGCGCTCCATCAAAGAAATGATGCGCCGCGACCGCGACGAACAGCAAACAGCGGGCCAGGCCGGGTGAAGCCCGTACGGATCGGCCTGCTGGGCCTCGGAACGGTCGGCGCTGGGACGGTGAGCGTCCTGGCCCGCAATGGCGCCGAGATCGCCCGGCGCGCCGGTCGCGAGATCCGGGTGGTCCATGCGGCCGCCCGCGACCCGACGCGGCAGCGGCCATGTCCCATGGACGGCATACGCCTGACGGCCGACCCGTTCGAAGTGGTGGACGATCCGCAGATCGACGTCATCGTCGAGCTCATCGGCGGCGACGACCCGGCACGGCGACTCGTGTTGCGCGCGATCGAAAACGGCAAGCATGTCGTCACTGCGAACAAGGCGCTTATCGCCGCGCACGGCAACGAGATCTTTGCCGCAGCCCGCAACCGCGGCGTCATGGTCGCGTTCGAGGCCGCGGTTGCCGGCGGCATTCCCATCATTAAGACCATCCGCGAGGGTTTGGCCGGAAACCGCATAGAATGGCTCGCCGGCATCATCAACGGCACCGGCAATTTCATCCTCACGGAGATGCGCGACCGCGGGCGCGAGTTTGCCGACGTTTTGGCTGAAGCTCAGCGGCTCGGCTACGCCGAGGCCGATCCCAGCTTCGATGTGGAGGGCATCGATGCCGCCCACAAGCTGACGATTCTGTCGGCGATCGCCTTCGGCATTCCGCTGCAGTTCGACAGGGTCTACACCGAGGGCATCACCGGCATCACGCGCAGTGATGTGTGTTATGCCGAGGAACTCGGCTACCGGATCAAGCATCTCGGCATCGCGCGTCGCGCCGGGCGCGGCGTCGAGCTGCGCGTGCACCCGACTCTGATTCCCGAGCGCCGCCTGATCGCAAGCGTGGACGGAGTCATGAACGCCATACTGGTGAAGGGTGATGCGGTGGGGCCGACGATGTATTACGGCGCCGGCGCCGGCGCCGAGCCGACCGCTTCGGCCGTGGTGGCCGATATCGTCGATGTGGTGCGCACACTCACTGCGGATCCCACCAACCGCGTGCCGCATCTGGCATTCCAGCCGGACCAGCTGTCGGATGTCGCGATTCTGCCCATGGAAGAGGTGGAGACCGCCTGCTACCTGCGCATGCAGGCGAAGGATGAACTTGGCGTGCTGGCCGACGTTACCCGCATCCTGGCCGATCTCGGCATCAGCATCGAGGCGATGATCCAGAAGGAGCCGGCTGCGGACGCCCACGAGGTGTCGGTAATACTGCTCGCCCACCGCGTGCTCGAGCGCAACATGAACCAGGCGATAGCCCGCATCGAGGCGCTGGATTCCATCAACGGCAAGGTCATGCGCATCCGCGTCGAACATCTGAACCGAGACTGGAAGTAACTCATGACAACGCACCAACGTTACACTGGCCTGATCGAACGTTACCGCGACCGCCTGCCGGTGCACGACGACACGCGCATCATCAGCCTGGGCGAGGGCAACACGCCGCTCATCCGTCTCAGCAACATACCGCGGGCGCTCGGTGACAAGGTGGACTTCTACGTCAAATACGAAGGTCTCAATCCAACCGGGTCCTTCAAGGACCGCGGGATGACCATGGCTGTGACCAAGGCGGTGGAGGAGGGCAGCCGCGCGATCATCTGCGCATCGACCGGCAACACCTCCGCGGCAGCGGCAGCCTATGCGGCGCGTGCCGGCATCATATGTTTCGTCCTGATTCCGGAAGGCAAAATCGCTCTTGGCAAGCTTGCTCAGGCCATGATCCACGGCGCGGTCGTCATCCAGATCCAGGGCAACTTCGACGCCGGCATGGCGCTGGTAAAGGAAGTTGCCATGCAGGCACCGGTCACGATTGTCAATTCGATCAATCCTTACCGGCTGCAGGGGCAGAAGACGGCCGCGTTCGAGATCATAGAAGAGCTGGGCCGCGCTCCCGACTACCATTGCCTGCCGGTTGGAAACGCAGGCAACATCACGGCGCACTGGATCGGCTACTGCGAGGTTTCATCTGCCTCCGGGGACCACGTCACCGGAGCCTGCGCGTTCTGCAAGGGCAAGTGCCAGTACGCTGGCGGCGCAGTGGTTGGAAACCGTCCGCACATGATCGGCTATCAAGCCGCTGGCAGCGCCCCGTTTCTGCGCGGTCATATGGTGGATGATCCCGAGACGGTGGCGACCGCAATCCGCATCGGGCACCCCCAGTCCTGGGACAGTGCCTGGAAGGTCATTGGAGAGTCGGGTGGCTGGTTTGATGAGTGTCAGGACGAGGAAATCCTGGCCGCCCAAAAGCTGCTTGCCGAAAAGGAAGGTGTGTTCTGCGAGCCGGCGTCAGCGACCTCTCTGGCTGGTGCCCTGCGCGACGTGCGCAGCGGACGAATTCCGGCGGGAAGCAGCGTGGTATGCACGCTGACCGGGCACGGACTGAAGGATCCCGACATCGCGATCAGGCAGAGCACCCGGCCCCTGATCAAGGTGCCGGCCGAACTGAGCTCGGTGCAGCGCGCCATCCTGGACAATCTCACCTAGCTGCCTCGCGCGACGTCGCGCCGGTTCGCATTTGCAATCCGCCGGCGGGCGCTGCCGAGTCCGGAATGCCGCGAAGGCGGGACGATGGCCGTCGGAGCGTCATCATGGAAAGACATCTCACTCTCATGGTTCCCGGGCTCCTTGACCTGCCCCCGGGCGCGCAGGAGGCGACGGCTCCGCATGCACCCGCCCTGTGCACCCTGCTGGCGCGCGCAAGGCCGGTCCCCGATGAAGTGCTCCAGCCCGGCGGGCGCGAATCGGGCGTATCGGCGCCCGAGGGCCTGCTTTTCTCCCTGTTCGGCGTGCAAGCCACAGCGGACGGCAATTTGCCGGTCGCAGCAGTCGCGCGTCTGGGCGACGGCGGCAACAGTGACGGTGGCTGGTGGATCTGCGCTGATCCCATTTACCTGCATCCGCAGGGTGCGGGGCTGATCTTGAGCGGGAATGAGCTCCTGCAACTATCCGCGGAGGAGTCCCGGGGCCTGGTGGCGGAGCTTGCCCCGATCCTCACCCCGGATGGCTGGCAGCTGGAGGCGCTCCAGCCGCATCACTGGTACCTTCGGGTACCGGCGCCGGCGCGCCTGCGCACGTACAGTCTCGAACAGGTACGGGGCCGGGATGTCGGCAATTTCCTGCCGGCCGGACCGGATGCCCGGTCCTGGCACAGGCTGCTCACCGAGATCCAGCTGCTGTTGCATGCCTCGCCGCTCAATGCCGAACGCGAGCAGCACGGGCGGCCACCAGTCAACAGCCTGTGGTTCTGGGGCGGCGGCACCCTGCCGCCGCCCGGACCTTCCGCCTGGACTGCAGTATGGGGTAATGGGTCGCTCGCTCTCGGTCTCGCGCGGCTGGCCGGCATTGCGTCGCACGGTCTGCCGGGTTCGGCCGCACACTGGCTGGGAGATGCGGGATCCGCCGGCGCCCATCTGGTGGCATTCGAGTCCGGCCAGGCGTTCGAACCGCACGGTGAGGGGTCTGCATGGCGGCAGTCCGTCGAGTCGTTCGAGCAGCAGTGGCTCTCGCCGCTGTTTGGGGCGCTGCGCACGGGAGACATCGCGAGCCTCACGCTGTATTCCCCCGGTGGAGTCGGAAGGCGGCTGACTCCGGCTTTGTTGCGGCGCTGGTGGCGTCGCCCAGGTCCGCTGTCTTGCTACCGCCATGGCTGACACAAGCGGAAACCAGGTCGCCCAGCCGCCGCCGCTGCACTTGGTGCGTCGCCCGAGCGGGGGCATTCCGGACAGCCTTTGCGCGCTGCATCCGGTACTGGCTCGGGTGTACAGCGGCCGCGATCTGCGCGATGCGGCCGAGCTCGATCACTCGTTCGCCTGCCTGTTGCCGCCGTCGGGGCTCAGCGGGATCGATACCGCCACCGGACTGCTGGCGCAGGCGATCGAAGGCGAGCGGCGAATCCTGATCGTCGGCGATTTTGACGCCGACGGGGCAACGAGTTGTGCGCTGGCATGGCGCGCGCTGCGGGCGCTGGGCGCGGCTGCGGTGGACTTCCTGGTCCCGAACCGCTTTGCCTACGGCTACGGGCTCACGCCGGAGATCGTGGAAGTCGCGGCAAGCCGCCGTCCGGACCTGATCGTGACGGTCGACAACGGCATTTCGAGTCAGGCCGGGGTCGAGGCGGCCCGCAGCCGCGGCATTGCGGTGCTGGTTACCGATCATCATCTCGCCGGCGATTCACTGCCGGACGCCAATGCGATAGTCAATCCCAACCAGCCCGGGGACAAGTTTGCGAGCAAGAATCTGGCGGGAGTGGGTGTCATTTTTTATGTCATGCTGGCTTTGCGGGCCAGACTGCGTGCGGACGGCTGGTTCCTGCGCCGCGGCCTGTCCGAGCCGAACCTGGCGCAGCTTCTCGATCTCGTGGCCCTGGGCACCGTCGCCGACGTTGTGCCCCTGGATTACAACAACCGCATACTCGTCGCCCAGGGACTGACGCGGATACGCCAGGGAAAGTCCTGTCCGGGAATCGCCGCGCTGCTGGAAGTTGGCGGCCGTCGGGAGGCCATGATCACCGCTGCCGACCTCGGCTTCGTGGTTGGTCCGAGGCTCAACGCCGCCGGCCGGCTAGAGGACATGTCGCTCGGCATCGCCTGCCTCATCGCCGATGATATCGGCCGTGCCCGCGAGCTGGCGCAACAGCTCGACCGGCTCAATCTCGAGCGGCGCGGAATCGAGGCCGGCATGCAGGCACAGGCGTTGGACGCTCTGCGCCGGCTCGAGCTCGATGCGCAACTGCCGCACGGAATATGTCTGTTCGACGAATCCTGGCATCAAGGCGTCATCGGGATCCTGGCCGGACGCATCCGCGAACGAGTCCATCGCCCGGTCATCGCGTTTGCGCCCGCCGGCGGGACCGAACTCAAGGGCTCCGCGCGATCCGTCGCCGGACTGCACATCCGTGACACTCTCGATGCCGTCGCCACCCGCCATCCGGATCTCCTGCAGCGCTTCGGTGGCCATGCCATGGCCGCCGGACTGACGCTGGAGCGCTCGTGCCTGGAACGGTTCAGCCGGGTCTTTGCTGACGAGGTCGCGCGCCGTTTGGATCATGAGAGTCTGCAGGGGCTGCTGGTCAGCGACGGGGAGCTGGCGGGACCGGAACTGACGCTCGAACTCGCCGAACTGCTGCGCGCGGGCGGGCCCTGGGGGCAGGGATTTCCGGAGCCTCTGTTCGACGGACTATTCGATATTGCCGGTGCACGCGTCGTGGGGGAGAAGCATCTGAAGCTCGTGCTGCGTCACGCCGACGGCGCGCTCCTGGATGCCATCGCCTTCAACTTGGCGGATGCAGACTGGCGGCCAGGCCGACGCGTGCGGGCTGCCTACCGGCCCGAAGTCAACGTCTACCAGGGCAGCCGCTCGTTGCAGCTGGTCATCAAGCAGCTGTGGGCGCTGGACGGATGCTGACAAGCGGGTGCCGGGAGCGCGCGCGGTTCGCCTATCGCGCCGCGGCGTGTTTGCTTTAGAATGCGCCCATGAACGCATTGAGCATTGAAGACCTGGTCGGAAATACGCCGCTGGTGCGGTTGCAGCGCCTTGGCGGACCTGGCTCCAACCGGCTGTTGGCAAAGCTCGAGGGGAACAATCCGGCCGGATCGGTCAAGGACCGACCGGCGCTCAACATGATCCGGGCGGCGGAGGAGCGCGGCGACATCCGTCGCGGGGATACGCTGATCGAAGCGACCAGCGGCAATACCGGCATCGCGCTGGCCATGGTGGCAGCCGTGAAGGGCTACCGCATGGTCCTGATCATGCCGGAAAACATGAGCGTCGAGCGGCGGGCGGTCATGAAGGCGTTCGGTGCCGAAATCGTGCTGGTCTCGCGCGCCGAGGGCATGGAAGGCGCGCGCGATTTGGCGCGGACCATGGAGACGCAGGGCAAGGGCCGGGTGCTGGACCAGTTCTCCAATCCGGACAATCCGGAGGCGCATTACCGCGGCACCGGACCCGAGATCTGGCGCGACACCGGGGGCGAGATCACCCATCTGGTCAGCTCGATGGGCACCACCGGAACGATCATGGGCACGTCACGCTATCTGAAGGAACAGAATCCAGCGATCCAGATCGTCGGGGTCCACCCTACGGAAGGTTCGTCGATTCCGGGCATCCGCCGCTGGCCGCAGGCGTACCAGCCGAAGATATTCGAGCCGCGGCGCGTTGACCGGGTGCTGGAGGTATCGCAGCAGGAGGCCGAGACGATGACCCGCCGGCTGGCGGCCGAAGAGGGGATCTTTTGCGGAATCTCCTCGGGCGGGGCGGTGGCCGCGATGCTGCGCCTGGCTGACGAGTTGCGCAATGCGACCGTGGTGACGATCGTGTGCGACCGGGGCGACCGCTATGTGTCGACCGGAGTGTTCCCGGACTGATCCGGGATGAGAGTCGGCTTCGGGGTGACCGCGGCGGTGCGGACAGATCATGAACATACTGGTTTTTGACATCGAGACCGTTCCCGATACCGAATCGGGCCGACGTCTTTACCGGCTCGACGGCCTGGGCGATGCCGACGTCGCTAAAGTCATGTTTCACAAGCGCAGGGAACAGACCGGAGACTCGGAATTTCTGCGCCATCACCTGCACCGCGTAGTCGCCATCTCGGCGGTGCTGCGGCATGCCGACAGCCTGCGGCTGTGGTCGCTTGGTGAGCCGGATTCGGGCGAAGCGGAACTCATCCGGCGGTTTTTTGACGGCATCGAGAAGTACACGCCGACGCTGGTTTCCTGGAATGGCGGTGGATTCGATCTGCCCGTGCTGCACTACCGGGCGCTGCTGCATGGAATCAGCGCGCCCCGCTACTGGGACACCGGTGAAGATGACCGCGAGTTCAAGTGGAACAATTATCTCAGCCGTTTCCATGCGCGCCATACTGACCTGATGGATGTGCTCTCTGGCTATCAGGCACGGGCTGTGGCCCCGCTCGACGAGATCGCCCAGCTGCTGGGACTGCCGGGAAAGCTCGGCATGCATGGCTCCGAGGTCTGGGAGCAGTTTCAGGCCGGGAAAATCGAAGAGATCCGCCGCTATTGCGAGACCGACGTGCTGAATACCTACCTGGTGTACCTGCGGTTCGAGTTCATCCGGGGCAACCTCGACGCTGCCGCCTGGGATACCGAGGTGCAGCGCGTGCGTACGCTGTTGGGCTCCGAGGACCGGCCGCACTGGCGCGCCTTTCTGCAGGCGTGGCGCTGATGTGTAATGGCCTGAGGCGCAGCGACGCGTTCTGCCCGGCGGCATCAGCCGTTGCACACGTGCCTGCCGCGTGACCGGGTAGCCCGAGCCATGCCGAACCGCCGTGCCGCATTTGCCCCGTCGTCCGTGCCGCCGAGCATGCACGGTGATACCGCCGTGGCCCGCATCGAATCCCTCGACTACGAGGGCAACGGAGTCGCCCGGCTTGCCGGAAAGACGGTATTCATCGAAGGCGCGCTACCCGGCGACGAGGTACGGTTCCGCTATCACAACAAGAAGCGAAATTACGATACCGGCGGCGTGCTCGAAATCCTGGTGCCGTCCCCCGACCGGGTGGCGCCCCGCTGCCGCTATTTCGGCGTCTGCGGCGGATGCAGCCTGCAGCATCTGCGCCCCGAAGCCCAGCTGCGGGAAAAGCAGCAGGTGTTGCGCGACAGCCTGGCGCATATCGGCAAGGTGCACCCCGCCGCGTGGTTGCCCCCGCTGCATGGGCCGGTATGGGGCTACCGGCGCAAGGCCCGCCTCGGCGTGCGTGTGGTGCCCAAGAAGGGCGGAGTCCTGGTGGGGTTTCGCGAGAAGCGCCACACCTTCATCACGCCGCTGGAATCCTGCGAGGTCCTGGATGAGGGCGTGTCGGCATTGCTGCCAGAGCTTCGTGCCCTGATCGCCCGTCTGTCGCGTCCGGAGCGCATGCCGCAGATCGAAGTGGCGGTCGGCGATCCGGTCGGCTCCGCGCCGTCTCTGGCGCTCGTCTTCCGACACCTCGAGCCGCTGACTGGAGACGATCTGGCGCAGCTGCTTGAGTTCGGACAACGGCACTCGGCGCAGGTCTACCTGCAGCCCGGCGGTCCGGCTTCCGTCGCGCCCCTGTGGCCGCAGGACGCAGCACTTGCCTACCGCCTGCCGGACCAGGATATCGAACTGCGTTTCCGGCCTGTCGATTTCATCCAGGTCAATGCCGGGATCAATCAGGCCCTGGTCGCCCGGGCGCTCGAGTTGCTCCAGCCGTGTGCGGACGAAGCCTTGCTCGACCTGTTCTGCGGGCTGGGGAATTTCACCTTGCCGCTGGCGCGCCGCGTGCGCCGCGTGCTGGGCATCGAGGGCGACGTCTCGCTGGTCGAGCAGGCGCGGGCAAATGCCGCCCACAACGGCATTGCCAACGCGGAGTTCCGCGCCGCGGACCTGTATATGCAGGACGGATCCGCTCCGTGGGGCGGCGAGCGTTTCGACAAGTGGCTTCTCGATCCGCCCCGCACCGGGGCCATGGA
This sequence comes from Gammaproteobacteria bacterium, assembly GCA_028068195.1. Classification (GTDB taxonomy): domain Bacteria; phylum Pseudomonadota; class Gammaproteobacteria; order Acidiferrobacterales; family UBA6901; genus JAJYCY01. Next base: position 13,620 of record JAPTTX010000052.1, read on the forward strand.
CGTGGTGAAGCGGCTGCCGGCGGACGGATCCGGGCCGCGGCGGATCGTCTACGTATCGTGCAATCCCGGCACGCTGGCGCGCGACAGCGAAGTTCTGGTGCACGTCAAGGGCTACCGGCTGGCCAGTGCCGGCGTGCTGGACATGTTCCCCCACACATCGCACGTGGAATCGGTGGCGCTGTTCGAAGCGACGCCACCGGCCGGTCCATGATCATTGAAGTCGAAATTGCAAGTCAGATGCTCACGCTGCGCGATGCCCGGGGGGCGGTGCTGATGCAGTTCCGTATTGCCAGTGCGCGCAAGGGCGTTGGCGAGGAGAACGGGAGCGAGCGCACGCCCCGCGGCTGGCATGTCATCCGCGCCAAGATCGGCGCCGGTCTGCCCGCCGGCGCGGTGCTGGTCTCGCGCCGACCGACCGGCGAGATCTACACCCCGCAGCTGCGCCGCGACTTTCCGGGCCGCGACTGGATTCTGACGCGCATCCTCTGGCTGAGCGGCCTGGAGCCGGGCCGCAATCGCCTGGGCCGTGTCGATACCATGCGCCGCTACGTCTATATCCACGGCTGTCCGGACGAGGATCCGATGGGCATTCCGAGTTCGCGTGGCTGCATCAAGATGCGTAACAGCGAGATCATCGAGCTGTTCGAGCGGGTGCCGGCCGGCACCAAAGTGCATATCCGCGCGGACGGCTGACATGTCCCTGGGCCCGGTGATGATCGATCTCGCGGATACCTCGCTCAGTGCCGAGGAACGCGAGCGGCTGTGCCACCCGCTGGTCGGGGGCGTCATCCTGTTCAGCCGCAACTACGATTCTCCACCTCAGCTCGAAGAACTGGTGCGGGCCATTCATGCGCTGCGGGAACCGAGTCTGCTGGTGGCTGTGGACCATGAGGGTGGCCGTGTCCAGCGATTCCGCGAGGGTTTCACGGCGCTGCCGCCGGCCGCCCGCCTCGGGGCGCTGTACGGGGAGGGCGCGCAGCGCGCCCGGCGCCTGGCGGAAGCCTGTGGCTGGCTGATGGCGTGCGAGCTGCGCGCGGCAGGTGTGGATTTCAGCTTTGCGCCCGTGCTGGACCTGGACCGTGGGCTGAGCCGCGTAATCGGCGACCGCGCCTTTCACTCCGATCCCGAGGTGGTGGCTGATATCGCCCATGCCTATATGATCGGCATGGCGCGTGCCGGCATGGCGGCTACCGGCAAGCACTTTCCGGGGCACGGAGGTGTCGAAGCCGATTCCCATGTGGCGGTGCCAAGGGACGAACGACTATTCGAGGATATTTTTGCCGAGGATGTGCTGCCTTTTGCGCGCATGATCCATTACGGACTGGCGGGCATCATGCCGGCGCACGTCGTCTATCCGCGCGTGGATGCGCTCCCGGCGGGATTTTCCGGGTTCTGGTTGAAAGACGTGTTGCGTCGGCGTCTTGAGTTCCAGGGGGTGATTTTCAGTGACGATCTTTCCATGGAGGGCGCCAAGGTGGCCGGTGACGTGCTAGCCGGGGCGCAGGCAGCCCTCGGAGCGGGATGTGACATGGTGCTGGTCTGTAATGATCCGCACTCGGCCGCCCGGGTCCTCGACGGACTGGGGGTGTATGACAACCCGGTATCCCATCTGAGACTGGTGCGCATGCACGGACGGCATTCCTATAGCCGCAGGGACCTGGAAAGCGACGAGCGCTACCGGCAGGCACTGCGCATGGTTCGCAGCATCACATGACCAGCAGTATTGCATTACGCGGTGTTCTGGCCTACAAAGCGCATTATGATGTGCGTTTGGTCGTATTATCCGGAGGATGTAAGCGTTGGCTGATCTGATTCAACCGCTCAGGAAGCTCAAGCTCGAGAGCTTCAACAATCTGACCAAGACCCTGAGCTTCAACATCTATGACATATGCTATGCGCACAGTGAGAAGGCGCAACGCGAATACATTTCATACATTGACGAGGCGTACAACGCGGAGCGTCTGACCGACATCCTGACGGAAGTGGCGCGGATCATTGGGGCGAATATCCTCAACATAGCCCACCAGGACTACGATCCGGAAGGGGCGAGCGTGACGATGCTCATTTCGGAACTGCCGATCGCGGAGGAGCCGCTCAATCCCGAGGCGCCCGGCCCGCTGCCGGACGCAGTGGTGGCACATCTCGATAAGAGCCATATCACGGTGCATACCTATCCGGAGAGCCATCCGGATAACGGCATCAGCAGCTTCCGTGCCGACATCGACGTATCGACCTGCGGACGCATTTCACCGCTGCGCGCCCTGAATTACCTGATCCATACCTTCGAGTCCGACGTCGTCATCATCGATTACCGGGTGCGCGGGTTCACGCGTGACGTGCGCGGTGTCAAGCATTACATCGACCACAAGATCAACTCGGTGCAGAACTTCATCGACCGGGCCACGCTCGGCCGTTATCAGGCCATCGATGTCAACGTCTATCAGGAAAACATATTTCATACCAAGATGATGCTGAAGGATTTTAACCTGAACAATTACCTGTTCGGCATCACTGAAAGCGATCTCGCGCCCCACGACTGGAAGACGGTCACGCAGCGCTTGCAGCGAGAAGTGGTCGAAATATTTACCGGCACCAACATCCCGAAATAGGATTCCGGAGACACGCCCGGTACCGCGGCACTGCGGCCGGGCGCCCGCCACCACGAAGAGCGTGCCGGTCATGCCGATGGCGTTGCTCTTCAGAAGCATTTGCGCAGGGTTGTCGCCAAATTGGCGTATGGCCGTGGAACTGTTGTGCGGCGTGCGAATCTGACCAGCAATTGCATAGCAATTACCGGATGACCTGACCGGCGGCAGCTGACCTCCGGTCGGGTTTCGGCGGCTCGGTACGTAGGCCGCGTCTAACTCGGGAGGTAGCATGGCGAACTGGCCGTTTGCTTTCTTGAAAATGCCGACCCGTAGCCCGGAACGGAGGGCGCTCGCCCTCGGCGTTCTGGTGCTGGGGCTGGCGCTGTCGCGACTCGCGGCAGCCGCCGGAGGGCCGCTCGGCATCGATTATCGCCTGGGTTATGACAGCTCCGGCATCTATGCGCGCAAGTACTCGCTGGCCCTCGAAAGGGGCGTGGTCCTTCTGGAGGTGGGCGGTGCCTTGTGGCTGGGCGGCAAGAGCAAGTTGGGCCGGACATTCTGGCAGTCCCTGGACGCATCGGTGGGCAGTGCGCTGATATCCGCACAGGTGATGAAATATGCCTTCGGTCGCCTGCGTCCCGCCCAGACAGACAATCCGAACCGTTGGTTTCAGGGATCGCACGCGCAAAGCTTCCCGAGCGGAGAGGTGACCCTGCAGGCAAGCTTCGTGACTCCGTTCATCATGGCGTACCGGCACCAGTATCCCTGGATCTGGTCACTCGAGGCGCTGCCCCTGTACGATGCGGAAGCGCGCATGAAGGAGTGGGGGCACTGGCAGACCGACGTCCTGGCCGGGTGGGCGCTCGGGACGGCGTGGGGCATCTATGCGGCCGATCGCAAGACCCCGTTTATACTGAGCTTCATGCCCAACGGCATCGTTGTGGGACTGCACGAGTCGTTCTAGACCGGGACAAAAGCCGGAGCCCATCGGTCTCCGCCGGGCGCGGAGGCGGACGGTCTGGCCGATACGTCACGACTATCGGAATCGCGTTGTTATATATATTAAAACAATAACATATATAATACTTGTCAGGTGATTTCAAATTGACGGCCGGTATGTTCACCGAAGCCGCCTGAGCTATCGCCGGTCAGCTGCTGCCCGGACCCTGCGACCGTGATCAAGGCTGGTGTACCGGATCGGCGCGCCCGCAGTGGTCAGTTTCCGGGAGAGTGCGGCAGAAGCGGGACCCGGATGAAGGTAATAGTGCGCGATAATGTATTATTGTCTCGTGGAAAACCCGATGAGCACAGGCAGGGCGGCGAAGCTGCTGGGGATTTCGGTCAATACGCTACAACGTGGGAGCGCGACGGCCGGTTGACGCCAGTGGCGAGGACGGACAGCAACCGACGCCTGTACACCGAAGCGCAGATCCGCGAGTTCATCGGCCTGCGGAAGGCGGCATCAGAGCCGACGCGGCTGGCCGCATACTGCCGCGTGTCCCGTGCCGTGCAGAAGCATGACTTGGCGAATCAGCGCAAGGTGCGGGAAGAATTCGTTGCAGTGAAAGGACTGGCGACCGTGGAGCTCGTCGAAAACGAATCGCTGACGCTCAAGGATCGGAAATGGACGTGTCCGCAATGCGGAACACACCATGACCGCTACGTGAGCGCGGCGCTCAACTCGCAACGGCTGGCAACCGCAACTGCCCTACCCATGGCGAGTCCGTCCAGCAATGGCGGCGCTACGGCAGAGACCGTCTCTGCCGTAGCCGGGAAAGTCACGCCTGTCAGATACGAATGTGGTCAGCATGACGCGTCGGGGCAGGAAAAGAACCGTGCGTACCTACGCGCACTTTCTTGATAGCAGACTTGACACGATTTTCGACCCGCTGTGTCTTGTGTCCGCGCCTGGCGCACCATCTGGCGTCGGTACGGAGCAGGCATCCCGGATACCATGCCCATCCGGTCCCGCCATTCGGCGACCCGGCGGCGCACCTGCTCGTCGTCGGTCTGGCTCCAGGCTTACATGGGGCAAACCGGACCGGCCGGCCGTTTACCGGAGACTATGCTGGCATCCTGCTGTACCGGACGCTGCACAAGTTCGGTTTTGCCAGCCGCCCCGAATCGGTTTCGGCGGCGGACGGACTGGTGCTGCACGACTGCCGCATTACCAATGCGGTCAAATGCCTGCCGCCGGCCAATAAGCCCGCACCGGACGAGGTGCGGACCTGCAACCGGTATCTGCAGTGCGAGCTGCAGAAGCTGCCGCCCGCGCCGGTGGTGCTGGCTCTGGGGAGGGTCGCCCACGGCGCTGTCATCCGGGCCCTGGACCTGCGGCCGGGGGTCTACCCCTTTGCTCATGGGAGCCAGCACGGACTTCCGGGTGGCGGCTGGCTGCTTGATTCCTACCACTGCAGCCGCTACAACACGCAGACGCGCCGGCTGACCACCGGGATGTTCGAGCGTGTCGTCCGCACGGCGGCCGGCCTGCTGAAGGCCGGGTCTGCAGCGGGTGGCAGCGGACGGCCAGGGAAGCGATGACTTCGTTTAATTCCAGTGCCTTCGTGAAAGCGCTTTCGGCGGCGCCCGGGGTATACCGCATGCTGGGTGCGCGCGGGGAAGTGCTGTATGTAGGAAAGGCGCGCAACCTGCGTCGGCGGGTCTCCAGCTACTTTCGTGCCACCGGTCTTCCAACGCGTACTCAAGTCATGATGCGGCTGGTTCACGGCATGGAGGTGACGGTCACCCACACCGAGAGCGAAGCGCTGCTGCTCGAGAACAACCTGATCAAGTCGCTGCGGCCTCGCTACAATATCGTCCTGCGCGATGACAAGAGCTATCCGTACATCTTCTTATCCGATCATCTTTTTCCGCGTCTGGCGTTTCACCGCGGCGCGAAGCGTGAGAAGGGGCGTTACTTCGGCCCATTTCCGTCGGCCTTCAGTGTGCGCGAGAGCCTCAATCTCTTGCAGAAGGTGTTCCCGGTGCGACAGTGCGAAGACAGTTTTTTCCGCAACCGCTCGCGGCCCTGTCTGCAGTACCAGATCAAGCGCTGTTCCGCGCCATGCGTTGGCTATATCGATGCCGTGGCCTATGCCGAAGACGTCCGCCATGCCGCACTGTTTCTCGAGGGCGAGAGCCAGACCCTGATCGGGGAGATGGTTGCGCGGATGGAGGAGGCATCGCAGCGGCAGGAATACGAACTCGCGGCACGCTACCGGGACCGGATTGCGGCATTGCGCCGGATCCAGGAGCGTCAGGCCGTGAGCGGCGAGAGCGGAGATGCCGACGTGCTGGCCGTGGTCGCGGACCAGGACGCTGCCTGCGTCGTGGTCACCTTCATCCGCAGCGGACGCAATTTGGGGAACAAGAATTTCTTTCCGAAAATCGGGGGCGAGACGGACCCGCAAGCCATCCTGGACGCTTTCTTGCCGCAGTACTATCTGGGCAAACCCGTTCCGGCGGCTATCTATCTGAACCGTCCGGTCACCGATCGCGGACTTCTGGAAGCCGCCTTCGCCCAGGAGTCTGGTCACGCGGTGCAGGTCATAGCGAATCCGCGCGGGTTGCACAGGCGCTGGGTCCGGCTGGCCGAGCTCAACGCGCGCGATGGCCTGCGCCGCTTCCTGAGCGACCAGGCGAGCCTGCATCGCCGTTTCGAAGCGCTGCAGGAGGCGCTGGCGCTGGACGCACTGCCGGAGCGGATCGAATGCTTCGATATCAGCCATACTATGGGCGAGGCTACCGTTGCCAGCTGTGTGGTGTTCACGCCGGACGGGCCGCTCAAGTCGGACTATCGCCGCTTCAACATCGAGAATGTCGCGGCCGGAGACGACTACGCGGCGATTGCACAGGCCCTCACGCGCCGTTACCGGCGGGCGCTGGAGCACAATGAGGAAGACGGCGGGCGCCTGCCGGATCTGGTTCTGATCGATGGCGGCAAGGGGCAACTGGGCGCAGCGCAGGCAGCCATGCGCGAGCTCTCGATGGCCAGCGTGAGACTGGTCGCTGTTGCCAAGGGGCGCGAGCGCAAGCCGGGGCGCGAACAGCTGTTCTTGTCCGGCCGGCGCGGCGCGACTATACTGCCAGCGCATTCGTCGGCCCTGCATTTGATACAGCAGATCCGCGACGAGGCCCACCGTTTCGCAATTACCGGGCATCGGCAGAGACGAGGCCGGGCGCGGAATACGTCCACGCTAGAGAGCATCCCGGGCATCGGCAACAAGCGCCGACAGGCGCTTCTCAGGAACCTCGGTGGATTGCAGGAAGTTGCGCGCGCGGGTATCGAAGACCTGGTGCGGGTGCCGGGCATCAGTCCGGGCCTGGCGCGGCGTATATATGAAATGTTTCATGATAACGGGGCGAAAGAGGCATGATTGCAGAGGCCGCCGTGAAGTATCTCCGGGTCCTGGGCTTTGTGGGCAGGGCAGACGGCCCATGACAGTCTTGCGCTAACCCGGGACATCGCCGTTGCACTGGAATACCCCCAATGTTCTGACGCTGCTGCGGATCGTGCTGATCCCGGTGTTTATCCTCGCTTATTATCTTCCATACTCCTGGGCGCCGCCCGCGGCCACCGTGCTGTTCGTGCTGGCCGCACTCACCGATTGGCTGGATGGTTATCTGGCCCGGCGCCTCGATCAGATGTCGGCATTCGGCGCCTTTCTCGACCCGGTGGCGGACAAGCTCATGGTTGTCAGTGCGCTTGTGCTGCTGGCCACCGACCCGCGCGTTCAGGCGCATGTAATGAGCGTCAGATTGTTCACGCTTGTCGTGATCATCATCATAGGCAGGGAAATCACGGTTTCGGCCCTGCGTGAATGGATGGCGGAGCTGGGCCGCAGGGCGCGGGTTGCGGTATCGGTTGTCGGTAAACTCAAAACAATCGGTCAAATGGTAGCGATTCCCTTCATGATCTATCGCAAGCCCCTTTGGGGCGTGCCGGTGTTCCTGGTGGGAGAAATGCTGCTATATCTGGCTGCAGCCCTGACCCTGTGGTCCATGGCGGTATATCTCAAGGCGGCATGGCCGAGTCTTACGCGCAGTTCCGGAGGGTCCTGAATCCCATGAAACCCCGGGGGCAGTTTCCCGGCTTGACAGCCCGGTGACCGTGTTTACAATACCCACCCTTGCCGCCGGCTCCGGGCTGTCAGGAGGGAGTGCGGCCGCCAGGTGTGCGGGAATAGCTCAGTGGTAGAGCACAACCTTGCCAAGGTTGGGGTCGCGAGTTCGAATCTCGTTTCCCGCTCCATTTTTCGCAGCAAGGGAAGAGGTCCTTTCCCTGTTTCTCCAGGTGTTCCCGGCTGGGTGGCAGAGTGGTTATGCAGCGGCCTGCAAAGCCGTGGACGCCGGTTCGATTCCGACCCCAGCCTCCATTTAATAGTCCGGCAGTATCCCGCAACTTCCCAGGATCCCTTAATACGTTGTTTTTACGTGGAGTATCATCGGATGAGGGGGCGCATCATCCGAGTATCCGGTACTCGATAGAGGTAACGATGGGGATTATCCCGGCGCCCGGTGCGGTGATTACTCCCCATGCTTCCGACCGAAACCGCAATCCGCACCGCCAAGCCCGGCAGGAAGCCCGTCAAACGGTTCGACGAGTGTGACCTGTTCTTAGCTGCCCCCTGCCGCCGGCAAGGGGTGTGGCGGCTCAAGTACCGCTCCGGTGGCACGAAATAGCTGCCCGCCCTGGACATCGATCCGAACCTAAGCCTGAAATCGACCCTGCGACCGCCGTGACGCGGCCGGCAAGCGGTTGGCCAATAGCCTCCACCTTGGTGAGGCCTGCAAGGCGCAAAGGTTGGAACAGGCCGACCGAATGGCAAATACCATCGAAGTGGAGACGTGGGACCGGTTCACCGCAGCATCCACGCCTCGACTACGCGCAACCATCCGCCGATCTCTTTCAAAAATACCTCGATTCCGGCATGGCTTTTCCGCACGGATGAGGGATTGTCGCTTCTTGCGGGCAAGGACATGCGGCCTTCATTCTGCGCGCCCTTGGCAGTTCCGCAGGTTCCGGCAGCCAGTGTGGCTGTGCCTGACCCGCCCTCCACGGCAGACCGGAGTAGCGACCGCGTACGAAGCGGTAATCGCTGGAGCACCGAAATGTCGATTTCAGCCGGATGCGCTTCGCAGCGCGTTGTTCGAAGCCGAAGGGGTGTCGGGTACCTGTCCCGCGTCCCGCGTGGCCGCTATAATGGCGGGCCATGCGGGTGCAGAGCTGTGCCACGGCTGATCGCGGTGGGGAAGATTCATGAACGACCGGAAAACAGGCGCTGAGATGGATGGCACGGAGGCGCCGCGTCGGTCTGCCCTCAGATCCCTGCTCCTCAGCCTCGTGATCCTGCTCGTGGCCGTCATCGCGGGTGTTGGCGGCTACATGCTGGGGTGGGACGGTGGCGCACGCCACCGGGGCGCGCGGCTTCCGGTGCTGGGGCAAGCCCCAAGCTACGAGCTAACCAATCAGCTCGGCGAGAAAGTGAATTCCCGGGCATTCCGGGGGAAAATACAGGTCGTCACTTTTCTCGATCCTTACTGCAGCGATTTCTGCCCGCTGCTCGCCGTCAATCTCGCCAATTTCTCTGCCCAGCTTCGCACCGCTGGCCTTGGGGACAAGGTGGTCTTTGTTGCCTTCAATGTTAACCCCTGGCAGACCGGAATTACCCAGATGCGGGCTTTTCTCCAGGAATATGGCTGGAATCCCAGGACGGTGGGTCTGCAGTTTCTGACAGGCAGCGTTGCAGACATTGAGCGTATCGTTCGCCAGGGCTTTCACGTGGCGTTCGAGCGTGTGCCCAGGGAGCGCGGGGGCGAGGCTGCGGTCTCCGGGGCACCGGGCCACCTCGAGCTCGCGCTGCCTAATCCTCTCGCGGAAAAGGCCAGACCGCGCTATGACATCATCCATAACGATGCCATCGAGATCGTTGACGGCAAGGGCCGAATCCGCAGGATCTTTGACCAAGGTACGCGCGTGAGCGATGAACAGCTGATGGAAGTCATTCAAGCACTGGCGTCCACCACTGGATCATAAGACGCCAGGCATGAAGATTCGAGTAGTTGCCGGACGGTGGTACTTCCGGACATGCCGGGATCATCTATCCTGAGCGGATAGTGCGCCGAACAACGATCCGCCCCTCCGAGTGGCCGGTTTAATGAGACCGCGATGGGCGGCTGCCCTGACAATGCGAGTTCCCGGCCCACCGGTAGTATCCGGATGCCTCGTCTGCTACTGCGCCGACACTGTTCGAACGGCTGGTCCCGGAGCAGGCAGCCGGTCTGTACCGATTCAAGGGGCATCTCGTGGTCGGAAACGTCCGCCATTTCGAATCAAGTTCCGTTCCGGGCAAGATCGACCGCGCGCCACAGATACCAGCTGGCGACGGTTCGATAAGGCCTCCATCGCTCGCCGCGCTTGGCGAGGTCTGCGCGGCTCGGTAACGCAGGCTTGCGGAACGCGACCGAATAGCCATGGCGTATACCGTAGTCGTCGAGCGGCAGTACGTCCGGCCGGCCTAGGCGGAAGATAAGTAGCATCTCCGCCGTCCATCTCCCGATGCCCCGGACCTGCGTAAGGGCTTGCACGATCGCATCGTCGTCCAGAGCTTGAATCTCGGTGAACGTCGGAATGCCGCCAGCAGCTGTTTGTCGTGCGAGATCGCGCAGCGAGAGGATTTTTTGCTGCGATAGACCGGCGCTGCGCAGCTTCCGGTCCGGGGCGCCGAGGATATGCCTGCACGTAAGTCCTTCATGTCCGCGCGGAAACAACGCGCACAGGCGCGCGTAGATGGTCACCGCGGCCTTGCCGGAAAGCTGCTGGTGGACGATAGCTTCGGCGAGCGCCGCAAAGACGCTGCTTGTTCCTTTCGGACGCATCCGAAAGGGTCCGGCGGAATCAATAAGCCGTGCGAGGACCGGATCGGCGCGGCGCAGATGTCTGATTGCGATATTCGGATTGAACTGCAATCCGCCGTGGCGGTCCGGATTTGCCGCATGCCGATCCAGCCGTTCCGCCTCAATGGCCAGGAGCCGGAACTTTGATGCAATCCCGCCGCTCGCGGAAAAGCCGCCGATTCTGCCATCAGCAGCCAGAACGCGATGGCAGGGTACGATGATGGCAAAGGGGTTGCGTCCGAGCGCCTGCCCTACTGCGCGTGCCGCACGCGGCGAACCGAGCATTGCGGCGATGTCACCATACGAACGCGTGCTTCCGGGTGCAATGGTGCGGGCTGTCTCGTAGACACGTCGGTGGAATGGCGACACCTGTTCCATGTCGAGCCGAATTCCGGACAATGGGTCTTGCTCGCCGCGCAGCAGGGCGGCAATGCCGGCGATGGCGCGTCGCACCTCACGCGGAGGCGTGGCTTCGCGCATGTCGGGATACTTCCGCAGCAGTCCGGCGCGCAACTCGGTCTCTCTCGTCTCCGGCAGCTGGACGCAGACAATGCCGTGCCTGCTCCAGGCGATGCCGCACCGGCCGATCGCGGTGTCGAAAAGCGCAAATCCTGCGTACGGCTCACCACGCCGTCTGGCGACCGGTGAGTGCGGAATGCGCGAGGCTTTCTTCACGGTGCTGGTCATAGGTTACCGGCGATCGAAGGAATCGGAGCTGCGCCTGCGCGCAACCTGCGCGAACCCCGCTATCGGCGGCGTCACGCCGATGTATCTTAGCAGGCAGGATGCCGGGTCGTCCGTAGACCGGTCCGGCCGCTTCTCCCGATCGATATACCCGGGATCCCATATGGAATTCCGGGTGATCCTGGGATGATTGTCCGGGTCTGCGCACTGGCCGGAAACACGGTTCCAAACTAAAGCGTCGAAGGGCGGTGGCGTCGGCGGAGACCGGGATCCGGGCCGAATCCGGCAATCCGGATTCGCCGCGGACAAGATCCTCCCGTCCTACCCGGCGGAGAGCCGGATAGGACGGGGAGGGCTCAAGACCTCACCGTTTCATGGCCTTGGGCGGGGGCAGGAGCCGCATAGGTTTGATCAGGGCATAACCGTGGAGTTCGGCGTCGGCGAGCGCCGGATAGGCGCCGGGCACGACCGTCCCGATGCCGATCATGTCGGACGGCTTGAGTCCGGCGGCGTGCACGGAATTACCGCAGAATTCTATTTTCACGCCCTTGTTTCTGAGTGCCGCGATACGTTCCACGAGGCCCTGGTGTTCCATGTAGGCCTGCTTGGAAAAGAGTTTGATCACGGGCCCCTGGATGACCATGATGAGCTTGGCGTGAGGCATTTGCATAATGCGTTCGGCCACCATCGCCTGGAAAGCCGTGTCGGCCGGGGTCGATCCACCTGCATCCATAACGACCTTCAGCCCGTCGTACTTGATATGGCTGTGATCGATCGCAGTCCCGTACGGTTCAAAATCGTTTGCAGCAAAAGCCGGGATGTTGGCTGTTGCCACGGTGAGCAGCGCGGCGCCCAGCAAAGGCAGGACATGACGCATTTTCATGATTCTCCATTCCTCATATCTGTGAAATTAATAATTGTGGTCTTCAGGTACGGCGGCTTGGTATCGACATACGGCATCGCATATCGGCAGGCACAACAAGCCGCTCCACCCCTAGACTCCTGTTGCGGCGGAAATATTCCCTATTGTCAGGACGTTTGCGCGTGCTGGGCGCGCTCCGGTTCCGGCAGCGGGGCAGGCCATCTAGCGCCTGGCGCCGGGATTCTCACCCGTTGGATCCGGCCATGCCGAAGTTCCGCGCATGGCGCGGCACGACGGATCGCGCTGTGTGCGCATTGTCACAGACGGGCGCCAGGAGGGATGACTAGAATACAAGGCGTTGGTTCGCGATAAGCCGCCAGCGTCGGATTCGCCGAATAAAAAATATAAGATAGGCAAATATAATCATATTATTAAAGAGCTGGCAGCAACGCCAGGGGGAGGCGCCATGCGCACACGTCAACTGGGAGGCAGCAGGACGGCCAGGATGACCTGCCGACGGCGGGCTGCGATGCTGCGAGCAGGCTGGCTTCGTGGGGGCGCCCGGCTGTGGTGCTGGTGGCTGTGAGCGCGCTCACCAGCCCGATCTTTGCGGGTTCGCTGCGGCAGCGGAGTGGGACGCGTGACTGGGTCCTGGCTGGCACCGTCCTCAAGGATGTGGCCGTGCCTTTAGACGATCGGTCCCAGGCGCGGGCAGCAGCATCTTCGGTCATCTCTCAATTCCTATTCCTCCGGGGCAGACCTCGCGCTCTTTCTTCATACGCACCGATGCCACCGCCCGCGCCCGTTTCGGAACCGCGACCTTCATTGGCTTCAACAGCCAGGACGGCGGCGGGGCCGCGATTACGGCCTTCGAACCCGCGCCGGTTCCGATCACTCCGGCTTCGTGGCTGTCCGCCTCCGGAGTCCTGGGACTTGTGGACCTGGCGCGAAAGGCGTCGGGGACGGCGCAAGCGGATTCATACGGTGCCGACGCCCCGCATCACGTGCAGTTCGAGGATCTCTTGCAGGAAAACCGGGTGCAGGCATCTGGTGATGCGACAGGTGCGCCATGCCGAAGCGTGGCAGTACGCGACAGCAATTCGGAGCTTATGACAATGCCGGAACAGCGAGTCACAGGGTCATCTGCCGGTTCCATGGTTGAGCAGCTCTCCGCGTTTCCGATGTTCAGTCAGATTCAGGATCCAAGCTGGTGGGAGGCGGTCCAGGCCGGACGTTGTCTGGACATTGCGGCCGGGACTGTCGTTGTGCGCAAGGGTCAGCCGTGTCTTGATTTTCTGCTGGTGGTCAGAGGTACCATTCGCATATATGAAACGGCAGAGAACGGGCGGGAAATCCTGCTGTACCGACTTTATGGCGGAGAGATCTGCGTGTTGACGTTGACCCATCTCATGCAGGGTATCCCGTATACCGCCTGCGCGGTTGCCGAGGACGAGGTGAGCGTTGTCAGTATTCCTCAGGCTCATTTCCAGAGGGCGCTTGCGGAATCGGAAGCATTCAGGACAGCGGTGTTGTTTGCGCTTTCACGTCGACTGGGTGACGTGATGCAACTGGTCGAGCAGATTGCTTTTCAGGGCCTCGATCTGCGTTTGGCGTGTCTGCTAGGACAGCGTTTTGGCGAAACCAATGCCAATCGGCTCAAAATTACCCATCAGGAACTTGCCAGAGAGCTAGGTACCACACGCGAAGTGCTCAGTCGTCTGCTCAAGACATTCGAACACAGGGGCTGCATTCGGCTGTTTCGCGGACAGATTGAGTTGGTATCGCCGGACGCACTCAGTTCATGGATGCGCAAACCCCCTGTGTAGCCAATGTCACTGACACGACCGTTATCGGGCGTGTAATGTGCAGAGCGGGCCGGGGAGAGAGGAGAGCCCGGGAAATGGGAAGAGGAGAATAACAATTATGAAGATTTGCTCCGTAAGTCTCGCTGTCGCTGGAATGCTGCTGTTCGGCAGTGCGTACGCCGCGCAAAGCAACTATCTCGAGCCATACGGTACGGCGAAAAAGGATATGCATCCGTATCCGAGCATCAATCGTGTCTACGACGTCAATTACAACAAGCCTCAGGAGTTGTACGCGCTCTACAACTTCATCACGAACGTGAACAGGGTTGTTCCCGGCAAGACCGTCGTGGTGTTGCACGGCGCGGAAATACGGGCTTTCGCCAAGGAGAATTACGTCAAGTATCAGCCGATTGTCGACGAAATGGCTAGCCTGGCCCACAAGGGAGTGGAATTCCGCATGTGCAACAATGCGATGCATGCCGCGGGTTTCCGGGCGAGAGACATTGACGGTTTCATAACGGTGATTCCGGCTGGGTTCGCAGAAATCATATATCTGGAGTCGAAAGGATACCGGTATATCAATCCGCTTCCAACGCCGGTGAAGGACAGCCGCTGCCTGGACAACCCCAAGGCGTCTGTCTGCAGGCACCGCGCCTGACGAGACCCATTCGCAGTGGGTTGCTGCGCACGACCATACAATCATCGATCTGATGGGGTTACCGCTGCGGAGCGCCTGGTTCGTTTGGGTCAATTGCCTGCGAAGTGCCCGGCTGCAAGCGGTCAATGACCCGGATGCCTCACTGCGCAGGCTTCTTCCCGCGAAATACTGCGAATTGGGGCGCAGTCGCAGTTAAGGCCGGTGGGCCGCCCCGGGTCGCTTCCTGGTGGGCGGCGCCTTCCTGAGGCGATTCCCGTACGGTGCCGGCGGAATAGTGTCCGCGGCGCAGGGTTCCTACCCTGTGATCCCGTGCTGTCCAATGTTCCCCTGGAAAAACAAGCACGTACGGCGTCTGACAGCCTAGGCCGGTCGGGTACTGTCCGCCGGTGTGCTGGAGTAAGATAGTGCCTGGGAACAGGATCAGCGAAGCCGCCGTGACAGCAAAGCGTGCCACGAACAGGACGGCAGCGCGAATACCGGCAAAGTGCAACCCATCGTCTGCGGCGCCGAATCCGATTTCCTGGTTGAGGCTTGCTGGGCAGGTGATCTGAGTCGGTCGGCACAACAAAAATGCCTTGGATGTATCTTTGGCCCGAGTGGCGGAATTGGTAGACGCAAGGGACTTAAAATCCCTCGGCCGCAAGGCCGTGCCGGTTCGAGTCCGGCCCCGGGCACCATATAAAACAATATCTTAGGCAGTGGCCCTGGCCAATAAAAATGCCCGCATCGCCTGGGCGATTCTAGCCCACGGCGAGCGCTACCGGCGGCCAGTGGTTGATGCGGTGCGCGCTGC
>JAPTTX010000063.1:0-6270 GCA_028068195.1 Gammaproteobacteria bacterium
GCGATGGCGCCGCGCGGCTTCGGGGGTGAGGCACTCACAGATCGAGGAGAGCACCTCGATATTCCACTGTGAGCCCGGACCCTTCTTCACGCGGGCGCTCCCAGGGCGGACATCTGCTGCTCCCAGACCGCGAGCGGCAGCCCATAGGGCGTCTTGCCTGTCGCCTGCATGAACTCGTCGCTCACGATGCCGTAGCACTCCGGCATCTCGGCTTCGACGAATCCTGCCGTCATGGCGTAGTCCGTGCTGCCCCAAGTCTCGACCTCACGGTCACCCGTGGCCGCATAGCCGGCGGACGTGATCGCGTGACCGCCGACGATCTGCGCATTGGCACTCTGGAGCGTCCACAATGACCCAGGCGCCTCGAGCTGCTGAAGGTAGGCCGGTACGTTGATCCCGCAGAGAACGGCCCCGCATTCGGCCGTGGCGAGGTTGAGGTCGGTGGGCTGGCGCGGATCGAGTTCGAAGTAGGCGCGGATCTTGTGCCGTGTACCGTCCGCCAGGGGGAAGCCCTTATTGAGCCACCATGCCAGCATGTCCTGCAGGACGGTGCCGCGGTCGGTCGGATTCTGGCCGGGAGGGCCGGCATTGATGTCGAATCCGGTGACTTCGGAGTAGCCCTGCAATACCTGGTCCGTAGTAATGGCTGGCATCTTGCCCGTCGCGTTCCACGCCCAGACCTGAATGTAGTGTGCGGCGGCTGCGAACGCACAGCACCCCCAGCGATCATTGCCGAACATGCCGATGCCTGGAATCCCGCGCACGTAGCTGATCGACGCGGGCGCAGCCGGGAGAGTAATTCCCGGCTGCAACCGAAGCGCCGACCAGTGCGGGATCGCCGGGTTGATGGCACGGGGGAGGCGGCCGTATTTCATGGGGTGCCGTGCGCAGCCCGCTTTGTCGCCGTTGCGCATTGTCGCTTGAACTGGCGCCAGTTGAATGTGCTCAGGAGTGGCGTTTCCTGAACGGGAGCGCCGGCCCCGAGGGCGCTAGCGCTATCGGATGCCCACGTGTCGTAGGCTTCGCGCTCGGCGAGGTAAAGCTCGGAAATCCTCCATGCAGGCGCATTTTCCTGAAGCGCTCCCAGAAACGCACGCTGAGCAGCCTCAACTTTCCGTGTTGCTGCCCGGACTTCCCGGGTACACACCATCTCTCCTGCCACCTTGCGGATCAACTCCTGATCAGCGGCGTGCTTGGCGACCCACTGCGCCCAAGCATGCTTGGCTTCTGCGGCTTCACGAGCATCCATGTCGCTCACGACCACCGCGCAACCCTTGAAGCCGCGCGGCCAATCAGTTGCATCCGTGCTGAGTCTGCCGTGCCCGCTGTTTGCGGCCACCGCAGTGCATGCATCCCATGCTTTTTGCAGCTCAGCGCGCGGGGGCGTACTGGCCGCCGCCACTGCTGGCGCAAGAGCGCACAGCAGCAGGGCGACGATGTGGTAGCGCTTCGCGTCCATTTATGCCTTCGACGTCTCTGCGGCCTTGAGCTTCGTGATCCAGCCCGCGACGGTCGAATTCGCCTGAGCGGACACGGCCGCGCCTTCGGCATTCGCCAGCAACGGAGCCTGAAGCATCACTGCGCCCTGCAGCGTCACGAGCGCGCCGGGGAACTTCAGTGTCCACTGGGCGGGATCGGTGCCCATATTGCCAATGAACGCCTGCACGGCCTGCAGGAGGGCCACAGCGGACGGGATAGCGGCCTGTTCAATTGGAGTCAGCGGATTCGGAGTAGACATTACGTTACCTCTGGCGGTCATGCCGCCTGCGTAGGGTTTGCGAATAGCGGGATGTGAGCGAGAACGGTCGAAAGAACAATTCCGAGTGCGGTCTCAATCTGCGTCGGCACGCCGATGTGCCAGAAGTACCCGGCTGCCCAGCACACGATCTGCGCGAGGTACATGCCGGTCACGATGCCGGTGGTTTTCTGCGGGTCGAGTTTCATCGGTTGCTCCTAGGGTAAGTCAGCGGGTCCTATTCGGCAAGTTTCGCGCCACGAGCGGCGCGCCGTTTCATGCGGCGTCCGCCATAGCTTTTGCGGCGAGGATATCCGCTGTCGTGATGATGTCGGCCGCCGCGCCCTGTTCCTGCCGCCATACCGCGCGCGCCCAGCGAGTCAGCACGTCGGGATCGTGGAAGTCCAAATCTTGAAACTGCGTGAATCCAGTCCACGCGCACACATTGGCGATGTAGATTTCGGTCGGATTCTCGGGCGGTGGCGCGAAATGCTCGACGAACGGACGCGGCTCATTCCATGCGCGACGCTGGTAGGTGTAGCAGAGCAAAATGCCGGCGCGGATGCCATCGACGAGGTTCACGAATTCAAGCGGCCCCTCGTCAGGCTGCGCCGCGTCGAGTCCGAACCAAGGGATATGTTCGGGCAGTAAGTCCCAGGGGTTACAACGGTCCATTCCGATCGTCATGGTCGTACCTCGCCATCATTGCGGGACCTGCGTGTGTCCCGGATCTGCTGCGTCAGCACCGCGACGTTCACGTTGAGGGCCTGTACGTCGGTGTCCAGCGTCGTGAGGCTCGAGGTGAGCGACGTTTGCCCCTTCTGCAACTGACGAATCTCCGTGGCCGTCACCGCGCTCTGCCGGCTGCCGTAGATAACCGTTTTGGCGATCCACGCGGCTTCACTCGCCACCAGCGCCACGACGACCCATACCCACCTGGGCAGTCCGTTGAACTCCATATTTTTGTTAGACATGTCTCTCGGTGCCTCGGTAGCCGGGATGATTTCGGTTTGAAGTTCGACGCTCATTGTAGGTTCTCGGCGTTTTGCGCCGAAGCGCTTTGGGTGACGATGAAAGCGCTGCGCAGGAACTGCGCCGCAGAAGAAAAACAAAACTTGCCGATTCTGCGGTTCATGATAAAGTACCCTTAAATAGTCTTTTAAGGAACCTTGAAATGAAACGTGCGAACCCAATCCTGCTCATGATTATACTGCTCTCTACCCTCACAGGCTGCGCCGCGCTCCCAAGAAGCGTCCAGATCGAAGAGACCGCGTTCCTCGCACTCCATGCGGTGGATGGTCTTCAAACCGCCAACATCCCGAACACGCCGCACGCATTCGAAGCCGAATCGGCCTGGGCGATCGGACGTGAGCCGTCCGTCCGAAGCACCGCTGCATACTTTGCCGCGATAGCCCTGGTCCATTTCGCCGTGACACGGTACTTGTGCGCGCATCATGCGAAACCTTGGATCATCCAAGCCTGGGAGTTAGGTAGCATCGCGTGGAATGTACGTGATGTGGTCACAAATTCTTCCATTGGAGTGCACATCCTGCATTAGAATGAAGTGAACAACGAGTAGCAAATATTTACGTTAGCAGCTATGCCTTTAGTTCCAGATGCCGTCCACAAGGTTGACCCCGCCTTGGTGAATACAGGTTGGCCACCACCATCACCAAATGAAACATCTCCGTACACACTCGATCCGTTATCTTCAAAAGTATACCCCATAGGTACAACAGTGCTTGTTGCCGGCAACAATGCAGCCGGGACACCTGTCATCCCAAACGCCGTGGAATTACTTGTTCCCGTAGCCAACCCGATTTTCCACATCACCATGGAACCAATTTGTTGCCAAAACACATTGGTGGTTACTGCTGCCGTAAAACCCGTGAGCGTGGCCTGGAAGCTTCCAGATAAAACCGTAAAAGGAAGGTTCCCCGTGGGCAGTATCCCCTGAACTTCAGCGGCAAGCTGAATCTTAGGCGCCTGTCCAGGGTTTCCACTGTGGTGCGAATTGAGCAGTCCTGCCAGGAATGGCGCGTACGGGTAATTACTCGGCACACCGGTACCCACGCTCGGGCCTGCAACGAGGATGTTCCCCGCTACGATCGTCGTCTGTCCGTACGTGAGATCGATCAGGTAAAGACCGATGTTATTGGCTGCTGCATTGGGCGGCACCTCGGAACCCGTGGTGGCGGGCGTTCCATATACGACGCTCAGTACGACGGTAGCGGTGCGCTCCGTATTGAGAACCGCGCCCGACCCTCCTTGCCCCTGCAACGGCACGGATGGGTTCGCTGAGTTGTAGAACGGAAGAACGCCCGCATTAGGATCTCCCGCGCGCACCACATCCACGAACCCGAAAGTCGCCTGGATCAAAGCATACTGGGACTGCCCGGAGGCAAGCGCGGATGTCGAGAGCGCGACCGCTTGCGTGCTCCACAAAACGCCTTGCATGAAGTACGACCCGCCATCGACCGGCAAATCACCGGCAGCAGATGAATCGAGCGTGGAAATCTCGAAAATCGAGCCGGTGCCGATATTGACGCTGAGAGACGCCGGACTCGTAGGCGTTGCAACGAGGCCCGCCGCGACCGTCGTGGTGCCCCCCAGAATGCCTTGCGCTTCTTTCCCGGCATCCTTGAGCGCATCCTGCCACCCCTTCGCGATGTCGTAACCCCGGATATTCTCTTGGGTGTAAATGATGGGTCTATCCACGGTTATCTCCAGAAAATTGAAAACGCAGTGATGCAGCCGAGGCTGAGAGAAAGCCGAGCCATCCGCTCACGGGTATGGGTGTCATATCGCGCGGCACCTCTGTAGCGGGAAGTATATCTTCTTGGATTTGGGTGTTCATGTATGTCAGCTAAAATTGCTGGGAAGTCGAGCCTGAAACGCCAGGAGCAAAGGAGTTCTCGCTGTAATACGCAATCACGCCCGACGCCGGCCATCCGGAGTTAGTGGCAATCAATTCTCCTGAAGTGGAAACTGTGAATGTAGGCGCTCCGTATCCAGCGGTGTTTAGAGAGCTTATGGATGCAATCGTCTCAACATAACCCGCAGCACCACTTCCAGAAGAGTCCACGTCAAGCAGATATCTATAATCGTATCCGGTATCTTGAAATCGGATATAAACCATACGATGCTGTTCTGGGAAATTGGACCCCAGTGTATTGGCCCCAGTCGTAACGTTTGCCTGATAAGAGCAGCGCGGAAACACTGGCGTGCTCGATCCATCCGTATTCAACACCGCCGCTCGACACTGAATAAAATTACCCGCAACCACACTCTGATTGTTACTGAGAATTGGTCCGCTAAACAGTACATATTGGCCAGTTCCGGAACCCAAAGAAACATTGTATGTAGAACTTGGCTCTAGGGTTATCTGACCGGCGAATGTCGCAGAAATAGAGGCATTGTTTTCCACTATTGCCGTGTTTGCAGCTTGCGACCACACTTGAAGATCAAGCGGCGCATTGTAAACCTTGGCGCCTGAGTCAATCAGAAGTGCGCTGCCCCCATTTTGGTTCAGAAGACAGCGATTAGCAAATCCCGACCCATTAAAACTGTTGGAACCAGAACCAACCACATAATGAGCCGCAGTCGCGCAGTTGATAGTAAACTCGCAATTATCGGCCACACAATATTCCGTAAATGACCCGGATTCATTATTCCAAAAGCGCACACCTTCGGAATTTGTATCGAATAAACAGCGCACGGCGCGCATGCCACATTGTCCGGAAAATACGATGCCATAAGACGTGGAGTTTCCAACAAAGCCAATATCTTCCACTCGTGCGCCACATAAGCGGCCCGATCCGCCTCGGAAAAAGAATGCACCGCTTCCGCTCGCAATCGAAGAATAGCTAAGCGTAGTTTCGCGTTTTTCTATCCCAAACCATGAAGGGGCCTCGTAGCTTTGGGAATTACTGCCTCCCGCATAGATCGTCGTGGTCAAAACATAGGTTTTAGCTAAAAGTTGTATTCCAATGTATCCTGATGCAGCAGCCAGGGCGGCTGTTGCTTGAAATGCAACAGAATCATCTGTTGTGCCGTTGCCCTCAGCGCCGAACCACTCAGTATAGATCCGCCCATCCGCATTTACCGGAACTACTTTCCCAGTCACCAAAGAACTGGAGGCTGATACATCAAATATTTTCACTGGACCTGCCGTAATAGGAGCATTGATCGTTGTAGTGATAGAAGCGCCCGGCTTAAGGATTGCGCCTGATTCAAAAACAACGGGGGCAGATACCGTCACTCCAGTTGAATCCAGATAAGTACCGTTGTAGAAAACCACCGGAGGACCACCAGAGGCCGCCTGCGCATTTGCTGCAATTATTGCCGCGCTCATGCTAGTTGTTCCGGGCGTCGTATTAGTGCCATACCGATCTACGATTCCCGGCGCATACGCATAATTCGTCGGCGTCACGCCGGCTGCGGATTCGGCGGTGGTGCGCGGGAATAAAGTTTGTCCGATGTAGCTCTGAGGCACGTAACCTTGAACATATGCAGCATCAATGAAATTTTGGACA
>JAPTTX010000061.1:0-6251 GCA_028068195.1 Gammaproteobacteria bacterium
CCACCAGCGGGCCGCCGGAGAGAATGAAAATGAAACAGGGCAGGAAAGTGAACCAGGTCACCAGTACTGCCGCCAGAGCTCCGCCCAGAAACATCTCGTCCGCACCCAGCACGGCATGGGTATAGCCACCGACGAAGGCGACGAAGGCAACTATCATGATGAGCGGACCGGGAGTAGTTTCACCCAGCCCGAGCCCGTCGATCATCTGCGTCGGCGAGATCCAGCCGTAATGATTCACTGCGCCCTGCACTACATAGGGCAGCACAGCGTAGGCGCCGCCAAAGGTGAGTAGCGCCGCTTTGGTAAAGAACCAGCCCATTTGCGTGAGCATGCCCGTCCATCCAAATCGGGTCATCAGCGCGCCCATCGGAATCAGCCACAGCGCAGCGCCCACCGTTGCCACCCGAATCAGGCCCGACCAGTGAAAACGCGCATGCTCCGGTGTCGGGGTATCGTCGTCGGTCAGGGCTGGGCCAAACGATTTGGCGGCGGAGCCATGGCTGCCGCCCGTCCTGAACTTGTCCGGCGCGAAGCGTCCGCCGAGATAGCCAATCAGTGCCGCGCCGGCGACAATGGCCGGAAAAGGCACGTTCAACCCGAATATCGCCACGAAAGAGGCTGCGGCAATAGCCCACAGCACACTGTTGCGGAGTGCGCGCGAGCCGATACGAAATACGGCCTGCACGACGATGGCCGTGACCGCAGGTTTGATGCCATAGAACAGCCCTGCTACCAGCGGCGTGTTCCCAAAGGCGATGTAAATCCAGGACAATGAAATCAGGATCAGCAGCGACGGCAGCACGAACAGCGTACCCGCCACAATCCCGCCGCGGGCGCGGTGCAACAGCCAGCCGATGTAGACCGTCAACTGCTGCGCTTCCGGGCCGGGCAACATCATGCAGAAGTTCAGTGCGTGCAGAAAGCGCCGCTCGGAAATCCAGCGCCGGTTCTCGACCAGTTCCTGGTGCATGATCGCAATCTGCCCGGCTGGGCCACCGAAGCTGATAAAACCAAGCTTGAGCCAGAAGCGCAAGGCTTCCCGGAAACTGACGGGCGATGGTCGGGATTGCGTGTCCTGGATGGATGGCGCTGTGCTCTGCTTCATACGCTGCGCGCCAGGGAGAGCGAAGCGCGGGCGCGTAGTCCGCGGTAGGCGTAGGGTCCGGGCGGGTGGCCGAAGGCCGCCTGCAAGGACAGCCGAGACGCCGTTGAGCCATTGCGTATCGAGCGTCTGGCGCGCATCGGAAATGCGTGCCGCTCGATGAGCAGGGCGGCCGCGGCGTGCCACAGCGGATGCGCAGGCACAACGAGTGCGCCGAGACCGAGTGCGCGAGTGCGACTTGGATGTCCGGTCGCGCATCGCGAGGGCCGGCGCACAATCGAATCACTGGCAGTAAGCAGCAATGAAAGGCGATGGGATATACTGAGGAAAACAATGAGCGGAACCAAGGATAAAATCTCCCGGCGTGCCGCGCTAAAGAGTGCGGGGATGATCGTCTTGGCAGCGGTCATGGTGGCAGTGTTTTTCCCTAAAATTGCGCACCTGATCTCAAAGGCGCGGGTGCGATATCAGGACCATCCGAAGGGTGACGAATATTGCGCGGGCTGCGTAAACTTCATTCCGGGTTCGATGCCTGCGGTGATGGGAGCGTGCATGATTGTGGAAGGTGCCATCAGTCCGCAGGGATGGTGCACGGCGTTTGCCCCCAAGGTTGCCCCATAAATGCGTGTGCCGCACCATAGGCGTGCGCAAGCTATTGCGCGCAGATTATAGGCAGGTGTCCGGTCATCGTCCTTATGTGGACAAAGCTTCGTTTTGCATGCAGCTGTCATGATGCCGTTCGGCAGTGCCCGGAAGCGCCTTCACCTCTAACAATCACCCAACAAACATTCTCCCGCCGTATGCTTTAGCCACTCCATATCGAGGATATCCACGAAGCGGTTTTGAACTTGGATCCTGCTTTCCGTCTGCAGCTGATGGAGGAGGCGGCTTGTGGTTGCCAGCGATAGGCCCAGGTAATTGGCGATATCCTGGCGCGACATGCTCAATCGAAATCCCCGCACCTCGTACCCGAGCTTGCGCAAGCGGACCGAAAGGCACAGAAGAAAGGTGGCCATCCGCTTTTCGGCGCCATAAGCCAGATAGACTTGCTGCTTTTCACGACGATGGATTTCCTCTCCCATTGCGCGCAATACCTCGTAGTGCACCCGAGGCACGCACAATACGTCTTTTAATCGATGGAGCGGAATCGCACACAGGCTTGCGCGCTCCGTTACCTCCCCGAAGCAGGAATGGCTGCCGCTACCCAAAGCCTCGAGTCCTACCATCTCGCCCGGCAGATAGAAACCGAGGATCCGTTCTTCGCCGTCCCCGTCGAACATCGCGGTTTTAAGGGTTCCGGAGCGGATCACGTAGAGGGCCTGCAAGGTGTCTCCGGCGCGAAAGACGCTATGTCCGCGGTCATAGTGAGGATGGCGGACCGTCGGCGTGACCTGGTTCTCGTTCCCATTACCGCGGGTGTTCGGGAGGTGGTCGGACAGGAAGCAGAGATACCGGGCGCTGCACCGTTCGCAGGGAATGTTTATCTTGCACAGATCGATAAACTTTCCCGACGATTTAGGAGTCATGGCCGAATCACGCGTGCGGATTTTCGTCATTTATGGCGCCGATGGGACTAGGTTGACCCGATGTGCTGACACCAATTATCGACTCTATAGAGATTACTTCACCCAATATATTCCTGCCGGAAAAAAAGTCGACGATTTTTTTCATGCGTCAAAATATTTCAGCCGTTTGTCTTTAGGATAACGCATGTTTCCTCCTCCCAGGAAGTGAATTTGCAGGGGGAATGGACCTCCCCCGTTTTTTTGTGGCAAGGGCTGCATCGTCGAATTCCGGTCCGATTGGCTTGGAGATAACCATGAAGAGAGATCAGTGGCTGACGGGGATCATCATCGTAGCGGTACTTTCGGGTGGGCTGGCTCGGTTCGCCGATGCCGCCTCGGGCGCCAATCCGCTCGCCGCCCAAAGGCTTCTGCGCTATGTGTGGTCGAACAATCTGGCGTGCATGGCGTGTCATGCGGTGGGTCATAAAGTCGTGGGACCGGCGGGGGTGGCGGTCGCGCAGAAATTTCAGCCCGGTCCCAAGGCGCTGACGCTGTTGACGCGCCGCATCGCCCAAGGCGGAGTCGGCAGCTGGGGCCAGATTCCCATGCCGCCAGGCCAGGCGACCGGGGCCCAGGCCAAAGTGCTTGCGCGACTGGTGCTGGGGCTCGTTAAGAACCAGACTGCGCTGCGCCCGATGGCTCCGTAGGCGCCACGAGCGCGGATATCAGGCGGAATATGAGTATTCCACGATATGATGGTTGAAATTTTCACTGATCAGTTTTTTCTATTGAGATTTGATCAAAAGCTATGACGAACACTCTAACCATGCCCATTACCGCTGACATCACTTTGAATCTCACCGGGCTGAAGTGCCCGCACACCCTGCTCGGCGCCCGAAGCGTGCTGGACGATCTTAACCCCGGCGAGGTGCTGCTGCTGATCTCGGATTGTCCCGGTACGCGGGATGATCTGTTTGTGTGGGCAAAGTCGACCGGCAATGAGGTCCTGGATATCGGTATGGACGATGAGATAAAGGCAAACAACTATTACATTCGCAAGGGAAAGCGGGCGCCGATCGTGGCCAATGTTTCGCTGGATGTGCGCGGCCTGCATTGCCCAGGACCGGTCGTGGAGGCAAAAAGAATCCTCGACGGGATGCGGCCTGGCGAGATCATGAAATTGGTCAGCAATTGTACCGCCTCGAAGGATGAAGTGGGCACATGGTGCCGCACCACCGGCTATTCGTTGCTGCAGACCGTGACCGTCCACCCGAAGGGCTGGGAGTTCTTTATCCGCAAAAATTGAGCCGGATCACGGTAACGTCGAAAATTCCACCTGCACATAGGTCTGCATATAGGCAAGCGCAAGCCCAATGACGGTTTCGTAAGCCGGATGCCTTCGCGGAAGTGCCTGCAGGATCTGATGCAGCTGTTCGAGCGTCTGTGTGATCTCCCTGGCTATCTGATCAGCCCAGGCGAAGACCGATTTACCCCCGATTTCGGCGGCGGGATTTCTCAGGACCAGAACGGACAGCAACCCGAACTCGACGCTCAGGTGATCGGGGGTGACCGGGTAGGCCCGGCCAGGGACGAATTCGGATTTTTGCCAGGGCGCTTGCAGGGCCGCCGCCAGCACCGCCAATTCCGCGGCGAGATCCTTCCCCGCGCCTTCCGCGCTGATAGTGTAGTGATTGCTATAGAGACTGAGCGGATTCATGGCATCGGGGATGAGAAACAAGGGCTCATATTCCGTAGCGAAGTCGGCTGGATCAATAGCCTCCCGAAGCTGCGTCGGCCCCACGGCTTTCCGCAATTCAGGAAAGGTTTCCATGAGCAGCTTCGGGACTATCGGAGCCGGCGGCGGTCCGTCGAACAACGCCGAAAAAAGCAAGAAGATTTCGGAGAGCGCTTCACGTTCCCCGAGGCTTGCAGTCGCTGTTTGAGACAAGAAGTTCTCCTTCTTGGATAGCCTGTTCCACGCGTAAGGTTTGGCCATTGTGTCGGATGGTTTGGGGGATTTGCAATCCCAGTCCGTGCTCGAAATTTCGAGCCGAAATAAAAATCGATCCAAAGCCAACAAGCTGGAGTCGTGCCGTTGCTCATTATTTTGAGGCAAGAAATCACTGCTGTCCGGTTAAATCGCGAATAAATTCAGTCGGTTGTACGGTGCGTCCCCTTGAGAAATGCACTCGCTGGCTGGGAAGGCTTGCTGCAAGGGCATTTTCTCGAAAAGGGTGACCGACAAGATCTGTGGCAAAGTGTAGAGCGAGGCGTCCAGTTGCAGCTTCTTCTTGACGGTGGCGACGAGCACATAGGCCGATACCACGATCCAGATTTGCGTTTTGACCGCATTCTCGGGTGTACCGAAGAACCTTTTGATCCGCAGATGCTGCTTGATCCACTTGAAGAACAATTCCACCTGCCAGCGGTTTTTGTAGAGCGCGCAGATGGTGGCGGCCGGCAAGGTCATCTGGTTGGTGAGGAAGAGGAGTGTCTTGCCGGTCTCGGGATTGTTGAAGCGAACGCGGCGCAACTGGGCGGGGTAATCCTGCTGCGTGTAGAAGCTGTCCAGTGCGATGCGCTGATCGCAGATGATGCCGGCAGTCCGGTCGGTTGGCATCGAATAGACACGATGCCACTTCATGTTCGACTTGGCCCGCGTGACGAAGAATGCCCCGGCCTCCGTTTCCATTAGGTCGAGGGCATGCACGTCGTGGAGCTTGCCGTCGGAAACGTGGATG
The DNA here is from genome assembly GCA_028068195.1 of Gammaproteobacteria bacterium. Classification (GTDB taxonomy): domain Bacteria; phylum Pseudomonadota; class Gammaproteobacteria; order Acidiferrobacterales; family UBA6901; genus JAJYCY01. The sequence continues at coordinate 5,349 of JAPTTX010000061.1, forward strand.
AAACTCGGAATGCTGCCTTTGAGGTCGAGCAGCGTATGCATCTTCACAGCGGCCTTGGTGGCGCGAAAGTGCGCCCACGGAAACACCGACAGGCACAGGTCGATGGTTGTCGAATCCAAGGCATAGACGGTGTTCGACAGATCGAGCCCCAGGTCCTCGCTGAGCTACAGTTGGCGAGCCTGAATGATCAGTCGCTCGGCAAACGTCTCCCAGATGCGCCGGTCGTGCGATTCGTTCGCGTCCGCCAACGTCGATCTGGCCACCGGTTCGCGAAACCCCATGTGGTATAGCTTGGCCGCCTGGGCCAGCAGGCAGGCTTCGATATCCCGCAGAATCTCCCGGTAGGTCAGTTGCGCAAAGGCCATCGCCCGGAATTGTTCCGCGCAGGTCAGCGTCCGCACCCGCACCCCCTTGTCGCCACCATGACAGGCCACGATCCGATGAAAGGTCTTCCACGGCAGGAAGTCCATGATCTGGGCGAACAGCGTCTTGCCGGTGTTCATGGCAGTCTTCGGGCCAAAGCCCGGAATTCTGCGGGAACCCCTGTTTCGATTTCAAATCGGAGACACCCCTCATCGCTCGGAAACCCTTGTCACTCATGGCTTACAACGATTCACCCTTCAATTTAACCGGACAGCGGTGGCAAGAAATATCGTTTATTTTTGCTAAATGGCAAAAATCCGGCCTGAACGTGTGTTAGAAAAATGTCATGCAGGAGCCACAGCGGGGCCCCAGGAGTCGCAACGGCAGCTGCCGGCTGTACGCGGGCGGCGCTGAATTCCCAGAGCGCAACGGTGCATTGTGCCGCGCGCATTCCACGCAAGCCGCGTGGCTGGGTGGGATCAGGTACTGCGTTGTCATCCAAATACAGGCTTAAACCCGCCGTATCGGGAAACGTGTAAC
>JAPTTX010000035.1:0-6243 GCA_028068195.1 Gammaproteobacteria bacterium
ACTCGCGATCCGGTTCGCTGCCATGCAGGGACGGTCTCGGCCGGAAATTGCGAAACCGCACATCGTAATATTTGCCGCCGATCACGGTGTCGCGGAGGAAGGGGTGTCTGCGTTTCCGCAGTCGGTAACCACGGAAATGATACGCAATTTTTCCCGTGGAGGAGCGGCAATCGCCGTCCTTGCGCGCGAACTCGGTGCGAGCCTTGAAGTCATCAACCTCGGTACGGTGACCGATCCCGGTCCTCTGGACGGTGTGCTGGCAGCAATGCTTGGCCCGGGCACCGCTAATTTCACCCGGGTGCCGGCAATGACTGCAGATCAGCTTGCGCGGGCCCTCGAAATCGGTCGGCAGGCGGCAGAACGCGCTGCGATGCAGGGGGCTGATCTCCTGATTGGCGGCGAGATGGGAATAGGAAACACAACAGCAGCCACCGCCATCGCCTGTGCGGTGCTTGATTTGCCCGTAGACAGCCTCGTTGGTCCCGGAACCGGCCTCGATCCGGCCGGTATGGGTCGCAAGGCCGACATAATCCGGCGCGCGCTGGCCCGGCATCGTGAGGCCCTGCGCGATCCCCTGGAAATCTTGCGCTGCCTCGGCGGATTCGAAATTGCAGCGCTCGCGGGCGCGTACCTGGCCAGTGCCCAGATCGGACTGCCAGTACTGGTTGACGGATTCATTGCCAGCACTGCGGCGCTGCTCGTGGTCGAGCTTTGTCCGCAGGCAGCGCAATGGCTTGTGTATTCGCACGGTTCAGCAGAACCCGGCCATAAGTTCGTGCTTGAAGCGCTGCACGCCGAGCCGCTGCTGCGGTTGGGCATGAGGCTGGGGGAGGGGAGCGGCGCTGCAGCGACGGTACCTCTGCTGCGCATGGCCTGCGCGCTGCACAACGGCATGGCCACCTTCACCGAGGCCGGCGTTGCGGAAAAAATCCAGGCATGACTCGGAACCTGGCATGCTGATCGATCTGCTCCGTCATGGCGAAACAGAAGGTGGCGCATGCCTGCGTGGCTCCCGCGACGATGCTCTGTCTGCATTGGGTTGGGAGCAGATGCGGGCGGCGGTCGGGTCTTTCCGTCCCTGGTCACGGATCGTGAGTTCACCGCTCCGGAGATGCGCGGAATTTGCGGGCGTGCTGGCGCGCCTTCATGACCTGCCGCTCGCAATCGATGACCGGCTGCGGGAAATGAACTTCGGCGAATGGGAAGGGCTGGACGCCGGGCAGCTGTGCGCTGCTGATTCCGGGGTTCCCCCGCAGTTCTGGTCAGACCCTGCTGCTTATCCGCCGCCGGGCGGCGAACCGTTCGAGAGCTTTCAGCGCCGGGTGCTGGAAAGCTGGACAGCTCTCTGTGCATGTGTTGCGGACAATCACATTCTGTTGATTGCGCATGGGGGTCCGATACGGGCGATCCTTGGCCGAGTCCTGGATCTTGCCCCGCGGATGCATTCGCGTCTGGAACTGCCGCATGCCGCACTCAGCCGGGTGCGGGTATGGGAGGAGCCACCGGGCACGGTAATCGCGAGTCTGGTCTTCCATGCCGGGCGGCTATAGATGTGGCGCTCTTTCCTCATCGCCGTGCGATTTCTTACGCGTCTGCCGCTGCCGTCATCGGGTGCCGAAACCGGGCATAACGTAGAACGGTCGGTGCTGTTCTATCCAGTGGTCGGACTGATCATCGGCATGCTGTTGTGGGCCGCAACCGGATTGACCAGCCACGTTGATTCTGAACTGCGCGCCGCACTGATCCTCGCAGTCTGGGTCGTGCTCACAGGGGCGCTGCACCTGGATGGGCTGGCCGATACTGCTGATGCCTGGGTTGGCGGGCTGGGCAGCCGCGAACGCACGCTTGCCATCATGAAGGACCCATGTAGCGGCCCGGCAGCGGTCGTCGCCCTTGTGCTGGTGCTTCTCATCAAGTTTGCGGCACTCAAGGAACTGCTCACTCAGAACGACGCGGCAGCACTCCTTCTCGCGCCGATCATCGGACGCACCGCTGTGCTGGTGCTTTTCCTGACGACACCATACGTCCGCCCCAGCGGCATCGGCGCGGCGCTGGCCAGGAATCTGCCCCGTCGCGCGACGATTGTGGTCGTGGCAAGCGCGGTGGCGGTCATGGCACTTCTGGGTGGTCGGGCGGCCATATGGCCTCTTTCGGCAGCGGCTCTTCTATTTATTGGTCTGCGGGCCTGGATGATCCGGAGAATCGACGGGATGACGGGCGACACGGCTGGCGCGCTGGTCGAGCTCACTGAATGCGCCGTATTGGTTGCCCAGGCGTTCATGGCAACTGCAGCAAGATAGCGGTGAGATGAGTCCCGGTTCAGGTCCGGTCAGAGCTGGAAAAAGCGGGCCTTGCATCCTCCGTGACTGACCGTTTGAGATATTCACTGGGGGTCAGGTGCCCGAGTGAACGGTGTGGCCGATGATGATTGTAATCGGTCCGCCACGCTTCGATTTGGCTCCTGGCCTCGTCGATCGACAAGAACTGGTTGGCATTGAGACATTCGTCCCGCAGTCTGCCGTTGAAGGATTCGATAAAGCCGTGTTCCACGGGCTTTCCGGGCCGGATGAAGTCTCGTGTCACGCTACGTCGGTAGGCCCATTCATCGAGGGCGCGCGATCGCCCGATTGAGGATAGCGGCGACCGCCGTCCCGGACATTCCTTGAGCCACTTCAAAAGGTTGGTCGCTTCGTGCAGTCGAGTCCATTGCCGCCGGGGCGCGATATGTAGGAATTTGCTGATTTGGATCAGGTTAATGGTTGGCAGATTCCCCGCCGTAGTCTATAAATATTAGCTATGTATGCATTGATACAATCTAGGACTGGTCTGGTTTTTGGGGGTGTGTTCCACCACCGGTCATAAAGGGGTGCCCGGATGGATGGAATCGATCATGTTCTGCCGTAGAGCGCGGCGGTACCGGCCGTTATAAAAAGGTCCGGAACAGCACATGCTGCATGCGCCACGGTCCCAGGGGTGGGACCGCGATCGGGCACGCAATCCGCAGGGAAGAGACCGATGTAGCGCCGGTTTGCAGCACCCGCTGGCTTTTTAGCAGCTTGGGCTGGGGCGATGTTTTTTCTGAAATCGGATCTGTCTGGAATATCTCCGGTTCTCAGCCGCCAGCGGAATCGTGGCCCGTTTTGCCGCTATGTGTCGCTGTCATCGCCTTCCCCTCCATGTCATCGGCGACTGGTCCAGCCCGTAAACGGCCCCGAGCGATCCTGGAGATTGTCATGCCGCGAAAAATCGTCGTGATGCTGACTGCCATCCTGTCGTTGTGGTCCGTTCTGCTGCCGGTCCAGGCAGGCGCCGTAGTAGGACCGGATTCAAAATTTCCGCTCAGGTGGGAGTATCCGGATGAACACTTCCTGTCCACCGCGCAGTTCTACAGCCTGTACCGCGATGCCATCGTGATCGATGCCCGCACCAAACTTGAATGGGAAGCCCTGCGCGTCAAGGGAGCGCTGCTCGATTCGGTTGATCATGTGAACTCGCACATGCAGTTCACCTTTGACAAGGACCTGCGAAAAATCCTGCGGGCAAATCCCGGGAACAAGCCGATTGTGTTCTACTGCAATGGCATTCTGTGTCCCAAGTCCTATCAGGCGACCTTCAAGGCGATGAAGATGGGGGTGAAAAACGTTTATGAATACGATTCCGGAATTCTGGTTTGGGCCAAGGCGCATCCGGAACTCACCACCCTGTTTGGCCGCTCGCCTATGCCCGAAAACGGACTTATTCCGCGCAAGGAATTCCTGGCGCATACACTGGCGCCGAAATCATTCGACATGCTTCTCAACGAGAAGCCATGTCACTGTTTCATCTTGGACATCCGCGACTTCGTGACCCGCGACGTGAGCCTTTTCCCCGGGCGCGAACATTATGTGAGCCTGGACGACCAGACCCGCTTTGACTATTTTCTCGATCGCGCCGAGCGTGAGCATAGGACGCTGTTCATCTACGACAAGGTCGGGAAGGAAGTGCCTTTTGTGCAGTATTACCTGAAGCAGCACCATATCGACAATTACTGGTTCCTGCGCGGCGGCGAGGCGGCCTGGATCAACCGCAACAGCTGATGCCGGCACCGCCCGTCGCCTCGTGTTCTGGGTGGCGGGTGCAGTCGGAATGGATCGGGCAAAGTGCCCGGCATGCCGGATGGTTCAGTCCGGATACCCCGGAAATCGCGGCAACCCATCTTCTCCACATGACCACTCTGCCCTGGAATCCCAGAATATCCTGGCCTGCGGATTGAGGGGCGCATCGCTTTCAAGCGATCCAGCGGGGATCACCACGGCCGCAATTTCCGGTACGTGGCGGGCCACCTGGCTCCCGCAATGGGCGCAAAACTGCCTGGCGAATCGCTTGGCTTCCGGGATCTTGTACTTTCTGAGCAGCGGTTCTCCGCAGGTAAACACCAGCGTGGCTTCCTTCATCAGGATGTTGGAAGCGTGTCCGGTGCCGGTAGATTTTCGGCAGCGCTTGCAATGGCAGTGATAGAACGCCGCCGGATTCCCGGTGACTTCGTAATGGATGGAGCCGCACAGACAGCTTCCCTTTAGTGTGACGGTGTTCACTCGTTTCCTCGCGATAGGTGAAGTGATTCCGATTTCAGCATGCCTTCAATGCCAGTGGCCGCGCTTCCGCCGAGCCGGATCCGGTCTTGCCCAAATTGTACGATCACCCGGCCGTTTCTGCCGACCCATCGTCCCGGGAGGGCTGTGCAGGACGCAGTCTGTGCGAGTCTGTAACGCTGGATCAGCACGGCCACGTGACCTTCACTGCGTCCTCCGTCGCGGTTCCTGTCCGCAGCATTGTGCCTGAAACGGGTCCGCATGACAGACTATCGACAGCACCTCCCAGCCGGCCTGATCGGTTCTTCCGGGTCCCGGTCCCGGCAAAGCGGTTTGCAGGAACGATGCCTGTCCTGTGGCAGCAGGCCTGATGATCATCGGGGCGGAGCAGAGTGAGGAGAAAGCGCCATGTTCTGGGCATACAGGTCCGGCTCGCCGGTGCGGCGCAGTATCTCGTCTCTGGCCGCGTCGCGCAGTTTCACTACCGCCGTCCAGTCATCGCCGGCGGCGCTGATCGCCGGCGCCACGTCGACCTCGATTGCGGCATGGCGCGGAAACCACTGGTCTCCCCGCAGGACGGAACGGGTGCCGCGGATTGCAATCGGCACGACCGGACTGCCGGATAGCGCGGCAACGTAGAAGGCACCCATATGGAACGGCAATACGCCTGGCATGCGTGTCAGCGTGCCTTCGGGAAAGAACACCAGCGTCTGTCCGGAGCGCGCGGCAGCCAGCGCGGCGGTGCTGCTCTGGACTCCTTCGCTCGGCTGCGCGCGGTCGGCAAACAGCGCGCCGAGGCGGCGCAGGAATGTCCCGGCTACAAACTGCGTGGTGAGTTCGCGCTTGGCGATGAAAGTCGGGCAGTGTCGCAGAAGTGCCGCCAGCACCACACCATCGAAATAGCTGGAATGATTAGCCGTCAGCACCGCGCCTTGCCGCGGAATATGTTCGATGCCGGTTTCCCGGAACGGAATCGCAGCCGAGCGCAGAAACAGCCGGGCGATTGTGTGCACCGCGCCCCAGCGCCGCTCGCGCCCCGGCAGCGTCGCGACCAGTGTCCAGGCGACAAACCCGTACGTGCACAGAAGAGCCCACCAGCTGGCGGCGTACAGCAGTGCCGCGGCTTCCGTCGCAGTGCGGCGAAAGCGTCCGCCGAGGCTGGCCCAGTACAGGCGTGCCGCCTGCCACCATACTGGCGGCGGATGCGCGCCCAGGCGTCCGCTTTCGTAGAGCTGCCGGGACGCCGAGCGCCGTATCTTGCCACTGGAGGTCTTGAGGACGGTATGTGCAGGTGCCAGGATCACGTCGTCAGCCGGGGTATCAAGCAGAGACGCTGCAAGGTCCTCGATCTGACGCTGCAGTACGGCCCGACGTCCGTCGTCCTCAAGCTTCGTCTCGGCAACGATGATGAGCCGCTCCGTGCCGCTGAGGCGGTCGTGACTGCCGAAGGCCACCACGCAGCCCCGCCGTACCCCGGGCAGATTTCCGATCGCATTTTCGAGTTCCTGCGGGTAGATGTTGCGTCCGGCGCGGATGATGATGTCCTTGCTGCGGCCAGTGAGAAAGATATCCCCGCTGGCAATATAGGCGAGATCGCCCGACTCCATCCATCCGTCACGGATCAGTGCGGCGGTGGCAGCGGGGTTGCGCAGATAGCCGGCGGTGGTTGACG
>JAPTTX010000044.1:0-27552 GCA_028068195.1 Gammaproteobacteria bacterium
TCCGCAAATGCAACCATTGACACCTGCGACGTTCCGGCGGGTTGTTTCGGCCGTTATCCAAAGGATATTCACACGAACAATCTGTCACGTGAAAGGAGTCGGGAAGTGGCGGGATCATTAATTCTAGATGGGTACAAGGAAGCGGTTGCTGAATTCTTCAATGCGCGCTCCAACTACAGCCACAGCGGGCTGCACGCGCGGATGGCCGAACGTGTTCTCCGGCTCGCAAGACCTCAGCCGGACGAACGAGTATTGGATATAGCGACCGGAACTGGTTTCGTATCGATACCTGCTGCCCGCCTCGTCGGGGAGCAGGGTACCGTGGTGGGCGTGGACATTTCGCCCGGTATGTTGAAGCAAGCCAAAGCAGCGGTCATGGCTGTGGGGCTAAGCAACATTGAACTCGTGCAGGCAGACGCCGAGGACGTGGATTACCCGGAAAGCAGTTTCGACCTCGTAACCTGCTGCAACGCCCTGCCGTATATGGCCGATGTGGCGGGAGCATTGCGCCATTGGCAACTGCTTCTTCGGCAAGGTGGTCGGCTTGTCTTCAATTGCTGGGCAGAGGACTCCCACGCAACGGGTCGTTTGCTTCGTACCGTCGCTGCTTCGCATGGCATCGAAGTGGCCGTGATCGGCCGAGACACGGGCACGCCAGAACGCTGCCGAAATATTCTTGCGGCTGCAGGATATGTTCGACATGAGGTGGTAATAGAGCCAACAACCACCTATTTGTCGGTGGATCGATTGGGGGATGTGCTGGAATCGGCGTTGAAGAGTCCACTTTATGGCATTGCATCGGCCGATGTGATCCGTTTGATTGAGATGCGTGAAGAGTATATGGCGAAAACGAGGTCCCCGGCGGTTCGTAAAAGCCTCGATGAGGAATTGGGGGCCTACTTCGTCTTGGCTTACAAGTGACGCGCTCTGACAACCTGTAGTTATGTATGGTTATGTCATCTTGTTGGCGGTCCGGGACCATCATGCGCTGGTAGGTGTAGCGAGAACGTGCGGCGTTGCGGTGCCGTCGCTGTTTCCAGGATTTGCCTTGCTCCGGAGCGACCGGCGCCATCTCTGCGGGGTTTTCCTTCGGCGTGACTGCCGCGATCTGGACTAAGGACAACTTGGCGCGCCGGAATCGGTTGCGGAGTGTGGTTCCGCCGGATGTGAAGAAAGGAGCCGTCGCTACTGGCTGGCACTAAAGTGCTGCGATTTTGGGCCGCTAACTGTAGCGGGAGGCGGCGCGCGTACCGGCACCAATGAGACCTGGACTGGATCTATTGTGCCGCGCATCGCCGTCAGAATGTGCGGGAAGTTGCGCGGTTGACCGCTACGGAATCTAGCAAATGGCAGCGCCACGGAATCCCCTTTGTGGGACGGGCCGTTGTGCTGCGCGCTTTCAGGCGCGTTCTGTGCTGCCAGCGGAAGGGAAGAGCGTAATATATGGCCCGGATCAGTGATGGCCCAGGTTCTGTCGAATCAGGTGGTGGAATAGAGCAATGAAAAACGACCTAGGTGAGGCAATCCCAAAGAACGGTAGTGTTCTTAGTCTGCAGCTTCGAGGCAAGCTCCTTCTGATAACCGGCGTGGGCACGATACTATTGCTGGCCGCCGCACTGTATGGTCTTTGGACGACCTGGTCAGGCACGCGGGTCCTCGCGGTTCAATTGGGGGCGCATGCGGCAGGCCGACGGGAATTGGCACATATGCAATTGGGAATCCGCACCAGCCTGGAACTCATGGTATTCGCTATTGCCGTGTCGTTTGTATGGTTTATGGTAGTGCTCCATCGCGCAGTGCTGATGCCGGCCAGGAGGGTGACCAGGTTCCTGGATCGGCTTGCCCAGGGGGACTTTTCCGGAACGGTTCCGGAGCAGGACAGCGATGAGTTTGGGCAGATCGCGGCCTCGGCCGGCCACATCCAGGCGCAGCTGGGATCGCTCATTGCCGGTATCCGGCATGCCACCAAGCAGATGGGCGACGGCATTTCCAGCATGCGCCAAACCGCCGAACTCACTGACGGCGCGCTTTCAAAGCAGGACAGCGAGACCGAACAGGTGGCAGCTGCCATGCACGAGATGGCCACGACCAGCCAGGAGGTGGCCCGCAACACCGCGGCAACGGCCCAGGCCACCCAGGATGCCCGCAACCGTTCCCAGGAAGGAGCGCTCGCCTCGGCCAACGCAATCGGGGGCATTGAGAGTCTGAGCGCCAGGGTGCACGAAGCTACCGAGGCGGTCGGGCGCATGAAAGGGCGCGCCCAGAACATCGGCGAGATCCTGGCCGTTATTGTCCAGGTGAGCGAGCAGACCAAGCTTCTCGCACTCAACGCGGCAATCGAGGCGGCGCGTGCCGGAGAACAGGGGCGTGGTTTTGCCGTCGTTGCCGACGAGGTGCGTTCCCTTGCCCAGCGTACCCAGACGTCTACGGAACAGATTCAGGAAATCATCGGGCGGCTGCAAGAAGGCGTGCAGGAAACGGTAGACGCAATGGCACGGGTCAGCGCGGATGCCACAACGAGCGAGACCCAGGTCGAAGCGGCGGCTACCTCGCTTTCCGACATCGTAGGTGCCGTCAAGCGGATCGATGAAATGAGTCTTCAGATCGCCACGGCTGCCGAGGAGCAGACCGCGGTCGCGAACGAAGTCAGCCGGAACCTCACGGCAATTGCCGAAGGGTCGAGGCAGGCCGACGAATATGCCCGCACGGGCGCCGATCAGAGCCGTCACCTGGAGAGTCTGATGGGTGAGGTGGCGGCGCTGGTGCAGCGGTTCAAGCTTCCCGGGAACAGTTGACCGCAGGAAAGCCGTGCAGGTGATCTGCCGGGCTTCCGCAATGGGGCGCTCCGGGAATCCTAGGCAGCGGCACGAACCCTGAATACTGTAAATGCCGCCCTGCTCTCCTGCCGCAGGAACGCCACCATGCTTCCGGCGACACCGCGCCTACTTGCTGTAGCAGGATCCCTTCCGCACCCAGATGCCGCGCTCTTCGCAGTGCAGCAGCTCTGCGGCGCTGCAGATGTACTCGCCGATGGGATAGCGGACGTCGTTGAAATAACATGCATCGCTTTCCATGTCGAAGTCGTAGGAACTCGAGTCTTCGGCCGCGTCATCGAATATGGGTGAATTTTTGAGGTCGGAGTCCGGGGCGCCGACGTCCGTAAGATTGATATGACGTGCCATGTCCTTCTCCTTGCGCGAGAGCGGTAGTTCCCTCTAGGGTCTGCTCCGGCGCGATGGGTTGCCGGTTTTGTCGCCCTCAGCGATTTTCCAACCGGGACAAACACTCTTTTGATTATTTATACATGAAACCAACGTACATTGATTTGACCAGGGTCAGTTCCTGATACCGGTCTCGCCGGTGAAGTATCTTTGGTCCGCGGCAGCTGCGCCGGACACGGCGGTGCTGCTGCGGCGGGCGCTGTCCCGCTTTCCAGGCCGACCCGTCACGATATGCCCGCACGGGAGTTGTCAGCGCGGGGCGGAAGGCCGGTCTGTGGCGGTCCGGGGGGCGGGCGGTTTCGCCCCGCGAGGTCTTCGGCATGGCCAGCGCAGATGCCGACAAGATGCTGCTCGACCGACTCTGCCGTGCGCTTCATCTGTGTACCTATCAGGCCGTTGGCCCCCAAAACAGCTGGCTTTTTCTCAACGTTAAACCGGCGGTAGTCCTGCACGGCAGGACTTACGGTATTTTTTTTGCGGACCTTTTGGAGCGCCACCGCTTTCCGGCGCATCGGGTCGTAGTGGAAATTCTGGAGGATTCGATTCTTGACGAACCGCAGCTGGCTGAAGCGGTTGGGTACTATCGTGGACTGGGTTGCCTGGTTGCCATCGATGACTTTGGGTGCGGACATTCTAACTTCGAGCGGATATGGGCGCTGTCTCCGGATATCGTGAAGCTGGACCGTTCGATCCTGGTGCAGGCAACAGCCAAGAGCAAGGTGCGGTGTGTTCTTCCGGGACTCGTTTCGCTGCTGCACGAGGCTGTAAGCCTGGTGGTTATGGAGGCTATAGTGACTGAAGATGAAGCGCTTATTGCGATGGATGCCGATGCGGATTTCGTGCAGGGCTGCTACTTCGGCCGGCGCCGGACCCGAACAGTGGAAATCGCGAAGCATGCACCATGATGCAGTTATGTGATCAGTTCAAGCGCGTATCAGCCGAAGAATCGGCGGCGCAGCAAGATCGGGTCGCGGGGCATCTGGCTGGCTTTGTGCAGTGCGTGTCGGCGGTGCAATCCGGCGTGCCTTTCGAAGCCGCCTGTGCCGGGTTCGTCACCTGGACCGGGGTCACACACTGCTACCTGCTTGATCAGGATGCCGTCCAGATCAGCGGGAACCTGACACCGCCGTCGGGCGCATCCAAGAAGGATGCCAGGTTTCTTCCGCTCGCGGACGTCGCGGGTGCGCGTTGGTTCAGGCGTCACTATTTCCGCCGTGCCATTGCCGATCCGGGAAAGGTGCACATGTCGCGCCCGTATCTCTCGCTAACCGGTACCGGCATGTGCGTCACTCTGGCGATTGGGGTAAGGACCGGTGGCGGCGCTTTGCAGGTGCTGCGCTGCGACCTCGACTGCGAGTGAAAGCGGCGGTCGCGGGCTTGTTATGAGCGCAATGAGGCCGGCCCGGACCTGACGGACGGAACCGGATGCCGGCAGGGCGATCCCCCGGACACGGGCGATTCAGTTCCCGTCGGGTTTTGCGGTATTGAAGACGTGATCCCAGAGAGACAGCGTCACGCCGTAGTAGCGATCAGGGAAGCGATGATGAAGCGCGTGCAGCCGCTGACGTTGGCTGAGCCACGGGCTGCGCAGTCGCGTGTGATGTACGGCGTAGTGGAGAACGCTGAATGCGAGGTATCCGGCGGTAACCCCAAGAGTGGCACCGCAGCCGATCCACAGGTTACCCAGCAGGATTGCCGGCAGGGAGACGCCGACAAGGATCGCCGCTGCGCTGAGCAGCGTAGGGGTGGCTAGCAGCGCCTGCGGCCTGCGATGGTGCTCTTCGTGCAGCCTGCGGAACGGGGCGATGCGGTGGAGGATGAATCGGTGCATGCCGTATTCAATCAGGCTCCACGCGACCAGACCGGCAGCCGTGGCCACGGCTGCGCCAGCCCTGGTGCCTGACGGTGTGGCAAACAACAGCAATCCGGATAGTAGCAGGACGGCGGCCAGATAGCAGACGGCATCGATGAAATAGCCTCTGCGAGTGTGCTCGATTGCCAGGACCTTCATCGTTGTACCCCCCAGGTTCCGGATCAGCGGAAGTGGCGGATGCTGCGGCCGGTCAGGTGCCTGCAGAATCGAGGTACCTGACGGGCCGCGGTCTGGGAAAACCGCTCTGAGTCAGGCTGTCGCCGGGGTGGCGCCGGGGTAGGGGCAGCGGCGGACGGCAGGGATCGCGCGGTCGCACGCATCGCCCGAACTTCCCGCCGGCCTGCAGGCGTACCGCGTATGCCGCCCGCCCCGACAGGCTGGATATCCGGCTGTTCAGTCATTGAAGGATTGGACCACATACACGGGCAAAGGCTCCTGGGGCGCGGCTGCCGCCCCTGCAATGCGCCGCGAATACCGCGAACCGCAGACGAAGCAGGGCGGTCGTCCGGTTGCCTCGGAACAGGTCCCGCGTCTCCTTCGGCGACATTCCGGATCCGGTCCGTGAGCATGAAGGGGAATGAGATCCACGTCCGGCTTCAGCGGGGCCGGGGCACCGGCGGAGACAGAGGTTTGAACACGCGGCCTTCGGCGCGCAGGAATCGGACAAAAAACTCGAAGAGCACCAGCCGCGTGGTCTGCACGAATACCAGCAGGGCCTCGATCGCAATGAGCAGGGCATTGCCGAGGAAAAGCACCAGTGCGTACAGAATGGGATTGCCGGCATGCTTCGCGAGTTCCTGGATTACCGCGGAAAACGCCGCATGTCCCAGAGCGAAGGCGCCCACTCGCAGGAACGAGACGGTGTTAAGGCCCAAACGCAGTATGCTTTCCAGCAATGCCCCGGTCGCAGTGGCCAGCGCCTTGAGCGGGTGCTGCCGGTGCTGCGCAAAACTGCCAACATAATACCAGCCGAGCGCGGCCGCGGCGATTAGTCCCGCATCGCGATCGAAAAACATGCCGAGGCTGCCGGCATAGAGCACCGGTACCGCGCCCTCCACCACCAGCCAAGCCCGCCAGCGGCCGCGCCAGTAGGCCTCCACGCCACCCAAGAGCAGTCCGAGGATAATTAGAACGACGCCGAACAACAGCGGTACCGCCAGGACGTCGAGCGGACGGGCGAGGGGCGCAGTCCACAGCGGTGCGATCACCCCGTCGAACCCGAAGATTTCCCCAAAAACGAATCCGAACAGAACGGAGAAAATGCCGCAGGGGATGAGAAAATGGCTGTCCGGCCAGCGCCGGTACAGGGCCAGGCTCAGGAGCACCAGCACCAGGCCGTGGCCGACATCGGGGAACATATAGCCGAACAGCAACGGGACGATCAGCACCAGCATGCCGCTCGGGTCCACCTCGTTTTCCTCCGGGGTCCCGAACATTTTGGTGAATACCTGGAACGGCTGCACCCACCACCAGAGTGTTCTTGTGTGCACCGGAACAACAGTGCCTGGGGGTTCAAGAGGAAAGCGCAGCATCGCATGCAGTCCGGCGTTGCGCAGGACCTCCTGAAGATGTTGCGGTCCGGAGTCTGTCGTCCAGCCCGTTACGTGACAAAACTTCTGGTCAGCGGCCGTCGCGGGAACGTGCTGTATGTACCATTCGAGCACTGCCATGTCTCCGAGCGCCGCAACCAGCGCCGGTTCGTCTTTCATCGCTGTGATCTGCCGCTGTACGGCCTGGACGCTTTGTGCAATGCCGGCCAGCCGTGCGTCGATCCGCGGTCCTTGTTCGGCCACGCGCTCCGGGAGCCAGGGCGGAACGGAGAGGCGGCGGCAGTCGCCTGCGGCCGCAATTCTTTCGATCTCGGCAATGTGCTCGGGAAGACCGAAGAGCAGGAAGTACCGGTGTTCTGAGCGCGGATATTCCCGTGCCACGATATCGTGCAGCGGCACATCCAGCGCCTGCCCCATCGGGCAGCAGAACAGGCATTTGCACAGCAAACCGACCGGCTTCGAGAGGGCAGACAGGTTCGGCGCCGCAGCGTCGCTCCCGGTGGTGTACTCGCGCAGCAGATGGAGGTTGTCGGTCTCCAGTCTCAGGGCGGCAAGCTGATCGAGCAGGGGGTCAATGTGCGCGGACCAGGCGCGAAGCCGGTCGAGCGCCGTCCGGGCGGTTTGTTCCGGCGGTTCGATGAGGCCGGTTGGCCGCACGTCGTAGCGCGGCCAGTAGTCACGGTAACGATCCGAGAGATGTTCGAATTCGCGTGCGGCATTGCGTAGGTCTGCGATATCGAGAGGGGCGCCGGACCTGGGATCCAGTTCAAGCTCCACCCGTCCGGATTGCGCCAGGACTTCCAGTGTCTGCACGGTCTCGTCCCGTGGCGTATAGGTTTCGAACCAGCGGGCCCTCTGTGGCCGGAATCCCGCGGTGATTTTCCGGAGCTGTACACCCGCACTCGCCAACCACGCCATGTCATGTCTCCGAGGCAAGGCTGCCGCCGTTTCGCCGAGTATAAGCATTTAATCCGGCTTGCGTGACTGTCACTGCCTGGTTACCGGCATTCCGGTCGGGTAGCGGCATGCACGATTGCCGCGTGCCGCCGTTCCGCCCGCCGTACCGGTCGCGGACGCCGGTTCGCGGTTGGCCTCCGGCGTAATGCCCAGGCCTGCAGTGCACAGGCCTCGCGACCCCGCCAGTCCCCGAAAATTGATGTATATCAACATACTCTGAAAATAGAACGGTATAAGATGAAAAAGGGGACGCAAAGCATCTCTCCGGCAGCACCGAAAAGGAGATTCATATGGCAACGGCAACAGAATCGGCGAGAAAAAAGCTGGTTGAAGACTTCCGGGCACTTACCGCGGACACGGAGGAATTGTTGCGGGCAACCGCGACGCTTACCGGCGAGCGCGCCAGTGCGGCACGGGCCCGGGTCGAGGAGCGCCTTCGTGTCGCCAAGGAAGCCGTGGGTGAGTTCCGTGAGGATGTCGTTGAGCGTGGGCGCGCCGCGGCACAGGCGGCTGACCGCACAGTGCGCGATCACCCATGGGAGTCGGTGGCAGTAGCCGCTGGCGTCGGTTTCCTGCTGGGCATGCTGACGGCACGGCGCTGACCGGCATGAGTGGGTCCGATGCAGGCGCGGCCGGGCTCGTAAAATCGCTGCGCCGGGTCTTGTCGACGCTTGTCGAAATTCTGCGGACCCGTATCGAGCTGGTAGCAACCGAGCTTGAAGAACAGGGACTGCGTGCCGCGCAGTTGGTTGTGCTTGCCCTCCTCGCATTGTTCTTCTTCAGTATGGCGGTCTTGTTTGGCACGCTGGCCGTAGTGGTGGCGTGCTGGAACCGCAATCCGGTCGTGGTTCTCGGCGGGTTCGCGGCGCTTTACCTGGCGCTCGCTGTGATAATCGGCCTGATGCTGCGCGCGCGCGCCCGAGCGCGCCCGCGTCTGCTATCCGCCACCCTGTCCGAGCTTGCACGCGATCGCGAGGAGATTACACCGCGATGAGCGGGCGACTGGCGGCAGTCGTGCGCAGGCGCGAACATCTACTCGCGCGCACGGCAGAGCAGCGCAGGATGCTCGCCGCGGACGCCCCGTTGTGGCACGAATCGCTCACACTGGCGGGCGCCGCTTTCCGGGCAGGGCGGATGATGCGCCGGCATCCCGCATCGCTTGCGGTCGTGATCGCCGTGCTGTGGTGGCTGCGGCGGCGGTCCGTGCTCCTGTGGGGCGGCCCGATCGTAGCGGCATGGGTAATGTGCCGAATTGTCGGTATGGAACGCTGCGACCGTCCGAAACCGGATCACTGATCGTGCCCCTGGCAGGCGCGGCCGGGCGCCGCCCGCGCGTGGCAGCGGGAGGGGGTCGGTGCTGTCAGCTGCCGGGCCGTGACGCGGCGCCCAGTAGCCCGGTCATCATGTCCCATACCCGCGAGGGGGCGACGGTCTGGTAGCACGCCGGTTCAACCAGTGCGTTTCCGCGATAGCGGCAGATTCTCCTCAAGCATGGCGAACAGGCAAAATCGGCGCGCGCATGGCGTTGTGCTTCCCCCAGCGTGCCGGTCAAACCCGGATTAGTGGCGCCGTATATGGTGACTGCCGGCACCGACAGCGCGGCGGCGCAGTGGGCAAGTCCGGTGTCGACGCCCACCGCCCCCTGTGCGCCAGCGAGCACGCCGGCCAATTGCGTAAGCGTCATGGGTGGCAGGACCCGGGCATTGGTGGCGCTGGCCGCAATGCGATGTGCGCGGTCGTTTTCGACGCGATTTCCGGCCGGTAGGAGAACGCGCAAACCGGCCTCGTTGGCCAGACCAGCCAGTTCTTTCCAATACCGCTCTGGCCACTGCTTGGTGGGCCAGGCAGTTCCGTGAAGAAAGACCAGATAGGCCGCGTCGTCTGGTCGGAAGCTGATGAGGGCGCGCGAAATGCCGTAGTCGACCTCCGCAGACGGGAGCTCGTACCCCAGCGCCAGGGCAAACAGCCTGCGCAGGCGTAGTACCGCGTGCGAGCCCGGAGCGACAGCGTGACGGTGCCTGTAGAACAGCGCGGCCAGCGGCTCGCGTGCTGAAGCGAATCCGAAGCCATGGTGCTCGCCGCGTGCGCAGGCGGTGAGTACAGCGCTCTTGATGAGGCCTTGTGCGTCGACGATCCGGTCGTAGCTGCGGGCGCGCAGGATGCGCAGCGCGTGAAGGAACTCAGACCGGTGTGCCGGCTGCATGATGCCATGCCGCCAGCGTCTCAGGGCGACCGGAATGACTGTGTCGATGGCCGGGTGCCAGGATGGAATCTCCGCGTACGATTCCTCGATCACCCAGTCGAATCGGGCATGCGGCAGGGCGCGGGCGGCGTCCGTCAAGGCCGGGAGGGCGTGCAGGACGTCGCCAAGAGAGGAAGTCTTGACGAGGAGCACCCTCATGGCTGCGGAACCGCAGCGTCGATGCGTTCCTGCACCAGTTCCGGCTTGAGTTGGCGCAGGCAGTTGGTATGGCCGAGCGGACAAACGCGTTTGAAACACGGGCTGCAGGGCAGGCCGAGAGATAGGACCGTCGCCTGGCTGCTCAGCGGCGGCGTGAAACCGGGATCGGATGACCCGTACACTGCGATCAACCGCCGCCCGAGGCTTGCGGCCACGTGCATCAGACCGGAGTCATTGCTCACGACCGTCCGGGCCAGTGACAGGAGATCAACCGCTTCGCCCAGCGTCGTCCGTCCCGCAAGATCCACGCACTCTATGCCGGACAGGGCGTGCACCCGGGCGGTGACTGTCCGGTCCCGCTCGGAACCGAAAAGCCAGATCTCCCAGCCGCGCGCCGCATAGACCCCCGCGATCCGGGCGTAATATTCCTCGGGCCAACGCTTGGCCGGCCCGTATTCCGCACCCGGACAGAGCGCCAGTATCGGCCGTCCGGCATGACGGAGGCCAAGGCGGGCAAGCGCCGCTTCGATTCCTGTCTCCAAGACCGCAAGCCGGGGGACAGGAATCGGGACGGGAAGTGCCGCGCCGGGATCGAGACCGAGCGCCAGAAAGCGCTCGACCGTGGTGGGTAGCCGCGTTGCGTCGAGCCTGCGGATGTCGTTGAGCAATCCCCAGCGCAATTCTCCGACATAGCCGCTGCGCAGCGGAATTCCGGCCCAGAACGGTACGAGTGCCGATTTGAAAGAATTGGGCAGCACGATTGCCTGTCCGTAATGCTGCGCACGCAGCGATCGGCCCAGCCGCAACCGCGTTCCCAACCCCAGCTGGCCGTGGCGCGTCGGCAGCGGCCAGGCATTCCGGATCTCCGGCATGCGGGCCAGCAGCGGTTCGCTCCAGGAAGGCGCCAGTACGTCGATGGCCGCTCCGGGGTGACGTTGCCGGAGCAGCTGGAATAAGCTTTGAGCCATAACCATGTCGCCGACCCAAGAGGGTCCCACGACGAGAATCGAAGAAGGCGAGTGGTTCACGCGGTATGGACGGATGCGGCAGAATCTGCCGGGTTCGGAAGGCGCGCCCGGTCCGGATGATCGCGGAAAGAGCGGATCATAGCACCGAACCGGATCGGGGTGCAGCGCGAGCCGCTCGGGTTGGTCCGGTTCTTCCGCGTGGCCGGCGGGCGCACCGGGCAGGATGGCACGGATTATACTGCCGGAGCGAGAAAGTTCTCGCCGGGTCACGAGTTCCGGGATTTTCCATTAGAATACGGAAAGTCACCGGTATACGCCGCTGAGGGAGAATCCGGTCATATCCGCCGAAAGAGATATAGAATAAGGGCGAAATATATATGATAGTACATTGTTTCTCAATATAATTATCAGCGAAATAACATCCCGGAACAACTGCTGCCATGGATTTCCTTCCGATTTTTCTGACCGTCCGCGACCAGTCCTGCCTGGTCATTGGGGGCGGCGACGTTGCTGCACGCAAGGCTGGAGTACTGTTGCAGGCGGGCGCCCGAGTCCGGGTAGTGGCGCCGGAATTGAGCGGCGCAATGTCGGCGCTGGTAGCCGAAGGCCGGGTCGAGCACTGGGCCGGCCGGTTCGAGACGGAGCAGGTCAGGGGAGTCGCCGTGGTGATCGCGGCCACTGATGACGAGGCGGTCAATCGCGCGGTGGCGCTGGCGGCGCGTACGCTTCACGTTCCGGTGAATGTCGTGGACCGGCCGGACCTCTGTTCCTTCGTGATGCCGTCGATCATCGACCGGTCGCCGCTGGTGCTGGCGGTATCGACCGGCGGCGCGGCGCCGGTGCTGGCGCGTCTGCTGCGTGCACGGCTCGAGACGCTCATCCCGGCGTCCTACGGACGTTTGGCCGCAATGATGGGGGAATTCCGCGAGAAGGTACGGCAGCGGTTCCGGCGCACGGCGGACCGCCGCATATTTTGGGAAAAGATCGTAGAGGGCGTGGTCGCCGAGCAGGTGTACGCCGGACAGGATCAGGCGGCGCGGATGACATTGCAGCAGGCTCTCGACCAGGAGAGCGGCGAACCGGCCCGTGGCGAAGTGTATCTCATCGGAGGCGGACCCGGAGACCCCGATTTGCTGACGTTCCGGGCGTTGCGGCTCATGCAGCGGGCCGACGTTGTGGTATACGACCGTCTGGTGGCCCCGGCGGTGCTGGATCTCGTCCGTCGCGAAGCCGAGCGCATCTACGTCGGCAAAGAGCGCGACAACCATGCGATTCCTCAGGAGGGGATCAATCAGCTGCTGGTGCGGCTGGCGAAAGAGGGCAAACGTGTGGTACGCCTCAAAGGGGGGGACCCGTTCATATTCGGACGTGGTGGCGAGGAAATCGAGACCCTGATGGCCGAGGGTATTGCGTTCCAGGTGGTTCCCGGGATTACCGCCGCCGCCGGCTGCGCTTCCTATGCAGGCATACCGCTGACGCATCGTGACTATTCACAGGCGGTTGTTTTCGTAACGGGCCATCTGCAGGATGGCAGCGTCAACCTGAACTGGAAAGCGCTGGCGCAGCCCCGACAGACGATCGTGTTCTACATGGGGCTGCACGGGATCGCGGTATTGTGCGGCGAGCTTGTGGCTCACGGCCTCCCGGCTGGCACGCCCGCGGCCCTGGTGGAACAGGGCACGACGCGCAACCAGCGGGTCTACGTCGGTACGCTTGATACCCTCCCGGACATCGTCCGCCATAACGACATTCATGCCCCGACCCTCATTATCGTAGGCGAAGTGGTGCGACTGCACGAGAAGCTTGCGTGGTTCATGCCGGCGGCCGTCGGGCCCGGCGGGACGCCCTAGCGCTCCGGACGCGCTTCAGCCGGTGCGCTGGCTGCCGGTCTTCTGGCGGGTGGCGAGGTCGTGCTCGACCGCCATCACGGCGGCTTCGACGCGGGAACGGACGCCAAGCTTGCGCAGTATCGATTTTACATGCAGCTTGACCGTCCCGTCAGTGATGTACAGAACGCGCGCGATCGCCTTGTTGCTGCGGCCTTCGGCCAGATGCCGCAGGATTTCCTGCTCGCGCGGGGTTAGTTCCGCGAGCGGGGCGGCTGGCGAAGGGGTGTTTTTCTGCTGACCCTGTACCAGCCGGGTCAGCGAGCCGATGAGTTCCTTGGCAACGACGTTGTCGCCGCGCACCGCATCCTGGAGCGCTGGAACGAGATCCTCGGGATCCATATCTTTCAGCAGGTATCCCTGCGCGCCGCCGCGAAGCGCGGTTTGCAGGTCGGCCTCGTCGCGACTCATGGTCAGCATAAGGATCGGGACCTGCACGCCGGCGGCGCGCAGCCGCGCCAGGACCTCCAGTCCGTTCATGTCCGGCATTTTCACGTCAAGCAGAATGATGTCGGGCGCGAGTCCCGGCGTCTGGGCCAGCCCTTCGGCGCCGGTTGCCACTGAGGCGACCACTTCGATTCCGCGGCTCTCGAGCAGCTGCTCGAGCCCCTTGCGGACTAGGGTGTGGTCATCGATCAGCACGACGCGCATGGTGTCATCTCCCCGCGGCTTGCCGGTTGCGCAGAATCGTCTGAGAGGGTCCGGAGAAGCTCAGGCTTATGCGGGTGCCCTCGCCCGGTTCGCTTTCAATAGTCAGAGTGCCAGGCAGTCGCTCGGCCCGTTCGCGCATAATCGAAAGCCCGACGTGTTCACCACGCTGCGAGCACGGCGCTGACACGATTCCCAGCCCATCGTCTTCGATGAGAAGCTGGTAATTGTTGGTTTCATCGGATTTGAGCATGATACGCGTATTGAGCGCGTTGCTGTGCTTGCGGATGTTCGCCAGTGCTTCCTGGATGATCCGGAAAATCTGGATCTCCTGGGCCGGAGTGAGGGCGAGTTCGCTGCATTCATTGTGGAAAAAGGCTGCGATTCCGGTTTCTTCCTTGAAATTCACGACCATGTCGGCGATCGCGGGAATAAGCCCCCGCTGGTCCATGCGCGAGCGGAAATTGGCCAGCAGATCGCGCAGGTTCGCATGGGCCTCGGCCAGCGCGATGTGTAGACGACGCACTTCGTTTTCCGCGCTCGCGATGTCCCTGCGGAACAGCATTTCTCCCAGCATCTTGATGTGTATGCGCATGCTCACCAGTGACTGGGCGAGCGAGTCGTGCAGCTCATTGCCGATCATATTGCGCTCTTCGATGATGGCAAGGCGGCGGGCGTCATTATCCAGACGGGCCTTCTCGATGGCGAGTCCGAGATGGTTGCTGATGCTGTAGAGCAGCTCGCGCAGATCGTCTCCCAGGCTCGAAATCGGCTGGTCGAGAAAAAGGTTGTAGATTCCCAGGATACGATCCTGATAATGGATCGGAACGACCACGACTTCCTGGCAGCCTTCGTTGAACAGCCCCTTGCCTACGGTCTGGGCACAGCGGCCGGCGCCATGCACGATCCGAATCTGGCCGTCGCGGGCCGACCAGCCGCACTCACACTGGTCGACGTCGACTAGCAGGTCCTGCTCCACGGCCGAAGGTTCGAGGCCACGACAGGCGACGAGCCGGGTCTGCTTGTTGTCGGTGAGCAGGCGCACCGTGGCGGCCCGGGCATGTACGAGGTCGATGAAGGTATCCAGGAATCCCTCGAGCAGTTCCTCGAGGCTGCGTGACCGGTTGAGGCTGGACGCAACGTCATAGAGAATCTCGAGTGAGCGCGTCTTGCGGCCGAGGCGCTCGGTCTGGGCCTGTACCTGGGCGTCCATTTCGCGGGTGAGCAATTTCAGTTCTTCCCCCAGACCGTTGATATCCCGCGCGAGATCGGCGAATTCCCCGGAAGAAGGTACGGGAATACGGGCCGAAAGGTTTCCGCCCCGCACGTGCATTGCCCAGTTGCGCAGGTGCGTGAGCGGTTCGAGCAACTGGCGGTTCACGCGCTGCAGAAGGATCCCGACGGCGAGCACCGCGAGTGCGGTCAGGACGACCTGGGCGACCAGCAGATCGGGATGTAGGCCGGGTCTGGCAAATGCCAGGAAATCTGCCGCAAGCATGAGCATGAGCACTGCGGCCAGCACCAACAGCGGAATTCCTGCCTGGCGCGGAAGCCAGCGGGTCGCCTTGTGCTGCCAGCCGTCGGCAGGTCGTATCATCCAGGGCGCCAACGGCATAGAGCTCGGCTGAGACGTCGTATTCTCAGGTTTGGGTGTCATTCGACCCCCTCCGGGTCATGCCGCCCCAACTCTACGCCTGATGGTGACGCGACGGTCCTTGTATTGCGGCTCCGCAAGGGGTGATGGGGTCGGAAATGCTAGGTAATATAACTAGATGTTATATATAAGAGCAGAGAAAATAGCAACTCCAGGGAGCGTGGCGGAATCCGGGTCGCCTGCAGCCGGCATATCGTGGCCCCGCGCGGCGCGGGGCCGGTCTGCGCGCATCAGGGGGCATGGCTGGCGTATATGCCGGGCTGGAACAGCTCTTTGCCGGAGCGGGTGAGGGCTGTCGTGTAGGGGCCGATGGCGTTTTCGAGCTCCTCTGTCCACGAAGGATGGCTGTAGTTCATGTCCGTGAAGAACCACAGTCCGCGATCCGACTGGCAGGCGGCCGCCAACATGTGAATCTGTTCGCCGGCCTCGTTGCCTACGATACAGCCGCCTAGGAGCTGACCGGTCTCCTCGTCGTGCACCACCTCAATGAAGCCCTCATAGTCGTGTTTGGCGCGGGATTTCGCGGAAGCGCCGAAGCTGGTACGCACCACGTCCGGAGTGAATCCGGCTTCCTCGGCCTGGTCCTCGGTCAGCCCTACCGCAGCAATTTCCAGAGCCGAGTCGATGACTATCGGCACGGTATGGTAGTTGCGCGGCAGGCGGCCGCCCTTCAGGGCGTTTGCCAGGACGATCTTGGCGTCGTGCAGTGCAGCATTTGCTGTCATAGGACCGGGCTTCACGTCGCCCACCGCATAGATGCCGGTGACGCTGGTCTCGAGATATTCGTCTGTTTCGATGAAGCCTTGGGCGGTCATATCCACGCCGGCTTCGCGCAGGCCCATGTCCAGACAGCGCGGCTGGCGGCCGATCGCAACAAGAATCTGCTCGAACACCTCGGAGTCGCCATTGGTGAAGCCAACCAGCATGCCGCCGGCGGTCGGCTCGCACGAGGCCACAGTAACCTCGGTACGCACCTCGACGCCCAGCCGCTCGAGCTTGCGGCCGAGCAGGGTGCTGGCGCGTGCCGGAATGCACGGCTTGTTCAGCAGACGGTGGGATGCCTCGGCAATCGTGACCCGCGAACCGAACTGGCTCAGCAGATAGCCCAGTTCGCTGCCGATGGCTCCGCCGCCGACGCACAACACCGAGGCCGGCAGGGTCCTGCGTCCGCGCATAAAGTGGCTTGAATGGATGATTTGCCTGCCGTCAGCCGGGCAGGCAGGGTGTTCGCGCGCGGCGGCGCCGGTCGCAATGACGATACTGCCGGCGTGCAGCCTGGTCGGTTGGGACGCACCTGCGGTCGGCAGCACCTCTACTGCCCGGGTGCCATGCAGTCTGGCATGCCCGTGATAGACCTTGACGCCGAAGCGGTTCAGCCACACTGGAAAATTGTCCCGGATGCCCTCGACCACAGCGTCCTTGTGTTCGAGCGCAGCCGTGAAATCGCCCTCAATGGTCCCGCGCAATCCGCGGCCGCGAAGCTGCTGGACGTCCTCAAGGAGGCTGGCGATGTGCAGCAGCGTCTTCTTCGGGATGCAGCCCTGGTTGAGACAGGTTCCGCCTGGGTCGGCACGCTCGATCAGTGCGACCCGCGCGCCGAGTTGTGCGGCACCCAGCGCCGTCTTGTAGCCGCCGGGTCCGCTGCCGACGACGATCAGGTCATAGGAGTCGGGCGAGCCGATCATGATTCCTGCCGGTTTGCGTCGTCCGCCGGGCGGTGGTTCTCGTCGTTGGGATTCATAAAAATGAACCGGAATTCCCCGGGATTGATCTCCACGAAATCGAGCGTGGCTCCCACCAGCATTCCGGCGCATGCAGGGGAGACCAGCACGTTGATTCCCTCGCATGTGATTACATGGTCCTCGCTGCCGGGTTCATCGAATCCCATTCCGTATTCCATTTTTCCGTCCTCATCGCGCCGCGCCGCGAGCCGGAGATAGACCTTTTCGCCATCTTCGACGCCTGATGACCTGAGAATCTGCGTTGCAGCCTGTGAAGTGACCGTGATCATGAGTGTATCTTCCGGTTGTGTGGGGCTCGGTTCATTGGGTGTTCCGGCGGCGGATTCATCCGGCCGCCCGCAGCCTGGAGCAGGAGCGCACGAATGCGACGAAACGCGACGCCCAGTGGTTCGACTCGAGGTCACGCATGTGTGCGTAGCAGGCGAAGGTATTCTTGTGCACGATGCCGTCGTGCCGGCCGTCGATTCCGGTGCCGCGGACGACTTCATACGCGTACTGAAGACCTGAATCGACGTTTTCCAGGGACGAGTAATGGAATTCATGGGCCCGGATCTCGTCCGGGGACGCAGACGGCCAGAGACCGGAACCGGTCGGGCGCAGCCGCACATAACCCCGCCCCTGGGGCCGCTCGTGCATCACGGTATCGGCGGGCAGGGCGCCGACCATTTCGCAGCGCTTGCCCTGCCAACTCAGACTGCGGGTGAGATACATCAGCCCGCCACATTCGGCATATACGGGCATCCCCCCTTCTATGACACTGCGCAGTTCGTGGCGCAGCGAGCGATTGGATTCCAGGGCCTGCATGTGTACTTCCGGAAATCCCCCGCCAATGAAGATGCCGTCGAGCGCTGGCAGCCGCGCATCTCTAAGGGTGTCGAACGGGACGAGTTCGGCGCCGGCGGCACGCAGCGCGTCGAGGTCGCCCGGGTAATAGAAGCCGAATGCGGCGTCGCGTGCATAGCCGATGCGGACATCCGGATTCGGGGGCGGGACAGGGAAGGGGGACCCCGATACCGCGGGAGCAGCGGCCTTGACCGCGGCGGCGGCCGCTTCGGCGACGCGGTCAAGGTCGACCTGCGCTGCGACCAGGCGTGCAATGGCGTCGATCTTGGCCTGGGCGCCGCTGGCCTCGTTGGCCGGCACGAGTCCAAGGTGTCGTTCCACCATGGCCATGTCCGGGTGGTGATGCACGGCGCCAAGCACCTGAACGTCAGTGTAGTGCTCGATCACTGCGCGCAGCTTAGACTCGTGGCGTGAGCCGCCCAGCTGGTTCAGGATGACGCCGGCGATGCTGATCTGGGAGTCGAATGCCTGGTAGCCGAGGATCAGCGGCGCGATGCCGCGCGTCATGCCGCGGGCGTCGATCACCAGGATTACCGGCAGGCCGAGCAGCTTGGCCAGCGCCGCATTGCTGTTGCTGCCATCAAGGTCGAGTCCGTCGTACAGGCCCTTGTTGCCTTCGACCACCGCCATGTCGGCGCCGCGCGCGTACCGGGCGAAGCGTGCCTGGATTTCGGCCGGCTGCATCAGGTAGAAATCAAGGTTCTCGCAAGGGCGTCCGCTGGCGAGACCGAGCCACATCGGATCAATGTAGTCGGGACCCTTCTTGAAGGGCTGGACGGCCAGCCCGCGGCGGTGGAAAGCGGCGCACAAGCCGATAGCCAGAGTCGTCTTGCCCGAGGATTTGTGGGCGGCCGATACGATCAGGCGATTCATGGCTGCCCGCCGCCATGACAGTGCATGCGGTGCGAATGGCCGGGCCGTGCCGTGCGCGCCGGCCATGAGGGGAATCTGCGTGCGTCCATTCTCATGCAGGGCCTCCGGCTATGGGCACCGAAGGCCGGACACGCACTCAGGCGTGTGCGGCCTCCGTCGCCTTGACCGCGCTTTCATGATGCGGGTCGACATCGGCGTCCGCCAGGCTAGCAGGCAGATAAGGCAGGACTTTGATGGCAAATGTCGGCAGACCGAGCGCGAGCGCAACACCGGCGAGACCGAGGGTGATTTCCGGCAGGCTCGGACGGTAGTGGCCGATCGCGCCGTCGAAGAAGCTGCTGCTCACGATCTTGCCCGGGAAAATGATGAGCGGAAACGCCTCGCCGCCGATGATAATCACGTATATCTGGCAGAATGCACCTACCAGGACCAGTGCCGCGGCGAGCGCGATCATGCGGCGTGACGATCCGTCCACCCGGGGATGGAAGAGGATCACCAGCGGAATGATGCTGCCGATCAGGACCTGGCCGATCCAGAATAGCCCGGTGTACACGCCACCGTCGAGCAGTATGAATTTCTCGAACGCGTGGTGCGCGGTCATGTACAGGTTGGTGAGGTGATAAACCGCCACGAAATACAGCACGGCCGCGACGAATACGCCCAGCAGGTTCTTCAGCCGGCGCAGGATGGCATCGCCCAGAGGGCGGCCGGTCAGGGCATAGACTGACATCGTGTAAAGAATGAATATCGCAAGTCCGAAGGAGAAGGACATGATGATGAACATCGGCGCCAGCAGGGCGGAATCGTAGGCTTCGCGCGCGATCAGGAACCCGAAAATCGAGCCGGTGCCGGTTGTCAGGGTGAGGCGCCAGATAAACGCGAACATACCCGCCGATTTCGTGTGCTTGTTCATGCGCCGCTCCATCATGGTCCAGAGGTAGACGGCCACGACCACGATGAACCCGGTGTACAGGAAAATGTTCCAGGCAAAGATCGACTTGAAGTTATAGGTCGTCATGGCGACGATCAGGCGGTCGGGCTTCCCCAGGTCCAGCACCAGGACCGTCAGGCCGCCGATCAGCAGCGAGATGGCGAGCAGTCCGGAGAGGCGCGCAAGCGGCTTGTACATCGCCCGCCCGAAGACCGAGGCGATAGAGGCGACGTTCAGCGCGCCGGAGGCCGAGACGATCATGAACACCGCGAATACATGCGGTATGCCCCAGACAATCTGGTTGTTCATTCCGGTCACGCGGTGGCCTTTGGTATACATGTAGTACCCGGCGAACAGGCCGGCCAGCACCAGGACGCCAAAAAAGGCGAGTAGTGCGTAGTAGCCGAGGCTGCGTCCCTCTATCTCGCGGAAGTCTATCGATTTCATCTGATGGCCCGGTTTCTTGTCTCTTTGAGTGGAGATCTGTGGGGTGGTTACAAGCCCTGGTAGCGGACGCCGGTATCGAGGTTGAGATCAGGGCGGATTTCCTCGGACTGCTCAGTCGCCAGGCGCTTGGCAATTTCGCTGGCAGGATCCTTCATGTCACCAAAGGTCATCGCCTTGCCACCGTCGTAATTGCAGGCCTCCACGCAGGCCGGAATGCGGCCCTCGTCCACCCGGTGCACGCACATCGTGCACGCTTCCACCGTACCCTTGCCGCGCGGCACGTTGGCCCGTTGGTCGGTGAGATTCTCGTCGACAAATGACCGCGCCTTGTAGGGGCAAGCCATCATGCAATAGCGGCAGCCGATGCAAATGTGCCGATCCACAAGCACAATCCCGTCCGCACGGCGGAACGAGGCGCCGGTGGGACAGACGTCCGCGCAGGGCGGCTCCTCGCAGTGTTGACACATCATCGGCAGGGTCTGTACGTAGCCGGTCTGCTCGTCGCGCAGGGTCACAGTGCGTATCCATTGCGGCCGGATATCGAGCCGCACGTTCTGTTCCAGCCCGTTTTCCTTGTTGCAGGCGGTGACGCACGCCGAGCAGCCTTCGGCACAACGCGTGGTGTCGACCAGTATGCCCCAGCGCTGGAGGCTTGTAACCGCCTGATCCGGGTCGCGGGCTTCGGCCAGCGCGACCAGACGCAATCCGGGAGCGAGCGCCGCACTCGCCGCCACCGCCCCGCCCACTGCCAGAAACTGTCTACGGTCAATGCTCATTTCGGGCCATCCACAGGATCAGACTGAATCTGCGCGAGTGCTGTCGCCTTCACCATTTCCGCGAGGCGCGAATGCTCTGGCGCCAGCGTCATGACCGATGCAGCAGTCACACGCTCCGGATGGGGCGAATGGCAGCTGAAGCAGTCGATCTGCACCGCCGCGTACTCGTGACAGCTGGCACAGAAGCCATGTTTGCCGAGCACGCTGTTGGTCTTCGGATCGGCATGGCAGTCGACACAGTTGGTCAGCAAAAAGCGCTTGGTTCGAATCCCTTCATGGACGGTGAGGTTGCGCTGGTGCAGCAGGAACTGCATGTGGTAGCGGCGCATGACCGCCACAGGCGCCACGCATTTCGTGCCCTTGCCCAGGTACACCCCGGTGAGCGGGGAGGGAACCGGCTCGGACGGTCCCCCTGACAGCGCATAGGCAGCCGCGAAAAATGCCGCGACCACCACGATCGCCGTGATCCACGCGCCCAGCTTCAGTTTCATGTGGTGACTCATCGCCATAATGATTCAGCCCCGACCGCGAATGCCAGACTAGTGGTCGCCCATTCCCATCTTGATGTAACCGGTCGGGCAGACGTCTGCACAGATGTGGCAGCCTACGCACAGGTCGTAGTCGGTGTAGACATAGCGTCCGGTCGTGGCCTTGGCCTTAGGAGTACGCTTTACGGCGGTCTGCGGACAATAGATGACGCAGTTGTCGCACTCGAAACACAGTCCGCAGCTCATGCAGCGCTTGGCTTCGCTAACCGCGTTATCGTCGGACAGGGGAATGATGCGCTCGGCGAAATGACCGAGCACTTCCTGCGCCGAAGGCACCTTCTCCTCGCGCTTGTGGCGAGTCTCGAAGCCGAAATGACCGAGGAAAAGTTCGGTCGCCTGGATGACTTCCGAAGCGGAACGGTCCTCGTAATTGTGAATGGCGTAATTGAGCTCGGAGGTTCCGCGCAGATCCCCGCGCTGCTCGGCCTTGAATTCGTCGGGCTGCAGGCCCGTTTCCTTGAGCTTGGAGAGCAGGTTGAAATGATGAACGTCGACTTTCGGACGCTTGGCCAGTTCCTTGCCGGCGAGATAATTGTCGATCGTATCGGCAGTGACGGCCGCCTGGCCGATTGCGGTGGTGAGCAGGTGCGGGCGCACGATGTCACCACAGGCAAAATAGCCTGGCTTGTTCGGCACCTGGTAGAACCGGTCGGCGTTGATCAGGCCTTTGCCGTTATTGAGGGATTCGAGGTCGCGCAGGTCGCCGCCCTGACCGATGGCCGAAACGATCAGATCGCAGGGAATGTCGAATTCGGTTCCTGCTATCGTCGCAAAATCCTTGGAGGCGGGATCGACCTTGGCCACGCGCAGCGCCGTGGCGCGACCATTGCCGTCGAGCAGGACTTCGATCGGCTTGAGGCTGGCCAGTATCTTCACGCCTTCGTGCAGCGCGTCGTCGACCTCGTGCTTGGCGGCATTCATTTTGTCGACGGGGAGCAGCGAGGTCAGGGTAACGTCGGCACCATCACGCGCAGCAGCGGTCGCGACGTCCTGGGCGGTGTGGCCAAGCACCACGCTCTCGGGACGATCGCCGTCCTTGGTGATCTTGATATAACCAAGGCGCCGCGCGACCGACACGACGTCGATCGAGGTGTCACCGCCGCCCACCACGACGATCTTTTTGCTGACGTAACGCAGCCGGCCCTGGTTGAAAGCCTCGAGGAATGCCACGCCGCTCACGCAATTGGGAGCATCGGATCCTGGAACGGGAAGGGGTCTGCCGGATTGTGCGCCCAGCGCGAACAGGATCGCGTCGAAATCCTTCTCGAGCTGCTCCAGCGTCACGTCCTTGCCGACGCGCACATTGGTGCGCACCTCTACCCCCATGCCGACGATGCGGTTGATTTCTCCGTCGAGAACGTCGCGCGGCATGCGGTAGCCCGGAATGCCGTAACGCATCATGCCGCCAAGCTCTGCATACTTCTCGAATATGGTGCAGGCATGTCCGCGGCGCCGGAGCTGGTAGGCCGCGGCCAGACCGGCGGGGCCACCGCCGATGATGGCGACTTTCTTGCCAGATGACTGTGTCGCAGCCGTGAACGTCAGCTTGTTCTTGAGGGCGGAATCACCGATGAACTGTTCGACGGAGTTGATGCCGACGCGATCCTCCAGGGCGTTGCGATTGCAGCCGCTTTCGCACGGTGCCGGACAGACACGGCCCATGACGGAGGGGAACGGGTTGGCATCGGTCAGGCGCCGGAAGGCATATTCCGGCATTGTGATGCCCTTGCCGGGCTTCTCCACGCCGCGCACGACGTTCAGCCAGCCGCGGATATCCTCACCGGATGGGCAGCTCGCCTGACAGGGAGGAGTCTTGTGCACATAGGTCGGACACTTGTCGGATTCGTCGGCCGTGAATATCTGCTCTTGAACCGACTTCCAATTGTTGTCGCCGTCCTTGAACCTGCGGTGCGTAAAGCCTTCTTTCGCCTCGCCGGGCTTGTTCGCGGGTGTCGCCATCGAGAATCTCCTCGTTATGCGTCGCTGTAAAGGGATAGATGTACGAACATCAATCTTTGGTGCCCAACTGTATCGCCTTGCTTACAAGGCCGTGCACGCTGCCGATCATGTCCATCGGATACTGGTAGTAGGGCAGAACTTTGGCAAACTGGGTCTTGCAAATAGCGCAGATCGCCGCCAGGTAGTTCACGCCGTGGTCGTCCACGACGTGCTTGAGAGCCTGCATGCGCGGTTGTGCGCCCTTGACCCGGAGTTCCATCAGGTCGTCGGTAAGCAGTCCGCCGCCGCCGCCGCAGCAGAAGGTGCTCTCGTGGATGCTTCCCGGCTCCATGTCGTGGAACTTGTTGACGCAGGCCCTGATCACCGCGCGCGGAATGATGAACTGGCCGCCTGGCATCTTGCCCATGCGGGAAGCGCGGGCCACGTTGCAGGAATCGTGGTAGGTGACCACCTTGTCGTCGTTCGCCGACTTGTCCAAATTGAGCGCCCCGCGCTGGATCAAATCGTAGGTGAACTCGCAGATATGCTGCGGTACGGGATAGTTGGGGTCGAGAAAATCGAACGGTCCGATCAGGGTATTCCAGAAACTGTACGCCACGCGCCAGGCGTGCCCGCATTCCCCGACGACGATGCGCTTGACGCCAAGATCGAGCGCCGCCTCACGGATGCGGATCGCGACCTTGTGCAGGTTGTCGTGACTGCCGATAAACATGGAGAAGTTCGCCGCCTCGGAGGCGTGCGAACTCAGGGTCCACCGGATTCCTGCCTGATGGAAGACCTTGGCATAGCCGATCAGGCCGTCGATGTGCGGCTCGGCAAAGAAATCGGCCGACGGCGTGATCACCAGGACCTCGGCGCCTTTCTCGTCGAGAGGGAACTTCACGTCCACGCCGGTTTCGTCCTTCACGTCCTCCTCGAGGCCTTCGAGGGTGTTGCGCAGGGCAGGCTCCGGCAGCCCCAGGTTGTTGCCGATCGTGTGAACCTTGCCGATGATCTCGTTGCAGTATTTCTGGCCGACGCTCACGCTGTCCAGGATCTCGCGCGCCGCCATGGATATCTCGGCGGTGTCGATGCCGTAGGGGCAGAACACGGAGCAGCGGCGGCATTGGGAGCACTGGTGGAAGTAGCTATACCACTCGTCCAGCACATCCTTGGTCATGTCCCGCGCACCGACAAGCTTCGGGAACAGCCTGCCGGCCAGGGTGTAGTAGCGGCGGTAGACGCTACGCAGCAGATCCTGGCGCGCTACCGGCATGTTCTTGGGGTCGCTCGTGCCCAGGTAGTAATGGCACTTGTCGGTACAGGCGCCGCACTTGACGCAGGAATCGAGAAACACGCGCAAGGCACGCGATTGCTCCACGAGCTCGCCGAGCTTCTTGACCGCCTTGCTCTCCCAGTTGTCGGGGAGTTCGCCGGGGAACCCGAGGGCTTTCTGGAGTTCCGGCTTGGCAATGAACGGCTTGCTGTGGGCCATCGTGCCCGCATGAACCAGCGGGATGATGGGGTATTCACGCAGCGCAGGTGTTTCGAAATTTGCCATGTCTCAAGCCTATCGGCCACCAGGGTTGTGAATCGAAGCGGACCAGCCGGCGACGTACCGGCGTTCGCGCGGGTTATCGACCTGGTTGCGGGTCGGACTGAAGAACACGCCGGGGGCGTGCAGCAGTTTGCTCATGGGAAACACGATCATGAGCGTTGCGACCAGTGCCAGATGGATGAGCAGTATCGGGTCCGACGGAAGCGGCTGCAGCTGGAAGGAGAGGAGTCCGAGGAAAAATTCCTTCAGCCCGATGATGTTGGTGTGGTACACGAACTTCATCAACAGCCCGCTCAGCGCAATCATTGCGAGCAGCGCGAGCATCAGATGGTCGGACAGACTGCTGATGTAACGCACGCGATCAACCAGGAAACGCCGCCCCCAGAGACCCAGGAGGCCCAGCACCATAAAGAAGCCGGCGTATACCCCAAACGGCTGCTCCAGCACCACCCAGCCCCAGACGGGCTGGGTGAAATAGCGCAGATGCTGCAGCAGCACGAGAAGCAGGGCGAAATGGAACAGAATCCCGAAGAGCCAGATCCACTTGTTCGACTTGAACAGACTTTCAAACACCGTCACTTCCCGCAGCATGCGCCCCACCACACCCAGGCGCGTGACGGGCGCCGGGGTCGTGGGAATTTTGAGCGGTGCCGGCGTGCTGGCATAGACGTACACCTTGTACGCTACGCCGCCCACCAACACCACCGTGGCTACGTAGAAGAGGACTGCATAGATAATCGTCACAGTCGACATTGTCCCCACCCGCTGTTTCGCTTTTAGCTGGTTGCGCCTTCGCTGCCCTTGAATGTCAGACGCATCCGGTCGGCTTCGGAAGGCCGGCGTATTTGCATGCCTGCTTGGCCGGCCCGTAGGGGAACAGTTCGTAGAGATACTTGCTGTTGCCCTTGTCCGGTCCGAGCTTCTTGCCGATGGCCTTGGTGAGCACGCGCACGGCAGGGGCAATCTGGTACTCTTCGTAATACTCGCGCAGGAAATTGATCACTTCCCAGTGGTTTTCGGTCAGGTTGCAGTTGTCGGCCTTCGCCATTTCCTTGGCCAGGTCTTCGTTCCAGTCGGTTCGGTTGGTCAGGTATCCTTCCTCGTCGGTCTCATAGCTTTGTCCGTTCACTACGATAGGCATGGTCGTTTCCTCGTTCAGATTAATAGGTGTTGGTCACAGCCAGGATTGCACGTTTCGGTGTTCCGTCACGAGATCGACGAAACCGCCGTAGTCTACAAGCTTGATGCCATCAATTGCCCGATCCTGCATGCCGCGCGCCTCGATGTCGGGATAGAGGGCGTAAATGGTCACATCCTTCATTGCCTTCTTGACCTTGTCGGTGACGGTCGTGCCCTTCAGGGCACCATAGACGCCGTCCTCGATCAGCAGAATGGCACTTCCCTTCTTCGCGTACTGCAGGCAACGCTCAAGGGCATTTCGTTCAAACGGCGACTTATTTACGGTATGAAGCATGCTCGTTCTCCGTCAGAAGCTCAGCACGACATCCTGGCCATCCATGAGTTCGGCCATTTCCGCTGCCGACAGCACGGTCACCGGGACGATCAGGTCCGCGGCGGTGAGGCCGCGGGCCGCCAGCGATTCCTTTTCCACGTACAGCTTCTCGATGTCGTAACCTTCCAGCGCACGATAGGTCGGGGAAAAGTTTTTGACGTCCATGGGCTTGGTATGCTGCCCCTTGGCCAGCTGGTATACGCCGTCGTCCAGGAACACCAGACTCACATCCTGGTCGAATGCCGCCGCGATCAGAACCACTTCGAGGGACTCGAGCGCATAAATCGTCCCGTAGGGCGCCTTGCGGTTCACGTAGAGAAATTTTTTTACGACGCCTGAGACCTCTTCTTCCATCTCAACGCCGCCGGTTGTTTCGCTCATTGATATATCTCCAGTCCTGGCAGGTCATGTCAGTCGCCGAAAACGACCAGGCGGTCGGCCTGTATCCCGGATTCGATCAGTTGCCCCAGGCCGGAAATCCGGAATCCTTCAGCAAGATTCTCGTCACGGATGCCGCGCCGCAGGGCTGCAGCAACGCAAACAACCAGATCGATCTTGTGCTCGGTCGCCAATTTGCTCCAGCGGGCGACGATGTTGCGGTCGTCCTGAGGAGGTTCGGTGAGCCGCGTGGAATTGTTGACACCGTCATGATAGAAAAAAATGCGGTGGATCTGGTGACCTTTCTCGAGTGCTGCCTTAGCGAACAGAAAGGCCGTATCGGAAGCTTCGTGCGTGTACGGTCCTTCATTCACCATGATACCGAACTTCATGTACATCTCCCCCTTGTGCTGTCTCTTACGATTCGCGTTCGCAAGCGGTGGTGTACTTCATTCTCCTTACCGTATGCACTTTCCAGTCAACGTCCTGTGACTGACCCCGGTTCCGGCAATTCGACCGCAGCATTCTCTCCAGTCGCGGGCCGCCCAGTGCGGGGCATTTTACGCGCAACTGTCAATCATCCTATTTGATCCAGATCAATCCGACGCGCAGTATTCCGCAGCGCCGGGCCAGACATCATGTCCGGCCCGGCGGGTCCTTGGTCAGAAGCGGATATGGGTGGACGCATTCAGGCTTGCGCGCGATCCACGCCAGTTGTCGATGTGGAACTTGGTGAACGGCAGATCGGTCAGCTCGAAGAAGCGGGGCCAGCCTATGCGGGTCACCCAGTCACCGACACGCTCCCAGTCCTTCGCGTCTTCCTTGTAGACGCGCAGGATCTTCTTGA
>JAPTTX010000028.1:0-6275 GCA_028068195.1 Gammaproteobacteria bacterium
TACCACGCCAGGGGAATGCGTAAAAATGCGTAAAGTGGTCACTAAGCAGCTGAAGATCGCTGGCGTTCTCTGTCTCCTCCTCGCGCTGAACGGATGCGGAGGAGGTGGGGGTGGAAGCGGGGGTGGAAGCGGCGCTCCCGCGCCGCCGCAAGTGGTTCTAAATTGGACTGCGCCAGCGGCGATCACCTACGGGACGCCGCTCAACGCCACTCAGCTCGACGCCACTTCGAGCACGCAGGGGACATTCTCGTATTCTCCGGGCAGTGGCACGGTGCTGAGCGCTGGTACCCATACGCTGACGGCGACATTCACCCCGGCGAGTGGCGGCAGTGCCTCACCGACGACCGTGACGACCACGATCACCGTGAACAAGGCCACCCCGACGATTACCTGGCCTACTCCTGCTGCGGTGCCCGAGGGTACTTCGTTGAGCAGCGCGCAGCTGGACGCGTCTGCCACTGTGGCGGGGACCTTTACCTATACACCGGCAGCAGGCACGACCATGAGCACGGCAGGAAATCAGACGCTTTCCGTAGCGTTCACGCCGACCGATTCTGCCGATTATGTGTCCGCGCAGGATACCGTGACACTCGTCGTCAACGCGCCAGCCGCGGGAACCACAACGCAACCCGAGGGTGTCGCCGTTATAGGTGGACAACTCGTGGTTGCCGGCACCAGTACGCCCTTCATCCCCAGGGGCTTTACCACCGATGGCGTGATCTATCCCACCCAGTACGCAGGCACACTCTGCGGCCAGCCTGACATCGCTCCCGGCTCACAGGCCGCCCAGTATCTCGAGGAGGCGCAGGCCGCTCTTACGGCGGCTCCGCTGCCGGGTCTCGCTTACAACGCCTCCTTCCAGGCCATGGTGCAGGATTGGCATCTTAACAGCGTGCGCATGCAGGTCAGCCAGGGCGCACTGCAGTACGAAGCTGAGAATGGGCTTTCCGCCTACACGGACATGGTCCGAAGCATCGTCGCGCAGGCCCGTGCCGCCGGACTCATCGTCATCCTCTCCATGCAGGCCGAGCGCTATAGCTGCGCCCCATACGAGAACGGAAATCTGCAAAGACTCCCCGACGTCAATACCGAGCAGGCATGGGCTCAACTACTAAGCCCGACCCTGACCAACGACAAGGGCATCATCCTCGAAATCTTCAACGAACCCGACCCGACCGTTAACTGCAATGCCGGAACATATCAGCAGCCCGACTGGACAACATGGGCCACCGGCTGCGGAAGTGAGCCCGATCAGGGCATGCTCACCGTCGGCCAGTACGTGCGCTCGCTAGCGCCAAACAACGTATTACTCTTCGACGGCACAGGGATCAATTTCGCATTCGTCGGCTTCACGCCTCCCAGCGGAATGCCTTCCAATTCCGCCTACACATTCCATCCCTACGACTATGTCGTCAACAGCACCGTGGCCGACAGCAGCGCCGCGTGGGACACACGTTTCGGCAACTTCGCCACCAGCGGACACGCCGTCTTTGTCACCGAGTGGAATGAGGCATACTCCTGCCCAAGCGATCCCAGTCAAACCATAACAAACTACTTTATCCAGACCTATCTTCCATCTCACTCCATCGGCATGATGGGCTACGCATGGGACGCACCGGTCAGCTCCAGCGGCTACATGGTCAACAGCTACGACTATCCTGGCGACACCGCCAATTACCAGTTGGTTGATCCAAATGCCTCCGGCTGCTCGGAAGACGGTGGCGCAGTCCTCCAAAAGCAGTTCCAGGCAGAAGCTGCGGCGAACTAACCACTGAAACACTTCAATCCAGATGAAAATCCTCCCTCAGATCGCTCATGGACTTTTTTGCGGAACACACCCGTTGGGATAACACGGCATGCGCCATTACCGTCTGCTGAACAGCCACACCAGGGGCGCAACGCGCGTGCCCCATGGCGCCTCTTGGGCACTGCTGCTGATGGCAACGTCCAGCCTGGCAGGCTGCGGCGGCTCGGCGGGCAGCGCCGTCGGCTCCGTCGCCCACATGCAATCCCAAGTCAGTGCGCCGAAGATCTCACCTAATTCCACCACGATCTCCGGCAGCACTCCGGTGCACATCACGGATGACACACCTGGCGCCACTATCATCTATACGCTCGATGGCACCAACCCGTCACCAACGAATGGGGCCACCTGCCCGGCGAGCGCCACCGTCGGCTGCTTCACGCTTCTCGGCGCGGCAACGATCAAGGCCGTCGCGGA
Organism: Gammaproteobacteria bacterium; assembly: GCA_028068195.1. GTDB lineage: Bacteria > Pseudomonadota > Gammaproteobacteria > Acidiferrobacterales > UBA6901 > JAJYCY01. The sequence goes on from JAPTTX010000028.1 coordinate 2,222, forward strand.
AGATGCAAGCGGCAGTGTCTCCGCTGTAGTTACGCAAGTCTATGCGGCTCCCAGCGCAAGTAACGCTTGCGTCGGGTGGAATCCCAAGACTCTGTACGCGAGCAGTGATTTCACGGCTGATCAAGCCACGATCACCAGCGCCGGAGCAACGCTTGGTGTGGACTGCAATGGCGGCGGGTATGTGGACTACCTAAACACTGGCTACGGCAGTTTCGGCAATGAGATCGCCGTGGCCTATGGACGCGGCTATCAAGTCTCCATCCGCGACAGCCTGCACAGCAGTTTCTACAATCCGACGCAGGCGGGGATCGATGCCGCGGACGGCACACCGGTAACGTTGGCGCTCACGACCTCGCCGCAAGGTGCAGGCGGCCGTATCAACATCGTTCCGTTTACAATGCCGCTGTTCCTGAGCGGCCGCTTCTGTTTCTTTCCCCTCAGCTATTATTCTCCTTCGGATACCAACGGATCTCCTGATTGCACCAGCAGCGCGGTTACGGACGGAGTATTCACCCAGGAACTCGACGCAAATATTCCGGCGGCCCAGCAGATCGCGAGCAATTTCAGTTTCAGTGGCTATTACGAAGATGCCGCGGATCTCGGCGACAACGTGGCGTCGATCTTCGCATACCACTTCACTCTGGCTTATGTGGGCAATCCGGGCGCGCCCGGCAACCCGGGCGCAACGAGCTGGGTGGCGCCACAGGTCGAGTCAGACTACAACTCCATCTACAAATTCGGATCGGCCGCGACATTCGCCAGCGGCGGGACCAGCGCCTCTGTGCTTGACACGGCGTACGAGGCCGGCCAGTACGATATCCCGGCATATTCCGATGTTGCCGCTCCCGGCGCGCTCATCTCGGTTCAACCGACTCCTACGGATCTAGTCATTGCGCAGATCGCCGCCGGCCTGCGGCTCCAACTGACCGGAGGCTACACTGACTATATGACGCTGAACGCAAGCTGCGATGCATGGAACTTGCCGCAGTCGTTGAATCTCGCGGCCAGCGCGGTCACCTACGTCGGCACAATCTTTCCGGTGCCCTCCTCGCCGTGTGGCTCGGTAGTTGCGCTCAGCAATCCCAATGAGGAAAATGCTCCGATCATCGCACTGTATTTCCCGCAAACAGATCCGGTCAATGCGCGACAGGTTGTCGAAACAAACGTGCTAACCGGCACGTCCGTCAGCTTGGATCGACGCGTTTCGACCTTGATGCTGGCCGAAAGCTACATCGTGCCGAACATTCCCTATCAGCAAAATAACGGCATTCAATTCGTCAATCAGTTCACCGAGATTGTTCCGGTCATGCGCATCAGCGGATTGCTCGCGCCTAATCATGCCGGTGCCAATATCGATGAGAGCGTCGCTGGCGAGATGTTCTTGCTCATCGGTTCACCGGCGAATGTCTTCACAGCGCTGCAAAACATGAACCGGAACGAGGGCTGGGACTGGTAGCCGGAGGACCTGTCCCGCTGTGGTGAGCGCGATTCCGTCCGCGCCAAACCCATTCTCGGCGGACTCCGTCAATCGACGGCAAGTCTAATGAGCCCGTAACCGCATTGCATGTGATTAAACTGGGCGTCTACCTATGGTTCGACCTCTCGCCGGCTCTGGACTTCTTCTTCTGTTATTCGCTCCAAGACAGCTCGGTCAGAAGCAGCTAGTCGCAGGCGCTGGGCAGCCGCCTTTGCATGCTTTCGCACTTCTTCCGCAGGCAAACCATGAAAAAACGCAGCAACAACCTCAAATACAGAAAATGTCAGGGCGGCAGGAATGCCTGACGACATTTGACTAACTGCCGATTGAATCCACACATCATCCGTGCCGACTGACACACTGTACGCAATTTCCTCCAACGCTTTCGCCAACGTGTAAAGCTCACAACTCGTCATATATCTTCTCTCGCCACCAATTGGCAACTTGACCGGATCACTTCGGGGCGTACCCGAAAATCGGGTAGTAAATGGCTCCAGCTGACGTGGCGAATGGCCCGTATTTGGTGTCGACCCGAACGCACCGAATCCGCTCGTCATGCGTGATCAAGTGTGGAATTGCGCACCACGCGAGTTGCGCGTCACCACCGGCTGCACGTAGCTCATCCGAATGCGACTTCAATGTCGCCACACGCTGTTCTAGCGTCTCCTTTCGAACCACGAGACGCGCCAGTTCGCTCGAAGATGGGGTAACCAGCCAAATGATCCCAATGGCTGCCAGCGCTAGGCCGATTGCAGCCGGCAGCCATTTGGTCGCATGCCGCATCATCATCCGATCTACAGACTTCTTCGCAACGTTTTCCATGGTTGCGCCCGCGCGTTCGATGGCCCTGCTCATTGTCTGTCCAGCACGCTCGACCGCCTCGGAAGCCGCGCGATCAGCCGCTCGCGCCATTGCCTCAGGCGCTGATTCAGTCACACCTCTATAGCTGTCCAGAGCCGCAAGGAATGGCAGTAGTGGGTCCGATTGCGGTATCTCCAATGCGTGTGCAATCGCCATCACTCGCTGGATCTGTTCCCGCGTCGGTTCAGAGCCCGTAATCAATGCGATGGCCTGATGGAGATCAGCGCTCATAGACCACCTGCAGCGCCTCGTGTGTTGCGGCGCGGTACCGGGCGAGGACCGATCGCTGCGCCAGCGTGAACTGTCCGTCATTGGCCCACACTGGCAACCGTTGATCTATCAGCCGGTCCGCCACCAGGTCATTGAGCTCCGGGAAGATCACCGTTCCGGTCACCCGGTCCTTGAGCTTCGAGGCTTGGTAGCGGGCGAATTTGTCTACAGTACCGAAGTAGGTGTTCAGCAGCGCATACGTTGCCGCGTACGGCTGGCCAGCATCGATGAATTGCTTAAGCAATTCGAGTCCGTCCCGCTGGCGGTTCAGGGGCCAGACCATAACCATGCGCCGCTCGGTTTGCTTCGCCACGTCGCAAAGGATCCCGCCATGTTCGAGGAGTCCGGGCGTCGCTCGGGCGGCGGTGTTCACGACGATCGTCGCATCCGTATTCGACTCCATCACGTCCCCTAGCCTGACGTAGCCAGATTCCGTATCGAGCGTGCAGATCTCGCACTGGATGGCGCCGTTCACGGCCTTGAAAACGTCAGGGTTCGAGTCATCCGTCTCGACGTAGACTGATTTGTATCCGTCCTGTCGTAGCGTATCCAGTAGCGCCATCGTGACCGTCGATTTGCCGACGCCGCCCTTCCCTCCGCCCACCATAATCAGCTTGTTCATCGTGCGTACCTCACAGATCATCCGAATCGTTTGGAATCGCAAAAGTGCCCGGTTCGGGTAGCTTTGTTCGGGTCTGTTTCTGCTGCATTGAAAGGCTCGATCCGCCGTTGTCGCATTGCCCGACATCTGGCACCGCAGCCTTGCTCGTTCGCCTTGCTGCAGAGTTCGTGGCAGTGCGCTGCTTTCCGGCGGATGCCTTGCCCGACTCACGGACGATCAGCGTGATCGTTTTCGGCAAGATGCCGAAAACATCATTTCGCAGTGCCTCGGCGATCTGCTGTGCCGTATAACCCTCGTTGAGCAGCCCGTTCAGTTCCTCGCGCACCACCCGCAGTACATCGGTCTTTGTCCCCGCCCCGCCCTGTTCGCCCGGCCGCTGCACATCCCGTAATCGTCTCAATGCCGCGCGCGTTTTCATCACGTATTCTGCTATTTCATAGCGTTTCATACCGCTCATCCCATACAACACAACGGTCACATGTATGGTAGTTTTCTTTTCTGTAGGTTCAATCGTATTCGCAGAATTGCAGATCACAGCATGTTCGGACGAGACAACAGGATGGCCCTTGTCACACAGTCCGGCTCCCGCCGTCTGTGCACCAAGGGCTGGAATGCTCGGCGGCTTCGCCTTCTCGCAGTTCCACACATCCTGCGCATGCCGCGGGCCGGTCTGCGACCGACAGAAGTGCCTCCGGCAATCCTCTGTTCTGCATCTCGGCGCAATGATTGAGGCACGCAGTGACAAAGGACCGGAACAACCTGACGGCGGTCGTGAACATCCGACTCACGGCCGGTGAGCGTGCCGCCGTCGCCGAGAACGCTGA
>JAPTTX010000102.1:0-27282 GCA_028068195.1 Gammaproteobacteria bacterium
CGCTTCATCGTCGAGGCCGGAGCGCCATCGGGCTACCGGCTCGAGGCGGAAACTGTGGTCGGGCCGCTATTTGCACAAGTGTGGCGTCCCCAACCGGATTCGAACCGGTGTTACCGCCGTGAAAGGGCGATGTCCTAGGCCTCTAGACGATGGGGACAGCAGCTGGACCGAGGTGGCCAACGGAGCCACGAGGCGGCGGTACTCTACGTGCCCGCACCCGCAAAATCAAGGACAGCCGTGCTTCTTCAGCTTTCGGCAGCCTGAAAAGCCGTTTCCGCATCTCTTTGAGCTATTTATCCTCCTTAGGCCTTTGCGCCGAATACGGTTTCGAACAATACGCCGACGTGGTCGGCGCCATCAATACGACAAAGGCTGGACACACACCCGGTTAGCCTGTGCAGTGAGCGGTGCAGTAGCGCCGCCAGCAGCAGCAACCCTCCAAAGCGACTCCTTCCAACCGGATGCCGAGATGAGCACCGTACCATCTCCCGCCTTTGGATCGGAGCGGAAGTCGAAGTGCCTGCCCTAGAACGCAGGTCCAGAAGCACCATTTACACCGCGAGCGGTCGATCATGGTTCTTCGGGAACCTCAGGACAACCCGCAAACCGGCATCTGGACGATTCTCAAATAGCACTTCTCCATCATGCGCCCGGGCAATGGCCCATACAATGGCAATTCCGAGTCCGGTGCCTGATACCCCCTGACTGACGCCTGCAAACGGCCGGCCGAGCTGCGGCCGAAGTGACTCCGGAATCCCGGGACCCAGATCCTCGACAGTCAGCTCAATCATTTCGCCAGACATGCCCGTCCGCACCGTGATTTCGCCCGGCGCATAACGACGTGCATTGTCAATAAGGTTGTCGAGTAGACGACGCATTCCGAGCGGTTGGATCAGAACCTCAGGCAAAGGGGCGCACACGCAGATCACCCGCAGACCCACTGGCCGCCTTGAAAATCGCTCTACGGCCTCCTTCACGATGTCATTGAGCTGGCAGAGCACCCAGTCCTCGCCCTGACCCCGCCGTGAAAATGCGATGAACTGGTCCAGAATTTCGTCGAGCGCCTGGATGTCCCGGATCAGCTCCTCGCGCGCGCTTTGTGCCGAATCAGGCAGAAACTCGCAACCGAGACGCAGGCGCGTCAAGGGCGTACGCAGGTCATGCGAAATGCCGACCAGAACCAGGTCCCGCTCGTCCAGCAGGGCACGCAGGTCGACCAGCATCCTGTTGTAGTGCTGAATGAGCCGCTGTATCTCGCGCGGCCCCGCCGGCGGCGCCGTCACCGGTAAACCATGCGATCCACGTTCCTCCATCGCGGCAACGAGGCGCGACAACGGACGATTTATCTGCCGCAGAGCTACCAGCGCACCAATAAAAGCAAGCAGGGCAATTGTGATAAATTTCCAATACAGAAACAGCAGCTTGGCAGTACGCCAGGAATACGGGGGCAAGGACAGGCTGAAGGGGTGTTTCCCCTCCCACACCAGCCACAACCGGTCGTTTCCGCCTAGGCGCAAGGAAGCGTGCGGCCCCAGTCGCGCTTGTAGTGTCTTCTCCGCCTGCGCGAGCTCACTGCCGGGCGGCGGCGGCGCGCCGGCAACCACCCCGGCGACCAGGGCAAGCGTACCGCCAGCGGCGCCCGCGGATCCGGTACGGCCGTGAAGCTCGCGCACCAGCTCGATCTGTCCCGCAAAAAGCTCTCCCATCCGCTGCGCACGCGCTGTTCCGAGCGTATGCCGGACGAACAGATACAAGGCCAGCTGATTGGCCGCTATGACCAGGGCGATCACGATCACCAACCGCCCGAATAAGGTATCCGGCAAACGCATCGCCACCTCGTCAGGACGGATCCGGAATGAACACATATCCAATCCCCCAAACGCGCTGAATATAGCGCGGATGTCGCGGATCGGACTCAATGCTGCGCCTGAGCCGATGCACATAGACATCGATGCTGCGCAGCGCAGCCCGGCCTCGGTCGCCGAGCGCGGCCACCGCCAGATGTTCGCGGGACAGCGGCTTTCGCGGGTGCGAAATGAAACAGCTGAGCAGTGCATATTCGCGATCCCCGAGGGAAATCACCGAATCGCCGCGCATGAGGCGCCGCGCCACAGGATCGAACAAGAGATCCCCGAGCCGCACCTGCATCGGACCCGAATCGGCGGCCAACTGCGCTTGAACATTCAGCCTTCGCACCACGGCCCGAATGCGCGCCACCAGCTCGGCCGGCTCGAACGGCTTCGCCAAGTAGTCGTCGGCACCGCTTTCGAGTCCGGTGATCTTGTCGGTCAGTGCGCCTTTTGCAGTCAGCATGATGACGGGAATCTGGTTGCCTTCAACACGCAGCGCACGGCACAGCGCAAGCCCGTCGCGACCCGGAAGCATCAGATCAAGAACGATGCAGTCGAATCGCTCCCGCAGTAGCAGTCGCTGCATGTGATCACCGTCCGCCGCATCGCCAACTTCCATCTCATGTTCGCGCAGATAGCGCCTTAGCATGCTTCGCAGGCGAGAGTCATCTTCCACCACGAGGACTTTGATCGACGCCATAACTACGGATCAACGCTTCGCGCCAGGCGCCTAACACCGCAAATTTCCGCGGCTCTTGATCGGACCTGATCGCGGCTCATGTCGCACTGCCGAAAAAGGAATAATTATGCGGCACCCCATTCTGCCGGAATGCTGCGAGACGGGACTGCCGCCTCTTCGCGGCAGAAGCAGGATGGTTCATAATTGTATCCTAGCGGTGAGCTCTGAACCTGTCGACTGCGCTTATGCTAGACGTACCGCAGGCCACACCGAGAGCGGCGTTTTATGACAAACTGTGACAATTCCCCTATTTCGAAGAATACGGCCGGTGTCCGCTGAAAATACCCCATCCAGCTCCGTAACGATTCGTCACACTTTTCAGGTTCCGGCAACGGCCCTTCTGCCGGTAGAGTGCCGATAATGCATTGCGTACGGACCTTCCTTCAGGCACTGGGGCATAGTGGCGGTGGCCCCGTGCCCGGGCGCCCTGCCCAGGCGGCGGGAGACTCTGTTACCGCCGCATGCCCGCCGCTGGATCCACGACAACCACCGTCGGGTCGCGCCGTTTGGGCAATTTTGCTCTTCGTGCTGCTTTCCGCATGCGCTGTCGGGCCAAGGTTCACGCTGCCGCAGACCGCCGTGCCAGCCCGTTTTGCTGCGGTTCCGGAGAACGCCCCGCCGACGTGGCCAAGCAGGGACTGGTGGCGGCAGTTCGGGTCGCCTGACCTGGACCAGCTGATCACGGAAGCAGAGGCACATAATTTCAGCATTCGCATTGCCGTGGCCCAGCTTCAGGCAGCCAATGCCGAGGCCGAGGTCGCCGGCGCTCCGCTGCTGCCGTCGCTTGGCGCTAACGTCAACGCAACCGACCAGCACTTCGGCAATGGTGTCTCTGTATCGGCAGTGCCCGGAGGAAACAGCCAATACATCAACACCCACCAGTTTGCCGCATCGCTCCAGGTTTCCTACGAACTCGATTTCTGGGGCAAGAACCGCGACGCCCTGCGCGCCGCCGTAGCCAATGCGGCTGCGTCGCGCTTCAACCGCGATACCGTTGCGCTGACGGCGGTAAGCGCCGTCGCCACAACCTGGTTCCAGATCCTCGCTGACCGCGACGGACTGTCCATCGCGCAGCGGAATCTTGCAGCGGCCGAGGGTCTGCTCGCACAACTGAGGGCGGAACTGCGCGCCGGGGTAGTCGATGCAGGAACCGTCGCCCAGCAGGCGGCCCTCGTTGCCGGAGAACGGGCAACCATTCCCAACCTGCGGTCGCAATTGCGCCAGCAGGAAATCGCTCTCGGCATCCTGGTCGGGAAACCGCCTGAGATGCTGAAACTGTTGCCCGCTTCGCTCGACACCCTGCATGTCCCGCAGCTCATGCCGGGTCTGCCGTCGGCGCTGCTGAACCGGCGACCCGATGTCGCTCAGGCACAGGCCACGCTGATCGCCGCCAACGCCAATATTCGCAGCGCGATCGCGGCCTACTTTCCGTCCATCAGCCTTACGGGGTCAGGCGGCTGGCAGAGCACGCAACTCAACTTACTCTTCAGGCCCGGGTCCGAACTGCTCAGCGCAACAGCCGGGCTCGTCCAGCCGCTTTTCGAGGGCGGTGCCCTTTCCGGGCAGCTCGCGGTGAGCCGCGCAACTTACCGACAAGACGTGGCTGTCTACGAACAGACGGTGGTCAAAGCCTTCAGCGACGTAGAAACGGCCCTGACGGCGCTTCATTTTGCGACGCAACAGGAGCGCGAGGAGGGAATCGCGGTACAGCGTGCGGCTATTGCGCTGGACGCCGTGGAGGCACAGCTCAACGCCGGCACAGTGTCGATCGGATCGGTACTGACGGCACAGCAGACACTGCTGGGCGACCAGAATGCCCTCGAGCAGGCGCGCCTCGCGCGTTTCCTGGCAGCTGTCAATCTCTACGAGGCGCTGGGCGGCGGCTGGCATGCCCCGGCCCGTTCCCTGCTGGTAGGAGGTTAAATCACGTGTCGTCAATGAGACGCTCCGTCATCATCATCGTCATCGCGCTGGGTGTCATCCTGATCGGCTACCGGCTGTTTCGCCATCGGAATACGGGCACGCTGTTCCGCAAAGAACCGCCGATTCCGGTCAACATCGCCACGGCCGTCCGGAAAAACGTTCCCATCTATCTTGATGCGCTTGGAACCGTACAGGCTTACCGCACCGTAATCGTACAGCCGATGGTGAGCGGCCCGCTGATTTCGGTCGATTTTCACGAGGGGCAGGATGTGCGGAAAGGGCAGCTGCTGGCCGAGATCGATCCTCGACCGTACCGTGCTGCGCTCGATCAGGCGCTGGCGAAGCAGGCTCAGGACGAAGCCGCTCTGGCTGAGGCACGGGTGAATCTCAAGCGGTACCAGATGCTGATCGCGCAAAAATATGCCTCTGCCCAGCAGGTCTCGGATCAGGCGGCAACAGTTGCCGAAGATGCCGCGCTGGTCAAGCAGGACAAGGCGGCAGTGGAAACGGCCCAAACCAACCTCAGCTATACACGCATCATCGCGCCAATCAGCGGACGCACCGGCATCCTGCAGGTCAACGCCGGTAACATCGTTACACCCAGCCTCAGCACGGGCATTGTCGTGATCAATACGCTGCAGCCGATATACGTCTCCTTCAGCCTGCCACAGCAGGACCTTCCGGCCGTGCAACAATCCATCAGAGACGGTACTCCTGATGTGATCGCCGTCAACAGCCACGATGCACCAATCGACCATGGGGTGCTCACGGTCCTGGACAATCAGGTGAATTCCAGCACCGGCACGCTGACCATGCGGGCGCGCTTTGCCAACCCGGCATTTGCGCTTTGGCCGGGCGCCTTCGTAGACATCAAGCTCATGGCACGGATCGACCAGAATGTCGTCACCGTACCGGCGGTCGCGGTCCGCCAGGGCCCCGACGGTTCATTCGTGTATCTGGTGGTTGCGCCCCCTGCGGCCAGAACTGCTTCGGCGGCCGCTTCCAAAGGCAAGCCCACCGCACCCGAAGGACCGCACGTCATCGTGCGCCCGGTTCATGTCGGCTACAGCAACCAAGATATCGCTGTGATTGATGCGGGACTGGCTCCCGGAGAGCGCGTCGTGACGGAAGGCGGATCGCGCTTGCGCAACGGATCTGCGATCCACATCGCGGCGTCACCCGGTCCGGGAACAAAGCATCCAGCTGATCGCAAACCGGGTGCGCCTGCCATGCACTACCGGCGGAGCTAGGTGCATCGGTCGCACTTCACATGAACATATCGAAACCGTTCATCGAGAAGCCGATTGCGACCTCGTTGCTCGCGATCGCCCTATTTCTAATCGGCGTGCTCGGCTACCGGTCGCTGCCGGTTGCTTCCCTGCCGAGCGTGGATTTTCCAACGATACTGGTCACGACCAAGCTTCCCGGTGCGAGCCCAGATACCATATCGAAGCTCATTACCGCACCGCTCGAGCGGCAGTTCGGCGAGATCTCCGGGCTCGACGCCATGAGCTCCATCAGCTCCACCGGCACCAGCGCCATTACGCTGCGCTTTGAGCTCTCCAAGTCCATCGATTCCGCGGCCCAAGATGTGCAGGCGGCAATTAATGCTGCCGCTGCCACGCTGCCGCTCAACCTCCCTTACCCCCCGGTCTATACGAAGGTAAACCCGGCGGATGCCCCGATTCTGACGCTGGCGCTGACCTCCCGCACGCTCCCGCTGTTCGAAGTGGCCAGCGCTGTTGGGACTCTGATCGAACCCAAGCTCAGCCAGATCAGCGGCGTGGGCAAAGTGACCGTGGAAGGTGGTCTGAAGCCGGCAGTCCGGGTGACGGTGGACCCGACACGCCTGGCTGCTTACGGATTGTCTCTGGAAGATGTGCGCAACGCGATCGTCAACGCCAACCAGAACGGAGCCAAAGGGGAATTCGACGGGACAACACAATCGTTCCTGCTCGCCGCCAACGATCAATTGCCGGATGCGAAGTCCTACCGGCACGTGATCATTGCCTACCATGCCGGCGCTCCGGTGCGCCTCACCGATGTCGGCAGCGTCAGCGACGGGCTTGAAAATGACGCGGCCGAGGCGACCTACAACGGCGTGCCTGCGGTAATCCTCGACATCCAGCGCGAACCCGGCGCCAATATCGTCAAGACCGTCGCTGAAATAAAGTCCGCGCTGCCGGAACTGACTAAGTCGCTGCCAACCGGAATCCGTGCGCGTGTGGTCGCCGACCGTACCCAGACCATCCGGGCATCGGTAAAGGACGTGCAGATCACGCTGTTGACATCGGCGGTTCTCGTCATTCTGGTGATTTTCCTGTTTCTGCCGACACTGCGTGCAACCATCATCCCGGCAGTTACCTTGCCGCTGTCCCTGGTTGCCGCCTTTGCGGTCATGCACGCGCTGAACTTCAGCCTCGATAACCTGTCGCTTATGGCGCTCACCGTGGCCTCTGGATTCGTCGTGGACGACGCCATCGTGATGATCGAAAACATTGTCCGGTTCATTGAGGACGGAATGCCACCGTTGGCGGCCGCCTACAGCGGGGCCCAGCAGATCGGGTTCACCATCATATCGCTAACCGTTTCGCTGCTTGCGGTCTTCATCCCGCTGCTGTTCATGCCAGGGGTGGTGGGCCGCCTGTTTGGCGAGTTCTCCGTGACGCTCTCGGTCGCGGTCGTCATCTCCGCCGTCGTCTCTCTCACCCTGACTCCCATGATGTGCGGACGCCTGCTCAAACCGGTCAGCGAGACGCAGACCGGACGGCTGTCTGCTGCGATCGAGCATGGCATCTCCCGAGTGCGGGATGCCTATGGCCGCGCACTCCGGAAAACGCTTGCCCACCGGGACCTGGTTCTGTGGCTGTTCGCTGCAACCGTCGTCGGAACGGTAGCGCTCTACATCGTGATTCCGAAGGGGCTACTGCCCCAGGAAGACACTGGCCAGATCATTGCCGTTACGCAGAGCCGCGGAGGGATATCTCTTTCCGCCCTTGCCCGCCTCGAAGACCAAGCGGTAACGATCATCCGCCGGAACAAGGCGGTGGCAGGTGTAACCTCCCTGCTGGGCCCAGGGATAACCAATCCGACGCCCAACACCGGCCACCTGACAATCACCCTCAAGCCAATCGGATCGCGCCCCCCACTGAGTGTCGTCATGGCGCAGTTGCAACAGGCGTTGCAGTCGATCCCGGGGCTATCCCTGTACATGCAGCCGGTGCAGGATATCACGCTGTCTTCGCGGGTTTCCGCGACGCAATACCAGTACACGCTCGTCGACACCGACTCAGCGCAGCTTGCCTCCTGGTCTTCGCAGCTCACTCAAAGGTTGAGGGCGCTTCCGGAACTGAGGGATGTCGCGAGCGACGAGGAAAATCGCGGATACGAGACCTATATTGACGTCGATCGTGCCGCGGCAGAGCGCCTGGGCGTCAACATGCTCGCGATCGAAAATGTGCTGTACGACGCCTACGGTCAAAGACAGATATCGACCATCTACGCCCAGAACGGCCAATACCGCGTTGTAATGGGCGTCGACCACGCCGCCGCCACCTCACCCTCAGATCTCGCGGGAATCTACGTGCCCGGAACCAACAATGCGCAGATTCCGCTGTATGAGGTCGCCTCGATCAGGCAGAGATATGCGCCGCTGGCGATCACGCGCGAAAACCAGTTTCCGTCGGTCACGATCAGCTTCAATCTCGCGCCAGGCGTGTCCCTTGATCAGGCAGAAAATGCCATGCACGCAACCGAGCGTCAGCTCCACATGCCCTCTGCCATTTCCGGAACCTTTTCCGGGGCTGCCGCCCAGTTCGAGTCCGCACTGGCCTCCAATCCGTGGCTGATCGTTGCCACCCTGGTAGTGATCTATATCGTCCTCGGGGTGCTGTACGAAAGCACGATCCACCCGGTGACGATCCTTTCGACACTGCCTTCGGCCGGAATCGGCGCGCTGCTTGCCCTCATCCTCACAGGAACGCAGTTCACGATCGTAGCGCTGGTAGGCATTGTTCTGCTCATGGGCATTGTCAAGAAAAACGGCATCATCATGGTGGACTTCGCGATCGAGGCCGAACGCACGCGCGGTCTCAGCCCGGAAGATGCGATCATGGAAGCCTCCTTACTCAGGTTCCGCCCCATCATGATGACTACCATGGCAGCCCTGTTCGGCGCGGTTCCGCTCGTTCTGGAGCGCGGCGCCGGTTCGGAACTGCGGGTACCGCTCGGCATTACCATCATCGGGGGGCTGCTGCTCAGCCAGCTGCTGACCCTGTTCACGACGCCGGTCATCTACCTCGCACTCGACAAATTCCGGCCGCGTACGCTCCCTGCCGCTGTTCAGACGGAATAGCCGATGGGTTTCTCGACCCCCTTTATACGCCGCCCGATCGGGACCGCGCTGCTTGCGATCGGGTTGATGCTGGCCGGGATTCTTGCCTACCGGCTGTTGCCGGTCGCAGCAGTTCCCAGCATTCCAATGCCGGCCTTCGTGGTCTTCGCCAGCGAACCGGGGGCCGCACCAGCCACCATGGCCAGTACGGTCGCGGCACCGCTCGAGCGCACCCTGGGCCACATTCCCGGCATCTCACAGCTTTTTTCGATAAACTCGACCGGCGCGAGCTCCATCATCATCCTGTTCTCGGTCGACCGAAACACCATCGGCGCGGCCTACGACGTGCAAGCAGCCATAAATAACGCGCTTCCGGATCTTCCTTCCGACCTGCCGAGCCGGCCGTTTTACCGGGAGTTCAATCCGGCATCACGACCGATATTGACCATGGCGCTCACCTCGCCAACCCAGACCATGGGTTCCCTCTTCTCGGCCGCCGACACGATTCTCGTTCAGCATCTCTCGCAGATCTCCGGGGTCGCCCAGGTGCAGCTCGACGGCGCACAATCTCCGGCGGTCCGAATTAGAACACGGCCAGGCGCACTGGCACGCGCGGGACTGACCGCCGAGGATGTCTACTCGGCAGTCCGGGATGCCAACGACCTCATGCCCCTCGGGGAGCTGGACGGCCCACACAGCGCCGATTTCCTCGCAATCAACGGACAACTCCACACGGCAGCCCAATACCGCAATGTCATCCTGAAAGCCTCTGGACCCTCGCTCGTGCGCCTGGCCAACGTCGCATCCGTAGTCGACGGAACCAGTAATGCCCAGCTCGCGGCCTGGCAGGACACAACGCCGGCAGTGCTCATCACGGTCACCAAGACACCGGAAGCCAATGTCATTGCAACGGTGGATCACATCAAGAAACTGCTTCCGGATATCCGGCGCTGGCTGCCGCACGACGTGAATCTCACCATCCTGACAGACAGGACCACCACCATCCGGGCAAGCATTGCAGATATGGAATTGACGATGGCCATTACCCTGGTCCTGGTGCTGGCGGTCGTTCTAATGTTCATGCAGCGCGGCGCTCCCACCGTTGCCGCCGCCATCACGCTGCCTCTGTCCATCGCGGGCTCCCTCGCCGCCATGTGGGCGCTCGGCTTTTCCCTGGACAATTTTTCCCTGCTGGCACTGACCATTTCGGTAGGGTTTGTGGTCGATGACGCGATCGTAATGATCGAGAATATCGTTACCCAGATCGAACGCGGTGCGCCTCCGATAGAAGCCGCGATCAGCGGGGCCAAACAGATTGGATTTACCGTGATGTCCATTACCCTGTCGCTGATCGCAGTCTTCGTTCCGCTTACGCTGATGCCTGGCCTGGTCGGCAGATTATTCCACGAGTTTGCCGTTACTCTGACAGTGGCGATTGCGGTTTCGGCGCTTGTGTCGCTTACCGTCACTCCCATGATCTGCGCACATTTCATGAAGAGACACGACGCGACGCAGCGCCGCTCCCGCATTGCACAACTGTTTGACGTTGCGTATCGGAAAACCATAGATGGCTACGCCCGGAGCCTGGACTGGGCGCTTGCCCACCGCAGACTCATGCTCGGTGTGATGCTGCTGACGGTGGTGATGACCGTGGTGCTCTACGTGCGAATACCCAAGAGCTTCCTGCCAGAGGAAGACACTGGACTGATCATCGGAAACACCATCGCGAGTCCCGGCATATCCTTCGACTCCATGAAGCTGCTGCAGAGAGATGTGGTATCCGTGCTTCTGCATGATCCTGCGATCGCGAACGTGAGCTCAAGCGTCGGCGTGGTCAACGGATTTTCTACGGCTAACCGCGGGAAGATGTTTGTTGAGCTCAAGCCGCGAAGCGAGCGCAGTGTTTCGGCCCAGCAGGTAATCGCGCGCCTGCGGCCGAAACTAGCACATATTCCCGGCATCGAGACCTACCTGCAGGCGGCTCAAGACATTTTCGTGGGCGGTCGTGCGGGAAACGGAGAGTATCAGTTCACGGTTCTCGACCCGTCCATCGACGACCTCGAGAAAGTGGTCCCCAGAATCGAGACGCGGCTGCGCCAGCTCAAGTCGATCGCCGACGTCTCCTCCGACCTGGATCAGAGCGCACCTCAGATTACCGTTGATATCGATCGCGCGACAGCGTCCCGCCTCGGCGTGACGGTGTCCGCAATCGATTCCGCACTCAACAATGCCTACTCGCAACGCCAAATTTCACGCATCTACGAAGACCAGAACCAGTACGAAGTAATACTCAAGGTCGGCACAGCCCTGCAGATGTCCCCGAACCAGCTGGACCGGATTTTTGTGCCGGGCAGCGCCGGCCCTGTTCCTCTGCGATCAGTGGCACACTTCGTTCGTAGTTCCGCACCCCTTTCGGTGCGTCATGATGGACAGTCTCCGGCCGGGTCGATCAGCTTCAATCTCGCGCCCGGCGTGGCGCTCGGTCAGGCGGTAACACAGATCAAAAATGCGGTGGCGTCCATGGAGCTGCCGGCCGGAGTGCGCATCACATTCTCGAGCAATGCCCGATATTTTCTGGAATCCCTGAAAGCCGAACCACTTCTAATCCTGGCGGCACTGATTGCAATCTATATCGTGCTAGGGGTTCTCTATGAGAGCCTTACCCAGCCGCTTACGATACTCTCGACCCTGCCCTCCGCCGGCGTCGGAGCCCTGCTTGCGCTGCTGGTCACGGGCATACCGCTTTCGGTAATCGGGGTGATAGGCATTTTTCTGCTGATGGGCATCGTCAAGAAAAACGGCATCATGCTGGTTGATTTTGCACTGGAAGCCGAGCGGAAACTCGGCCTGAATCCCGAGCAAGCGATCAGAACCGCCTGCCTGGAGCGATTCCGTCCCATCATGATGACCACCCTCGCTGCCATCCTGGGCGCACTGCCCCTTGCCCTTGCGGTGGGCACTGGACACCATCTGCGGCAGCCGCTGGGGGTATCCGTCATCGGCGGCCTGATCGTCTCCCAGGCCCTGACCCTGTATACGACACCCATTATTTATTTGGCCTTGGAACGGAAAGGCCGCAAATCCCGACTGCAGCGCTCGTCATTGACCCCCGGTTGAAGCTGCCGTGACGAAACCAGCCGGCGATGCGTGCCATGTGAAGCTTATCCCCAAGTCTTCGGGTATTGGTTAATTCCAGGTTCAAATCACCGCACAGGCAAATACGTGCCGAGTTGGCAACGTGACACCGCCCACCGCGTCCGGTCTTGCCGCAATAAAGGATTAAAGGGGATGGTGGAGCCAGGCGGGATCGAACCGCCGACCTCCTGCATGCCATGCAGGCGCTCTCCCAGCTGAGCTATGGCCCCCGAAAGGAGCGGTACTTTAACGTGCTGCGGCGCGCGGGGTCAAGCCGCATTTTGGGCATTTCTGTCGGGATCCACACCGGCCGAAGCTTGTCCCACGCCGCTGCCTGCGCCTCGCTCAAACCTTAAAACCCCGGTTTACGCCAATATGCCCGACAGCTTGCGCGCCCGCCGGCCAGAAGGTCATCCGCCCCACCGGAACCGGCCCTGTCTCCGGCAGAGAGCCTTCAAGACGGCAAAGATCCGGGCACCCACCCGGCCAACGCTGCACGCAAGCGCTCCGGCGCACGATACTCCCGAAACGCCAGATCCGGTACATCAGACAGACGACCGCCTGCAGCTGTCACGGTCAGCCCTTGATCCTCGGACCGGCCCTGGATCGTGGAGGGAACCGGCGTTCATGGCAGACGATCGCGAAGATATTGCAGACCGTGGTCCAGGCGCCGAAGGGCCCGTTCCCGGCCCAGCAACGCCAGAGTCTGATCGATCGGCGGAGACACGTCCCGCCCGGTGACGATCACGCGCAAAGGCTGCGCAAGCTTTCCGAGACTGAGGGCACGCGCTTCCGCCACTTGGCGCACCGCGTCATGTATGGTCGCTGGCGACCACTCGACGAGGACCGACAGAGCATCGCGCAGTTCCTGTAGGGCAGGCAGACTATCCGCCTTGAGATGCCTGGCTGCCGCCTTCTCATCGTATTCCCCGAACTCCTTGTAGAAGAACACGCTGTTGGCAGCCATCTCCACCAGGGTTTTCGAGCGCTCCTGCTGCACTCTTATGACGTCACACAGATCCGGTCCCGATGTCGGGTCGATTCCCAGGCGGCCCAGATGCCAGCTCAGGTGATGGGCGATATGCTCCGGATCGCTGGACTTTATGTAGTGCTGGTTCAGCCAGAGCAGCTTCTCAGGGTTGAAGGCGGCCGCGGAGCTATGCACATCGTTTACATCGAACAGCTCAATCATCTCTTCAACCGAAAAAATTTCTTTGTCGCCGCACGACCATCCCAGACGCACAAGATAGTTGAGCAATGCTTCTGGCAGAAAGCCATCCTCCCGATACTGCATCACACTGACCGCGCCATGGCGTTTTGACAGGCGGCTGCCGTCATGGCCTAGGATCATGGGCACATGGGCATAAACGGGCGGGGTAGCCCCGAGCGCCGTCAACATATTGATCTGACGAGGAGTGTTGTTCAGATGATCGTCGCCACGAATGACGTGGGTCACGCGCATATCCATGTCATCAACAACCACCGTGAAATTATATGTCGGACTGCCATCGGATCTGGCAATGATGAGGTCGTCAAGTTCAGAACTCTGGAAAACCACCCGCCCGTGAATCATGTCCTCGACGACTACCGCTCCATCGACCGGATTTTTGAAGCGCACTACCGGCTTAACTCCCGGCGGAGGTTCAGCCCCCCAATGACGGCAGCGTCCGTCATAACGGGGCTTTTCCTTTCGCGCTAACTGCTCGGCACGTAACGCATCTAGGCGCTCTTTCGAGCAGTAGCAATGATAGGCCTTGCCCTCCTCCAGCAGCTGCTGCATTACTTCCCGATATCGGTCGAATCTGTGGGTCTGGAAAAACGGCCCTTCGTCGTATTCCAACCCGAGCCACGTCATTCCTTCCAGGATCGCATTGACCGACTCCGCCGTGGACCGCTCAAGATCGGTGTCCTCGATCCTGAGGATAAACTCGCCGCCGTGTTTGCGGGCATACAGCCACGAAAATAGCGCGGTACGGGCGCCACCCACATGCAAGTAACCGGTTGGGCTCGGCGCAAAACGGGTGCGGATCGTCATCGACTGGCCATCAGGGATTGGAGGATAGCGTATGTTAAAGAAAACCGATCAGAAAATCAGCCGCGCAGCCCGGCTCCTCCCCATGTTTCCGGACCACCCGACAATCGGACCGGCTGGAACATTTTAACGCGCAGAGTCATGGAAATGCGGTACCAGAGGGATAGCGCAGATACACCAACCATTCTATAATGCGACGACGCTTCCGGTTCCGGAAGCGTCGTCGGCCGTAACAGCTTTCCAGAGATGGGCGATTAGCTCAGCGGTAGAGCACTGCCTTCACACGGCAGGGGTCGCAAGTTCGAACCTTGCATCGCCCACCATGTTTTCACATTTACTTCAAAGACTTACCGAGTTTCGCGTCCCTCCTGCCGCGAAAGCATTCCACCAGCGTGACCAAATCGTGACTCGGCGTTGCAGACAACCCCCTCCGGGCCGTGAGTACTCAACCCATCCAGACGCTGCACCGCTGCGCGAACGTTCTCCGGCGCGAGGTGCGCATAGCGCTCCGTCATGGTGACGGAACTCCTTACTGCTCATTCAAGGTTGATTTAAGTGTCTGCAATGCAGACAGAAGAGCGGGAATATCGTCTCTGATGATGCTCCACAGGGTGTCGTCGTCGATACCGAGATAGCCGTGGATCAGCCGGTTGCGGGTGGCGATGACGAGCCGCCATGGAACCTGCGGATTGATTGCTCGCATTGCTTCCGGCACATGGGTTGCCGCCTCGCCGATCAGTTCCAGGTTACGCACGGTGGCATCGTAGTTCAATCCGCTGGAAATAAAACGCGCCTGGTCAAGGCCGTCAGTATAGGTGATGACTTTCTTGGCGAAGTCGATCATGTCGTCAATATAAAACCGCCATTCACGCTGCGCCGAGTCAGACATGAACCGCCTCCTTTTCGATGAATGGACGCAGTTCCTCTCGCAGGGCTTTTTCCGTTACCAAATCGACCGGGGAACCGAAAAGGTCTTCGAGATAGAACTGGACACCGAAGTACCGTTCCGATGTGGCCGGTCCGTCAAAGGCAACCAGAATGTCGATATCGCTGTTGCTCCGTGCGGTATCACGCGCGGTGGAGCCGAACAGGGCAAGCTGTGTGACCCCGTAGCGGGCCGCCAGTATCGGTTTGCTTTGTGTCAGCAGCTCAAGGGCACGTGAACGGTGCATTGTCTCCTCCAGTCAAAAGCTCGCATGAAAGGCTTGCCTTTCATGCAGTGTTCACCATTTTTTTCCATTCAAAACCCATAACGGGGACGGTGATGTTGTATTTGGCGTCAAACCGTCCGCCTTTGACGATCATGCGTTTGCCTTTGCCGAAGTCCACCTTGGACAGGTCCAGTTTCTTGACCCAGGCATGGTTGCAGGCTTCCGCGAGGAACATAAACAGCCGCTTGACCTTTACAGATCGGCATTGTTCCAACAGCGATTGAACCAGGCGCGGCCGCAAGGTAATCAGCCCCTCCATGAGCAGACCAGCCTCTTCAAAGGATTCCTCCGCGGGCACGAGATACAGCACTTCCATGATGGCGCGCTCGGGCGCCGAAACCGTGATGGCATAGGTTGCCAATTCCTTCTTGGTAAGGCCTGCGTCCGGATCATCGGCGAACAGCTTTGTAGTGCTATAACGAAGCTCCAGCCCCCAGTCATCTTGTCGGAACCAGGTGGGCAGCCGGGTGCCGGGGGCGCCGAACAGCAAGACGGTCCCGCCCTTGCCTAGTGGCAGCAAATGGGCGTAACCCTGCAACTGCAGCGCCGTTTTGGCCCCTACATGGACGGGCAGCTTCATTTGCTCCTGGAGGGCAAGCAGGCCGCCGGTCCACTCGACAGTGTCGCCGGCCCGCACGTAGGCACCCTGACCGATGCGCTGTATCCAGCCGCTTTTCTCATACTCGTGCACCAGTTGCTGGTAGCCCCCCTGGGCCTCCAGCCAGCGCGATACCGCAACAGTGGCCTGGGGCCATGCTGTAAGCAGACGGTTTAATTTGCTGCGGGGTTCACTAGCCATACTTGTTAATCTAGCGTAGAAACAAACTCGACTTCAAGCGGAAAAGTTGATTCTGAGCCTAATTTAACAGCTCTTTTCGGCTATTGAGTTCTCCGGGGTGTAGGCAAGCAGGTGCGGCGCCGGTTGATCCAGCAGGACCGGGTAGTCAATCCAGATCGGCGCCGGGTAGACAACATCGCCGATACCGACATCAACTTGCATGGTCACGCGCGCGTTGCCAAGCAGGCCCTGAAAGCGAATACGCCAATCCCGATAATCGGCATCGAGCGTGATGGCTTCGGTCGTAATGCTGTCCGGGTCGAAGCGCATGCCGTCGTCTTCGACGTCGAGCGTCATGCACTCCCGGAGAATGGCAGTAAGAGCTTCCGGCGTACCGGCGGTCCGCCCCAGCACGTCGATGTCCATGGTCGGCCGCGCCATGGGGATCTGCCAGACACGCAGCAGCAGCGCGCCCTTCAGAAGCAGCTTCTCGGCATGTTTGGACTGGCCAAGCCGGTAGAGAAAACGCTCAATCGCATAGTGCTGCAGCAGCTCGTTAAACGGCCGGCCGGTTGCCTTGGCCTGCGTAAGCAGCCGCTGGTGCACTGATTGTGCAATGTTCACCAGCGGCCGGCGGGTCACTGGAGTGCCTCGATATAGGGCATCATGACTCGCTCGACACGACATAGGCGCGCGTAATTGAGCAGCTCGCGCATCGACCCCTTCTTGCGTGAATGGAACAGCTTGAGCGCTTCGACGGCTACATCAATGCCAATGCGGTTCCGAAAGCGGAAGCAGTCGGCCACAGTCTTGGCTGCGCTATATACGCGCACCCCTACGCCATCTAGGGTGCGGGTTTCGATGCCGGCCTTGTAGAGTTGGTCCGACAGGCGAACGATTCGGATCGGGGGGAAGTCGAGCCTGGGCTGTTTTGTACCCCGTGGTACAGCGACGTCGACCTGGTGCGGAATCTGGGTCGTCATGCCATGGAACGCCAGGGCTGAAATCAGGCAGACGACGCCCTGCGGAATACGAGATGCCACGGCAGCCAGATCAGGGTTGCCCAGTTCTGGCAGTTCCGCCAGCCTGTATAGACCTCGCGTTACCTGCTGGATACGGCCGGCATCGCGGAGCCCGTAGAGGGTGCGCGGATGGACCCCAAGCGCAATCGCACGGGAAGTGCGCAGCATCCCCCCATGTTTCTTGAAAACCGCCTCGGCTTTTCGCCACGTCTGAGCGTGATCCATGGTGGATAAAAATACCACCAGTTATTTATATGTGTAAACCTTTCTATCCGTCCTCCGTGCCAGCCAGGCATTCGGTTCAGGTGGCCCCCCACAATTACATCCTCCATCCCGAACCACTTTTCACACGGCGGAAAATTGATTGCGTCTTTCAGAACCAGCACCGATAACCGATGAAGCGTGGAGATTCGCCCAGCATCGCCGGGCTATCGCCCTAGATACTTCTTCCAGCCGGCCAGCACTCCCGTCATTTCCGCTTCCGCTCCGCGGGCGTTGCTCCAGCCGCTGCCGAAGGCAGCGTCTTGCGGACCCGGTTGCGCCGCGACTTTTGGTCAGCGGCACGCGTCGCTAAAGCCGCCAGCCGGGTTTCGACGTCGGTCTGCGCCAAGCACGCACCGTGCTGAAGGAAAAACAAAGCCCGCCGGATAGAATCCAGCGGACGTGGGCATGACGGCAGTGACCACCACTTGCGGCAAAGCTCAGTCGGATGAGTCTACGGTGGCAACGCCTGGATGTGGCGCTCACCAGCGTGACCAAAACGTGACGTATCCCAGTCCGTTCCTGTCCCCTTCTGTCTTCCTGAGTCAACGACGCGCGGAGCCTGAGCGCGTATCTCGTTGATTTTTGGGACCCGGGAGGGGACCGTTAGACTTCACACGGCAGGGGTCGCAAGTTCGAACCTTGCATCGCCCACCATTAAATCAACAACCTACCATTTTATCTAGCTCCATCTCCCTGCCCCATGCTGTGATCGTGATGTAATCCTGGTGCGCTCTGGCGCAGGCAGCCGCAGCTGACTTGTCATATTGTAGACACCTGTTCCCGGTACCTTGTCATGTTGGCCAGTATCCGGCAGTGCAATCTGTTTGCCGCTGTCCCGAGTGTTCGGAAGGTACCTAGAACTCAGGAGCAAACCTGATGACGCACGGTGAACGTGTTGCGATCCTTTATCCAGGAGATATGCAGGCCAGGCAGGAGGCAACGCCTGACAACAACCGGCTTTCGCTGATTTTTCACGCGCTGGCGGAGCGCGGTATTCGTGCGGAACCGGCTGTGTACAATGATGCATTTTGCGATGAGGTCGGGCGGCAGATGATGGACATGGATGCCGTTCTGGTATGGATCAATCCGCTTCAGGAGGGCCAGGGACGGTCCATGCTGGATGCCATGCTGCGGGAGGTCGCCGCAGCCGGAATTTTTGTCAGCGCGCATCCCGACATCATCCAGAAGATCGGCACGAAGGACGTGCTTTATCATACCCAACATCTGGGCTGGGGATGTGATACGCAGCTCTACCAGTCGATCGACCAGTTGCGTCAGGCGCTGCCGGTGCAGCTGGCCTCAGGGCAGGCCCGCGTGCTTAAACAATACCGCGGTAACGGTGGGAACGGCGTCTGGAAAATCGAACTTGCCCGGAACCATACTCGTGTCCAAGCACCGTCGGCGATGACCGAAACCCGCGTCCGGGTCCGTCACGCCAGGAAAGGATGCCAGGATGAAGAGCTGTCTTTGGGCGAGTTTTTTGCGCGATGCGAGCCGTACTTCACGGCAGGCGGACACATGATCGATCAGGCCTATCAGGAGCGCCTCCCTGAGGGGATGGTTCGGTGCTATTTGGTTCACGACCAGGTGACCGGATTTGGCCATCAGGAGGTCAATGCGCTTGTCCCGATGACTTATGGCGCAGCCATGGATGCCGCACCGCCGCAGCCCAGCCCTCGTCTCTATCATCCGCCCACCCTGCCGGAGTTCCAGAAGCTCAAGATGCGCATGGAGCGGGAATGGGTTCCTGCACTGCAACGGGTGCTCGATATCGGAACCGGAAACCTGCCGATTCTGTGGGACTGCGATTTCCTGCTTGGACCAAAAGACAAACACGGCGAAGATACCTTCGTTTTATGTGAAATCAACGTCAGCAGCGTCGCCCCTTTTCCAGAATCGGCGGTGCCGTATCTGGCGGACGCTGTTGTTGCCCGGCTGCGGGTGGAAAGCTGAAACGGGGCATTATGTCCTGCACGTTGCGCCGGAACACGGCAGGGTTGGCGCGATTTCGTCAATAGAGCAAGATACGGCTGAACTATCCCCGCTTAACGGATCCCTAGATGAACAGGTTCTTCACCATTGCCCTGAGTGCATCGCTGTTGTTCGGGTTTGCAGCAGGACAATCGGGCGCGACACCGCCGCCACGCCCGACATCTCTCCCTAGATACGCGCATGTGGTGATCGTCATCGAGGAGAACAAATACTATTCCGACATTATTGGAAGCCGGGATGCCCCATACCTAAACAAGGTTTTGCTCAGGCAGGGGGCGGACCTGACACGAATGTTTTCCGAGGAGCATGACAGCGAGGGCAATTACTTCTGGATTTTCTCGGGAAGCAACCAGCATGTCGGATACCGTGATGTGATTCCGACTCGGCGCAATAACCCGGACTATCCATTCACGGACGCCAATCTTGGCGAGGAGCTGATCAGGGCAGGATATACATTTAAGGGATATGCTGAGAGCCTGCCGTCGATCGGCGATCGTGTCGGCCGAGCGCAAGCCTACGCTAGAAAGCACGTCCCATGGATCAGTTTTGCCAATATTCCGAACGGAAAAACCGAGGCAACGTCTGTCAACCTTCCGTTCAGGAAATTCCCGAAACACTTCAGTAGACTGCCGACCGTCAGCATCGTCATTCCGAACCTCTACGATGACATGCACAGCGGAGTTCCCTGGCGCCGTGTCAAGCAGGGAGACAACTGGCTAAAGCGCAACATTGGACCGTACTATCAGTGGGCGAGAACCCATGACAGTCTCCTGATCGTGACCTGGGACGAAAACGAAGACCGGTCGGGTTTCCATGGTCTGACCGATCCGGCCAGCAGTAACCGCAGTATCAGGAACAGGATACCGACAGTCATAGCAGGCGCGCATATCCGGCACGGCAATTACTCCGAGGGCAGGGGAGTTACGCAGGTCAACGTTCTGCGGACTGTCGAGGCGATCTACGGTTTACCAAAGGCGGGCCGCCAGCAGAAATACGCTCGCCACTATGGCATTACGAACGACTATGTCATTCGGGACATATTTGCGAACTGACTCTACTTAGAGTGTACTGCTCCGCAGCGTCTGATAATTTTACATAGTCATAACCGGCATCGGAGAAATCGCCGGTGACAGTAAACGTTCCCTCTGCCCACGCGTGGGTCGGGAACAGCGGCAACGACCACACCGGCACCGCGAGCGGGGACAGCAGCCTAGCCGGGTTTATGAACCCCGGCGCAACCGGTGGGTCTGCACTGCGGGCGAAACGGCCGAAATGGAATCGGAATGTGAACTAACCGAACGCATAGCTATCGATATTTTGCAGTACTTAGCGGTGGAATTCGGTATTAAATACGGTCTTTTCGGGCATTTTCTTTCATCACCTGTGACAAGTTGCCCCGAATAATGCCACAAATGCCTAGAGTCGCCCGCTGATTGGTCACACTTTCAAACCGTAATAGGGCCACCCATTGGGATTGCTGTGTTGACCCGGTTCTCGCGGGCATGGTTGAGATCAGACTTGCCGACCTGGCCTGGTGAAGAAAAGCCAAGGACGAGGCGGCGACGAGGCCGTTATTGGCCAACAGCGATCGCTGCATGCTCTACGCTATCTCTGGATCTTTTCAGCCAACTTCAGACAAGTTCTTTATAAAATCGATAAATTCCTTAACACTTCTGTCTGGGCTGATCGGGACTGAAGAGGCTATGCCGAATTGCTCTGGGTAACGACGCACTCATCATAAATGGTCCATGAACGTTCCCGCCCGGTCGCCTTGAGGGATTTATTTCTATACATGGCCCGGTCTGCATTCTTAATCAGGATCTCCGGACTAGTTTCGGCTGGCCCTCCCAAAAACAGGGATACACCGATGCTCGCGCCGATCACTACTGATCTTCCGGGACCAATGAGTATCGGCTTCCTGATCGAATAATCCACCTTGGCAAGCACTTCATGAATGTCCGCGATCCGAACAAGATCATCGAGCAGCAAAACGAATTCATCTCCGCCTAGCCGGCTCAACATGTCGTCTTTTCTCAGCATCGACGAGATCCTCTCGGCAACGCATTTCAGAACCAAATCACCGGCGACGTGACCATAGCTGTCATTGATGGGCTTGAAATCGTCCAAATCGACAAAACAGACCGCGACAATCTGTCTGCTGCGGCAGCTCTTCGCTACAGCCTTTTCTATTTGGTCTTGCAGTATCCGGCGATTGGGCAGCCCGGTCAGCGGGTCGAAGAACGCAACCGATTCCAGCTGGGCCTGATACCTTCTGTTTTCGTCGACATCCTGGAAGATCCAGACCGAATCCACGCTCATCGCTTCCCCGGGAACCACGGATTTGCCGGTCAGCATGCACCAGAATTCCGAGCCGTCGCGGCGCTTGCCAATGAATTCCGTCTTGAACTCTTTCCCCTCATCAAGGGTGGAATACGCATCCCGGCCGATTTCGTCAAAAAATGCGTCGGATACATAGCAGATCCGGCTCAGCTGTCCGCGCATGTCCTCCGGAGAACCGTAGCCGAAAATTTCGGCCATCTTGCGGTTGACGCGGATGAAGCGTCTCTGTCGCACAAGCGCTATGCCGACCAGGGAATTATCGAAAATCGCACGGTAAATATCTGACCTCTCCCTGGTTTTCTGCCATTTCTGCATCATTGCGGCAGTTCCGATACCTGTCCTTCTTCCGCTTGCCCGGCTGCGCCAACAGACTGCGAAAGCCGGATCGCGATCGCCACCCTGGACACACCGTCGACCGAACCCAGGCGAGAGGATGTTTGGTCTGCGCCGGCATTCCCCATCGTCAAGGCAGGCGGGACGCCGCAAGCTCCTTGTCCAACAGTCACATTATGGGATTGGACATCCAGCCAAACACCCATAGCGGTTTGCGATCCGGCGGAGAAACGGTGACTTGAGGGTAAATGCAGAAAAAAGGCCACGCCGGCAGGCGAAGCTTCTGTCAAGCCGCCAGTCGGTGATCGATTTGAAATGCACATGTTGCCCGACTTCTTCTTATTGCCTTTTGGGAACGCTAAAATTGTCGAAGCGCAGACTCACCTGTCCGCGTACTCTCATTCGTGCGCAACTGCCTGCCCGATCAGGGTTCCCACGCCGCGGCTACGCTTGCAATTCGTCTACATTGTAGACGACAACCCCGAATGCTGTCGCTGCAACGGCGTGCCTGGCAGTTCAGTCGTCCGCCCAATTCCGGACCTGCCTCGAATCAACGGACTTCCTGCCGGACACCGTCGCTCGAGGCACGTCGTCACCAGGACGTGCGGTTGCAACCGATTTTCACTCAGTGCATGATCATTTCGCGCTGTCCGGGCACGGTCCGGCCGGACTCAATTCACCCTGGGCAGGGCATTCATTCTGGCGCCAATGCGTTATTCAATCAACTGGGAGAGGACTCATGTTGGACGAATTCAAAAAATTCATCATGCGCGGGAACGTGGTGGATCTTGCGGTAGGTATCATCATTGGCGGGGCCTTCGGCAAGATTGTCAGTTCTCTGGTGTCTGACGTTATGATGCCCCCGCTCGGCATGCTCATGGGCAACGTCGATTTCAGCAGTCTGTTTATCAGCCTCAGCAGCAAGCACTACCCAACCCTGGCAGCGGCGAAGCTCGCCGGTGCGCCAACCATCAATTACGGCTTGTTCATCAACTCCGTGATCGACTTTATTATCGTCTCTGCCGCTGTTTTTGGCGTGGTGAAAGTGCTCAGCAAGCTGCACAAGCAGGAGGCGGCTGCACCGCCCCAGCCCTCGCGCGAGGAACTGCTGCTGACCGACATCCGCGATCTGCTCAAGTCAGGACGCTGAAACCGGACATCTGACCTATGCACCGGACGGAAACATGGTTTGCTGCGACCTTGAATCGCGCTCGCATGCGGTCGTCCGGCAGGGTTCCCGCAGGGCGCATCGCCCGGCCGCAGGCACAGACCTGCGGTAGTCCGGCGCGCCACCCGCTCCAAGGTCCGCCGGCTGAACGCGGGGTTCGCGTACCGCGAACCCCGCCCACCATTCTAGAACAGTCCGCGTGATGGCGGCTGCCAGTCGCTGAGCTTGTTGTCCAGGGAGATGGTGACCGAACCACTGCCGAGACCGGTGTAATGGTAATACCAGACGGTTATGTTTCCCGTACGGAATTGGCCACTCGGCGGACCGAGAAGTTTCCTCACTTCAGATGCCGGCATGCCCCGTTTGAGCTGATGCCAAGCGTGTCGCAGCTCGGCTTCGGCGCCCAAGCTCTGGTAGACCGTCGGCGCTTCCTGCCCGGCTGGTGCCGCTTTCACGGCCGGCGCTTCCTGCCCGGCTGGTGCCGCCTTCACGGCCGGCGCTGCCTGCGCGGCAGCGGCCGGCTGCGCGTGCTGCAATGCATGAACCTCGGCTTCGAGCCTCTCCACCCGCTGCGTCAAGACCTGAACCTGCTGACGTAGGGAACCCGCGTCGCCATCCTGGGCCTGCACCGGCAGGCTGACGGCCGCCGCCAGAACGCACGCAAATACCACCCCGGACACCGGACGGATTCCGGCGCCCGTTCTCACGGCCGGTACGGGCAGATCCGGGGACCAATACTGCCTTCTGGCTCGCGCCATGGCGCTCTCTCCTAAATATTGCCGATGCGGCCATGTTACCCGTGACCTCCCCTTCCATGCCAGCCGGACTTGGTGGGAATCTGCCCCGGAATAAGAATAAAGGATCGGGGCCCGAAGGCGGGGTATCGTTGACCTGCCGAATCTGAACACACTTCGCAGCGGCCCGAAAGCTGACAGGCGTCATCACGGCCGGCGGCGCCTTGCCGGCCGTTCCCTGCGTGCGCACCAGACAGTACTGTTGCAGCGTGATCCGCCGTGCAGCACAGGCCAAGGCATCCGGCCCGCCGGCCGCAACCCACGGGCTGTGCTATCGAACGGCGCAGGCAGTCGGCACGACATCGACGCCGCGCCAGCCCAGCCAGGATCAGTCGAACACCACGGTCTTGTTTGCGTACACCAGCACACGATTTTCCAGATGCCATCGCACCGCGCGCGAAAGCACGATTTTCTCAAGATCCGCGCCTTTGCGAATGAGGTCTTCCAGGGTATCTCGGTGGGAGATGCGCACCACATCTTGCTCGATTATGGGGCCCTCGTCGAGAACGTCGGTCACGTAGTGCGATGTGGCGCCGATCAGCTTCACGCCACGCTCGAATGCGCGGTGATAGGGCCTGGCGCCATGAAAGGCGGGCAGGAAGGAGTGGTGAATATTGATGATCCGGTGCGGAAATTGCGCGGTGAAATCCGCAGACAGCACCTGCATGTAGCGGGCAAGCACGATAAAATCAACGCCGCGGTCACGCAGCAAGGCAAGCTGCCGCTGCTCCGCATCGCGTTTGTTGTCCCGGCTCACCTCGACATGCTCAAAGGGCACCCCGTAGGGGTCGGCCAGACGGCGTCCGTGGTCGTGGTTGCTGATGATGACGGGAATGTCGCAGCGCAGTTCACCATCCTGATAACGGTAAAGAAGATCCGCCAGACAGTGGTCAAACCGCGATGTGAAAATCGCCATGCGCGGCCTGTGTGCGGATTCCGCAAGCCGCCAGACCATCCTGTACTTTTCTGCGATCGCCGCAAACTGCCCCGGGAAGTCGGACAGTGGCAGCGAGAAGCCGTCCAGATCCCACTCCACGCGCATGAGAAATAGACCAAGTTCTCCGTCCTGGTGCTGATCGGCGTGCAGGATATTGGCCTCGTGCGCGAGAAGAAAATTGGCGATGGCCGCCACCAGACCCATGCGGTCGGGACAGGACAGCAGAAGCACGGCGGTCTTCACTGCGGGCGCACCCGGACCCCCAGGCTCGGAGTGTTATAACGCGCGGTCTCCGGACCTGCCCCGCCGGTAATTGCACCGACCATGCCGCGACTGCCGGTACGACTGTCGGCCATTCGAATCCCCTTCACGGTCTCTCCTCAAGCGTTGCGGGAAACAGCGCAATCGTCAAGGCCTACGACTCGCCGCGCCCGCGCTTCCAAACCGGAGTCGCCGGCACGCGACGATCCATTCTGCACCCAAAACAGCGATGCCCGGTATGCCCGCAGGCTGACTGGCGTCACAGCGCCAATCCGACGCCGTCGGGTTGCATACGCGCACCGCACTACTAAACTCAAGTATGGCATCGCACACGATTCCGGGATTCGCGGCTCCCGGCACGGCAACAGATCAATTGGGAGAAATCGTATCATGCATTGGAACAGGAAGTCGGCGCGCGCGGTTGCGTTTCTGGGTCTGTCTCTCACTGCCTTTGCGGTCCACGCTGCTCCGGCCGTCGACGCCCATGTGGGCACGCTCGGCTACGGCCTCGGCCTCACGTTCCCGCTGGAGAACCACACCCTCGAGGGGCGTATCCTGTTCAACACGCTGGACTACAACCACAGCAAGACCTACGACAGCATCGATTACGACGGGAATCTGCGGCTTCGGTCTGCCGGCGCACTGCTCGACTGGTATCCGTTTCACGGCGTGTTCCGTCTGAGCGGCGGACTGCTCTACAACGGCAACAAAGTGGACCTCACCGCGGTCCCAAATGCCGGCGGCACCTACACGATCAACGGCAACACTTACAGCGCTACCCAGGTCGGCAGCCTCACCGGCACGATGGACTTCAACTCGGTGAGCCCCTATCTTGGCATCGGGTTTGGGAATTCCCTGCACAACGGCCGATTAACCCTGCTGCTAGACGTCGGGGCCATCTATCAGGGCTCCCCCAAGGTGTCGCTTTCGGCGACGGGCGCCGCCGGCAATCCGGCACTGCAAGCCGACGTGCAGCAGGCCGCCGCCACAGTGGCCAGTGATGCCGCCTCATACAAGTGGTGGCCGGTCATCCAGCTGGGGATCGGCTACCGCTTCTAGGGACAACGATCCTGCGACCGCCGGGCGGAGCGCCAGCACGGACCGGATGATGTTCGTCGGCCTGCCCGCACCCGCCCGCCGACCGGCTTGTCGCGCCGGTGCGGTTCCGGTCTGGTGCGGCGGGACTTTGCCTTGTGCGTCGGGCGCAGAGATCACGCAGACCGACCGGGCTAGGTGCATGGCAATCTGAATCAGTGCACCACCCGGCCTTCGGTCCGGCCTTGCGGTTCGCTGCTGTGGGATCTGAAGATCTGCCCAGGATTGACGGGTCTGCGAGTCGCGGCTAGAGCGGACGACGCCGACGCCGCGCAATACCGATCAGACCGAGGAATCCCCACCCGAACAGCCAGCCTGCGGCGGGGATCGGGACAACACCCACCTTGCTTCCGATCCAGGCGCTGGCGGTGGTGCTGCCCGGGATGTTCTGGACCTGGGCTGCAGCGTAGTTGCTGCCCGTACCGCATCCGGTCGTACACAGGCTCGGGAAGTTGAAGGAGGCCGCGGTCAGGCCGGTGATTCCCGTGATGCGATAGCTGACGCTATCACCGGCGTTGAAGCCGCCATTTTTCGGGAAAACGAACCGGATGTCGTAGCTACCATCGCCCGGGACCTTGAACCGGTTCTTGCTAGCACTTGGCCTTGCGGCGGTTCCAGTGCCTCCGGCGTAGGCGAAGCGCAGACGCCGCAACTGACGCTCGAGGACCGGATCGATATTAAAGTCCACCGCGCTGAGGTTCTCGCTCCCAGTCAGGCCGTAGGCCATCAAGGTCAGGGTCACGCCACCACCGCTGCCATTATCGACGAACGTGGCCTGCATCCATGGCAGCGCGCCTGCGGGGGACTTAGGCCCCGAGATCAACGCACCGAAGTTGAAGGTGACGGTACTTGCGAAGGCATCAGTTGGTACCTGCATCAACAGGGCGCCGCCCAGGATCGGGACGAGCAGCGGCATCCACAAAAAGCCGCTCCTGCCATTCGTTCTGGACTTGACGGACTTCATGGACAATCGTAACGACATTCGTTTTCTCCCTTCCACATTCGCCATCGCACAGACACCGCCGGGTCACCGTTCGCGACCCGCACTTAACAGTTTGTTGAAAAATACCCGTTT
>JAPTTX010000033.1:0-6108 GCA_028068195.1 Gammaproteobacteria bacterium
TGTATAGCGGCGCACGTCCAGGTCGGAACACCGCAGTGGCCCGTTGGGGCCAAAAGTGGCCATAATAACGTACCCGCCCGGCCGCACGGCTCTTGAGACCTGCTCGACATAGCGTTTACGGTCTTGTTCGTGCGTCAGAAAGTGGAATACCGCCCGATCGTGCCAGATGTCATAGGCCGCTGAGGGCAGTTCGATGTTTCGGATATCGCCGGCCAGCCAATTCACCTGTTCCGCCCGCTTATCCAGCCGGGCGCGACTGACTGCAAGCGCGGAGACGGAAATGTCGAGCACTGTGACGTGGCGGTAGCCCGCATCAAGCAGATCATCGACGAGCACGGAAGCCCCCCCACCGACATCAATGATACGGGCCTCTTCGGGTTTCAATCCGGTTTGACGGATAATGTTTAGCGAACGCTCGGCGTGCTCCTGAAACCAGCTTACCTTATCAACCGCCTTTGTCCGGTACACATTTTCCCAATGCTCAGTGTTGTTCACTTGGTTCTCATGCATGGTGATCAAACGTCACTGTCGCGTAAGGTCATTCTAGGATAACCCTGACGGCAACGCAAAACATGGCACAATCCCGCTTTCACGCATGCAATTTCCATTGAGCTGAATGGGCTGGTGCAGCCGATCGTCATACGCACAGAATACGGAACCCTGTGCTCGTCCCGGGCAGAACAACGGAGTCCCGCGGGGGTCCGCAGAAGACCGCATGGCCTGTTGCGGTGGGTGAGCGGATGCACGGGCTACGGTAACCGCGCCGATGAACCACGTCCTCGCGCCGGCAGCCGGCGCCGCGTTCGCGACGTCGGTTGCCGGCAATGCGCGGGTTTGCCTGATCAAGAGATTGCCGGGCTCATCCTTTGGCGGATCGGGCGGATTTCCGGATCACGAAGCGGAATTTCCCGGCCGCTTCCGTGCTTTCCAGCAGTATGTGGCCGGTTTGTTTACTCCATGCGGCGATATCCTTGACCGAACCCGGATCGGTCGCGACAAGCTCAAGGGTTTCGCCAGCGTTGATACCGTCGATGGCCTTCTTTACCCTCAGGATCGGCAGGGGGCAGTTGAGTCCGGTGCAGTCAATGGTCGGGGTGCTCATGGTTTTGCTCCTGGTTGAAAGTGGGATGGGGACGCCGTGACCGGTTGCTCCGGCCTGACTTGCTTCGGGAAGGGGCGTCCGGAGTCCCTCCCAAGGCTGGATATTCACATCTGCGCGCCAGGAATCTGACATACCCCTGCGCGGGCCAGCGACGATCGGCTCGCGGATTTCGCGAATGACGCTCCCGCCCGCGGTGTACCCCGCCTAGCGCACGGGCCATCACGGCTTCATTCGCCCCGTGTCCATCAGCTACCTTCCATCGCCGCGCCAGATCACGGTTGTTGATCGCGGTGTAGAAGGTGATCACGGCCGGCACCGGGGCTCGTGCCCCATGTAGCAATTCCGGCCACTGATGACGGCGAGCGACGGCGCACTCACGGTTTTTCTCCGTTGCTGGTTTGCAGTCCTTTCAGAAACAACGCGACGTGGGTTGTCGCCGCCGAGCGCGCGTCATCGTGTGCGTAATCAGAATCGCGCACAACGCTGCGCAGGGTGATCAGACCGAGGAGCCCCGCGAAGAAACTGCGCGCGTAGGCCTTGGGTTCACCCGGTCGAAATCGCCCGATGGCCTGGCCCTCGGCGATTTCGTAGGCGACGTAATCGATGATGCGCTGAAAGTGCTCACGCGTGAGGTCGGCGGTCGCATCGTCCTGCTCCAGGGCGGCGTAGAGAATCAGGCGCAGCCAGGCGGGTTCGGTTTCGGTGCGGTCCAGAACCCAGACCGACAGCCGGGTCAGCACGTCCTCGACGTCGTACTGCGGCTCGTAGTAGAGGAGCTGCTCGACCTCTGTGAAATGCCTGCGTGCGCAGAGTTCATCGAGAATGGCGTCATAGAGGTCGCGCTTGGTGGGGAAATGCTGGAAAACCAGGGCATCGCTGGTGCCCACCTTGTCGGCGATGTCCTTGACCCGAGTGTCCCGGAATCCCTGCTCGGCAAACAGCGCGATCGCCTGCCGAACAATCAGCTCGCGGCGTTCCTCGGCCGTCAGTCGTTTGCGTTTCTTAGTCATAACTAACTTAGTATCAGCTAAGTGAGGTCTTGTCAAGCAGGTTCAGTCGTACAATCCCCTCCAACCTCCGGTTTCCGGTCGGCTTTTTCGGGCTTTTACGCGGAGTTGCACCGGTTGCGTGGGCAGAGATGCTCTGGCAAGCGATGCGACTGCCAGACCGCCCTGACGCCCCGTGCCAGGGGTCGCTAGCCGCCCCCGAGGTGTCCGGTGTCCCCGGGTCCCGGCCGCGCGTTGCGGCAGTGAGCGGGTGGAGCGTGTTCCGGTCTGAATGACGAAATGGGCGGCTGGTCCTTTCCAATAATGCAACGCTCAGCGCAGGAACCAGCACAGTTCGGATCGGGGTTTGTGGACCCGCAGGATCGGCGGCGAGCGCGGTGCGCCGGAAGCTGTTCCAGGCGCCGGTCAATGAGGTCGGAAAGCCCCGCTTGCTCGAACCGATGGATGTAACGGCGGAACATCCGCGCACCGGCTCCAGACAACCTGCTTCATTCGCCTCCTCCCGGTGCCTGATAAAACGGGACAAATCGCGTGCGACAACTCTGGATATTGATGTGCTTGCTGCGATTGCCGGTCCCGCCCTTGAAACCGCGTCGCCCACTGTGTACGCTACGTAGATAACAATACAGATATAGATCCGTTGCTCATTGCGGTTCCGTCTAACTCTAAAAGAGAGAGGAACAACGGCATGACAAACGAGTCGACCAGTCGTGGCAGCAAGCTCTGGTACCTGTTGCTGATCATTCCCTACATCGGCGTACTCTGGGTGCCATTCTTCAACTCTATCCAGCCTGAATTCAACGGTATACCGTTTTTCTATTGGTACCAGTTTCTCTGGGTCATCATCAGTGCGGTCCTGACCTGGATTGTGTATCGAGCGACGGGCTAGCCCGGTGCCGCTGGATCGCCGTTATTCCGCGATTGGGCAGGGAAGCAGGATCCACGATGTTTCAATAACATCCAGGAGGCCTCTGTGAACTGGACTGCATTGACCGTATTCATCCTGCTGTTTGCGATCGTTACCGTACTGGGATTCGTGGCGGCGCGCTGGCGTCAGGGCAATCTCGATCAACTGCACGAGTGGGGGTTAGCGGGCAGGCGGTTTGGCACAGTCATCACGTGGTTTCTGCTGGGCGGCGACCTCTATACGGCCTACACCTTCATCGCGGTGCCGGCGCTCATGTTCGGGGCCGGCGCCATCGGATTGTTCGCGCTGCCCTACACCATCGTGGTGTATCCGTTCGTACTGATGGTTTTCCCGAGGCTCTGGTCGGTGGCGCACAAGCGCGGCTACATCACCGCCGCCGATTTCGTCCATGGGCGCTACGATAGCCCAGTACTGGCCCTGCTGATTGCATTGACCGGCATACTGGCGACGATGCCTTACATCGCGCTGCAGCTTGTCGGCATCCAGGTAGTGATCGGTGCGATGGGATTCCATGGCACCGGAATCATCGGCGACCTGCCACTGATCATCGCGTTCGCGATCCTTGCCGCCTACACCTACACGAGCGGTCTGCGGGCACCCGCCATCATCGCCGTGGTAAAGGATGCACTCATCTACATTACGGTCATCGCTGCCGTCATCATCATCCCGCAGCAGCTCGGTGGCTTTGCGCATATCTTCTCGAGCATACCGGAGAAGAAACTGCTGCTCCCGGTTCCGCCGGCCGGCAGCCTGGGGGCGTACAGTGCCTATGCCACGCTCGCATTCGGATCAGCGCTGACGCTCTTTCTCTACCCGCACTCGGTGACGGGTGTCCTGAGCGCGAGCAGCCGCAAGGTCATCCGGCGCAACACGGCGTTGCTGCCTGCCTATACGTTTCTGCTTGGCCTGATCGCGCTGCTCGGATACATGGCGCTTGTGGCCGGCGTGCATGACATGCCCGCCTATGCGCCGTACTTCAAGCAGTACGGACCCAATTTTGCGGTTCCGGCACTGATACTGCATTCATTTCCGGCATGGTTTGCCGGCTTCGCGTTCGGCGCGATCGCGATCGGCGCGCTGGTGCCCGCGGCCATCATGTCCATTGCCGCGGCCAATCTGTTCACCCGCAACATATACCGTCCGTATGTGCGTCCTAACTGCACCGACAAGCAGGAATCCAGCATGGCCAAGCTCATATCGCTGGTCGTCAAGGTCGGGGCTCTGGCCTTCATCATCTTCCTGCCGCTCAAATACGCGATTCAGCTGCAGCTCCTGGGCGGTGTATGGATCATCCAGACGCTGCCTGCCATCGTGATCGGCCTGTTCAGCCGCTGGCTGCACCGCTGGGCCCTGGTGCTCGGCTGGCTGGCGGGCATGGTGAGCGGGACATGGATGGTGGCGTCGTTGCAGTTCAAGGGCACGGTCTATCCGCTGCACCTCAACGGACTGATCATTCCGGGCTATGCCGCCCTGTATGCGCTGGTTATCAATCTGGTGGTGGCCGCAGTATTCACGGTCGTTTTCAATGTGCTGGGTGTGTCTTCGGGCAAAGACCACACTGCGCAAGACGATTACGAGGCTGACAGCGATAACGCGTCAGCCTGAAAGAAAGGCGCGCCCGGCTCCGAGGGAGGCGCCGTCGCTGCGCAGCGAAGAGGGCTGAGGATGGCCTGACTGTTTTCCGGCGGTTTGCCGCTCCGGACTGGAGTCGTAAGCAGTTCGCGCAACGGCTGCTGCCCACGCTGCGGTGGGGTCGCACCGGTTTAAAGCAGCCATAACGCCCGGGCGTGGCCACCGGCCCGCCCGGCAGCAGGGCTGGAGCTGCAGGACCCGGATGGTGCGGGAAGCCTTCGCTGATTCCGCCCGCGGCCGGTGCAAATTTGATCCAGCGCAGCGTCTGGCTCCGGCGGTCGCGGTATTCTTGCACTAATCTAGGTTTCGCGCAGCGGTGGTGCAGGCCAGACCGATGAACGACGGAATTCTGCATACGTGCAGGCATCGTGCGATGCCTGTGGACCTGACCGGCAAATCCGGAAGCAGGGATACGCTCGGCGGTTCCGGTTCCTGCCAAACCGGGACGCTGACGGACGGTGGCCGGGATTCCGGCCGGCCGGCGGGCGCCGCGGGGCAGGGTATTGTTCCTGCCCGGGCGTCGTGTCGCGACCAGACCACCTGAATGGCCAGGATCTCCCGCAAACGCCTCGTGCTCGTGATGCTTGCTGCGCTCATCGCAGCCGGACTGCTGCTCTACAGGCCGCTGGTGCACCTGTTGTTCGGATCGCAGTCCGGACCGGCAACGATCACGGTGTCGGGAAACATCGAAGCCCACCAGAGCGTATTGAGCTTCAACCAGATCCAGGCGCCCATTGTCTTTCTGCCCTTTGACGAGGGCCAGTACGTCAAGGCCGGTACGGTTCTGGCGCGCGTCGATGACCGCTATTATCTGCAGCAGCTGCAGATCGACCGCGCCAATCTGGACGTGGCGCGCGCGCAGGTTGCCGTGGCCCGGAAAAACCTGGCCGCCGCCTACAGTACGGTTGCCAGTGACCACTATGATCTGGCGCAGAAGCGGCTGGACCTTGCCCGCGACAAGGATCAGCTCAAATATGGCGCGATATCGCGGCAGGCCTATGACCAGGCCGTGACCGCCAGGGACCAGGCGGTGGCGGTGCTGCAGCGTGATCAGGCGCTCGTCGGTGTGGCGAAAGAGAACATCCGGCTGGCGCGTGCCAGTGTCGCGACAAGCCACGCAAAGGTGCAGCTCGACCAGGTGACGGTGTCCTATGCGACCCTGCGGGCTCCGTTCAGCGGGGTGCTGGCCGTGCGCGAGGCTGAGCCCGGCGAACTCGCGGCGCCGGGTGTGGCGATCTTCACTCTGGACGACCTCGACCACGTATGGCTTCGCGCCTACGTCAACGAAACCAATCTTGGCGAGGTCCGTCTTGGGGAGGCGGTTACCGTCTCCACGGATACCTATCCCGGAAAGGTCTATCACGGGCGCATC
This sequence comes from Gammaproteobacteria bacterium, assembly GCA_028068195.1. Taxonomy (GTDB): domain Bacteria; phylum Pseudomonadota; class Gammaproteobacteria; order Acidiferrobacterales; family UBA6901; genus JAJYCY01. The sequence goes on from JAPTTX010000033.1 coordinate 6,042, forward strand.
GCATTCATCGCTTCGCAGGCCGAGTTTACCCCGAAGACCGTACAGACCCATGCCGAACGGGTTTCCC
>JAPTTX010000010.1:0-5982 GCA_028068195.1 Gammaproteobacteria bacterium
CAGCGCAAGGCAGTGGTCGCGACCGCCGAGAACAAGGCGCTGTTCGAGGCGCGTCGGCGGGAATTTGAAAAGGCCCAAGCGGACTCGCTCGGTAGCGCCCAGGCACGGGCCCAGGCGATGGCGGGTGCCACTGTCCAGATCGTGAGCAAGGCGGGCGACGAAGGCAAGCTGTTCGGATCCGTCGGCACCGCCGATATCGCCTCCGCCATGACCGCGGCGGGTTTCGAGCTGTCCCGCGCCGAAGTGCAGCTTCCCAATGGGCCCCTCAAGACCCTTGGTGACCACGAGGTGAGCGTGGTGCTGCATCCCGAGGTCACCATCCATATCATCGTATCGGTGGTCGGGCAGGCTTAAAGCCGGCCAGGCCGTTGGCCGCTGCAGCGGCAGCCAGCGGCCGGAGAAAATTACAAGGCCGCAGCACGCGGAGGATCGATGGAGGAATTGGCCTATTCGATCGGAAACTCCGGATCCGCCTCGGAGGCGCTCAGACTCCCGCCCCAGTCGCTCGAAGCGGAGCAATCCGTCCTCGGCGGACTCATGCTCGACAATCACCGCTGGGAGCAGATTGCCGATCGCGTCGCATCTGACGACTTCTACCGCAAGGAACACCGCCTGATCTTTCGGGCGGTCGCGACCCTGTGCGACGCCAGCAGCCCGGCCGACGTCGTGACGGTTTCCGAATGGCTCGAAAAGAATGGCGAGCTCGAAGCCGCCGGCGGACTGTCCTATCTCGGGCAGCTCGCCAACAACACCCCGAGTGCCGCGAACATCGTGGCTTATGCGGATATCGTGCGCGAGCGCGCCATCCTGCGCAGCCTGATCCGGGCGGCCAACACCATCGGCGACAGCGCCTTCAATCCCGAGGGACGCAATGCCGCCGAACTTCTCGACTACGCCGAGAAGCACATCCTGGATATCAGCGAACATGGCGTCCACCGGCGCGGCGGATTCCTGCCGCTCAAGACGCTGCTCACCAAGGCGGTCGACCGGATCGACCAGCTGTTCCGATCCGACAGTCCGATCACCGGAGTGCCGACCGGATTCAGCGACCTGGACGCGATGACTTCCGGGCTGCAGGCCGGCGATCTCGTCATCGTGGCCGGGCGCCCGAGCATGGGCAAAACCTCGCTCGCCATGAACATCGCCGAGAACGCATCGGTCGGCCAGAAACTCCCGGTCGCGGTGTTTAGCATGGAAATGCCCGGAGAACAGCTGGCGATGCGCATGATGTCGTCGCTCGGGCGGATCAATGCCCACAAGGTGCGCACCGGCAAGCTCGACGATGACGACTGGCCGCGGCTGACATCGGCCATCGGGCTGCTGGCCGACGCGCCCATGTTCATCGACGATACCCCGGCGCTCACGCCCCTGGAGCTGCGCTCGCGCGCCCGGCGCCTCAAGCGCGAACATGGCCTGGGACTCATCGTCGTGGACTACCTCCAGCTCATGCAGTCGCCGGAATCCGGGGAGAACCGCGCAACCGAGATTTCCGCCATCACCCGTTCGCTCAAGAGCCTGGCGAAGGAGCTGAACGTGCCGCTCATCGCGATGTCGCAGCTCAACCGCAGCCTGGAACAGCGCCCGAACAAGCGCCCGGTAATGTCGGATTTGCGCGAATCGGGCGCGATCGAACAGGATGCCGACGTCATATTCTTCATCTACCGGGACGAGGTGTACAACGAAGACAGCCAGGACAAGGGTACCGCCGAGATCATCATCGGCAAGCAGCGAAACGGCCCTACCGGCAAGGTGCGCCTGACCTTCCTCGGGGAGTACACCCGCTTCGAGAATTACGCCAGCGCGGGATATGAAGACCAGTTCTGAGGCGATCCTGCGCAAGCGGGCCGGCCATGGCTAGGCCGACGCAAGCGCGGCTATCGGCGGTTGCGCTGCGGCACAATCTCGAGCGCGTGCGCAGCCTTGCACCCCGGGCAAAAGTCATGGCGGTCGTCAAAGCCAACGGCTACGGTCACGGGCTGAGCTGGGTGGCGCAGGCGCTCGCGCGTGCCGACGGCTTCGGTGTCGCGAGTGTCGAGGAGGGCATGGTCCTGCGACGCGCGGGGGTAAGCGCGCCGGTATGTCTCCTGGAGGGGTTTTTTCAGCGCGACGAGCTGCCGCTGATTGCCGCGCACGCTCTGTCCGCCGTGGTCCATCACGAGCGCCAAATCCAGGATCTCGAGTCCTTCAGCAGCAGCGCGCCGGTCGATGTGTGGCTCAAGATCGACACCGGCATGCACCGCATCGGTTTCGATCCCCGGCAAGCAGCCGAGGCTGCCGGCCGCCTGCAGGCCTGCAAGGCCGTGCGCAGCGTCGGACTCATGTCCCATCTGGCCAACGCCGACAACCGGTTCGACGCCACGACCACATTCCAGATCAGCCTGTTCCAGGACCTTGCCGGCAGGCTCGGAGGGGAGCGCAGCCTCGCCAATTCCGCCGGAGTTGTAGCCTGGCCGGAGAGCCGTATGGAGTGGGTGCGCCCCGGGATCATGCTCTACGGCGTATCGCCCATGATCGGTCAAGGAAGCGCCGAACTCGGCCTGGAGCCGGTCATGACGCTGTGCAGCGAAGTTATGGCCATCAACCGGCGGCGCAAGGGTGAGCCCGTCGGCTACGGCGGTGACTGGGTATGTCCCGAGGAAATGCCCGTTGGCGTTGTGGCCGTCGGCTACGGAGACGGTTACCCGCGCCACGCGCCTGCCGGTACTCCGGTGCTGGTCAACGGACAGCGCGTTCCGCTCATCGGACGGGTGTCCATGGACATGATCACGGTCGACTTGCGGGGGCAGCCGGATGCGCAGGTGGGAGACCCGGCGGTACTCTGGGGCGCGGGACTGCCGGTGGAGGAGATCGCCGCGCAGGCCGGCACGATCGGCTACGAACTGCTCTGCCATGTCGCCTCGCGCGTGCCGCGGATCGGGTCGACGGAGCGCTGAGCTATGTCACGGACCAGGTCGGTATTCAGCTGCAACGAGTGTGGCGCCCAGTCACCGAAGTGGACCGGGCAGTGTCCCGGCTGCGGCGCATGGAACACGCTGGTGGAGGTCGCGGGACTTCCCGCGACCGAGCGCAGCGCACGCTTTAGCGTGCTGTCCGGCGCGTCGACGGTGCAGCCGCTGACGTCGGTGCCGGTACAGACCAATTCGAGAATCGGCAGCGGTCTGGGCGAGCTCGACCGGGTGCTGGGCGGTGGAATGGTTGCCGGATCGGTCGCGCTCATTGGCGGTGATCCGGGAATCGGAAAGTCGACGCTGCTGCTGCAGACGCTTGCGGTGATCAGCAGGAACGCGCCGGTACTCTACGTTACCGGCGAAGAGTCTGCGCAGCAGGTCGCGCTGCGCGCGCAGCGTCTCGGCGTGCAGGCGGACGCCGTCCGCCTGCTGGCCGAGAACCAGGTGGAGACGATCATCACGCACGCCCGCGCCGAACAGCCCGCGGTCATGGTCGTGGATTCCATTCAGACCGTATTCACCGAGATCCTGCAGTCCGCTCCCGGCAGCGTGGCCCAGGTTCGGGAATCCGCAGCCCAGCTGGTGCGCTACGCCAAGCAGGCAGGAACAGGCCTGTTTCTGGTGGGGCATGTCACCAAGGAAGGCGCCCTGGCCGGACCGCGCGTGCTGGAACACATGGTCGACACGGTGTTGTACTTCGAGGGTGACAACGCCAGCCAGTTCCGGGTCATTCGTGCCATCAAGAACCGGTTCGGCGCCGTCAATGAAATCGGGGTCTTTTTGATGACCGAGACAGGACTGCGGGAGGTGGGCAACCCGTCGGCAATGTTCATCAGCCGTCAGAGTGACGTGATTTCGGGCAGTGTCGTGCTGGCCACGCAGGAAGGCACGCGGCCACTGCTGGTCGAGGTCCAGGCCCTTGTGGACGAGAGCCATTCCTCGAATCCGCGCCGGGTATGTGTCGGTCTCGACCAGAACCGCCTGGCGATGCTGCTCGCGGTGCTGCACCGGCATGCGGGAATCGCCATGTTCGATCAGGATGTGTTTGTCAATGTCGCCGGCGGGGTGCGTGTGCTCGAACCGGCGGCTGATCTGGCGGTACTGCTCGCCGCCGTATCCAGCATGCGCAGCCTGCCGCTGGGCAAGGATCTGATCGTGTTCGGCGAGGTGGGCCTGGCCGGTGAAGTGCGGCCTGTGCAAAGGGGCCAGGAACGCATACGCGAGGCCGCAAAGCTTGGCTTCCGGCGTGCCGTGCTCCCCGCGGCCAACATGCCCCGAAAGCCGGATGCCGGCATGGATCTCATTCCGGTGCGGCGGGTTGAAGAGGCGCTCGAGGCGGTGCTGCGCTAGGGTGGCGGCTGGTCCGCGGATGCCTCACTTCAGGTAGAACTGCATGCGGGACCCGGCGATCTCTATGATGTCGCCGTTCTTGAGCTCTTCTCCGCGCGGTCCGAGCGGCTTGCCGTTCAGTTTCGGCTTCTCGGTATCGGTGCCGGACGCGAGCGTGTAGCTGCCGTTGGCATTGCGGCTGATCATGCCGGCCATTTTCCCCGACCGACCCAGGTGCGTCACCGCCTTGGTCAGGTCTATGCGCTTGCCGCTGCTGGCGCCGCTCAGGACGAAGATCGCGCCCTGGCGCGTATTCCTCGTCGCCTCGTTCGCCGGCGTGGCGGCGCGCGGCGGAGCCGCCGGCGTGGCGGGTGGCGGAACCGTCGGACGGATCGGTTCTTCGGGTCGCAGGGGCGGAATGATGACTGTCTTGGCGAGGGAATCGCCGGCGGACTTGGCGGCGTTTTCGTTGACGTAGATCAGGGCGTGCTTGCCTATTCCCACCACATCGCCGTTGGACAGATGGTGCTTGGAGATCTTTTTGTTGTTGACGAATGTGCCGTTGGTGCTGTTCAGGTCCTGGATGAAACTGTCTTCTCCAATGGTGAACAGCGACGCATGGCTGGCGCTGACAGCGAGATTGTCGAGCAGGATGTCGCTCCCAGGTCTGCGGCCGATGGTCATGTCGCCCTGCTTCAGGACGAGCTGGTCGATTACGACGTCTTCGAACTTGATGATGAATTTGGCCATTGTTGTATTTCCTGACATTCGCCCGTTACGCCACGGCCGTGGCATTGAATTTTGCGTGTTGTAATCCTGTCAACTGCCGTCCCGCCCCGATCGCGTCCGGTGCCGGGTGAAGCGTTTGCCGGCGCGAACCAGAACCACCGAAATGTTGTCCGGACCGCCCTTGGAGTTGACCTCGGTGATGATCTGGCGCGCAGCCTCGTCCAGATTTTCCCCGAAGGCCTGCAGCAGCAGCTCGATGTCGGAATCTGGCAGCACGTCGCTCAGCCCGTCGGAACACAGCAGGTACAGATCCTCCTTGCGCACCGCCTGTTCGCAGACGTCGATTTGCACGTGCGGTTCGACACCCAGCGCGCGCGTGACGAGATTCTTGTTCACGGAAGTGCGCGCCTCCTCCGGCGACAGCAGGCCGCGGCGCAGCAGTTCCTGGACCATGGAGTGGTCCTCGGTCAGCTGCTCGAGATGCTGACCGCGGTAGCGGTACAGCCGCGAATCTCCGACATGGGCGATGCAGACCCGGCTGTCAATAAACAGCGCCACTACGACCGTGGTTCCCATGCCGCTGCATTCCGCGCGGGTTCTGGCCTGTTCGTAGATCGCGGCGTTGGCCTGCTGTATGGCGTCGGTCACGATGGTTGCCGCGGAACGCTGTTCGCGGCCGCCGGTTTTGGCGGAAGCGGTATCGAGCGCTTCCCCGATACTGCGGTCGATGACATCGATCGCCATCGCGCTTGCGACTTCTCCCGCCTGGTGCCCTCCCATGCCGTCGGCCAGCACCGCCAGGCCGCGCTCCGGCCGGATGATCAGCGCATCTTCGTTGCGGTCCCTGACCATGCCGGGATCGGTGATCCCTGCCATGACGAGACCGCTCACGGGTGTATCCCGGTGTGGAGGGGACAGACTGCAGACCGGGCGCCGAAGACGGCCGCGCACGACGGGTGGACCCGGGTGGCCGGCA
>JAPTTX010000059.1:0-94202 GCA_028068195.1 Gammaproteobacteria bacterium
CCGGCGCTCCGCGTCCCCGAGCACCCGGCCCGTTGCATCCGAGCCGCGCCAACCCGGAAGACCGCAGCGGGTGACTTCACCGCGGTCGTTCGAACACCGCGGAGCCCTTGCCGTATGCTTGCATATTTAAGGAGAGACAGGGCGGACCGGAAAAGATTCCGGAATGTCACTGAATATTTGCAGCACCACGCCTCTCAGCAACCCGGCAGATCCGATGCATCATCCGGCCAAAATGCACGCAGTTCGGATTACATCACGCCGGCCGGGACACATACAAGGCTTGCAGCGCCATCGCACGGCGGCCGACGTCGATCGGGCCCCGGTCGCGTGCCCGCGGATACTCCCAGATATCCCGTCAGGACGGGGTTCAAGTGCATCACGCATCAGATTAAGATGGTCGCACGGCGGTTCGTCAAACAGGCGGCAGGGCCCATTCCGGTCCGGCGACAGATGCCGCTGAACGCCCATGCCGGCCGCGCCTGGACCGGGGTGGCAGGAGGAAACCATGGCAGTCTATCTTAAAAGAGTGTATGAGAAACCCGCTCCTGGAGACGGCGAGCGGATCCTGGTTGACCGCATGTGGCCGCGCGGCATTTCGAAAGGCGAGGCCAAGATCGATCTGTGGCTCAAGGATGTCGCTCCGAGCAGCGGACTGCGCAAGTGGTTTGCCCACGATCCGGTCAGGTGGCGTGATTTCAAGGTTCGCTACTTCCGGGAGCTGGCTGCCAACCCCGATGGACTCCGGGAACTGACGCGCAGGGCCCGCGCACGGCGCATCACACTGGTCTTCGCAGCCCGCGACGAGAAACACAACAACGCGGTCGCCATCAAGGAATATCTCGGTCGGCGCCAACGTTCCCTGAAGACCGGTCGCCTGTCGCGACTGGGCTCACGGGATTCCGGGGCGTAGGTCACTTTAAAAACAATCCTGAGCACGGTCCCAAGGAGAACGGCATCCACAGCCCGCAACGGCCTTATCACTGATCCGGGGCAGTCCCGGCAGCGGTCACCAGAGGAATATGAGGTAGAACGCACCACCGATCAGGATGTATTTCAGTCCGTAATAAACCACCTTGTTCCTGCTCTTGATGCGCTTGCCCACGAGCCGCGCCCGGTAGACATACGCAAAGAGCCGGTTCAGAAATCCGACGTGTTCTCCTTCGACGTTCTGAGTCTGGCTGGCGCGCATCACGACACGCTTGAACACTCGGTTGAGGGCAGCCATGGCGCGGCTGCGCAGGGGCCGCTCGATGTCGCAAAACAGGATCACCCGCGGCACATCGGTCCTGTTTTCGGCGTAGTGAATGTAGGTCTCATCGAACATCACGGCCTCGCCGTCGCGCCAATGGTACGGGTTTCCGTCGACAAAGATGCGGCAGTCCTCGGAATTGGGAGTGACCAGCCCCAGATGGTAGCGCAGCGATCCCGCAAAGGGATCGCGGTGCGACACGAGCTTTGCTCCTGGTGGCAGCAGGGCAAACATCGCGGCATTCACTTCCGGGATGGCCTCGACCAGGGCCACCGTCCGGGGACACAACGTGTTTGCCGATGGCAACGGCTCGCCGTACCACTTCAGGTAAAAACGCTTCCATCCGGTGCGGAAAAAGGAATTGAAGCCCAAATCATTGTAGGTCGCGGCGGCGCGTATGCCCTCGGATGCGGCAAGTCTTACCGCCTCGTCACGGATTTCCTGCCAGTTGGCCTGCAGCGGCGCCAGCCCGGGAAAATCCTGCACATCCAGGTAGGGCGTGTTCGGAACGGCCGAAAAGAGATACATCAGCACGTTATACGGCGCCATCACGGTCGAATGATCCGTCAACTGGCGCCATACGCGGTGGCGCACCCGGCCGCGGAAATGTACGTAGACGGCCGAGAGTGCAAAGACGTAGAGAACATCGAACTTCGGGGCAAGAAAATGAATGTCCATAGTCCGCTCCGTATCCATTCGTGGCGGCCGAACAATCCTGCAAGCCAGCGCTATCCTAACCGAATTTCCTTCCTGCAGACCAGATCTAAACGCACCAGGCCGGAAGCAATGCAGGGCGAAGGCAGGGGACCGCCTACGGCGGACAGTGGCCTGGACCTCCCCGATCCGTACTGCGGCCGGCGAAATCCCGAATACGACACGGATCTTTAGACCGCACCGTCTGCCCGCGGCGGGCCGATGCGGACACGAACGCAGACGGCGTAGGACAGGATGCCCATGGGTCGCCCAGCCCCGAGGAACGCAGGTTCATCGTCTGCATCCGATCAGGCAGCCCGCCCGGACCGGCTTCCGGCGCCCGATAATTGCGCTTTCGCCCCCCGATCTGGCTGACTGCGACACCGTTGCCGGCGGCACCCACCAACCCTGTGCCACGAAACTCACAGCGTCCGCCAGACAAAAAATTCCACGGCCCAGGCGCCCAACGGCAATGCCCCGGCACCCAGCACCGTCAGGATCGCCAGGGCGCGGCGGCGGGCCAGCCTCCCGGCGAGCACCGCGCCCCACAGCACGGCCAGCACCAGCAACCCCAGGCAGGCCACTCCGGCCCAATGCGGCAGCATGACGGCACCGCTATCCTGCGACCAGGCAAGCAGGACCGAGCCCACAAACAGGTTGGCCCCTGCAAAGAAAATGAGCACGTCCGCGATGCGCCACCAAGGCAGTCCGCACACCGCCGCCGCAAGCCGCATCCAACCAGCAACCCAACCGCCCACGATCAGAGCCTCGGCCATGACGTAGGCAATCAGCAATCCGCCGTCGAGCCAGGAAAAGACATGTCCGTTTCCCGGATAATAGGTCAGAACCCACCAATAGCCCGACGGACGGAGCAGCCAAGACAAGCCGTGTGCGCTGAGCCATACTGCTGCGGCCCGGTCTGCGGCAGAAAACCATGGCGACACGTTCCACTGAAAGGCGCCAAGCGCGGCGCCGATCATGCCGAATACCAGCAGCCACGCCAGCCAACGGTCGGAAGAGTCGGTCTTCCGTCGGGTTTCGGGAGTCGCTGCGGCCAGAATTTCGGTAGCCGGAGAGCGCAGCGCGAGCTGCACCGCACCACGCTCTCCGGCGCAGCGCCCGCACATGTGACAGGCGGCGGCGCTTTCCATACGGCGGATATTGATGAGGGGTGCACAGTTCACCGGATGCCGGAGGCTCGTGCGTGTTCCCGACGGCGCTGCGTCCCAGGCGGCCCGGTCCACACTGAAATGCACGGGTGCAACCTTTGCCAGGAGCGCAAATACTCCGCATACGGGGCACAGATGGCGGCACCACACCCTCTTTCCGCGCCCGTAGAGCAGGCCGATGACAACTGCGGCCACCGTCGATCCCCCCAGGATGAGCAGGGTCGCCCTGGGATACTGGTGCAGGCTGATCATCTGGCCGTACAGCGCGATTGCCATGAATGTCACGAACGGCCAGCCAGGCCACTTCATCCACCTGGGAATGCCCAGGCCAAGCCCATACTGCGATACCCATTCGGTGACGGTTCCCTCCGGGCAAAGCAACCCGCACCACGCACGTCCGAATACCATGATCGACAGAAGGACGAAAGGCCACCAGACACCCCAGAACATGAATTGGGTGAAGCGCGTGAAGCTGCCCCAGATCCGGGCTTCGGCGGATGGCGGCGGCAGAAATACCGGCGCCACCACCATCACCAGATAGCAGAGCACAATGGCCCACTGCATGCCCGCGATCAGGCCCTGGTGGCGCCTCATGAACAGCCCGAGGCGCGCAATTCGCTCGCCGCGAATATTTTGAGATACCGCCTGTTCCGTGACCACGCTCATGCGACCACTTCGCCGGTTCCGGGCCGAAAACGGACGGACTTCACCGCCACCGGTTTACCCATAACGGCACGACCGATCGGTGCCCCGCCCGCCCCGGGAGGCGCGGACCCAGGCCGGCAATCCCTCGCCGCTGTTAGCATGGTTGAGCGATAAGCCAACCCGATACCAAACGGGAGTGAAGCACGGGCCGCGCCGCTAGGCCCCGGAAAAAAAGGGCATATGCCTGTCTCCAGAGCACGGCGCCATTGCGTAGCGCCACCGAGGGCACTTCGCGCAGCCAAGGCGTATCCTCGCCGATGAAATGGGCGTACTTCTGGTCGATCGGGCCATGTTGACCGGCCAGGGAGAGCGACTTGCGAGCGAACGTCCTGAAATACCCATCCTCGCGCATCTTGTCGTCGTTGATGTGACGCTGGCATTCCATCCAGCGCAACAGCGTTTGTCCCTGGTCCGAAGTGAAATAAAGACGGAATCGTCGGCCGGTCTGCATGGATGTTATGCTAGCACAACTCGTTAGGGCGCATGTATGGATAACACCAATCGTTCGAGTTGGCATGCGGTACTTAACATTAGGCGACACATCGTGCTTGTGACCAGATATCGGCGCAAGACATTGACCCCGGTACTGCTCGCGCACCTCAAGGCCGCGTTCGCCGATTGTCTTGTGGCCTGGCGTTGCCCGTTGGTGGAGTTCAGTGGCGAGTCCGATCACGTCCACCTGCTGATCGACATCCATCCGGCGCCGAATATCTCCACGCTCATCAACAACCTCAAGACGGCCGGTGCGCGCAGGGCGCGCAATCGATTTGCGGACCATCTTCCCCTTGTTCTGGCACAGCGCCTGCTTCGTTGGCAGCGTCGGCGGCGCGACAGTCGATACCGTCCGGACCTATGTAGATTCGCAGGGAACGGAAGAGCATGCCGGCAAGTCCGCTCGCAAATCGAAACCGTCGCTTGACCCGCTCCTGGCATAGGGCTGGTCTTTTGCCCGCCCGGGACGGGGAATGCGCGGACATGTGTCCATCATTCAACTATATACTGCAGAATATTGCGCTGTCGAATGCCACATTGTCGCCGGAAACGCCCCCTTTGCACCATGCGCGCCGAGAGCATGCGCCCGGTCGTCCGTCGCAACGCCCATTCGGGCTGGCCGGACGAACATCGCGTCCCGCGCCAGCAACGGCTGGCCCGGCAGATCATTCCAGGGTGCAGGCCGGCTCCGCGTCTCTGTGACCGGAACCTGGGGTCCAGGTGGGACTGTGGGTGCTGTTCGGGGGTCAGGGACCCGATCCCACGCCGCGCCTGAGATAGGCGGCAAGATCGGCAATGTCCTGATTGCTCAGCGGGTTGACCAGTGTCGTCGAATGGGTGCCGCGTACGCCATTCAGCAGGCTCACGACGAGTTGTGCAGGCGAAAGCGCATGTGCCATGACGAACAGGTCGGGCGCCGGGGCCGGCGACTGGGCATCCGGATAGGCATGGCAACCCATGCACAGCTGATCATACAGGGCACGTCCGGCGCGGGTCGCCCTGAAGGATTCAGGCAGCGGCAAGAGCCCGCGCATGTCGACGGGATAGCGCTGCGACAGACGATCAAGGCCGTTTGCCAGAACGGCAATCCGCCCGTGCGAATATGCCACCGACAGCTTATGTAGCCGCAGCAGCAGCGGATGTTCGTCTGCCTGCCGCTGCTCTTCCAGGCAGTCCCGGGCAAGCAATGGAAGAACGCCCAGCGCGCTCTCGATCTTTGCCTGCAGTCGCTCGCGCTGCGTTGGCGTGAGGCCGGCCGCGAGCAGGCGGTGGCTGCGATTGGCAAGGACTGCAACCTCCAGCGCAAACCGCTGGGTACGTTCCCCGGCTACCGCACTCGAAAAGACGGTCGTGGCGACCAGAACGATCGCCACGACCGCACAGCTGCAGATCCTGACGAGCGGCGTCAGTCGCGAACCTTCCGGACTACTGGCAGCGCCGGATTGCGGGACCACTGCGACATGGACCCGGCGTACATCCTGGCTTGCTTGTCGCCCAACAGCTCATAGCTCGTGAACCAGCCGAGCGACGCCCAGTGACCGGTGTTGCAGAAGGTGATTTGCTTGCCCTTTGTCGGCACATGGGCGGCCTCATAGAGGGCCCGCAGCGCCTTGGGCGACCGGAACATGCCGCCATCATTGCGGGTGATCCAGTTCTCTGGCATGTTACGGGCCCCCGGAATGGTTCCGTTACGCACCACGACGCCGGTCCGGTTGATGCCGAGATACTGCGCTGACGGCCGGTTATCCACCAGCGCGATGCCCGACTTCATGGCACGTTGCACGTCCTGCTCTGTGGCGAGCAGCTCCGGACGCGGATGCGCAACAAAGACAGTCGGGGTTGGCTTGTTGAATCCGGGCTGGACCGGATGCTTGGCCGCGACATAGGCGGCGTAGCCGCCGTCGAGGATCGACACATTGTTGTCACCCAGATACTTGAACGTCCAGAACACACGCGTCGCACCACCCATATCGGTCGCATTCGTGCCGCCCGAATAGATTACCACGTGCGTATTGTTGCCGATTCCGAGGCCGCCGATAAGCTTCTCCAGGGCCGGCACCGGAGGCACCAATCCCGGCGCGCCGTCGACTTTGATGCGCCAGCCGCCACTCGCGTAGTTGCTGTACACCGCACACGGAATATGGTCCCGCAGATACGCGGTCAGATCTCCGCCTCCACCAATCGGATTCCGGATGTCGAGCAATACTATGCCCGGTTTGCAAGTATGCGCCGCCACCCAGCCGGCATTGACCAGCGCCGGGGCCGAAGGCGCGGCATACGCAGCTCCACTGGCCAACAGCGCGATCCCACACAGTAACGATCTTTTCATCACACGCCTCCTCACCTCGTCAGAGAGTAACAACCACATCGGAAGCCAGCAGCGCATCCAGCACCTTGTTCCAGTCCTCGTCAGACATTGGCGTCCTCGTCGCATCACAGCGATGCACTTCATGAAACACCTCGAGCTCGGACAGCGCCTCTTCCACAGTCTCCCTGTCCGCAAACAATCCCGTATTCAGCACCGCAATATTCATGCACCCTCCCACGCTCTACAGACTGATGACGGCATCGGCCTCGACCATGGCCAGCGACAGGGCTGCCGCGCTGACGTGCGGCAGCTCCTGCCCGGGGACCGTGGTCTCGGGCTGGATATCCGACAGTTCCAGCAATTCCGCCTGCTGTGCATTCTCCGGTGTCTCGGCCACCGGTTCGGTCATGAACACCAGACGTACCTTGTGTCCAAAGATCGTCAGGCCGGCCGCCACGCGCATGGCTTCGGTGTGGTCATCGCGTCCCAGCAAAAGAATCGATTTGTGCGGTTTCACTTTCCGCCCTCACAGGCTGATGATTTTCGCGGTTTCGGCCGCCAATGCGCTGTTGCCGGTCTGGCTGCCGAGCTCGACCGGACACTGCGAATGACCCATGTGGCGTTCCCATGAATACTCACAGGCTACTGCCCTGGATGCGCACCCCAGCTGCCCGACAACGCCGCGATCGAGCAGGACACGCACGCCCGCATTGGTGAAAAAACATGCCCAGCTCACACCCCGCCGCCGGCAGGCGCGCATCAGCGCAGCCAACGTCGGGCCCGCATCCGGCCGGGAAACCAGAAACATCAGATCAGTCATGAGTGCTTCCTTCCAAGGTAGTAACCGGTGATCGCGGCAAGCAGCAGTCCCACAACCACGGGCGCAATGGGATCGGGCCTCGGCTTGACCGGAGCCGCCACAGAGGGCGACCGGTCTGGCGTATGTGATGTCCTTTCGTAAAAGGTCTCCGAATCCACTGGCAGTCCGGTATGGTCGGCCCAGTCCACCCAACCACCGGGATAGACCTTGGCGGCAAACCCGGCGCCCGCGCGCAACAAGGTGAAATAGGAAATCGAATCGTAGGCGTTGTTTGCATACACCACAGCCGAACCGACCGGCGGCAGCTGGACTGCGTGCGCTGCCACGGCAAGCTGCAGCGCAGACATCGGCAGCGGCTGGGCGCCCGGCAGGTGTCCGCCCCGCAGCGCGCGGATGCGTTGACCCCAGTATGATGCGCGACTGCGGCCGTCGAGGAGGTAAGGCGGGTGCGGTCCGCGAAGCGCCCTGGCCAGCTCTCCGCGCAGAACGATCAGCCCGGCACGCGGCTGGCCGCGGTACACCGGGTTGCGGAACATTCCACGCGCCCTGCCCGGCCCCGCCGGTCCGCGCGCCACCAGCGGCGTGAGCGGCGCGGCGAGCACCGCCACCCGCGACTGGCCTGCGAGATACAGCACGCCTGCCACAAAATCGCGCCGCACCGGATCATCGCCGGCCACCACAACGGTCTCCCGGCCGGAGAGCCCGGCCGCACCCAGCACCCAGACAATGTCCCGGAAACTGGCCAGCCGGTGATGCGGACCCAGAAACTCGCGAGGTGGCAGGCACCGGGCGCCGGGCAATGAACGCGATGTGCAGGCCGCAAGCGGCCGAGTATCCACCACTACCGCTTCGCGCACACGCGGATCCCGGATCCCGGACACGTAGAAAAAATGACCTGCATGCCGCGGCGCCGCCATTGCGGAACCGCCGACCATCAGCAACGCCAGGGCAAGCAGGACCGATCTCGGCATAATGCCTCAGCAGCCGCCGACCCTGACCGGTGCGGCAGCGGCCGCACCGGGTGCCGCCGCCTTCGGGGGATGCTGCAGGTAATTGCCTACCAGGTCGGTCATGGACACCGTGCCATAGATGCCACCCAGATTGATGGGCGGAAACGACTCCATCGGCTGCGGGGTACGGGCGCTGGCCAGGATCTGCGGCGACACTGCAGCATACCGAAACATGACCACCAGCACGGCCAGCGTCACGCCGAGGCAGACGACGCAGTAGAGCAGGATCTGTTTGGCGTTCATCGTCGTCTCCCTCAGAACACATCCTTGGTCAGGGCGATATACAGGATGTAAAACATCACCACGAACATGATGATTTGCAGCCAGGTTTGTAGGTCCAGATGCATGATTGCCTCCAGTAATTGCGCCTAGGTCAGTCGACCCCGGCGGCGGGGCCAGGTCCGGCAACACCCTTGTAGTCGCGCACCAGCGTATTCACGCTGAGCGGCTTGCCGTCGACGGGATTGATTACCGGCGGCGTGAAGAACGGTACGCCATCGCGCGTGGCCCGCAGGTAAGCGGGCGGTTTAGCCAGCAAGTAGACGAACGAGCCAATAGTGGCTGCAAATCCCACCAGCGCGATAAACGCCATCTGTATTCGAGCTGCGGACATGGCAGCCTCCTAGTTCTTGCGCACGAACACGCGCCAGTAGCGTTCTGCCTTGATGGTGCCCAGGTGGGAGCCGTGGAGTTCCGGCATCATCGTCGGAATTGCCTCCATCGAGGTCGGATTGTCTACCTTGACTTCGATGACGGCACCCGGTGCAGCCTTGCTGAGCGCCTTCTTGGTCATGAGCTGGGGCCGCGGGCAGGAGTCGCCCAGAACATCCACGACCTGGCTCACGGTATAGTGCTGGTCACCGAGTGTGATCGTGCCGGTTGCTTGCGCGCTCGGCTCTTCGGATTTTTTGCTGCTGAACAGGCCCATGTCTTACGCCTCCTCTTGGAAAGAACCACTTGCTCCCGCTCCACCCGCCGTCGCCGCGCCGATGGCCGTTTCCGGCATCGCTGCATCGGCCCGGGGTGACGGACTGGCAGCCCCGGAAGGAACCTGCCCGCGCGCCGCCTGAATTGAACGCTCCTTGCGAAGGATCGCGCGGTACAGGCCGAACAGCGCTGCAAACTGGATCAAGCCGAACACGATTGCCGGGATACCGGTCTTTTGCTGCAGCGTCAGCGCGTCGGCAAAGCCGAACTGCAGTCCCGCCAGATTGGGCTGCCCGGTCATGGTCGCTGGGGCCGGCGGCCAGTAGGTGAACGACCAAACCAGCGAAGACACGAACAGCCCGATGATCAGAAACAGCAGCGCCCACAGCGCACCGACATTGCCTTCGCCAGTCTTTACCCAAGAGGACACCGTGCAGGCGCCCGCCAGAACCATGCCGATGCCGAAAAGGAACAGCCCGACGAACTGGTTGAGTCCGACATCGAAGCGCATGGGATTGCCGTTGCCGACAGTGATGAACCCGGTGAATCCGAGCGTGAGTATCATCATGCCCACCAGTAACGCCTTGGTATTGCGATAGCTCTTGAAGAGCATCGCATCACGCAGCGCCGCCGTGTTGCACCAGCGCGAACGCTGCACCAGCACCCCCACCGTGCTGCCGAAAATAAATGCCGCAACGCACTGGCCTGTTACCGTTATCATGTCTCTACGCCTCCAGAGCTTTCTTGTAGATCAAGCTGCCGACCCATGCGCCCGCCACGATCCCGCTCACGGCAAGATACCCGCCCAGGTTCATTTCGGGTGTCAGACCGAAAAACGTGCTGACATTGCACACGAAGGACATGCGTATGCCGATACCCATCAGCAGTCCGCCGATAGTGATCATCACCCATTCTGAGAGATGGCGCGGAACCCGCCAGTAGAATTCCTTGCTGAGCACAGCTGCCACAAACGCACCGAAACCCATGCCAAGGCTGATGTAGATCTTCCAATAGGCCCAGGTCGGCGTGAACACCAGGGTCCAGAAGGGAATGCGGGCCAGGGTCTTGGCGCCCAGCACGTATTTCGCGACCAGGCCGGCGATCATGGTTTCGCCGCCGCCCACGGTCCAGGCTCCGACGATTACAAACAGGAACACATCGAGCAGCGCGATGATCGCCAGCGCAATGATCGGATCGAGGGTCTTCTTGAACAAATCCATGCAGGCTCTCCCCAGGGCTGTGGCCAGTACCGCGGGCGACCGGTCGGGACCCGCTGCCGGCTCTTGTTAGCAATTTCGGTGCCACCCGAAATTTGGGGTAACGAAGGGAGAAGTTGTTTTGTGAAAACAGCTAGATAGAAGCCGGTGTGCGCCTTCCACCGCTGTGCTGCCCTGTTCGATTTTGGATCATTGATGTAGCGAACTGATTCAGCCGGCTTCGTCGAGTTTGCGCCGCAGCGTCGAACGGCTGATGCCCAGAACCCGAGCCGCAACGACCTGGTTGCCACCATGGGCCGCGAGCACCCGGCGGATGTGGCGGGTCTCAACGTCCGTCAGGCTGAGACGGGTCTCATCCTCCCGGGCCCCGTTCCCCGCCGGAGCCGGACCAAGCGCGATCTCGTCCGCATCCAGCACCGACTTGGCATGAAGGGCGAAGCTGCGCTCTATGATGTTTTCCAGCTGACGCACGTTACCCGGCCAGTCATACTGGAGCAGCTTGTCGCGCGCCGCCGCCGTGAGGGACAAGTCGTCCCGGCCCCGGCTCTTGCGCAGCTGCGCAAGAAAATGGTCCACGAGCAACGCTATGTCCTCACGCCGTTCACGCAGCGGCGGCAGGGCGATCGGCAGCACGTTCAGCCGGAACAGCAGATCGCTGCGGAAACTGCCCTCCGCCACCATGGCATCGAGGTCCCGGTTGGTCGCGACAATCACGCGCACGTCCACCTTTACTTCCGATTCTCCGCCCACGGGACGCACTTCGCCTTCCTGCAGCACCCGCAGCAGTTTGGCCTGCAGCCGCTGGCTGATATCGCCGATTTCGTCGAGAAACAGCGTGCCCCCGTGGGCACGCTGAAACAAACCACGCATGTTCGCGGTGGCGCCGGTGAACGCTCCTTTGACATGGCCGAACAGCTCCGAGTCAAGAAGCTCCTCCGGCAGGGCACAGCAGTTGACTGCGATGAACGGGCCGCGGGCGCGTCGGCTGGTGGCATGGATTGCGCGCGCGATCACCTCCTTGCCGGTCCCGGTCTCGCCCGTCACCAGCACCGGAATGTCCTGGTTGCGGATGCGTTCGACCAGTTCGACGATTCCCTGCATCGCCGGGCTGCCGGCGATGATCTTGGACAGCTGATCACGCCCGGAAAGTTTCTCCCGCAGGCGCGTCACTTCCTCGCGCAGCGATTTCTTTTCCAGCACCTTGTTGATGCGCAGCATCAGCTCGTCGGGGTTGATGGGCTTGGTCAGGTAGTCATAGGCGCCGAGCCGCATCGCCTCCACCGCGGTTTCGATCGAGGCGTAGGCAGTCATGACGATGCTTTCCGCCGGATTCGCACTGGCCCCAAGCTGGGCCAGCAGCGACATGCCGCTCGCATCACCCAGGCGCAGATCGAGTACGACCAGATCGACCTGGTTGCGTTCCAGCGCAGCTCCCGCCGCTTCCAGCCCGTCTGCCTCTATGGCAAAGTGCCCCTCCGCCCGCAGGAGCATGCTCAACGTCTTGCGGATGGAGGGCTCGTCATCAACGATCAGTATCGTGGCCATCGGATTCAGACAGCCTCCAATTCGAAGCTCATTTCGGTTCCCACGTTCACGTGGCTAATGATCGACAGCATGGTGCCGTGCTGCATCAGTATCCGCTGTGCGATCGAAAGACCGAGCCCGGTTCCCTGTTTGCGGCCGGTCACGAATGGCCGCACGATCTTGTCGAGCAACTGATCGGGTATGCCGCAGCCGTTGTCGGTAATGCTCAGGCGCACGGTGCGTCCGCGGCGCCCGACCCGCACCCGGAGCTCGCCGCCGTCGGGCATGGCCTGCACCGCATTCAGCATCAGGTTCCAGATCACCTGACGCAATTGGTCCGGATCGTGTCGCGCCGGGCACGGGCGGACATCGCACTCGACTTCCACCTTCACTGCGGCGGCCTGGGGGTGCTGGCGTATCAGCCCGGCGACCTCCTCGACCAGGGCGCACACGTCGCCCTCCAGCAGCCGCGACTCGCGTATGCGCGCGAAGTCGAGAAAATCATTGAGGATGCGCTGCAGGCGCAGCGACTCCGTATTGAGGATTGCGATCGACTGAGCGCGGTCGCTCACCGGCAGATCGGGGCGGTCAAGAAGCTTCACCGAGTTGATAACAGCCGACAGCGGATTGCGTATCTCGTGCGCGATGCTGGCCGAGAGCTCGCCCACGCAGGCCAGCCGTTCGGCGTCGGTCCGCTTCTCATGCTCGCTGTGTACCTGTTCCGAGATCCGCTGCAGCGATTCCGCCATGGCATTGAATGCACCGCCGAGCAGGCCTACCTCATCCCGCGCCTGCAAATCCACGCGAACGCCCAGATTTCCGCTGCCGATTCTGCGAACTGCCGCCATGAGCGTGTACAAATTGCGCGTAATGAGCAGCGACAGCACCCATGCTGCAATGCTGCCCACCACCAGGGCGAGCAGTATGAAAAGCAGGCCCTCATCGCGCGTTGCAGTGAGCTCACTCTGCAGATGGCGCGTTGACATTTCCAGGAGCACGGTGCCGACCCGTTGTCCCGCCACCCGGATCTGCTCCTGCAGCCGCAATCTGTTGCGCCCGTGCGTTCCGGTTCCGGCGGATGGAATCTGCAGGGGGTGGCCCACCTGGTGCGGATCGGTGCTGGCAAGAACATCCCCGCGCACGTCCAGAATCGCCCCCTCGGTAACGTCGGGCTGTTGCTTCACCCGCCCGGTGACTTCTGCCAGCGATCCAAGATCCTCGGCCAGCAGCGCATTGGTGCTAGCCACGGCCATGAGCGTGATGAGAGAGTGCGCCCGATTGCGCAACTCCGCCCGTATCGCCTCGGACTGCTTGTCTACCGCAGACCAGACGAACGCCCCCATCAGCACCGCATGCACGAGCGCGACCGAGAACACCAGCCGGAACCGCAGTGTCCGGAAGAACGACAGCTTCGGCACCTGCTGCTCCGCTGGAGGTGCCGCCTCCGCATGATCCAGCTCTATGACACTCATCGCTTCACACCGTTGTATTCGCTGTTGTGCGCGACAACAAATCCGCGGCTGAATCCGAGATGACCGAGGACTGCGCGCCCGCTGGCGGTGGCGGTCAGGTGCGTGAGCAGTTGCGTGATGCGATAGACTTCGGGCGCAGGCATGTCGTCACGCACGGCAATGGGCATCTGCGGCTGCGGCGGTGTCTGCGCAATCACCCGCAAAGACTCCTGAACGTGTCGCGGCATGGAACGCAGGGACGGATACCAGGTGCCGGCCATGTTCACCATTCCGTAATACACGGCCATCAGCGCCGAGTCCTGCGAACCGAAATACTTCACCTTCATGTCCCGGTTCACATGGATGCCGCGAGCCTCCATGTACTGGCGCGTCATGATCGTGGCAGCGTAGGCGTTGGGATCGGGAAAGCCGATCCGCAGTCCCGGCGGCAGGCTCTGCGGCTCAAGTACGCGGATCGGGCTGTCGCGACGCACTACGAGGATGCCGGTGAACGGCTCGCCCGCCACCTTTACAATGACATGGTATCCCCAGCGGCGAGCACGCGTATAGAGCAGAGGATTCAGATATATGATGTCGTACTCGTGGCGCCGGACGCGGCGCATGAAGGATGCGAAATTCGGTGCGGTCACGAACTGGACGGGTCGGTGCAGCGCCTGCTGCAGGGCATCGGTCAGCGGCAGAAACATGCCGGCCAGCATGGTCGGACTCTGCAGCGGCAGCACGCCGAAGCGGTAGTAGCGCTGCGACCGTGCGGCCGCAGAACCGCTGGCCACGATCATCACAACCGCCGCCAGCCAGCGCAGAACCCATCGCGGCCGCCTGATCATCCGACGCATGTTTTGCACCTGCGGCGAACCGCCCTCAGCCGGACGACCCGCCAGACCCTCCACTGCAGACTGTCCATCGTCGACAGTGTAGCTCAGGCACGCTATGGCGGCGAGACATGCCGCGCGGCCCTTCTGTCAGCCAGCCCCGAACCCCGGCCGCCGCTCTGCGGATTCCCGACCCCAGTCGAGACGCCGGTGGCGTGCCAAATGAAGGGGCGTCCAGGAGTGCGGGACGCGGTGCACAAAATGGTAACGGGCGACATGGTAACTCGGATCGAAGCCGTAGAAATTCATCCGCAGCCGCTCCAGCTCCTCCTCCCTGTAGGATTGGAGCGGGCGTTCGTCCTCGTCCCGCGAACGCCTCTGATTCTTATACGCCAGCGCCTGGAGGAACGCGGGATCATCCGCAATCTCGCGCGCGCGGACGCGCACGCTCTGCCGGAATTCCTCCTCCGTATCCCCGAAGTGATCATCGATCAAACCGAGGCGCCGGGCTGCGCACACCCCGAGCGGCAGACGATTCTCCGTTATGGCCTCGGCACGCTGCCTGCCAACACGCTTCGGCAGCAGGTACGTCCAGTATTCCGAACCATAGAGGTTTCCCATGCTCTTGTAGTGCGGGTTGAGAATGACCCCGGTGCGCGCCCAGACATGGTCCGCGGCGAGCGCCAGGAACACGCCGCCGGCACCTGCATTGCCACGCATGGCTGAGATCGTCAGATGGCTCGTCGTTGTGATAATCGCCTGCGCCAGGTCGTCCATCGCGTTGATGTTTCGCCAGGACTCGTCGGCCGGACTCTCCGCCGACTCGATGACATTGAGGTGGATCCCGTTCGACCAGAAGTCCCTGCCGCCGAAAAGCACGATGACGCGCGTCGGTCGCGCACAGGCGCGCCGGTAGGCGTGCAGCAGACGCGTGCACTGCGCACTGCTCATGGCACCGTTGTAGAAATCAAAATACAGATAGCCGACCCCCTGCTCCTCGGCGTACGAGATCTCCCGGTACGTCGGTACTCCGGGCGTCGCATCGGGCGGCAGCGGCAGCTCAGCCACTTCGTCCGCCCGCGGTCCAAGGGCGGCGACCGCCGGAAGCTTGAAGGTCCTCTCGTCCGAAACGATACGGCGCAGGTGCCCGATCCACACCGCGCCATCGCGCGTAGCCCGGCAGATCGCGCCATCGCGCCGGGCGATAATCTCGCCGGTCCGGCCGCGCAGGCTCCCCTCGGCACAGGCGTCGAACAGCAGATACGGCTGACCGAAGATCTCATCCTCGACACCGGGCACCCCGTCGGCTGATCTGATCTTCCGCAGTATCGAGGCGCTATCGTCATTGAGCCAGTCAATCCGGCGTTGCGCCTGGCGCATCAGTGGACGGGCGCGGCCGCGCACGGCGGGATCACGCACATCGAGCGGCTGCGGGACGAAGGCGCCTGACTGGAACCGGTCCACGGCCGCCAGCAGCGCGGTCACGGCCGCCTCCGTCACTTCGTTGCGGTACAGGCTGCTTTTGCGGGCAGCCCGCATCGGAAATCCCGCCGACGCCCAGATATCGCCTCCGTCCATCTGCGCATTCGCCTGCAGGACCGTCACTCCCCATTCCGCTTCCTCGTTGACGATCGCCCAGTCGAGCGCCGAAGGACCCCGGTCCCCACGGATTCCGGGGTGCAGCACAAGGCATACGTGACGCCGCCAAACCGCCTCCGGTATGGCCCGGCGCAGGTAGGGGGCCACAACCAGATCCGGCTGATACAGCCTCGCGGCGTCGACCGTGACCGAATCATTGATGTCGAACTCGACAGATATTTCGTGACCGCGCTCGGCCAGCTCGTCGTACAGCCGCTGGGTCAGGCTGTTGAAACTATGGCTCAGAAACAGGATCCGCAACGCTCTATTCATCGGCAACCGCCCGCAGCGGTGTTGCGTCGTTCCGGCGCCGGAACTTGTAGTAGGCAGCACAGGCGCCTTCCGATGAGACCATGCACGATCCGATCGGATTGCGCGGAGTGCAGACGGTGCCGAATATGCGGCAGTCGAGCGGCTTCTTGGCCCCGCGCAGAATCGCGCCGCATTCGCAGGCCTTGTTCTCGGCAACCGGGCGGGGCTGCACCGCGAAGCGCATCTCGGCATCGAACTGGGCATACTGTTTTTTAATCCGCAGCCCGCTGTACGGGACCACGCCGAGCCCCCTCCATTCAAACGTCCGGCGCAGCTCGAACACCTCTGCCACCAGCGCCTGTGCCTTGACGTTCCCGGAGCGTGTCACGCCGCGGCTGAACTGGTTTTCCACCTCGGCGCGGCGCTCGTTCATCTGGCGTACCAGCATAAGTATCCCCTGCAGCACGTCCAACGGCTCGAACCCGGATATCACCACGGGCCGCTGGTACTCGCGCGCGAAGTATTCGTATGCGCGGCTGCCGATGATGGTGCTCACGTGCGACGGTCCGATGAATCCGTCCACCCGCACGTCACCGATATCGCGGACGTCGGGCGAATTGAGGATGCTCTGGATTGCCGACGGAGTGAGCACGTGGTTGCAGAACACGCTGAAATTTTTCAGCCCCAGGCGCTGCGCGTCCCTGATCGCCACTGCCGTCGGGGGAGTTGTCGTCTCAAAACCGATGGCAAAGAACACCACCTCCTTTTCCGGGTTCTCGGCTGCGAGACGAATCGCCTCGGCGCAGGAATAGACCATGCGGACATCACGCCCCGCGGTCCTCGACTTGAGCAGGCTGCGCCGGCGCGATCCCGGCACCCGCAGCATATCGCCGTAGCTGCACAACATGACGTTCGGGATTTCGGCCAGTTCGATCGCGCTGTCCAGACGCCCTATCGGCAGCACGCAGACCGGGCAGCCGGGACCATGGACCAGCCGGATGTTGTCCGGAAGCAAATCCTGAATGCCGTAGCGGAAGATCGCATGCGTATGACCGCCGCAGAATTCCATGATGTGATAGGCGCGCCCGGGATCGGCTTCACGGGCAATGGCGGCGGCAATGGCAGCCGCAGCGCGCCCATCGCGGAATTCGCTAATGTATTTCACCAGAGCGTTCCTCGTGCTGGCCGGCCATCTGCGCGAATAGCGCGAGCGTCCGGTCAGCCTCATCCGCATCCAGACGTGCGATTGCATAGCCGACATGGACGATGACGTAATCGTCCACGGCGACATTCTCCACCAGCGCCAGCGAGATCTCGTTGTGTACGCCCCCGACATCCACCAGCGCCCGATCCTCATCCAGGAGCCGAATTACGCGGGCAGGTATGGCCAGGCACATGTTCTAGGTATCCTCCGCAAGGGCCGGTTCGACGATTATCTCGTGCGCAACACAGGGGTCCAGCGCCATCACCAGCATGGCTACATGGCGCCGGAGTTCCGCGGCCCCCGCCGCCGGCAGCGCCCGGATCGCGCACACCAGCGGGCCGTCGGGATGAAAATTCCATTCGGTGGGGGCCACGATCCGGTACCGTTCCACCACTCCATTGCGTAGTCTCACCCGGTGCACCAGGCGACCACGCGCGGTTTCGACGATGCCGGTTCCCGATTGCACAGCCGAAGCGTCTTCGTCACCGCTCACGATCCACCCGGCACCGCCGCCACGCATCACCCGCAGATAACGCCGCATCCGCCGCGATAGAACGGCGAGTTCGGTCAGGCGTGCCACGAGCCGCGTCATCAACCCGTTTCCGTGCCTCCGGCGCAGTTCGGATACCAGCTGCCGCCAGGTCTGGCGTGCAAGCGGGCCGGTCTCCCACGTCTCGCCGTTCCATGTCGGACAGGCACTGAACCGCTCAGCCTGCGCCCCATCCAAAATCTCGCACAATGCTCCAGCGGCGATGGTCGGCAGGTTTCCCACGCCGCTGCGGCCCAGATCGGCGAGCCCGCCGTCGGCCACCGCTTGCAGGGTGTGCGCGGCCGTTGTCGGCGTTCGGCGCCACCATTCCTGCAACATCGCATAGTCCCGGATCCGCAGCCAGGCCGCCGCCGGCATGCCGAAGATGCTGCGCGCCAGCGCCGCCTCGAGCCCGGACAGTTGCTGGTCGGCGCCAGTCAGGTCCAGGGGAGCACATTCGCGCACCGATAGCTGTATTCGGTCCCCTAACGCGTGCCGCAGCCCGGACACATGCCGCCGGACCGCCACCAGGTCCTCAATCTGCCGCGGGGCAGCCAGGAACAGTCCGGGCCAGTCCATCAGCAGCTGCCCGGCATGCTCCTGGACCATTTCAGCCCCTACCAGGATCCGCCGCCGCGCGCGCTCCCGTGCACCGGCCGCAATACCCCGGGCCTGCTCGCACGCAGCCACCGCGGCACCGGCCTGCGCGACGCCGCACACGCTGAACAGCAGCGGCATTGCCTGCAGCGCCTCCTCGAACGGCCGGCCCTCGAGAATATGGCAGGCGTTCGTCCTGCGGGACGATTCCACCCGGACAGCCGTGATCCCGGCCGAGTCGGCTGAAACGCGAATGCGGATCGTCCCTTCGATGCCATGCGCCGTAGCGATGTTCAATGCCTGTGTCCTGCTGCCGGGTCACAAACCCGGCACCCCATTGCCGCTATTGCTACACGGCAACACATGCCGAAGCAGCGGGCCTTGATTCAAATCAAAATAATCGCCTGCAACGATCCGCTTCCATCCGGCATCGGGTTGGGATTCGAACCCTCGGTTCCGCCGCAGCCACCATCATCATCTAGAATTGTCATTAGCATATAATTGCAATATGTTGTTTTTTAGACATATATATTCAGACCCGGTACTCGGAATCGTAGACCTGCGGTAGCGCGGCGTGGGCCGAACAGGAATGACGCGGCGCGCAATTCGAAGTGGGGTCGACGGCTGCGGATCCAGCGCGGGCGCTCCCCCTACGGAGACGCACGCCGATGCTTTTGTGATTCCCGGATAGCACTCTTGACCGCCCGGCAGCTTGGCAGCAAGAATGGGGCCATCGTGATGATCGCCAGCATCTCCGGCACAGATCAGACAACCCGCCCAGAAGATCCGGCGGCCGCCACCGCCGCGACCCGTTGACCGGCACCCCGGCAGCATGGCAGTGCCGCTGGCGGTTCCAGCGCCGGTCACTGGGAAGCGGCACGCAAGCCATGCGGTAACGCACCATCTCATGCCCGCCGCAATCGCGACAAGCCACGCCGTGTTGAGCGCCGGACAGCAGGCTCTGTCGGTGATTTCAGGCTTCGCGGTCGGATTCTCCCTGAGCCTCATCGGCGGCGGCGGATCCATCCTGGCAGTGCCGTTGCTGCTGTACCTGGTCGACTACCCGAGTCCGCACGTAGTCATCGGCACCACCGCGCTGGCGGTGTCGGCCAATGCCTTCCTCAACCTGTTGCCGCACGCCTACGCCGGCAATGTGCGCTGGAAGGAGGCAATCCTGTTCGCAATGGTCGGCGCCATCGCCGCATTTGCCGGCTCCTCCGCCGGCAAGGTCGTCGGGTCCGGGAAGCTGCTTTTTCTGTTTGCCATCCTGATGTTGGTTATCGCCGGCCTGATGTTGCGCCGTGGCAGACCGGACGATCGTCAGCGGCCGCCGGCGCGCCACGGCCGGACCGACGCGGGCACAATGCTCCGACTGGCCGGCACCGCCTGCGTCGTGGGCCTCCTGTCGGGCTTCTTCGGTATCGGCGGCGGGTTCCTGATCGTGCCAGGCCTGATCTTTCCGACCGGCATGCCGATGATCTCCGCGATCGGCTCCTCACTGGTGTCGGTGGGCACCTTCGGGCTGGTTACCGCCCTGAACTATGCCCGTTCCGGCCTGCTCGACTGGCGGGTGGCGGGACTCTTTCTCGCCGGTGGTGCCGGCGGCGGCTTGATCGGCTCACGACTGGCTACCCGCCTCGGACACGGCAGCAAAGGCACGCTCAACGTAATTTTCTCCGCGGCGGTAGCGCTGGTGGCACTTTATATCCTGTTTCGCAACCTGTCCGCGTTTGCACCGCGGCCATAGCGCTGCGGTATTGCTCCGGCCTCGGCACGCTGCCATGCACCACCGACGACGCCGGCCTGGGCATCATCCGGCGCTCACCCCGACCACCTCCTCCACCGCGCGCAGGATGTCCTGGGTTCGCGGGATGGAGGCACGTTCGAGCTCGACGTTGTAGGGCGTGGGTACATCGCTCGCAGCCACCCGGCGGACCGGCGACTTAAGGTCCGCATAGGCGACCTCGTTCAGGGTGGCCGCGATTTCCGCACCGACACCGCCGAACCGGCAATCCTCCTCGATCACGATTGCGCGATGGGTCTTTTGCACTGACGCGCGCAGCAGCGGCAGATCGATCGGGCGCAGGCTGCGCAGATCGATGACCTCGGCCTCGATACCTCGGGCCGAGAGCTGCCCGGCCGCGTCCAGGCACACGGACACCATGCGGTGCCAGGCCATCAGCGTCACGTCGCGCCCTTCCCGGCGTACGGCCGCGGAATGCATCGGGGGAGCGGGCATCTCCGCATCGAACGGACCTTTGGTGAAGTACAGCAGCTCATGTTCCAGTACGATGATCGGATCGTCCGCGAGGATCGCCTGCGACAGCTGCCAGAACGAATCCTGCGGTGTGCCTGGAACCACGACACGCAACCCGGGAACGTTGACGAGAACGTGCTCCAACCGCTGCGAATGCTGGGCGCCAAGCTGTTTGGCCACACCTCCGGGCATACGCACCACCAGCGGCACCTCTAGCTGCCCGCCGGACATATAGCGCAGCTTGGCTGCGATGTTGATGATCGAGTCCAGGGCAAGGAGCGCGAAATTGACCGTCATGATCTCGACCAGCGGCCGCCCTCCGGCGAGCGCCGCACCCACACCCATGCCGACGAAGCTGTTTTCCGATATCGGCGTGTCGCGCACGCGCCATTCGCCGTATTTCGCGTAGAGTCCCTGGGTCACGCGGTAGCTGCCGCCGAACAGGCCGACGTCCTCGCCGAGGATGAAAACCCCGCTGTCACGTTCCATGGCGCGGTCCAGCGCTATATTCAGGGCCTGCCAGACCTCCAGCTCCGGCGCCGGACGCGCTGTCCCGATGCTCCCGACACTGTCATTGCGCTGCCGCGTCATGGCCGTCCGCCGTAGAGGTCTAGAGGCTCGCTGTATACATTGCGGCCGAGATCTGTGGGCTGCGGGCTGGCAGCAGCAAAGCGCACCGCCTCGGTCACGACTGCCTCCACCGCCTTATCGACGTCACCGCACTCGGCCTCGCTCAGCCATCCCTGCGCCAGAGCCCGTTGTCGGAAGGTCTCCAGCGGATCGCGCGCGCGCAGTTCGGCAAGCTCCAGGACCGAGCGATAGGCCCCGGGGTCCGCCATCGAGTGCCCGCGATAGCGATAGGTTTCACACTCGATGAGATAGGGACCGTTCCCGGATCGCACATGCTGCAGAGCAGTACGGGCGGCTTCGTAGACCGCAACCACGTCCATGCCGTCGACGCGGCGGCCGTCGATGCCGTAGGCGGATGCGTGGCGGTAGATGTCGGGGACCGCAGAGTGCCTGTGGATTTCGGTGCCGATCTGGTAGCGGTTGTTTTCGCATACGAACAGGACCGGGAGCTTCCACAGCGCTGCCATGTTGAGCGTCTCGTGGAACGTGCCCTGGTTGGCCGCGCCGTCGCCGAAATAGCACAGTACAATCTGCGCGGATTCAGTCATGCGCAGCCAGTATGCGACGCCGGCAGCAATTGCGAACGTCTCCCCGACGATGGCATAGCCCCCGAGGAAGCGGTGGCCGGCATCGTAGAGGTGCATGGACCCGCCATAGCCGCCGGAGCAGCCGGTGGCCCGGCCGAACAGCTCCGCCATCACCGCTGTCGGGCTCACGCCCCAGACCATCGCATGCACATGCTCACGATAGGTACTGACGACGTAATCGCCGGGATCGGCGGCACGCAGGCTGCCAACCGCCACTGCCTCCTCTCCAGGATACAGATGCAGAAACCCGCCGATGTTCCCCTCGGTGTACTGCTCCGCTGCGGCCTGCTCGAACTGCCGCGCGAGCACCATGTCGTATAAGAACTGCCGCGCGAGCTTACGTTGCATGGGCGTCGCTCCGGCACTGGACACCGCGACCGTATGAGTTCACCGCTTCCTCCGGCATCCGCATCGCAAGGGCTGATGCGAGTGTGATCGATCCGCCGCGACCGGCAGCGGCGTCATCGTATTGACCCAACAAACACGTTTGCCATGCCACAGCCGCTACAACGCAGTACTCGTTTCTTAGCATGCCGGCGCCGCGGGCTGCATTGACGCACATCAAGGCCGGGCCGGCGGTCCCGGCAGCGTGAATGATGTGCCGGCACCCACCGCAACCGCCGGATGGTGCGCCTCGAGCCCGGCACGCACACCGCATCCGGCCGGTTCACTTTACAGCGGTCGTAGACTGAGCGAGATATCGGTCTGCGGATAGCCCCGCGCGGGCGCCGTCTCCGGTGGCAATGATGATCTGCTTGTCACGCGTGTCGGTGGCATCTCCGGCCGCGAACAAACCGGGCACACTGGTCGCCTGGTTCCGATCCACGGGGATTTCCGCGGCAGCATTGAGACCGAGAATCCGGCTCACGGGCTCGGTATTCGGAACCAAGCCGATCTCGAGAAACACGCCGTCCACCCGCAGGTCATACCCCTTCTTGCCATCCACCGATGCCAGGCGCACGCCCGAAAGGACCTGATCTCCCAGGAATTCCCTGACCTCCGTCTGCATATACACCTTAACGTTCGGCGCGCTGCGCACATCGTCGATCAGAACCTGGTCAGCCTGGAACCGGTCGAGGACATGGATGAGGTGGATCTCGCGCGCATAGCGCCGCAGGTCGCGAACCGCGGTCAGAGCCGAATTGCCACCGCCGACCACCGCTACGGGTCGGTCCCGGAACAGCGGCGCATCGCAGGTAGCGCAGAAGGCTATGCCGTGTCCGATGAACCGGGATTCGCCTGGCACATTGAGCCGGCGGTACTGCTTGCCCGCTGCGTAAATTACGCTGCCCGCACGGTAGACGGCGCCGTCATCCGCCTGGACTTCGAACCCGGTCCCGGATCTGCGCACCTCGGTCACGCGCGCATGCATGCGCTCGGCGACCGGGTAACGCTCCAGATGATGGCGGAACATCTCGGCAAGTTCGCTGCCACCGACCTCCATCATGCCGAGATAATTGTCGACGGTGGCCGTGTCGGTGATCTGCCCGCCCGGATGCACGCCGAGCACGGCGACCTTACGGCCCTTGCGCACCGCATAGAGCGCCGCAGCCATGGCTGCCGGGCCCGCGCCCACGACCACCACGTCGTACTCGCGCTGCGGTCGCGCCTCGGTTGCCTTGCGCTGTCCCTGTGCGGTGCGCATCGCCGCATCCAGCGCCTCGTACGCCTGCGGGTCCGCCTGCTTGAGGATTTCCATGACCGCTTCAGGAGGCGGCAGCGCCCCTTCGAATGCGGGACGTTCATTGACGACCGTGCGCGGAACACCCTGCACGCCATAGCGTTGCGTGAGCGCCGGAAATTCGGCGGCATCGACCATGTCGGCGCGAATCCGGTCGTTGACGAACGCGAGCTGGTGGGCCAGCCGCACCATGTTCGGGCAGTACGGACAGGTGAGGGTTACCATGATCTCGAGATGCACGGGCACGATTACGCTCTGGGCGAGCGCCGCCACCTGCGGATCGAGGCCGGTCTCGCCGGTTGACACCATCACGATAGCCTCGATCAGGGAACCGAATTCGTAACCCCCTGTGAGCCCATAGAAGCGTATACCGTGGTCCTGGTCGCCAAAAACCACCGTCGCCGGCACCTTGTCGACGCCATAAACTTTCGCTTCGGCCGAATCCGCAACAAGGTCCCGGACTTCCAGGGCAAGCTTGGGCGACAGCAGCGCAAGCTCTTCCAGCAGCTGCTGCTGTTCGCGGCATGCACGGCAGGGATTCTTCTGCGTGAAGTAGATGAGCCGCACCGGCCTTCCCAAGCTGGCCAGCTGCGGGCTGACGTCCTTTTTCACCTCGTCGCTCAGATATGCCATGATCGCCTCCCGCGCCTGTCGTGCTCCGTCTTGGTCGAGGGCGGCAGCCTCCGCGCAGACAGCGCCGACCCGACCGGTCCGCCCAGCCGCCAGGATATCCGGCACGGGTCATTGGCCCCTGAACTACCGGTACGGCGCCGGCCCTCACGGACGAGCCTCTCTGCCTCCCGGCTTCACACCGGAACGAGGCAGCTTGTCAGCATATGGGGATCGCTATCGAAGGTTAAAAGAGCAGACCGAATCCAACTCCGGTGTAATGGTTAAATCCGCCGAGTTGCCCGTGCAGCCGCACCCCCTCTTCCACGTCCAACTCCACCGTCGGGGTAACGAGATATTGCAGTCCGCCATCGGCATCGTAGCCTGAGCCCTGTCCCGGTCCGATGTGACTTTGCCCGAACACCTCGAGATAGTACTGCCAGTTCCAGTACGGATCCCACGTGAATGTGAGCAGCGGATTGAAGCTGGTATAGCGGGCACCTCCGGCCAGGGACGGCTCGGTCTGGCTGCTCATTCCGACCTGCAGAGAGATTCCGGTGGTGGCGCTCGGCGCGTAGGCGATGATGCCGTTCACGGCCGCACCGGTGCGTGCGCTGCCGTAGGCGGCGCTGCCCGATGACGGCGTGACCAAGCCCTCCACCGCCCCGAGCCAGTGCGCGGTATAGCCGAGTTCGTGCTTGATGCCCAGAGTGGTGGCCGACCAGCCGCTCAGCGCCCCGCTGGCCCCATACTGTCGGTTGAAATTAGGCGGCAGCAGCACAAACTCGTTGCGCCCGGGCAGACCAAAGCGCAGTTCCAGTTCCGGAAGGTTGTCGGACGAGCCGCCAGGCGCGGTGAGCGCAGAATACTGGTAACCGGCTTCCGCGACCACCCGTCCCGAGGGCACCACACAGGCGCTGTCGGAAACCGTCGGACGATCGAGCAGGGCCAGCAGCGCCGAACGACCGGCGCAAGGATCGGTCACCAACGCGGAAGTCTGTGCCAGTACCGCACGTGATCCGGCAAGCAGCAAGCCGTTCACTGCCAGGATCATCCATCGTTTTTTGTTTTTCCAACCCAGCATTGCGCACCTCGCTCAGGTCTACGGTTGTGATTGCATGATTCTGCGGAAATGGGAAACCGTCACACGGCCGCCTACCGAGACCGCTTCTACAATGTTATAACATTGCATCCGCGCGGACAACCGGTGTACCATCACCACTCGGCGCAGACCGACAGCTCAAGAACAAAGCGGAGGTGCTGAACATGCCGGCAATGAAGCGCATGCTGCTGCTCGCTGCCGCGAGCATCCTACTGATCCCGGCGCTGGCGCTCGCCGCTGGCCGGATTCATATCGTAGCCGCCGAGAACTTTTACGGCGACATCGCCCGGCAGATCGGCGGACCACAGGTCGCCGTGACAAGCATCCTGAACAATCCCAACACCGACCCGCATTTGTTCGAAGTGAGCCCATCTGTGGCACGCGCTGTCTCCGGCGCAAGCATCGTCATCTACAACGGCATCGACTACGACCCCTGGATGTCGAACCTGCTGGCCGCCACACCCAACCCGCGGCGCCGGATCATCGACGTTGCCGCCCTGGCTGGCAAACACGCCGGCGACAACCCGCATATCTGGTACGATACGGACATCATGCGTGCTTGCGCCAAGGAACTCACCCAGGCTCTCATCGCTGCCGACCCGGATCATCGGGTGGACTATCGGCGACGGTTCGCGCAGTTTGAGCGTTCGATGCAGCCGGTTGAGGCACGGATCGCGGCGATGCGCAAATCGCTGGCCGGAACGCCGGTTACCGCGACCGAGCCGGTGTTCGGCTACATGCTGGCAGCGCTCGGAATGGACGTGCGCAACCGGTCGTTCCAGCTGGCAATCATGAACGGCACCGAACCTGCTGCGGCCGCCATCGCCGCGCTTGAAAATGACCTCAGGTCACACCGGGTGCGGCTGCTGATTTATAATAGCCAGGTGTCCGACCCGACGGCCGACCGCATGCGCCGTCTGGCGGAGGCATCGCACATTCCGGTTGTGGCGGTGACCGAAACCGAACCACCGGGAGAGCGGTATCAGGACTGGATCATGCAGGAGCTTGCCGCAGTCGCACAGGCCCTCGGAGGTGATCAGCCGTGAACGCTGTCGAGTTGCGCGACCTCTCCCTCGTCCTAGGCGGTCGCGTGGTCCTGTCCGACATCAACCTTGATATCGCAACGGGTGAATTCGTCGGAGTGCTCGGGCCAAACGGGTCGGGCAAAACCACGCTGATGCGCGCCATCCTCGGACTCGTGCCTCCGCGCCGCGGCACCGTTACGGTCCTGGGAAGGCCTGCAACGCGCGGCAATCCGGCCATCGGGTATATGCCCCAAATCCGCCACCTGCTTCCCGGCATACGCCTGAGCGGCCGTGAATTCGTTACCAGCGCGGTAAACGGCCATCGCCTCGGCCTGCCGAGCGCGGACCGGAACGCCCGCGCGGAAGTGGGGCACGTGCTGCAGCTCGTTGGCGCACGTAATCTCGCCGACCGGCCGCTGTCCGAACTGTCAGGCGGCGAGCGGCAGCGCCTGCTGCTGGCACAGGCACTGCTCGGCAGACCCCAGCTGCTGCTGCTGGATGAACCGCTGATCAGCCTCGACCCGCATCGCCAGCAGGAGGTTGTTGACCTGGTGAAATCGCTGCGGGCGGATCTCGGGATCACCGTGCTGTTCAGCGCCCACGACGTGAACGCGCTGCTCGGTGCAATCGACCGGGTTCTGTATCTCGGCAGCGGCCAGGCGGCGCTCGGAACGGTCGATGAGGTCATAACCGGACCGGTGCTGTCACGTCTGTACGGATCGCCGATCGAAGTGGTACGCGTGCAGGAGCGCATTTTCGTGATGTCCGGAAGCTGCTGCGCGGAGGCCGAGGAACATCGCCACGACATTCATGCACCGTCAATGAATGATCCACGCCAGAGGCATTCCGGCCATGCTTGAGATGCTGCGCTATGACTTCATGCGCAATGCCTTCGCCGCGGCTGCGGTGGTGGCTGTCGTTGGCGGGGTGGTCGGTTACTTCCTGGTTTTGCGCGGCCAGACATTCGCCGGCCATGCACTGGCCCATGTCGGATTTACCGGAGCCACCGGCGCCGTACTGGCGGGCATAGCGCCGATCTGGGGCCTAGTACTGGCAACGGTCGCCAGCGGAATAGGCATGGGGTTCATGGGTGAGGACTTGGCGCAGCGCGATGTCGCCATTGGCCTGGTGCTCGCACTGGCGCTCGGCCTCGGCCTGCTTTTTCTGCACTTCTTTACGGCATCGGCGACCCAGGCGACAACCCTGTTGTTCGGCAATGTGCTTGCGGTCGGCATGCACACGGTCTGGGTGCTCCTCGCCCTGGGTTCGGCCAGCCTTATTACCCTGGCCATCGTGTCCCGGCCGCTGCTGTTCGCCAGCGTGCATCCGGAGCTGGCAGAGGCCAAGGGCGTGTCGCTGCGTCTCTATTCAGTCCTGTTTTTGGCAATTGTGGCGCTGGCCACGGCGGAATGCGCGCAGATCGTCGGAGTCCTGCTGGTTTTTGCGCTCATGGTAGGTCCGGCGGCAGCGGCCCAGCGCCTCACCAGTTCCGTGGCGACGGGCGTGCTGTTCTCCGCCCTGCTGGCTCTTGTCGAAGCATGGGCCGGCATCGCTCTCGCCTACTACAGCGACTGGCCCAGCAGCTTCTGGATCACCGCCCTGAGCGTGGCCGTCTACCTGCTCGCGTCATTGCGGCGGCCGTCGGGCGGGCCGCTGGCCGCGTCCTCGAAATAGCAATGGTGCGCGCCTGCAATCGTCCCGTGACACCGCAAGGCTTCATCTCGCGCCGGCATCGGCGCACCCGGCAACAGGGATGTCACGAAAGCCCGGAAAAGGTGTAGGCTAACGCCTCCCTGATCCAGCGGCCAGACCCAGCACTGCACCACCCGAAACCCCATTTCAGCGGTCACCACCGGAGGCCTGGATGGAATCCGTCGTTTTCGAATCGATATTGACCTGTCCGCACTGCGGATTCACCTGGCAGCGGACCATGCCGATGGACGCCTGCCAGTTCTACGATCCCTGTCCGTCCTGTGGCGTGCTGCTGCGCCCCAAGCCGGGCGACTGTTGCGTATTCTGCTCCTACGGGTCGGTCCCGTGCCCACCGATTCAGCTCCAGAGGATCTTCTCCGGGCCGGTCACATGACTTCGGTGGACGGCCTGCTATCGAGAAAGTGCGCCAAAGTGCGCACGATTCTTTTCCTGCCCCGAACCGCCTTGCTGACCGAACTCGTGTCTGACAGGCGTGGCTTTCCCGGCTGCATCTGGAACCACTCCAGATGCAGCGCCGCCGTTACCGGACGGACTCGCCACCGGTACGGCCGTTGCGGTGGCCAGCCGTTTCAGGTTCAGCGCCGTCGCGGTCGCGGTGTGTGCCGCACTGCGCACACGTCCACTGCCGGTCCTTAAGCGTCAGCGCTTCGTTTTTCCAGTCACAGACCGCGCACAGGCGGCTGCCCGGGTACCAACGGTCGGCAATAACCAACCGGGTACCGTAGCGCTTGGTCTTGTAGTCGATCTGCGAGCGAAACTTCCCAGAGCCCACGTCACTGATGGGGCGGGCGAGCTTGTCGTTCGGCAGCATCTCCCTGACGTGCAAATCCTCAATCACCACCGCTTGGTTTTCGCGACAGATTCTTGTGGTGAGCTTATGAGTCAATCTGCTCGGACATGGGCAACGCGGGCGTGCGGCCTTGCCAATGTCGCAGCAGAATTTTTGCGATTGCTTGAAACCGGCAGCCTCGTGCCTTTGGGCAATCTCGCGTTCGGTGCAAATCCAGCATGCATTTTCGCCGCTTCCACCTTGCGACTCAAGCGCCGCCCGCGAATCTTCAGTCGGCGCAGCGCGGCCTTGTTGCCAAGATCAACGCCGGTCACACCCTGCGCCGTTCGGGGCCGGTCACGCCTTATCGCTCCTCTTCCCGCCTGAGCAGCACCCGCATGCGTTCGATCCCCCAGCGATAGCCGGAGAGTTTGCCGTCACTGCGCACCACACGATGGCAGGGAATAGCTACCGCGAGCATGTTGGCGGCACATGCGCGGGCAACCGCGCGCACCGATGTCGGACGACCGATACGGACCGCAATCTGCGAATAGCTCGCCGTGGATCCCGCCGGAATTTCCCGAAGCGCCTGCCAGACCCGCAGCTGAAACGCCGTCCCGCGCAAGTCGAGCGGCAGATCGAGGCCCACCTTGGGCATCTCGACAAAGCCGACCACCTTTGCGACCCATTGCTCGAAGCCGGAATCGCCGCCGATTAAATGGGCTTTCGGGAAGCGATCCTGGAGGTCGCGGACCAGGGCTGCGGGATCGTCGCCCATGAGGATGGCGCAGACGCCGCGTTCGCTGGCTGCCACGAGTATCGCGCCGAGAGAACACTGGCCCACGGCGAAGCGAATCACGGTACCGGCGCCCCCGGCGCGGAACTTCTTCGGCGTCATGCCCAGCAGGCGGTCTGATTCCTGGTAGAAGCGACCGCTGGAACTGTAACCCGCCCCATAGATCGCTTCGGTCACCGTTCTGCCGCGAGCCAGTTCTTCACGGATCCGGCTTCCCCGCTGGGCGGCGGCATAGGCCCTCGGCGTCACTCCGGTGACCGATTTGAAGACACGATGCAGGTGATAGGTGCTCATCCGGGCGCTCTGCGCCAGTGCAGCGAGGCTCGGCGGCGTCGCGGCGGATGCAATCTGCCGGCAGACCCCCGCCACCAGCTCGGCTTGTCGCTCGGCAAGCGACGGCTGGCCCGGCCGGCAGCGCTTGCAGGGCCGAAACCCCGCCCGCTCAGCCTCTTCGGCCGTCCGGAAAAAGCGGACATTCTCGGGTCGTGGTGTGCGCGAACCGCAAGACGGCCGACAGTAAACGCCTGTCGTCACCACCGCATAGTAAAACTGGCCGTCCGTCCCCCGATCGCGCGCCACGACCGAGGTCCAGCGCCGATCCCGCACTGCGGCCTCGGCAAGATTCCCGGCTTTTCTGGACATATCCACGCCCCTTGTCTGGAGGTTCGATATCCGCACTCTAAGGCGACAGACCGCGTCCGAACACTCCGGATCTTGCTGTTGTCTGAAAAACAATCAAAGCGCCGGCGCACACGATGATGTCCCACCGGCGATTTGGTTCTTCATGGCGCCGCCGGAAGACATGCCGCGCGACCATACCCGACTGCGCTGCGGAAGAGCGTGCCGGCCGGATCGGTGTTGCCGGCTGCAACCTGGGCCATGGAGCGGAACGTCTCCTTGCTCGTAACGGTGAGATTGTCGCTGCCATTGCCCTGAAGCACTGCCGGCACATCGGCAGCCAGGCCTATGGCCCCACCGCCGATCAGGCAGGCCGCCGGCCTGCTGCTGCCCCAGACCGAGACGACAGGCAATAGGAAGCCGTCCCGCCATACCTTTGCTGGCTGCGTACCGAGCGGTTCGTGATCTCCATGCCACTTTCCAGGTTCGTTCCAGCACGGAATCGTAGAATGAGAATGCGTGGGTTTCTCGTGTCCAGTAAAGCCGGGAAATTCCCAGGGTCCGGCCACCGGTTGCCGTACCGGCCGATCGAATGCGGTCACGACATAAAAACTCGGCCGACCCGGCCCGAAATTACCGGGCGCAAGCGCGTTTCAGGTACGACAGGCAGCGCAGACGCCTTCGATCTCGACGACGGTGCTGCGCGGACGGAAACCTTCCCGCTCGGCGGCATGTTCCAGCGCGCTGGCCGCCGCCCGGCTCTCGATTTCCGACACCACCCCGCACTGGGAGCAGATCAGAAACTGGGCCGGATGCAGATGTCCGGCCTCCACGCAAGGAACGAACGCATTAAGACGCTCGATCCTGTGGACCAGACGCTGCTCGATCAGAAAGTCGAGCGCCCGGTAAATCGTCGGCGGTGCTGCGCCCTTGTGAGTCCGTTTGAGCCGGTCGAGCAACTGGTAGGCGGTCATGGGGCCACCGGCCTCGAGAATCAGGCCGAGGACATGCCGGCGCAGCTCGGTCAGCTGCGCGCCATGCTGAGCGCACATTTCGGCCGCTCGGACGAGCTGGGCGTTCGTACGACGGCGGGCTCTTGAGATCATCTCGGACCTCCGTACTCGAACCGATGATGAAATATTATATCATAATGGGGTAAAACAACCGTACGGCGGCCGGAGCCACGCGGTATCAGGCGAACGGGTGCCGCAGGACGATCGTGTCGTCACGCTCCGCGCCGGTCGAAATGATGTCGATCGGCGCCTCCACCAGTTCCTCGATGCGCTTGAGATAGCGCCGGGCGTTCGGCGGCAGCCTGTCGAAGTCCCGGATTCCGATCGTCGACTCCTTCCAGCCGGGCAGTTCCTCGTACATCGGCTCGCAGGATGCAAGCGCCTCGGCGCCGCTCGGCGATGTGGATCGTTCCTCTCCGTCGCAACGGTAGCCGGTACCGAGACGGATCGTATCAAAGCCGTCGAGCACATCGAGCTTGGTGATGCACAGCCCGCTGAAACCATTGATCTGCTGGGCCCGGCGCATGGCGGCGCCATCGAACCAGCCGCACCGGCGCTTGCGCCCCGTTGTCGCCCCGAACTCCTTTCCGCGCTCGCCCAGGCGTTCGCCGGCCGCGTCGAACAGTTCAGTCGGAAACGGACCGGCACCAACGCGTGTCGTATAGGCCTTGGTGATGCCCAGTACGTAGTCCAGGCGCAGCGGACCGATTCCCGTGCCGCAGCTGGCGGCACCGGCGCTGGTATTTGATGACGTGACATACGGGTAGGTGCCGTGGTCGATGTCGAGCAGGGTCCCCTGGGCGCCTTCCAACAGCACCGACTTCCCTTCCCTGCCCAGGCGGTCGAGCATATCCGGGATGTCCGCCACCAGGGGGCGCAGCCGTTCGCCAAGCCCCAGATTCTCGTCGAGCGTCTGCCCGTAGTCGAC
The DNA here is from genome assembly GCA_028068195.1 of Gammaproteobacteria bacterium. Lineage (GTDB taxonomy): Bacteria > Pseudomonadota > Gammaproteobacteria > Acidiferrobacterales > UBA6901 > JAJYCY01. The sequence goes on from JAPTTX010000059.1 coordinate 32,347, forward strand.
CGGATCGCACTTGAAGTATTGGGTGAGCGCGAAGTTATGGTAGTCCATGACTTCCCGCAGCTTGCTTGCAAACCGCTCGGCATCCAGCAGATCCGCAACTCTCAGCCCGCGCCGGGCCACCTTGTCCTCGTACGCAGGCCCGATCCCCCGACCGGTCGTGCCGATGGCCGATTTGCCGCGCGCCTTTTCGCGGGCCGCGTCCAGCGCGATATGGTGGCGCAAGATGAGCGGGCAAGCATCGCTCACGCGCAGGCGCTCGCGCACCGGCACGCCGTTGCGTTCGAGCTCCTCCACTTCTTCGAACAGCGCCTGCGGCGACAGCACTACGCCATTGCCGATCAGGCAGCTCACCCCGGCCCGCAATATCCCGGACGGGATCAGGTGCAGAACCGTCTTCCTTCCGTCAATGACGAGCGTATGGCCCGCATTGTGGCCACCCTGGAACCGCGCCACCGCGTGTGCCCGGTCGGTAAGCAGGTCAACAATCTTGCCCTTGCCCTCATCGCCCCATTGGGCGCCGATAATCACGACGTTCTTGCCCATAGCACCTGACTTGTATGGTTGATGGATTATGTCTGCAGGACCTGCACGATCGTCCACTTGCCGTCGTGCTCAACGAGCTCCCGGTCGCAGCCAAGGGCGGCGGCACTCGCGTCGGTGCCCGGCAGGCGCACCACGACGCGCTCGCCGGCCGCACGCAGGCTGCTGATGCGCTGCCGCAGCCCATCAGCGTCGGAGAATGGCGCCAGAATTCCGCTATTCACTGCGCCCGCAGCCGGCACGAGCCTCGACAGCAACCGCAGATCGGCGCTGAATCCGGTTGCCGCACGCGCGCGCCCGAAGGCCCGTCCGATTCCGTCATAGCGCCCGCCTTGGGCAACCGAGTGCCCATGGCCGGGAATGAAGGCGGAAAACACGGCCCCGGTGTAGTACCGGTATCCGCGAAGCTCTGCCAGATCGAAGTACACCGGCACCTCCGGATGGTCGCGCCGGATCGAAGCGGCCACCGCCTGCAGGGTATCGAGCGCCTGGCTGACAGCGCCCGGAGCCCCGCTGAGGAGCGTACGCGCCTGCGCGAGTACCTCGTCTCCCCCGTTGAGATCGACCAGGGCGGCAAGGCAGCGCCTCGCGTCCGCCGCGAGATCGCATCGGCCTAGCAGCGCCTCGATTTCCGGCCGCGACTTGCGCTGCAGGGCCTCGAACAACTCGCCCTCCACGCTGGCATCGAGCCGTGCTGCGGCGGCAAGTTGCCGGAAAACACCCACGTGACCGAGATCCACGTGCACCTCCTGCAAGCCGGCAGCCCGCAGTGCCGCCAGCATCAGCCCGACGATCTCAATGTCGCTCTCCGGACCCGGATGACCGAACAGCTCCGCCCCCACCTGCAGAAGTTCGCGCGAACCGGCAAACTCATCGGGACGCGTGCGCAGGACGGTTCCGACATAGCACAACCGTGCCGGGAAATCGCGTTTAAGGTAATGCGCGTCGATACGCGCCGCCTGCGGGGTCATGTCGGCCCGCACGCCCATCAGCCGGCCGCTGAGCTGGTCGGTCAGCTTGAAGGTCTGCAGGTCCATATCCCGTCCGGTCCCGGTCAGCAGCGATTCCAGGAATTCGATCATCGGCGGCATCACGAGCTCGTAGCCACAGCTGAAGAACAGGTCGAGCAGGCAGCGGCGCAGGGCCTCGAGGCGGAATGCCTCCGCAGGCAGGATTTCCTCGATGCCTTCCGGCAGCAGCCAGCGGTCTTTGTCCGACATGGTCGATTCGCCCGGGATTAGGGATCAAGTCGCGGATCAGCGGTTTATGACATAGAGCAGCACGAGCCCGAGCAGCATGCTGGTAATTCCAATGAATCGCAACTGCTGGTCCCCCATGCTGTCGGCAAGCCGCAGGATCCTGCGCAAGCGGTCAGGGCTGAGAAACGGCAGTATGCCCTCCAGCACCAGCAGCAGGGCGAACGCTGCGCCCAGGTCATGCCATCTTATCATCATGCCCGCCGCAGGTTCCGTCCGCGGCCGATGGAATATGCAGTCTGGTTCACTGCTGCGGGTTTTTCAGATACTTGAAGAACGTCGCGCTCGGGTCGACGACCATGACGTCATGCTTGGAGCTGAAGCTCTTGCGATACGCATTCATGCTTCCGTAGAACGCGTAGAACCGCGGATTCACGCGGTATGCGCGCGCATAGATTTCCGCCGCCCTGGCGTCACCCTCGCCCCGTATGCGCTGGGCCTGACGGTAGGCGTCGGCCAGGATGATCTCGCGCTGGCGATCGGCGGCGGCCCGGATCTTTTCGGCTGCCTCGGCGCCGTCGGCCCGCAGCGCCTTGGCGATGCGGGTACGCTCGGCGCGCATCCTCTGGTATACGGACTCGCTCACCTGCTTGGGCAGGTCGATGCGGTCTATGCGCACATCGATCACCTGAATGCCGTACTCGGCAGCTCGCCGGTTGGTGTCGGCCGTGATCGAGCGCATGATCTTGCTGCGATCGCCGGCGATCACTTCCTGCACGGTGCGCTTACCGAACTCGTTGCGCAGGCCGGAGTTCACCACCTGGGCCAGGCGCTCGCGAGCCTGCAGCGCGTTGCCGCCGACTGCGACATAGAACTTCAGCAGGTTGGAAATGCGCCATTTGACATAGGAGTCGACGACAACACTTTTCTTTTCGATGGTCAGGAACGTCTCCGGCTCGGTATCGAGCGTCTGAACCCGCCCGTCGAAGTATTGGACCGTCTCCACGAACGGCGTCTTGAAGTGCAGACCCGGCTGGTCGTTGTAGCTGATTACCTGGCCGAAGCGGGTGACGACGGCCTTCTGGCCTTCGCTCACCGTGTAGACCGCTCCGTTCGCGACAATGAACAACAGCACGATGACCGCAACCAGCGAGAGCACCTTGTTATGGCTCATGGGCTATCTCCCCCTGCCACGCAGCACGCCGATCGCACTGCTCTGAGCGGCACCTTCGGGCGCCGTCGTAGTGCCCGGTTCCGGCGCGGTCTGGGGCGTGCCGCCCGAACCGGCAAGACCGGCTTTGCCCGCTAGGCGGTCAAGCGGCAGATAGATCACGTTGTTCCCGCGCGGCAGGTCTACAAACACCTTGGTCGTGCTGCTCAGGACCTTCTGCATGGTCTGCAGGTACAAGCGCTCGCGTGTGACCTTGGGCGCCTTGTCATACTGGGTCACAATCTGCCCGAACCGGCTGGCATTGCCTTCGGCCTTTGCGATGACGCTCGCGCGATACCCCTCCGCCTCCAACACCATGCCGGCAGCCGCGCCCTTGGCACGCGGGATGATGTCGCGGGCATAGGCCTGTGCCTGGTCTATCACCCGATGTTCGTCCTCACGCGCCTTCACGGCATCTTCGAATGCGGCGGTCACCTGCTGCGGCGGTCTCGCATCCTGCATCTGCACGGTCACGATATGGATGCCGCAATGGTACTTGTCCAGGATCTTCTGCAGCAGCGTCTGGGTTTCCTGGGCAACGACGCCGCGTCCGTTTGTCAGCACGAAGTCCATCTTGGCCTGGCCGACCACCTCGCGCACCGCCGACTGCGCGGCCTGGATAATGGTCTCGGTCGGATCCCGAACATCGAACAGGAAGGCGACGGGGTCCTTGATCTTGTACTGGATTGCCAGTTCAATGTCGATGATGTTTTCGTCACCGGTCAGCATCTCGGATTCGCCCGGGACCTTGCGTGATCCACTTGCACGATCACTGCTGCGGTAGCCGATCTGCACGACGTATACGCGCTGCACGTTGACCTTGTCCACTGTTTCGATCGGAAACGGAAAATGCCAGTGCAGGCCGGCTTCGGTCACCGCCACGTTGCGGCCGAACTCGAGCACCACGCCGCGCTCACCCTGCCGGATCATGTAGAAGCCGCTGGCCATCCACAGGGCCACCACGGCAATCAGGATGGCGCTGAAGCTGAACCGGCCCATGTGCCCGCCGCCGGCCCCTCCACGGCCGGGGCCACCTCCCCACAATCCCCCGAGCTTGCGCTGGATGTTCCGGACGATCTGATCCAGGTCAGGCGGTCCCTGATCCCTCTTGCGCTGACCCCAGGGATCTTTCCCCCCCGAGCCGCCGGGTTCGTTCCAAGCCACGATCTTCCCCTCGTTGTATTTGCGCCGTGCGCCGGTTGCGCGCTGCGGCATTTTAACAGGACGCACGAAAACTGCACCCTGCGCCGCGGCGAAATCCGCGGTCCCGCCACCCGCGACGGTAGGTTGGGTTTACGACACGGCGCCTGCCCGCTCTTCGGACCGCGCCGGCACGAGATATTCCGGTCGGAAGTCGTCCTGCTGCATGAGCCATTCAAAATCCGGCTGGCCGATCTCGACTTCCATCTGCCACTGTCCGCCCGGCAGCACCGCCTCGTCCGCGACAAACAGGCGCGAATGGATGAGCGCATGAAGCCGCCCGGCAGCCGACGGCAGCAGCAGGCAACGGGTGACGCGGTGGCGGCGGTAGTGCTCAGCCAGCGCATCCAGCAGCATCGGCACTCCGGCGCCGGTGGCTGCTGACAGCCATACCTTTCTCACCGTTCCGGATGCGTCCCGTTCCACCCGCGGCAGCTCGCCGGACCGGTCAATCTTGTTGAAAACCGTGATCCGGTCCAGATGCTCCGCATGAATCTCCGCGAGGACCTGATCCACCTGCTGCGCCTGATCCCGCCGCTCCGGATTGGCCGTATCCACCACATGCAGCAGCAGGTCGGCTTCTGTCACTTCCTCGAGCGTCGATTTGAATGCCTCGACCAGCTTGTGAGGCAGGTGCCGGATGAAGCCCACCGTATCGGCAAGAATGATGCTCGCGCGACCCGGCAGCTCCACCCGCCGCATGGTCGGATCGAGCGTGGCGAACAGCTGGTCGGCGGCATACACGCTTGCTCCGGTCAGCCGGTTGAACAGCGACGACTTGCCGGCATTGGTGTAACCCACCAGCGACACAGTCGGTATTGGAATCTTGTTGCGCGCCCGCCGGCGTCCGGCGCGCTGGCCGCGGACTTTGGCAAGCCGGCGGTTCAGGTGTTTCACCCGCTCGCGGATGAGCCGCCGGTCCGTTTCGAGCTGGGTCTCGCCGGGACCACGCAGACCGATGCCGCCCTTCTGCCGTTCCAGATGGGTCCATCCGCGCACCAGGCGGCTGGCCAGGTGATCGAGCTGCGCCAGCTCGACCTGCAGCTTGCCCTCGTGGCTGCGTGCGCGCTGCGCAAAAATATCGAGGATCAGGCCGGTGCGATCGAGCACACGGCTGTCCGTGATCTTCCCGAGATTGCGTTCCTGGGCGGGCGAGAGGTCGTGGTTGACCAGAACCAGGTCCGCCTGGTGCCGCAGCACCGCGGCGCGCACCTCGTCCGCCTTGCCCTTGCCGATGTAGGTCGCAGCATCCGGCCGCTGGCGGTTCCCCAGCACTACCTCACATACCTCGGCGCCGGCGGATTGGGCGAGCAGCTGCAGCTCATCGACCTCGTTTTCCGCCTCGCTGTCCGGAAAACACAGGTTGACCACGACCGCGCGCTCTGCGGCCGGCCTGCCGGCGCCCTGGCGCACCGGACTACTCGTTACCTGGGGCTTTTTCGCTGTCGTCGGAATGCTCAATGGAAAACTTCACCGGACGGCTGGGAACCACGGTGGATATGGCATGCTTGTAGATCATCTGGCTGACCGAATTCTTCAGCAAAACCACAAACTGGTCAAAGGATTCGATTTGTCCCTGCAGCTTGATCCCGTTGACCAGAAATATCGATACCGGGACCCGTTCCTTTCTCAGGACATTCAAGTAAGGGTCTTGTAGCGCCTGCCCTCTTTGCTGACTCATGACAGTTCTCCTGTTCTTATCATCCGTGCCCACTGCGGCACTCTAGGTCGGAAACTCCCGGGGATCCGCGCCGGGCCCACTGAAAATTATACCCTCTATAGTCACAAACTTCCGGATAAACGTTCCGCAACCCTGCGCTCGAATCCGCTTTGACTGCTGTCGAACCATGTTATATCCCGGACGGCACGCAGCCAGGTCAACTGGCGTTTGGCGAGCTGCCGTGTGGAGATGATACCCCTTTCGACCATTTCTTGGTAGTTGACGTTTCCGCTCAGGTATCCCCACACCTGGCGATAGCCCACCGTGCGTACCGACGGCAGTTCAGCAGACAGGTCTCCCCGCCGCCACAGCGCCTCGACCTCGGCGACGAATCCCTGTTGCAGCATCCCGTGAAAACGAACAGCAATACGTCGATGCAGTTCCGACCGCTCCCCCGGACATGCCGCCAGCCTGATCACACGATAAGGCAGGGCCGGGCGCGGGCCCGCCGTCAGCTCGCTCAAGGGCCTGCCGCTGACTTCGATCACCTCCAGTGCCCGCTGAATGCGCTGCGCATCGTGCCGGTCGATGCGCTTGGCAGTGGCCGGATCGCACCGGCGCAGCCGCTCGTGCATCGCCGGCCATCCGGCAAGCCCGGCTTCCTCGGCAAGTCTGCGGCGCACCGCGTGATCGGCGGAAGGCAGCTGTGACAGACCCGCTTCCAGGACCCGGAAATAGAACATGGTGCCACCCACCAGTAGCGGGATGCGGCCCGCGGCAGTGATCGCCGCCATTTCGCGCAACGCGTCCGCGCGGAACTCCGCCGCCGAATAGGCCTGTGCCGGATCACGGATGTCGATCAGCCGATGAGTGGCGCAGGCCTGTTCCTCAAGGTTGGGCTTGGCGGTGCCGATATCCATACCGCGGTAAACCTGGGAGGAATCGACGCTGACGATTTCGACAGGCAGGCATGCATGCAGGGCCAGCGCCAGCCGGGTCTTGCCGGCCGCGGTCGGCCCCATGACAAAGATGGCCGGCGGCCAGGTCTTCAGGCTCATGGGAAAAATTATGCCACGCCGAAGCAGATTCACAACCGCCCCGCCGCTTCGCGGCCGATCGTCTATGCTTCGGAGAGGTCCCCAGCGAATAAGCGCAGTCCGGACGCCGCACCACTGCCCGGGGCTCTGACCCATAAACACGAGGCCACGTAACCGTGCAAGTAACCATCGATCGTTTTGTCTCCACCCTGCTGGACGACATCAAGACCAACCGTCTCAAGCTTCCGATACTTCCGGAAGTGGCACTGAAGGTCCGCGAAGCGGTTTCCGACGGCAACGCGCCGGCCGCCCGCATCGCCCGCATCGTCAGCGCCGACACAGCCCTTAGCGCACGCCTGATCCAGGTGGCGAACAGCCCGCTGTTTCGCGGCACCAACCGCATCGAGAGCGTACAGACCGCGATCGCGCGCCTCGGAGTGCCGCAGGTACGCAGCCTCGTCACCAGTCTCATCATGCAGCAGATGTACCGTACCCGCGTGCCGGCGCTCAAGCAGCGGATGCAGCGCCTGTGGGAACACAGCACCGACGTGGCCGCGATCAGCCATGCGCTTGCGCGCAAGTTCACGACGCTCAAGCCCGACGAAGCCCTGCTGGCCGGACTGGTGCACGATATCGGCGCTCTTCCCATTCTGGCACGCGCCGAGGACGTACCCGAGCTTGCCGGAAACCCGGTCATGCTGGATGAGGTCATCGACAAGCTGCACGCGTCGGTGGGCCGGGTCATTCTGGAGGCGTGGAAGTTTCCTCCGGAGCTTGTGGCCGTCGCCGCCCAGCACGAGGATCTGATGCGCATCCCCGAGACGATCGACTATGTCGACGTCGTGCTGGTGGCCAACCTGCACAGCTATCTGGGCACCAGCCACCGTTTCACCCGCATCGACTGGAGAACGATACCGGCCTTCACCATCCTCGGCCTCACTCCTGACCAAAGCATCGCCGCCCTCGAAGAGGCGCGGTCCGACGTGAACGAGATGAAGAACCTGCTGGTGGCTTGAGCCGCTGCGGAGCGCTCAGCTTCCTCCGGATTCCGGACGCATGTGCGGGAAGAGGATCACGTCGCGTATGCTGGGGGAGTCGGTGAACAGCATCACCAGCCGGTCGACCCCGATCCCTTCTCCGGCAGTCGGCGGCATTCCGTGCTCCAGCGCACGCACGTAATCGGCGTCGAAATGCATCGCCTCCTCGTCGCCGGCCTCCTTCTCCTCAACCTGCCGGCGGAAGCGTTCCGCCTGGTCTTCGGCATCGTTCAGTTCCGAGAAGCCATTGGCAATCTCGCGCCCGCCGACGAAGAACTCGAATCGGTCGGTTACGGACGGGTCCTGGTCGTTGCGCCGAGCAAGTGGTGAGACCTCGGTCGGATAGGCGGTGATGAACGTCGGATCCCGGAGCTTCGGCTCGACTGTCTTTTCGAAGATCTCGATCTGGAGCTTGCCGAGCCCGTAGCTTTCCTTGAGCGGGATGCCCAGGCCGGCGGCGACGCGACGGGCCGCCTGCGGCGCGTCCAGGTCGGGGGCGGCGATGTCAGGGTTGAAGTGCAGGATCGATTCCTTGACGGTCATGCGTGCGAACGGCCTGCCGAATTCGTAATCCTCGCCCTGGTAGCGCAGCCGGCTTGTGCCGGCAATCTCCAGCGCCAGCGCGCGCAGCATTTCTTCGGTGAGGTTCATCAGGTCGTGGTAATCCGCATAGCCCTGGTAGAACTCCAGCATCGTGAATTCCGGGTTGTGCCGCGTCGACAGGCCCTCGTTGCGGAAGTTGCGGTTGATTTCGAAGACCTTCTCGAAACCACCCACGACCAGACGCTTGAGGTAAAGCTCCGGGGCAATACGCAGGAACAGCTGCATATCGAGCGCATGATGATGGGTGACAAACGGCCGTGCCGTGGCGCCGCCGGGGATCGCCTGCATCATCGGAGTCTCGACCTCCATGAATCCCCGATCGGTCAGAAAGCGGCGCAAGAAACTGACGATTTCCGAACGCACACGGAAGGTTGTCCGCGTCACTTCGTTCATGATCAGGTCGAGATAGCGCTGGCGGTAGCGCGTCTCCTGGTCCGCCAGTCCGTGAAACTTTTCCGGCAGCGGCCGCAGCGCCTTGGTAAGCAGCCGCAGCGAATCGGTCCGCACCGACAGTTCTCCTGACTTGGTCTTGAACAGCGTCCCTTCTGCTCCAAGGATGTCGCCGATGTCCAGCTTCTTGAATTCCTGGTATGCCGTCTCCCCGAGCACATCGCGCTGCACGTAGAGCTGGATACGCCCGGACATGTCCTGCAAGTGCACGAAGCTCGCCTTGCCCATGACACGGCGCGTCATGAGACGGCCCGCCACCCGCACCCGCACCGGCTGCGCCTCGAGCGTCGCGACGTCGGAACCGTCGTAACGCGCGTGCAGTTCACCCGCCACGACGTCGCGGCGGAAGTCGTTGGGAAATGCCAGCCCCCGTTCGCGCAGCTCCGCAAGCTTGGCCCGACGCTGGACGATCTGCGCATTCTCGTCGGAAACGGAGGGGGGGGTGTGGTCGTCGGCGGATGACAAGTTCATGATCCTCGAATGGCGGCTAGACCGTGCGGTTAACCGGCGGCAGCCGCTCGGCGCGCGCCGGACCCGTGTTGCAGGGACATTCTTTAGAGCCCGCTCTTCAGGCTGGCCTCGATAAAGCGGTCGAGGTCGCCGTCCAGCACGGCCTGAGTATTTGCGACCTCCACGCCCGTACGCAAGTCCTTGATGCGTGACTGGTCGAGCACATAGGAGCGGATCTGATTGCCCCAGCTGATATCGAACTTTGATTCCTCCAGCTTCTGCTGGGTCTCGCGTTTACGGCGCAGTTCGGCCTCGTACAGGCGCGCCTTGAGCATGGACATCGCGGCCGAACGGTTTTTGTGCTGGGAGCGGTCGCTCTGGCACTGCACGACGATGCCCGTAGGCACGTGCGTGATGCGTATGGCGGATTCGGTGCGGTTCACGTGCTGCCCGCCGGCACCGCTGGCACGGTAGGTATCGACGCGCAGATCTGCGGGATTGATGTCGATGTCGATATCCTCATCGACTTCCGGGTAGACGAATACCGAGGCAAACGAGGTGTGTCGCCGGTTTCCGGAGTCGAACGGAGATTTGCGCACCAGGCGGTGGACGCCGGTCTCGGTGCGAAGCCAGCCGTAGGCGTGGTCGCCCATGAACTTGACCGTCGCGCTCTTGATACCGGCGACTTCCCCGTCGGACTGCTCGACCAGTTCGGTACCGAAACCGCGCCGTTCGCCCCAGCGCAGGTACATGCGCAGCAGCATCTGCGCCCAGTCCTGCGCCTCGGTGCCTCCCGATCCAGCCTGGATGTCGAGGTAGGCGTTGGCATGATCCATTTCGCCCGCGAACATCCGCTCGAATTCGAGCTGGGACAGCCGCTGCTCCAGCCCCTCGACATCGCGGGCGACCGACACCAGCACACCTTCGTCGGCTTCCTCGCGCGCGAGCTCCAGCAGCGCCCCCGCGTCTTGCAGCCCGGCATCGAGCCGCTGCAGGGTGGCGACCACGTTTTCCAGACGTGCGCGCTCGCGTCCAAGTTCCTGTGCGCGCCCGGGATTGGACCAGACGTTCGGCTGCTCGAGTTCGCGCACTACCTCCGCCAGGCGTTCCTGCTTGCCGGCAAAGTCAAAGATACCCCCTGAGCGCAGCAGCGCGCTTTCCGAGATCGTCCAGTCTATGCAACAGCGGATTGATGTCTTCCATACGGGCCCGAGCCTTCTGTCCCGTTTCGGGATTTCGGCAATTTAATTATGTTTAAACAGTATATTATGAACTATTATTCAAATATTACATCAACTTTCGGGCACGCGAATGCCCAGCACTTCTCCAATCACGCGCTTGACCGTCTTGATTGCGCCCGGCGCCTCGATTTCCATGATGTGCTCGATGACCCACCGATTGTCCGTAACCGCCATCACTTCCGCGGCCTTTTCTCCGAGGTAACGCAGAAACCCGTAGCCCGGACCCTGCTCGCCAAATTCGAATTCGGCGTAGTCTGCGGCACGCGCATTGAGCGTGGAAATGAACGGACCAATATGGTCTCCGGGTCCCAGGAAATCGGCCAGGTTCGATTCCATGGTCTTGGCCAGGTGCAGGCCCAGCGCGTTCATGAACGTCGCACGGTCCTCCTCGCCCAGCTGCCCGTAGACAATGCGGTCCGTGATCTGAAGCAGGAAGGCGATGATCTCCGTGAGCAGCGCGGTATATTGGGCATCCGAGCTGATACGGAATTCCTCCTTCTCCATGTGCCGGCCAACCTCGTGCGCCACGCGCCAGATGGTCACACCCACGACGCTGGCGCGATCCGCCAGGGTTTTCGGCCCCTTCGAACGAAACCTCGTTTTGACCCGGATTGCCATCGAACCTCCGCCGACTCTCGACCCCTCATTATAGAGGGACAGGTGCCACCGCCGAAACCTCGATGGCGAATCCGGCGTTTGTGGCCCGCCCGTTCCCGGTTCGCAGACGCCAGCCGGCTCTGCTACAGTAACGGCCGTTCGACAAGACCGGATGGGCGAGATTGATTATGTCGGGACTCGATATTGAACTGGCAAGCGGGATGGCAGCTTTCGAAGCCAAGGAATTCGCGCAGGCATGGCAGCTGCTCCGGCCGATAGCCGAAAAGGGCAATGCCCAGGCGCAGCATCGTCTGGCCATCATGTGCCAGAACGGCCTCGGAATGGTCAAGAACGACATGATGGCATTCAAATGGATGCAGTCTGCGGCCGACCAGGGCTACGCCCTGGCGCAGCATGGCCTTGGCTTCATGTATCTCTATGGCGAATGCACGGAAAGGAACCCGCTCAAGGCCATCGAATGGCTGCGCCGTGCTGCCGAACAGGGCATGACGGGATCACAGATGACGCTCGGAATGATCTACGAACAGGGACTGGGCGTGGAAAAGGACGAGGAGCAGGCCCGCAAGTGGTACCAAATGGCGGAATCCGCCCCGCATTGACCGGCCTCCGGGCAGCGTCCTGAGTTGGCCCGCCCGTCCCTGGGCAAGCGCTGCTGCAGCCGTTACTTCTTCCAAGCCGAGAAGCCGTCGGTCTTCTGGGCGATCCCGTCGCTGTAGCCGGCTTCATAGGCATCATTGACGCGCTGCTCTTCGCGCTTCGGGTTATGGAGATAGCCGCAAGCCCAGCCATTGACGTATTCCTGGTCCACGCCGGTTTTCTCCATCTTGGTGATCGTTTCGTAGTAGACGTTTGCCATGGATGTCTGATCCTCTTGAAAAAGTGTGGTTAATCGCCGCCGCTGAGGCGAGCCCGGGCCGCTATATTACTCAGGCAGGGCAGGTTTTCAACCGCAGGCGTCTGGATTTCCATCCGCTACGGCAGATCCAGCGACCGGAACGCTGCGCCAACCCGTCCCGTACCGGCCTGGCGCCAAGCCGCGGCCTGACCAGCGCCCGCAGCAACCCCCGGATGCGCGTGCCGCTCCGCCGCACAGCAGGACGGATAGGGATGTCGTGGCAGGCGCCGGTTGCACCCGGACGGCTGGCAGTGTGCGCCCGGTGGTAGATAATGCGGCCTCCCGGCCGCCTCCCAACCGGACATCGGCATGAGGTTACCGATGGCCGGGCTGTTGACCGGGACGTAGGGGTTGCCGGGAGCGGTCACCGGGTTCGGCAGGTTATCACGCGAGCGGGCGCTGATCGGAGGCAGACGCCAGTTCGCCTCGACAAACTTGTCGAAGGAAACGTGATCGGCATAGGTATGCACGACACCCACTCCGCGCGAGAAGCGCGAGACCACGATGAGCGGGATGCGGGTACCGTCGCCGAAGAAGTCGATCGGCTGGATGTAGCCGGAGTCGTAGTAGCCACCGCCCTCATCGACCGTGATGAGGATGGCGGTGTTCGCCCACAACGCCGGATTGGCCTTGACCATATCGACGATCTTGCGGCTGAACGCCTCGAAGAGTTCGAACTTCGAAGACGCCGGGTGCCCGTCCAGGTAGCCATCGGGCTTGACGATCGACACCGCCGGCAGGCTACCGCTTTGAATCGCGGCATAGAGCGCATGGATGCCGTGCAGGTTCGCCCGCAGTTTCGGGTTGGTCATGATCTGAGTGGAGTAGAGGAAGGGGTCACAGATATTGCAGTAGGTCGAGTTCTCCCCGGTCTCGGTGCCATGTGCCCAGCCCTCGCCGTAGTAGCCCCAAGAGATGTGGTGGCGGGAGAGGAGGAGCCCCAGGTTCTGCTGCCGGGTCGGGGGCACCGTGAAGGTATCGGGCCCGAGCGGTGCCGGGGCCCCGGTGCCAAGGTAGCCCGGATTATAGTTGTTGACGAGGTAATAGGCCCCCGGGACGCAATCCCCGTTGCGGAAGACCCGGTAGGGTAGCCGCGAGAGGTAGTTGCGGATCGAAGGCACGCCAGGGGCCGAGGGGTTGGCGCAATCGACGTAGGAACCTCCGCCGTAGCCGTCCTGGCTGTAGAAGTTGTTGGTGCCCGGCTGGGCATCGGGATCCTCGATCTGGTTTGCCGGCGGGGTGGCCGGGCGGCCATTGGCCGAGGCGTAGAAGATCGCCGTCCCATAGCCGATGGCAATATGGTTCGCCCCGGTACCGCCCATCACTGCCTGGTGGTAGTTGTCACTCAGGGCATATTCGTGCGCCAGCTGATCGAAGTAGCTGACGTCTCCGGCTGCGGCATTGTAGAACCCCATCGAGATCGCACCCTCGTGGTGGCCGTCCTCAGCATAGTCCGCCGGCTGGGGCGCCCCGTTGCTGCCGGCCCCGACACTCGCCTCGACCCAGGCAAAGAGGTCATCCTGACAGCCGCTCGGGTTGCCCGCGCTCGCGTGCGTCAGGTCGCAGTCGGCCTGCTGCCACATCTGGAAGAAGCGGTGCACAGGGCTTGCGGTATAGTCGTCGTAGGAGACGTAGTGCGTGAGGTCATAGGGGCCATCGGGCAAATCGGCCGGGAAGCGCGGGTCGACGAGCGTGCCGGCGGGCAGGCCGCTGCCGCCGGTCGCGAGCAGACCATAGGCATCCGACGGCAAAGCCGGTTCCACGGCTTGCGCGGCGGCGGCGGAGGCAAAGGGGGCCTGTGCGGGGGTGCCATCGACATTGACGCGCGGCAGCACACCGTAGGCGGCGGTCTTCATCGGATGGATCGAATAGCGCCCGGGATCGCTCGCCTGCCACTGTGCGGCCGCCTTGAAGTTCGGCCCCGGATTGCCGTTGGCATTGACGATGCCCTTGCTCAACAGGTTCCACACGTGCTCGCCCGCATTGGGCTTGAAGGTCCCGAATACCTGGTCGAAGCTACGGTTCTCGCCTATGATGAGGATCACGTGCTTGATGGGAGTAGTCGTCGCATTGTTGTTCCAATCGTAATCACCGGCATAAAGCAGTTGCGCGTTCAACAGGCCCGCGATTGTCGCGCCGACCGCAGCCACGCGGGCCCACTTCCTGGTTTGAGTCTCCATCACGATTCTCCTTTTGCGAACCGCCCCCCGGCGGGGAGCGTCGGGCAAGGAGCCTAGTCGGACCCGGTTTCGAGACGATGGCAATGAAATGAAATCATGGTGACGGGACCGCGCAGCCCAGACACGGCGGCCCTCCCTGACCTGCCGCGGCGGCCTCCCGGGAACCGGCCGGCCCATCGACGGCGCCGGGGATTGCCTGTAGAATCAATCCACCTCATGATCACGTCGTCGGCAGTACGTGCTCTCGTGGCCATTGCGCCAGCAGGAACTGCCGTGAATCCCCTTTCCGCCCAGGAGTCCACCACACCATGTTCCACGGATTGATCATATTGCCCTGGTGGGGCTACGGAATCGTTGCCCTGGTCCTGACACACATCACCATCGCGAGTGTCACCATCTTTCTGCACCGCCATCAGGCTCATCGTGCCCTCGACCTGCATCCGCTCGCCAGCCATTTCTTCCGCGGCTGGCTGTGGCTCACCACCAGCATGGTGACCAAACAGTGGGCGGCAGTGCATCGCAAGCACCACGCCAAGGTAGAGACTGCGGAAGACCCGCACAGTCCGCAGCAGCACGGTATCCACAAGGTTCTCTGGCTCGGCGTCGTGCTGTATCACCGGGAGGCCCAGAATCCCGAGACCCTGGCACGGTATGGACACGGGACACCGGACGACTGGCTCGAACGCAATATTTACACCGGACGCCAGCACCTCGGACTGGCGATCATGCTTGCGGTCGATGTACTGCTGTTCGGCGTGGCCGCCGGCACATTGATCTGGCTCGCTCAGATCGCCTGGATTCCGTTCTGGGCTGCCGGCGTCATCAACGGTATCGGACATTTCTGGGGATACCGCAACTTTGAGGTCGCCGATGCCAGCACCAACATCGTTCCCTGGGGAATCATCATCGGCGGAGAGGAGCTGCACAACAACCATCACACCTTTGCGAGTTCCGCCAAGCTCTCCTCCAAATGGTGGGAGTTCGATATCGGCTGGATGTACATCCGCCTGATGCAGGCGATGGGACTAGCGCGCGTGCGCAAGACCCCTCCGGAACTTGCTTTCGATTCCGGCAAGGAGCACATCGACCTGGATACCGTGCGGGCTGTCATCGCCAACCGGTTCGCGCTGATGGCGCAGTTTGCGCGCGAAGTCCTGCGCACCGTCTACCGGGAAGAGCTCCGGAAAGCCGACCGTACTGACCGGGCATCATGGACGCTGCTGAAGCGGGCACGTCGCCTGATGGTGCGTGAGGCACGCCTGCTCGACAAGCGAAGCAGCGACTGGCTGCAGCGCGCCCTCGCGCGCTACCAGAACCTGTACACCGCCTACACGATGAAGCAGAAACTGCAGGATATCTGGCATCGCTCGGCGGCAACCCAGGAACATCTGCTTCGGGCGCTGCAGGAATGGTGCCGCGAGGCGGAGGAAACGCGGATTCACGCGCTCCACAACTTTGCCAGGAAGCTGCGCAGCTGCACGCTTGCCCGGGTCACGACCTGAGACCTGGCCCGCGAACGGCCGCAGCGCCCCGCTGCCTCACGAGCGGCCGTCCGGTTACCCGGTCTTGCCGCCGGCTGCGGTATCCGCCATGCCTTTCCCGCCGGTATCGGGCTCCGGCACGGGCATGCCACCTCCGGCGAGCCTGTCCAGGATCGGACAATCGGGGCGGCTGTCGCCATGGCAGCATCGCACCAGGTGCTCCAGTGTCGCCTTCATCGCCTCAAGCTCACGCAACTTCGCCTCAATCTCGCGCAGGCGCGCGAGCGCCAGCTGCTTTACCCTGCTGCTCGGGCGCCGACGGTCGCGCCAGAGTGCGAGTAGTTCCGAGATCTGCGCCGTGGAAAAGCCGAGGTTGCGCGCTTCCTTGATGAAGCGCAGTTCGTGCAGTTCGCGGGTCGTATACATCCGATAGCCGGCAGCGGTGCGTCGGGTCTTCGGCAACAGCCCGATTTCCTCGCAATGACGGATCGTCTTCGCCGAAACACCGGATGCTGCAGCGGCTTCGCCGATGCTCAGGAACCCAGACTCCATGCCGAAAACCCTCTAATTGGCGCCGGATGCGGCAGGCCGCAATGTGATTGCCGGACAAGACTGCTCGATCTGTCGCCGGCCGCAGGCAGCTTCAGTCGGTCCGCAGCTCCGCGGGATAGCCGGCCGCAGTGAGCGCGCGGACCACGGCCTGTGGATCGACATTGCCGCGGACGATGGCCGATCCGGTCTTCAGATCGAACTGCGACGCCTCGTAGCCCGGGAGCTTGGACACCGCCGCAGTGGCATTGGCCACGCAGTTGCCGCACTTCATGCCCTTTACTGAAAAACGCGATTCACTGATATTCATAGACACCTCCTGTCCAAATCATATGCTAAACCTTCCCATGGAAGGAAGGTCGAGTCCCGCCTGCGGCCGGCCGGTGAATCCGTACGGGGCAGGCCAGGCTGCGCTGGCCGGCGCACCGCGGCACCGGCAACGCCACGCGGAGAGCCGGGCATGTTCCTTGCATGCGGCGTAGGGCAGATGGAAACGTAGGACCGCGGGAATCACATGAACACCGGCGTTTCGCCTTTGCCACAGCGCATTGGTGCGCGAACGCACCGATGCGGGAACCCGCCGGCTCCGTTGCGCGGCATTCAAAGAGAAGCCGGAATCGAGCCCAGGCTGTCCGGGCCTGCCGGTTTGCCGATCCGACCTGCCAGCGGGGCAGTCGCTCCGTCCGCATGGCAGATTGCCGGGCAACGCGCGCCCCACGGACACGGTGCGGCGCAAACGGCGTTATCGGGGCAACCTTGGGCAGCTTTGCGATCCAGACCAGACATGAACCCTGCACTAAGGCGCGCAGCAGCCGGATCCCTCGAGCCGGGCCATTCGTACCTGCCGCCCGTCCGCGACCTGGACCTGTGTTCGCGTCCCCGCACCGGCAGCAACAGCCGTCCGAATCGCCGTCATCTGCTGACCGTCCCGGTGACCCCAGGCCGATCCCGTTGCCCACCCGTTCCGCCGCGGCTGCCGCTGTCCCGATTGCCGCACAGCGGCGGACCGGGCCGTACCCGGATGACGCGCCTTGTCAGCGGCCGGCGCCATTGCCATGCCTGCGACCGGCCGGACCGCGCGGCCGGACCGCGCCGCGGCGGGCGGCTGCCGTGGACGCGGGGTGAACCCCGCTTGTGCCATCCCGGTTGCCGGTCATGAAATCCTTCCAGTTCGTGCGGGCCACCGCAGCACCCAAATTGCGCTGGCTCCTTCTGATCGCAGCCCTGGCGCTTCCGGTGCTGCTGACGCTGACCCAGGCATCACTCAGCGAGCGGCGGATTTACCACAATGCCGAGCGCAGCATCGACCAGCTCGCCCATGAAGATGCTCGCGCCGAAAGCGAGCTCATCAAGCTGCGGCTCATGCAGCAGTTCAACTCCCTCGCATTCGTCGCCAGCAGCCTGGATGGCACCGCTTCGTCCCGGGCGCTCGATCCGCAGTCCCACAAGCTGATGACGGGCTTCGCCCGGCACAACCCGCAGCTCTACGCGCTGAACCTGCTGTCCGCGGACGGCAACCGCATCGTCTGGTCCACGCGCAAGCAGCCATCGCGGCCGATCACCCCAGGCACCGCGTTCACGCCGATAGCCGGGCTACCCCAGTTTTTGCTCGGCCGGACCCGATACTCGCGGCGAGTGGGCGGCTACGTCATCACCATGCGCTACCGCGTGGCCGATGCCAGTGGACGCACCAGTTACTTTGTCGGATCGCCCTACCGCATCGACCAGCTTCTGGCCAATAATGCCCCCTCGCCGTTTACCTTGGTCGTGCGGGATCTTCGTGACGATCGCATTCTGGGAGTCCTGTCGCAGGGGCATCTTGTAGACACGCGCAAAGCCCCGCAACCCCGGGCGAAGGTGGCCGTCCTCGACGCGCCGCTGGAGGTCCAGGCAAGTTTCCCCCAAAGCCTCGTCTGGCAGCAGTACCGCCGTGGCCTGGGGACCCGCCTGTCATTCTGGGCGGCGATCGTGACCCTGCTGACGGCTTCCGGCCTGGCGATTGCGCTGCTGATACGCAAGCGCGATCTGCAGGCGGAAAAGATCACCCGCCTTTCCTCCTTCCACGCTCTGCTCGCCCAGGTCCACCAAGCCATGATCGAGGCGCAGGATGAGGCCACGCTGCTGCAGACGGTCTGCGACCTGGCGGTCCGACACGCGGGCATGGCGCTGGCGTGGATCGGCAGGCCCGGTACCGGCAATCGCTTCGAGTTTCTGGCATCGGCCGGACCGGAGATCCGGTACATGGACGGCCTGACGGTTTCGACCGATCCGGAGGTTCCCGAAGGCCAGGGCCGGGGCGGACGGGCCTGGCGCGAAGGCGAGCCGTATTTCGGTCCGGGATTCGCCCAGGCGCCGCAGCTAAAGTACTGGCGCGATCGAGCAGACGCCTGTGGCCTGAAAGCGAATGCCGTTCTTCCGATCCGGCGGGCCGGGCATCCCTGGGGCATCGTGACGTTCTATGCCGCACAGAGCGATGTGTTCGACCGGGACATCGCCGACATTCTGCGCGAGCTTGCGCGTCATTTGTCGGGCGGACTGGACCGCTTGGACACGATTGCGCGAACCGATCTGCTCACCCGGGCACTCGATTCGATGAGCGATGGCGTATTTCTCGCCACCGCCGACCAGGCCTGCATCTACGTGAATGCGGCATTCACGCAGATCACCGGCTACCCCGCTGCAGAGGCAATCGGCAGGAACTGCCGGTTTCTGCAGGGCCCGGAGACGGAACCGGCGGCGGTTGCCCGCGTGCACGCGGCGCTGGCGAAGTTCGAGGCGGTCAACGCCGACATTCTCAACTACCGCAAGGACGGCTCGCCGTTCTGGAATGCGCTGGCCATCACTCCGCTGCGCAACGCGCAAGGAGAGGTCACCCATTTCGTCGGCACGCAGCGCGACATCACCGAACGAAAACAGCTGGAAACCAGTCTGGCCGACGCCAGCGGCTTCAACGCGGCGCTGCTGGCCGGTCTGACCGTGGGCGTCAATGTGACCCGGTATCCCGCGCACGTGATCGAATACGCGAATAACCGGTTTCTGGAGATCCTCCGGGCGCCCGATATCGAGCGTGTCCTGGGACATTCGCCGCACATCCTCTGGCCCGACGAGGCAACGCGGGCGAGGGCATCAGAACTGGTGCAGACCGTCCTGCACGAAGGCCATGGCCTCCTCGCGGACATGCCGCTCCAGCGCATGGACGGAACGATCGGCTGGGCCGACATCTCAGGCCACCGCCTCGAACGCAGCGATGGCGTGCAGCGCATCGTCTGGACGCAGGTGGATGCGACCGAGCGCCACGAGATCGATGCGAAGGTCCGGGCACTCAACACAATGCGCGAGGCGCTGCTTGCCAATACCGAGGCCGCAATCAGCATGGTGCAGTATCCGGAGCGGGTGATCGTCGAGGTCAATCAGGCGTTTCTCGATCTGATAGGCTGTGCCGGCCCCGAGGAAGTCATCGGGCGGGAAATACATCAATTCTGCGCGGCAACCACCGAGGACCTGCGCCTGACCGGTCTGGCCGAGACCGTTCTCGTCGACGGAAACGGCGGCGTTCCGGATCTGCAGCTGCGCCGCAAGGACGGTGCCCTCATTTACGTGTCCGCGCACGGACGACGCGTCGGTCCGGACGACTCCCGGCATCCGATCATCGTCTGGACGGCCGTCGACGTGACCCAGCGCCGGCAGCAGGAGCGCCGCATCGAGCAGCTGCAGCGGCTGTACCGGTCGCTGCTTGTCCAGGGCAACGTGGTGCTGAGGTCGCACGGCGAGGCCGAGATGATGGAACAGACCTGCACGAGACTGGTGCACGAGACCTTATTCCATGCGGTGTGGATCAGCCGGCCGGGCGAGGACGGCCTCATTCATGCCCTGGCGCGCTCCGGGAGCGGGTCGGAACACGCCGCTTCCGCCCGGCTTCACATTGACGACCCGACAGCCCTGGCGGCGCGGGCCTGGCGCGAGGGCCGGACCGTGTACTACAACGACAACTTCGGGGCCCAGCGCGACACCGCGTGGCATGCGTATCACTTGCGCTACCGCTGGGCATCGCTGCTCGCCACCCCGATCCGGCGCGAGAACCGGGTCTGGGGCCTGCTGGTCTTCGCCGCCCCCGAACCGGAGGCCTTTGACCCGCGGACGATCGAGGTCTGCGAGCGCGTGGCCGACCTGCTCGGACACGGACTCGATGAGCTCGAGCTGAAGCGGCGCCTGAACGAGTTGCGGTCGGAAGAGGCGCACCGCGCGCGTCACGATGCTCTCACCGGTCTGCTCAACCGCTTCGCCCTCGAGCAACACCTGCCGCAGGCTATCGCCCGCGCCCGGCGCAACGGTACGCTGGTGGCAGTGACGATGATCGACCTCGACGACTTCAAGCCCGTCAACGACAGCTACGGGCACGATGCCGGCGACGAGCTGCTGCGGCAGCTGGTCAAGCGATTGCAGGCCCGGTTGCGGGCGTCAAGCCTCATTGCCCGGCTGGGCGGTGACGAGTTCATCGTGGTCATCGAGGACCTGCTCGACGTCCAGGTCACCCAGCAGTTGAGGAGCGCCTTGAGCCGCCTGCACGAGGCCGTCGAGTCTCCCTTCGATCTGGGACAGGGGCGCGAAGCGGAAGTCGGCATGAGCGTGGGCGTGGCCCTATACCCGCAGGATGCCGAGGAGCCCGATGCCCTGCTGCGCGCCGCCGATGCTGCGATGTACCAGGCGAAGACGCACAAGGCCAGCCGGGCTACCTGGTGGTCGCTCGGTTCCCCGCATTTCGAGGACAGCGAGCAGGAGGTTCCTTTCGATCCGTTCGGATCGGAGGCACAGAGGCTGCTTGACTCCGGTGCCCGACACTTCGAGGAGGTCGCGCAGGAATTCGTCCGGACACTGCACGTCGAACTGTCGCGGCAGACAGAACCTTCCGCCATTCTGGCCTGCCTGACGCCGGATGGTCTCGAGGCGCTCGAAGCCCGGCAGATCGGGCACCTGCGCCTGCTATTCAATCCGCAGACCACCGCCGGCGCCATCGAGCAATCGGCCAGACGCCTGGGGCAGGTTCATGCGCTCATCGGCGTCAACGGTGCCTGGATCAGCCAGGCCATGAGCCTGTACCGCGGGCTGCTGCGGCAGCGTCTCGACGGCGCCGCCTCCGTCTCCCGCAACCGCCACCGGATGCTGCGGGCGGCCGACGCCCGGCTGCAACTGGACCTGCAGACGGAGCTCGATACGATGCAGAAGGTGACGGATACCTACAATGCACACCTGGCACGGCCGCTGCCGCGATTGCAGGAAACCTGGACCAGCCTGGCACAGGGAGAACTCGATGCCCTGGCCGCGCTCCCCGGTATCCGGGCCTGCCAACTGCTGCGTCCGCAACCCAACGGGGTGTTCGCAGTCGAGTTCAGCGCCGGAACGGTGGAACGGGAAGTGCGGTGCATTATGCATACCCCCGAAATGGTACCGCAGCTCGATACGCGCGCGCCGTCAGGTCGAGGCCTGATCGGGTCAGCATGGCGCATGGAATCGATCCAGCGCACCGATGCCTACGGACTGGACGAGCGCACGCGCCTCTGGCACGCCGATTTCCAGGCTCTTGGAATCCAGAGCATGGTGACAATACCGGTGCAGCGGGTGAAATGCCTGCAGTTCGTGCTGGCCATTGAGGGTGCCTATCCGCACCAGTTTTCCACAATCTGGGCCCAGACCTTCACCGCATCGCTGCAGAACCGCTGGAACCAGATCGCACAGCTGACCCAGACCCCGGCAGCACCCGTTCCGGCAGAGATGGCCGCGCAGTACCGCGCCCTGCTCTACTCCGGCGGTCTGCGCATGTACATGCAGCCGGTAGCGAATCTGACCAGCGGGGCTATCGTCAAATTCGAAGCCCTCGCACGGCTGGTTGCCGCTGACGGGGCGCTCATTGCGCCCGCACAGTTCCTGCCGGCACTCGATGACTCGGATCTGGACGTGCTGTTTCGGGCGGGACTGGACCAGGGACTCGAATGGCTGCGCCGGTGGAACGATGAGGGACTGGACATCGACCTGTCGCTCAATCTGGCACCATCGACGCTCATGCACGCCGACTGTGCGCGGTGGGTGGAAGAGGCTCTGCACCGGCATGCGATCGACCCGCACCGGTTGACGCTCGAGCTGCTGGAGAACCAGGAATTCGAGGAAGCCCGGCGCGACGAGGCGATCGGTGCCCTGCTGCGCGTGGGGGTACGCCTGGCCATCGACGATCTGGGCTCCGGTTACAGCAGCCTCAAGCGCCTGGCGAGTCTGCCGTTCGATATCGTCAAGGTCGATCAGGCGCTCATCCGGGACATCGCCACCGATCCGGTCAAGACACTGAGCCTCGTCCGCACCATCGTGCAGATCGGACATGACTTTGACCGCGAGGTCGTGGTCGAGGGCGCCGAGGATTTGGCGGTCATCGAAGCCGCTTCGATCCTCGGGGCACGGCTCGGACAGGGTTACGGCATCGCGCACCCGATGCCGGCTGAAGAGGTCCTTCCGTGGACGCGTGCCCGGACCTGGCAAGGCGTCGATACGCGCACGATCCATACCTACCTGGGGGCGCTGGCCTATCATTGGGCGTACCGGCACGACCACACCGGCCGCCATGCGCGTTCCCGAGAGGACTGCCCGCTCACCGCGTTCCTGCAGGGGCGGGGCCTGGGGAAGAGCGATGCGGCCCGCTGGCACAGCGAGACCCATGAGCCCGGCGGCGGCGCCGACTGCCGGGCCGCAAGCCGGCTTCTGATGGATTGGCTGGCTGGCCAGGTACGCGAAGAAGCGCGCGCTCCGAGGACGATTGATGATACCGGGCCACCGGCGAAGGCTTGTTCCCCGGCGGCGCTCCCGGATCGGTGACGTACCCGTCTTCGGGCACGTTTCTTGCCACATCCGTGTCGGACATCAGGACCTGGACGATCAAGGCGTGGAAAACGAGATTCCCCAGGCAGGACCTCCGCGCCGGATAAGCGCGCGTTTGCACCGGTCGCGGGCGGCATTGCCTGCCGCGTTCCGGCTGTGTCCCGGCGCCGCAGCCGCACCATGAACGATCGCGCCGACAGCACTCCGGAATTTCGCCTCCTGGAAAGCCAAGATGCGGCGTTTTATCTCGGCCTCATGCGCGCCTACCTGGACAGCGCCAATGACGGCATCTTCGTGCTGTGCGACGAGCAGAAATTCCTCATTGCCAACCGCACGATGGCGGACTGGCTCGGGGAACCCGAGGAGAAGCTGACTGCGCATAACCAGCGCGTGCCCATTACCGAATTTCTCGGACCGGTATCCTCCCAGGAAATCTTCGCGGCGCACTTCCACGACGCCATTGCCGGAAAGGTGGCGCGCTTCGAATGCCCGATTCACCCTCCGAACGGACAGCCGCGCTGGGTCGAAATCAGCATGAACCGGGTCGACGTGGGCAGCGGGGACATGGTTATCGCCGTCGTGCGCGACGTCACCCAGCAGAAGCTGATCCAGCTCAGACTCGAGCAGCAGGCGTTGCGCGATGACCTCACCGGCCTGATCAATCGCCGGGGCTTCATGATCCACCTGGAACGGCTGGCGCGCACCGGCAC
The DNA here is from genome assembly GCA_028068195.1 of Gammaproteobacteria bacterium. Lineage (GTDB taxonomy): Bacteria > Pseudomonadota > Gammaproteobacteria > Acidiferrobacterales > UBA6901 > JAJYCY01. Next base: position 56,265 of record JAPTTX010000059.1, read on the forward strand.
ACGCGACGGACGCACCCATGCACTGCTGTGCCTCGATCTAGATCAGTTCAAACTCGTCAACGACACCTGCGGCCACTCTGCCGGAGATGAACTCCTGCAGCAGGTCGCCATCCTTCTACAGAGCAGCGTGCGCGGACACGATAAGGTATGCCGGCTCGGAGGCGACGAATTCGCCGTCCTGCTCAGCGATTGCAGCGGGAAAGAAGCGATGGATATCGTGCTGCTGATACAGCAGGCCTTCTCTTCGTTCCGATTCGTCTGGCAGGATCGCACGATCAATCTGGCCGCCAGCATCGGCATGGCGGAAATCGACGATACGGCGAAGGACAGCCTGGCGATACTGATGCGGGCCGATGCCGCGTGCTACGCGGCGAAGGAGCGCGGACGCAACCAGGTGGCACAGTACGTCGATGACGGAACAATCACGCGGCTGCGGTCCGACATGGACTGGGTGTCAGCCATCACCGCATCTCTCGACCGGGATCGCTTCTGCGTCTATTTCCAGAAGATCGTTCCGGCAGCGGAAAGCGCCCGGAACATCGCGCACCGGGAGATGCTGCTGCGCATGATTGACGCGAACGGGCAGATCGTGGCGCCGGGAAAGTTCATGGCAGCAGCCATCAAGTACAACATGATGACGGCCATCGACCGCTGGGTTATCCGGAACGTGTTCGCAGCGATGCGCCTGCAACGCAGGGAACGGGTCCGGCCGGACGCCGTCACCGAAATCACGACCATCAATCTCTCGGGTGCCAGCCTCAACGACGACTCGTTTTACAGCTTCCTCAAGGACCAGATCTCCGCGCATGACGTGCAGCCCTGCACGGTCTGTTTCGAGATAACCGAAAGCGTAGCCGTCGATGACCTGGAGCGCGTGGCCCGGTTCATGGCCGAATTCAGGACGCTGGGCTTCAGATTCGCGCTCGACGACTTCGGCAGCGGCATGTCCTCGTTTTCCTACCTGAAGGCCCTGCCTGTCGATTTCATAAAAATCGACGGAGGTCTGGTGCGCGAGGTGTCGCAGTCACCGCTGGATCGCCGCATCATCGAGTCCATTGTCTACATTGCCCGCGAGATGGGCGTACAGACGATCGCCGAATACGTTGAAAACCCGGAGACATGCGACTGCTTGGCGGCGATCGGCGTTGATTACGTGCAGGGCTATGCGATCCATCGCCCGGAACCGCTCGGAAGCACCGGCTAAGGCCATCGGCAAGCAGCTGCAGGCGCGATCGAGCGCTGCACGGCCGCACCAATCGGAAGGGCGCTCCCGGGCTCTTTCTTCCCGGATCCTTTCCGGAAAACTGCCGGCAGGTCTAGCGCTTGTGTGACAGACGCTTATGCAGCGGGCTGCTGCGTGGAAAATGCGCCAGCAGGAACTCCATCTGGTCGGCCAGCACCCGCCTGCCCTGCAGATACACATATTCGGCGTGGGTGGGAGTAAACGGCACAGCAAGCAACGTCATTCCGGCCTCCTCGGGGGTTGCGCCGGCCTTGTGGTTGTTGCACCGCTTGCATGCGGTCACCACGTTCATCCAGGTATCCGTACCGCCCTTGCTGAGCGGCGTGATATGGTCGCGCGAAAGGTCGTGCGCGTGAAACTGGACGCCGCAGTACATGCACAGATGGGCGTCGCGGGCGAACAGCGCCGGATTGCTGAGCGGCGGGACGTAATGTTCGCGCGACTTGATGTAGGCGTGGTCCCCGGTGGTGGCAATGATCGAATTGACTTCGATGACGCTGCGCAGGCCGCTGCTGGCGTTATAGCCGCCGCGGATCCGGTACAGGGGGACACCGCAGCTATAGGCCACCTGCCCAAGATGATAGATGCGGACCGCGTCCTGGTAGTCTATCCATTCGAGCGGCATGCCCGCCACGTCGGTACGCAATACTTGCTGACTCAGTGGGTACACAACTGACCCTTCCCGTATGCCTCGGTGTTTGCCCGCCACCTAATCCTGCAAGGCCGAAGCCGGGACCATGTTTCCGGCCTCACCGTGCGACGCCTTTTATACGACAACCCAGCGTTATTGTCCATTTTCCGGGTATACTGGCACCCCGGTCCGCTTGCCGAGACCGCAACACCTCCGGACCGGATACCGCAAGCGCCGCTATCCCGGCCGCAAGCTGCGGTCGGCGCGGCAGGCCGACACCGGAGCAACCGCATGCAGACGAAGCAGGAACTGGTTCAGTATTACCGTTGGCTGCGCCAGTACGGCATCAACGATTCCCATAGCGGCAACGCATCAGTGCGCACCGGGGAGCACATCTGGGTCACCCCGACCGGAGCCTGCGCTGACACGCTCACTCCGGAAGCGCTGGTCGAGTGCCACCTGGACGGCCGCATCGGAAACGGGGCTTCTCTGGATGCGCCGCTGCATCTGGCAGTCTACCGGGGCAATCCCGAAGCGACTGCAGTGCTGCACAGCCACGGACCCCACACAGTGGCGCTCACCCTGGACGGCAACGACTTCGAGCCACCGGATTTCGAGGGCCAGCTGTACTTTCCGCGGGTACCCGTCATCCAGATACCCTATGATCGGTACCTGGCCGACGCTCCGGGCCGCGTGGCCGCAGCACTCGCCCGGCACCCGGTCACCGTGGTGCGCGGCCATGGCGTGTACGCCTGCGGGGCCAGCCTCAACCTTGCCTACAAGTGGACATGCTCCCTGGAGCTCTCGGCCAAAACGGCGTTTATCGCACGCATGGTCGCACGTCCCGGCTAGGGGGAGAGCGCCGGGACGCCAGGCCGGCGGCAACAAAAAAGCCCGGCGCTGGGCCGGGCTCTCGCGCAAGCATGACGGCAGCAACGCCGCTACTTGATCTTCGCTTCCTTGTAGGCAACGTGCTTGCGCACCACCGGATCGTATTTCTTCATCTCCATCTTGTCCGGGGTCGTGCGCTTGTTCTTGGTCGTCGTGTAGTAATGGCCGGTGCCGGCGCTTGACACGAGCTTGATCTTTTCACGTACCGCTTTGGCCATGGCTGTCCCTCCTAGACCTTTTCGCCGCGCGCGCGGATATCGGCCAGCACGCTGTCGATGCCGTTCTTATCGAGGGTGCGCAGCCCCTTGGTCGACAGTCGCAGCCCCACCCAGCGCTTCTCGCTCTCCACCCACAGACGGCGGTAGTGCAGGTTGGGCAGGAAACGGCGCTTGGTCTTGTTGTTGGCATGGGAAACGTTATTGCCCCTCATCGGGCGCTTCCCGGTGACCTGGCAGACTTTCGGCATGACTGGATTCTCCGTACACTTCCCCTGGCGGGAAGAGCCCGACTTTATACCAGATTCTCGGCCGCGCGGATAGCCCCCCGGGACAGGCCGCCCCGGCACGCGGCCCGCGCTACAGCAGGCCGCGGTCGCAGAAGGACACCACTTCACGGTCGCCGATCACTAGGTGGTCCAGCACCCGGATGTCTACGAGTGACAGCGCCTCTTTGAGCCGCTGGGTGAGCGCTTCGTCCGCGCGACTGGGGTCGGCAACACCAGAGGGGTGGTTGTGGACCAGGATCACCGCGGCCGCGTTTCGGACCAGCGCACGCCGCACGACTTCACGCGGATAGACCGCAGTCCCGTTGAGCGTGCCCCGGAACAATTCCTCGAAAGCGAGCACCCGGTGCCGGTTGTCCAGGTACAGGCACCCGAACACTTCATACGGCCGGTCGCGCAGACAGGCACGCAGGTAGCTCTGAGTATCGTGCGATGACGTCAGGGCCGCGCCGCGGCACAGCGCCTGCTCAAGGTGGCGCCGGCCCATCTCGATCGCGGCCTGGAGCTGCGCGTACTTCGCGTCCCCCAGACCAGGTGCCGAACAGAACTCCCCGCGCTGGGCCGCCAGCAGTTCCCTCAGTCCTCCGAATCGCGCCAGCAATTCGCGCGCCAGATCCACCGCGGTCTTTCCCGGAATTCCGGTGCGCAGAAAGATCGCGAGCAGTTCGGCATCCGAGAGGACCCGCGCGCCATCCTTCAGAAGCTTCTCCCGCGGCCGTTCCCCGGCCGGCCACTCACGGATCGTCATACCTCACCTCCACTGTGCGGTAACGGGCCCGGCGGCGCTGTCGTGCAGGCATTCCCTCCCGCATCCAGCGAGGCGGGCCGGCAGGCGGGCCTGCGATGATCGCTATGTATTTGCCGAGCCGCGCAAAGTACACTTTATACCATATGCAATTGCTCACAAATAAGCGCATCGTGCTGGGCGTCACCGGCGGCATCGCGGCTTACAAAAGCGCCGAAGCGGTGCGGCGCCTGCGCGACGCCGGCGCTGAGGTACGCGTCGTGATGACCCGGGCGGCAACCGAATTCATTACGCCCCTGACGATGCAGGCAGTGAGCGGCCACCCGGTGCACCGGCATTTGCTCGATACACAGGCCGAGTCCGGAATGGGCCATATCGAGCTGGCACGCTGGGCGGATGCGGTACTGGTGGCGCCGGCCAGCGCCAATTTCATCGCCAAACTCGCCCAGGGCATCGCCGACGACCTATTGAGCACATTGTGCCTTGCGACGGAGGCTCCGGTGACCGTGGCGCCATCCATGAACCGGCAGATGTGGGACAACCCGGCCACCCAGTCCAACCTGGCCGCGCTGCGGAACAACGGGATCCGACTGTTCGGCCCGGCCAGCGGCGCCCAGGCCTGCGGCGAGACCGGCGCCGGACGGATGCTGGAGGCACAGGAGCTCGTCGAACTGGCTGCCGCCCTATTCGAAACCGGGGAACTGTCGGGCCTCAGTGTGCTTGTGACGGCCGGCCCCACGTGGGAGCCGATCGATCCGGTCCGCGTCATCACCAACCGCAGCTCCGGCAAGATGGGTTATGCCGTGGCGACGGCAGCCATGGAGGCCGGTGCACGCGTCACACTGGTGACCGGCCCCACTGCGCTCACGCCGCCCGAGCGCGTGCAATGCATCCGCGTGATGACAGCGCAGGAAATGTTCGATGCGGTGCAAGCGCATGTCGCCGCTGCCCAGATATTCATCGGCGCCGCGGCTGTCGCCGATTACCGTCCGGCGCAGGTGGCGGCCGCCAAGATCAAGAAAGCGGCCGACACCCTGCAGCTGGAGCTGGTTCGAAATCCGGACATACTGGCGAGCGTTTCGGCGCGCACGCCGGCACCCCTTGTCGTCGGCTTCGCGGCCGAGACCGCCGACCTGAAGCTCAACGCCACCGCGAAGCTGCGGGCCAAGCGCGCCGACCTAATCGCCGCCAACCTGGTCGGCCAGCCGGGCAGCGGGTTCGAGGCCGACGAAAATCGTCTGGTGCTCATCGATGATACCGGAGCGGTCGAGCTGCCGCTTCTTTCGAAAGCCACGGCCGCACGCGAACTGATCCACCACATAGCCGTCCTGTACCATGCAAAAAATCCAGCTGAAAATCCTCGACTCGCGCATCGGCAGTAGATTCCCTGCGCCGCGCTACGCTACCGACGGCTCTGCGGGCGTCGATCTGTGCGCCTGCATCGACGACTCACTGCCCATCGCCCCGGGGGAGACTCACCTGATTCCGACCGGAATCGCGGTCCATATCGGCGTACAACACCTAGCTGCTGTGCTGCTGCCGCGCTCCGGGCTCGGCCACAAGCACGGAATTGTACTTGGCAATTTGGTCGGTCTGATCGACTCGGACTACCAGGGGCAGATACTCGTCTCCTGCTGGAATCGCGGCCAGGAGAAATTCGTCATAGAACCGGGCGACCGGATCGCCCAAATGGTGTTCGTGCCGGTGGTGCAGGTCGAATTTCAGATCGTGGAGGAATTCGAGGAAAGCCGGCGGGGGACCGGTGGTTTCGGGCATTCGGGCCGCAAGTAGCCGCGCCGCCGGGACCGGGGCGCGCGTCCCTGCCCGGTCAGAATTCAGAACTCGTACACGCCGTTCGCCGTAATCGCGTCGAAGTTTCCCGAGGTGTATTCATAGCCGCTCCCGATGTTCGAGTACACGTCGTACTCGACCCGCAATGCCCAATGGGGGCGCCAGGGCACCGAAGCAAAAGGAAACTCGACGCCCAGCCCGATCACCGGTTCGGTCGCCGAATCATCCGCAGACGGACAGAAGGTTCCGCTCACAAAGCAGGTCTCCCGGTCCCGGGAACTCGCTAGCCCGAGCTTGCCAAATACCGAGACGATCCGGCTGACAGGGTAGGTGCCGACCGCTGCGACGTAGAGCGCATCGATCCGGTCAGTAGCGCTCACGGCGACATAATTCGCGCCGACCGCGGCCACGCTATTGAGGGTATATCTCCCGAAGTCGACGTAACCTACTTCAGCGGCAAAATACCGGTTGAAGCGGAAGCCGCCGAACAGCTGGTACAGCGAACGGCTCGAATCGTAGCTGCCCGCCACCGGAACTGCGTTGTTCGTCAGTACGGCAACGGAGTTGAAGACATTGCTGTCGGCGTCGACTGCATGTCCCGCGCCCAAGCCGGCGCCGACATACCAGCCCTGGGCCCACGCCGCGGGTCCGGCGGCGGCAGCCGCTACCACGGCAAGAAACATCAAGAGCGATCTTGTTGGTGACATCATTGCGCCCCTCCTCCAGAGCAATCCCTGACCCGCGAACCGTACCCAGTCCGTCTGCATTCCTCGACACGCTAGCACAGGCCGGCAATAGCCAGCAAGGCGACCCGGACGCCGGCAGTGTTTCGGTTTGACGAAGCCGCTAGATGGTGGCGCACCCCCTCCATCCTCGAATCCGTGCAGCTGGCCAGCCACACGACCGCGATGCCGCCGGAGGCGGATGGAATCCGATCGTCCGGGAAGAGGCGCCTTCAGTCTTCCACGCATCTGTTTCAAGCACGGATAGCGGCCGAGGTATTGCGGCGCTGCCACACTGAGCCGCGCGCTATGAGCAATGCAGCCGGCGCGCATGCGCCGGTACCGGTCCGGAAGCGGCGTCTCCCAGGCCGCAGGCCCGTCATGACTCAGCAGCCTCTGTCGTGCCAATGCCCCAGGAGCGTCAACGACCGCAACGTATCTGGCTCCCCTCAGACGAAATCGCTCGCAAGTGACCGGCGCACATTCTCGGGCAGGGCTTCGACGGTGGCGGTGTAGGCCCCGTGGCTGACGCCGGCGGCGATCGCCGCACCCTGCCGGACCGCTACCGCCATGGGGGTTGTCAGCTCGAAGCGCAGGAAATGCACCGACGAGGTCTTGGCCTCGGTGGCACGTTCGAGATCCTCGTCGGCAACAGCGTAAACGCGCTCGAAATCCGCAACCTGCACCCACACACGGTTTTCGATGCCGACCATCTGCTGCAGCGCGATGCGCCGTTCCTCGATGTCGCCATATTCGATCATGAGCGTGGCCTTCCAGTTGCGGCCATCCGGGATCATCGGGTTATAGGCCGCGAGTTCGTCTTCGATACCCTCCGGCTCGAAGACGCGTTCGATGCGCAGCATCTCCTGCACCTGATACTGGACCGTCAGGCGGTCTTCGAAACAGAGCGTCATGTGCGGTCCGACGGGCACCTTGCGGTTGCGCTTGTGCGCCAGCACCGCGGCGCGAAACGCGGGCCGCCCGACGGCGTATTGCTCGAGACTCATCAGATTGTCGCGGGTAAGTGATTGCATGCTTGTTCCTCTCTATCGGTTGGAGACCGGGACCGGTTGTCCGGTCCCTTCCGCTTTTTTGCGGCTACCTGCCCAGGCTGTCCAGCGCTCTCTGGAAGCGGTTGGCGTGTGAGCGCTCGGCCTTGGCAAGCGTCTCAAACCAGTCCGCGATCTCCTCGAAGCCCTCCTCGCGTGCGGCCTTGGCCATGCCCGGATACATGTCGGTATACTCGTGGGTTTCCCCTGCGATCGAGGCCCTGAGATTGTCGGCGGTGGCGCCGATCGGAAGGCCGGTGGCCGGATCGCCGCACTGCTCGAGATACTCCAGATGACCGTGGGCATGGCCGGTCTCGCCTTCAGCAGTGGAACGGAATACCGCGGAGACATCGTTGTATCCTTCCACATCGGCCTTGGACGCAAAGTACAGGTAACGGCGGTTCGCCTGCGATTCGCCGGCAAAGGCGTACTTGAGGTTCTCTTCGGTTCTGCTGCCCTTCAGTTGCATGACTCATCTCCAGATAAGGTTGAAATTGCTGGCTCGCCACGCGGCCGCGCCTTCGGACCACGGCACCTTTGCCGCGGCCCCCGACGTTCCCGGCGGGTGGCTTGGAACACAGCGTACGGGGGAGCCACGGCAACAGCCAATTGAATGTCGCCATGGAGCCGATAGCGCCTGGCTATCGGGACCGGGTCAGGAGGCGCTGCCGAGGTAGGTCACGCAATCGAGCGCACAGGAACGGATTGCCTGGCGCAGCGATTCAATTGCCTGGGGGCGCGGAAACGTAACGCGCCAGGCGAGCGCCACGCGCCGCTGCGGCGGGTTGACGAATGGCAGAATCACGGTCAGCCGGGCGGGATGTTGTGCGGGACCCGAGGTCGCCGTGCACGGCAACACGGTGATGCCCATTCCGGAGGCCACCATGTAGCGGATGGTCTCCAGGGAGCTGCCCTCCACCGCCTTCTGCAGCCCGCCCTCCGCGGCCGGCGTTCCGATACAGCTCGGGCAGGCAGCCACCACCTGGTCGCGGAAGCAATGCCCGGCTCCGAGCAACAGCACGGTCTGCGTGGAAAGGTCGTCGGTGGTGACGCTCTTCGTGTGCGCCCATGGATGCGCGGCCGGCACCATAACCTGGAACGGCTCGTCGTAGAGCGGCAGAGTGACAACCCCCGGCTCCTCGAACGGCAGGCAGACCAGCACCGCATCGAGATCGCCCTGAACCAGCCGCTCGCGCAGACGCGCCGTGTAGTTCTCTTCGATCACCAGCGGCATGCGTGGCGCCGCCTCGTGCAGAATCGGCACCAGCAGCGGAAAGAGATATGGCCCGATGGTATAAATCGCGCCAATGCGCAGCGTTCCGACGAGCGGATCCTGGGCCTGCAGCGCGATGGCCTTGACCGCCTCCATCTCCTCAAGCACGCGCCGTGCCTGCGCAACGATGCGTGCTCCCACCGCCGTCACCGCAACCTCATTCTTGGCGCGTTCGAAAAGCGCGACGCCGAGTTCCTCCTCCAGTTTCTTCACCGCCACGCTGAGTGTCGGCTGCGTCACGAAGCAGGCCTCGGCGGCCCGCCCGAAGTGGCGCTCGCGCGCAAGCGCCACGATATACCGCAACTCCGCTGGAGTCATGACTGACAGCCGCTCCCGGTGCCGGACTGACAAGCGAACATCCGGCCTGCCGCCCCCAATTCTCGGAAAACTGATTTTGTCATCGCGCACGCTGACCGGGCAAGCGCGGTTGCGCCGGCGCGCAGGCCGGCGGGACCGGTTCGGCCGACTGCACCGGCCCCCTGCCCGCATCCGGATCCGAGGGGAGACGGCCGGTGCGATCCGCCGACCGCCGGTGACATACGCAGCACGGTGGCCCGCCACCGGCGACATGCTTTACACTTCGCCCACCGAACAGAATGCCATCCCCACACGCAGCTGAGACGACATGCCATGTCCGAATCCCCTCTGGCCGCCACGCAATCGCCCGCAGATATCCCGGCAGAGATCTTCAAGGCCTATGACATCCGCGGCATTGTCGGTAAGTCGCTGACGCCTGCAATCACCGAACGCATAGGCCGCGCGATCGGCAGCGAGGCTTTGGCGCGCGGCATGCGGCGCGTCGTGGTGGCGCGTGATGGCCGCCTCTCCGGCCCGACACTGGTCGCGGCGCTCACACGCGGCTTGCTCGATACCGGCTGCGACGTCGTGGACATCGGCAGGGTGCCGACTCCGGTGCTGTACTTCGCCACACACCATCTGGGGACGCAATCGGGCGTCATGGTGACGGGCAGCCACAACCCGCCCGAATACAACGGTCTCAAGATGGTGATCGCAGGAGAAACGCTCGCAAGCGCCGCGATCCGGGATCTCCGTCGCCGACTGCTGGAAGGCGATCTTGCGTCCGGCCGCGGCACACTCGCCGAGTCGGATGTCCGCGAGGCTTACCTCCAGCGCATCGCCTCCGATGTCCGGCTCGGGCGCAGGCTGCGGATCGTCATCGACTGCGGCAACGGTGTCGCCGGCGAGCTTGCGCCGGAACTTGCGCGTCGCCTCGGATGCGCGGTGCAAGAGCTCTACTGCGATGTTGATGGCCGCTTCCCCCATCATCATCCCGACCCGAGCCAGCCGCAGAATCTGGCGGACCTCATACAGGCCGTGACCGGCGGCGGCGTAGACGTGGGACTCGCGTTTGACGGCGACGGAGACCGGCTTGGTGTGGTGTCGCCGGACGGCTCGATCATATGGCCGGATCGGCAGATGATCCTGTTCGCGCGCGACGTGCTGTCGCGCCACCCGGGCGCCGAGATCATCTACGACGTCAAATCCTCGCGCACCCTCGAGGCTGCCATACGCGAAGCTGGCGGACAACCGCTGTTGTGGAAAACCGGACATTCCCTGATCAAGGCCAAGCTCCGCGAATCCGGCGCGCTGCTCGCCGGGGAGATGAGCGGCCATATCTTCTTCAAGGAGCGCTGGTACGGATTCGACGATGGACTGTATGCCGGCGCGCGGCTGCTCGAGCTGCTATCGCACGACCCGCGACCGCCGGTGGAAATATTTGGAGCGCTGCCCAACACCGTCAACACCCCGGAACTGCACATCGAGCTGCACGAAGGCGAGCACCAGGACGTCGTCCGGCAACTGATGGAGCGGGCGCGCTTTCCCGGGGCGCGCGTGACCACTCTCGACGGCCTGCGTGTGGACTATCCGGACGGCTTCGGGCTCGTGCGCGCCTCCAACACCACTCCGGTCCTCGTGCTGCGGTTCGAGGGCGATAGCCCCGCCGCACTTGCCCGCATCCAGGGCGACTTCCGGACCCTGATCGAGCAGGTCCGGCCGGGTCTCTCGCTGCCGTTCTGATCTGTGCCGCACACCAGCATGCGGCAGGCGCCTGCGCGTACCGGCAAGCGCGATGCACCCGGTCATCCCCACCCGGACCTGCCACCGGTCGTCCCGTTGCGGACAGTCGTCGTGCGGGTACCCGTCCCGTATTGCAAATCTCCATGTCTGATCTAGGGTTAATCCACCGCCCCGCGAATACCTGCACGGCGACCGGCGGCCCACTATCCATTGAACAAGGAGCGCAGCGCATGGACCCACAACAGCATCGGACCCCATCTGCGGAGATATCCGGCCCCGCGTGCCCACCGATCTTCGGGGCGAAGGCACAGCCAGGGAAGACCGCGGCGCACCGGACGGGGCACATCCGGAGCGGCACCACGGCAGAGGCACCGACCGGCGACGCCGATGCGTTTTTCCGCACCCATCCGGCGGCCCTGCTCGAGGGACTCCTGAACGCAACCATCGCCGAATTTGGCGATCCGGTACCCGATCCGGACTGAACGCCGGCCCGGCCGGCCCGGATTGCCCGGCAGCAACCCGGGCCGGCTCCGGATAATTCCATATAAATCGCGATATTCCCCGCCGGTCCGGCCCTGCGCCGGATCCCCGTCGCTGGTGATCCGGCGCACAGCGTCTAATATTGGCTTATGAGATGCCAAGACGCGGAGGGTGCAAACCGGACCCGGGATCCACGCCGTCGCGGACGGCCATGACCGGGCGGCGCGCAGCACGCAGCAGCGGCCCGGCCGCGCTGCCGCCCGACTCCCCTTTCGAGACTGACCCGCGTATTGGCATATTTTATGCTTCCCTTCACGCATTGAAGGACGTGTCAAACCAAACGTCTCAGTGCGATGACATCATAAAGGGGGTCGGAACATGGCATGCGGCCACACCAAAAACTGCGAACTGTTTCCACAGTTCGCGCTCAATCCGGCGCTGAAAGTCTGGCAGACCCATTACTGCGAGGGTGAATTCGCGCAGTGCGCACGCTACCGCCTGTCCCTCGAAGGCAAGGCGGTTCCCCTCAACCTGCTGCCGAACGGCAAGCGCGTCGAGACCCCGCGCACGTCGACCGCCTACGGTGCAGCCGCGCTGTTCAATGCGATCCTCAAAGACCGGGCGCACATGGTGGAGTCGCTGCTGCGCACCGGGGTCGATATCAGCACCCGCAACCCCGAAGGCATGACACCCCTGATGGCGGCAGCCAGCCGCGGCAATATCGCCATCATCCGCCTGCTGCTCTCCAAGGGGGCTGATGTCACGGCCACCAATTTGCACGGGGCCAATGCCCACGACCTCGCCGTCCAGGCCGGCTGTCCACAGGCCGCCAAATTGATTGCGGCCGCCGGCGGCGGCCCGAGCGGCATCCCGCTGTCGGCTCCGGCCCCGACCGCGGAGCCGATGCTCGCGGCCGACGGAGCGGCAGGGCAGCCGTCACAGCCGGTATCCGCTATGGCGGAACCCGCCACGGAGGCGGGATCCCGCGAGGCTGAATTCCCGGCGCCCACTCCGAGCGCACAGGTCGTGTCGCTGGCGGAAGAGCGGACGCGCGCCCTGGATATCGGACCGAGCTACTGCCTGCGCATACCGACGCGGGATGCGCCGGAACTGGCGCGGGAAATCGCGCGCGCCTGCAGCGACTGCTACGTCGCCGTCGAGGCAATGGTGCGCAAGCCGGGAACAGGCGAACCCGGCGCCGCCTCGGTCATCGTGCTGACCGGACCGGTCGCGGACACGGATACGATCCTGCGAATCGTCCGCCGCCTCGAGACCTTCAGTGCGGTATCGGGCCCGGTCAGCTGCATGCGGCTCGAATCATTGGCCATGCCGGAACTGGCGAGGACTGCGATATGATGAACTACTGGCCGTGGTGGGCGGGATCGGTGGCGCTGGCCGCGATCGCCGTCGGCTTCTGGCTGCTGCTGCGGCGTCCGCTGGGCGTATCCGGCAGCTGGTCAAGCATCGTAGGCTGGCGCGAAGCGCGCGCCTTGGCGCGGTCGGAAACGCCTTTTCGCGTCAACGCAGCGGCCATGGGTGATGCCCTGCTGGCGGCAACGCTGGCGGAATTCGGCGAACAGGCCACGCTCCAGACCCTGACCGCGGCCGGCGCCGGTACCCCCTCGCCGGCCCGGGCCATCTCGCCGCCGACGCGCGCACCTTGGACCGTCCACCTGACGTTTCTGGTCGCACTGCTTGCGGGCGGATTCATCGCATCGACGCTGAGCGGCGGCTTTGCGCTGCGCTTCGACCTCGGCCCCGCCTACATCCAGCTGTTCGGCACCGGATGGCATTCGTGGCTGCTGCTGATGCTCGGCGGCACACTGGTCGGCTTTGGCACCCAGATGGCGGGCGGATGCACCTCGGGCCATGGCTTGAGCGGCTGCTCGCGTCTGGTTCCGGCAAGCCTCGTGGCTACGGCGACATTCTTCGCGACCGCGGTCGCGGTCTCCTTCCTCGCACAGGTGCTGGCAAAATGAAAAGGCAATCGAGCGCTGGGCAGCATTTCATCTACGGGCTTTCGGGTCTGGCCCTGGGCTTCTCCCTGAGCCGCATCGGATTCACCAATTTCGGGCAGGTGCACGGCATGTTCGTCTTCTCCCATCTGCGCCTGCTGTACACCTTCGCGGGCGCCGTCGGGCTGACCATGGCCGGATTCATGATCTTTGCCCGCGGACAGAACATCCCGTCCAAACCCTTCCATCCGGGCACGATTCCGGGCAGCATCCTGTTCGGCACCGGCTGGGCATTGACCGGATCCTGCCCGGCAGTCGCGATCGTACAACTCGGCGAAGGACAGCTGGCAGCGGCGTTCACGCTGCTCGGAATCCTGTTCGGTGTATGGTCCTACCGGCAGGCCCATGCCCAGCTCTTCCACTGGGATCGCGGCGCCTGCGAATAGGCCTCCAGCCGGGCGACCGCATTCCACACCGCCACCGTCGGAAGGGCCGTGTGCGCCGGCGTCAGGACGGGAGCTTGTGCCGCAGCGCCGCATGCGCGATGCTCTAGCTTGCCGTTGACCGATTACCTGGAACAATACTGATGCGTTACCTGCGCGCGCTCGCATTGCTCGTCGCCCTTCTCGGGCTGTTGGTGCCGGTTTCCTCCCCGGCAGCGGCGGCCGGACACCGCCACGGAGTCGTGATTCAGGTCAGCAACAACAATCCCGAAGCGTGGGATTTCACGCTGCTGAACATCAGTTACATTCAGGTCCAGCCCGGCAACCGGCACCTGCCGATCGAAGTTGTCGCGTTCGGCCCGGGCATCTATATGCTCACGCGCAATTCGGAGGTCCGCGCCGGCCTGCGCAAGGCAATGCAACATGGGGTGCACTTCGTCGCCGGCGAAGCCAGCATGAAGTCCCGCGGGCTCAAACGCCGGGACATTTATCCGGGCGTCACTTTTGTCCCGCTGGGGATCGCCGAAATCATCGCCCGCCAGCGCGAGGGCTGGTCCTACTTGAAGCCTTGATCCGGAACCGGGCCCGGTCCGCCCCAGGGACGGGCGGCGCCAGTCAGGTCTTGGGCAGGGTCACTCCGGTCTGTCCTTGGTATTTTCCGCCGCGGTCGCGATAGGAGACCTCGCAGACCTCGTCGCCGTCGATGAAGATCACCTGCGCCACCCCTTCGTTGGCATAGATTTTCGCGGGCAGCGGCGTGGTATTCGAGAATTCGAGGGTCACATGACCCTCCCATTCCGGCTCGAGCGGCGTAACGTTGACGATGATGCCGCAGTTCGAAACAAAAACCCCCGCTTCGAGCGCGAAGTTCCCGGCTTCCGGCACCGTCAGACAGTACACGTCATGATCACCAGGCAGCTCGCGCACCGCCTCGATGCGGTGGTTTCGGCCGGGACGCGCGCTGAAGGCGCTGATCAGTTCCGGCGACAGGCGGAAAGCAGCCTGATCCGGCCCCACGGACCGTACCGGCTGCCGCGCGGCGCGCGCCGCGGACCCGTACGCACGGTCTCCGCGATGGCGGTCGTGCCAGTCATGGCCCGGATGCTGACGGGCCGTCTGCCGGCCCGCGACGCCGCTGCCATGGCGCAAATCCCAGTCGCTCACGAGCCGCCGCGTCGCCATCCGCTGTCCGCTGATCGGCTGATAGACCGCTTCCTTGCCGTGAACCACGTCCCGGTAAAGCGGCATCAGGCAATCGCCGCGGCGCAGGTCTGCGGCCGCCGCAGCCGATCCATCACGCCGGATGAACACATGGTCGGGCGTAGACCGGATGGATTCACCCGAATCGAGTTCGATCTCGATGAGCGCGTCACGCCCGATCCAGCGCGGAGCCTCGAGCCGGGTGACGATGATCGCGCCGGAAACGCCAATGCTGTATCCCCAGAACACCTCGCCCTGTTCGGACCGCCTCGCCATATCCTCGAGGGCGACCGAGCTGCCGTCCACGAGCGCCACCCGCTGGTCGCCGCGAAAGCAGCGCGCATAGGTGCTCTTTCCGAGGCAGAGCACCAACACATTGCGCGGGACCCGGAAGTATTCCACCGTCCGCGCCAGCGCGAAGGAGTTGGGCGGAATGATGCATACGTCGCCCTTGAAGTCCACAAAGCTCTTGGCGTCGAAATTCTTGGGATCGACGATGGTGGAATTGATGTTAGTGAAGATCTTGAATTCGTCCGAGCAGCGGATGTCGTATCCGTAGCTCGACGTGCCGTAGGAGACAATCGGGCCGCCGCCGTTGCGTCGCACCTGCCCCGGCTCGAACGGCTCGATCATCTTCTGTTCCAGCGCCATGCGCCGGATCCATGTGTCGGATTTGATTCCCATCGGGCGATAAGTGCGCCTCGGACGGCAGGCCCGGCGCCGGTCGGCGTCGGGCCCGTCCGAAGCTGTCTTTTTCAGGTGTTCTGGATGACGATGTTCGGGAACTTGGCGCTGAAGTCCTTCTTCCGCAGCGACAGCTTTGCCGCTACGCGCCGAGCGATCTCGCGGTAGACCTGGGCCAGGCGTCCTTCCGGATCCGCCACCACTGTTGGTTTGCCGTTATCGGTCTGCTCGCGAATGCGGATATCGAGCGGAATCGCCCCGAGAAAGTCGACGTCGTACTGCTCGGCCATGCGTACGCCGCCACCCTCCCCGAAGATATGCTCCTCGTGTCCGCACTTGCTGCAGATATGAGTGCTCATGTTCTCGACGATGCCGAGAACCGGAATCTCCACCTTCTCGAACATCTTGAATCCCTTGCGTGCATCGAGCAGTGCGATGTCCTGAGGCGTCGTGACAATCACCGCACCGGTAACCGGGACCTTCTGCGCAAGCGTGAGCTGCGTGTCTCCGGTGCCGGGCGGAAGGTCGATCACCAGATAATCGACATCGTTCCAGTTGGTTTCCTTCAGCAGCTGCTCCAGCGCCTGGGTGACCATGGGGCCGCGCCAGATCATCGGGGTCTCCTCGTCGATCAGGTACCCGATGGACATGGACTGCAGGTGATAGCTCACCACCGGCTCCATCTTGTGTCCGTCCTTGGATTCCGGCTTGGCATGGGTGCCGAGCATGCGCGGCTGACTGGGTCCGTAGATGTCCGCGTCCAGGATGCCCACGCTCGCCCCCTCCGCCGACAGCGCCAGAGCCAGATTGACGGCGACCGTGGACTTGCCCACACCGCCCTTGCCGGAGGCGACGGCAATGATGTTCTTGACGCCTTCGATCGGCTTCACGCCCTTTTGTACGCCGTGGGCCGCGATCTTGGAGGAGACGTTCACGCTCACCTCCTTCACGCCGGCGATGGCGGCCACCTTTTCCTTGAGCTTGGCCGCGAGGCCGTCCCTCGAACCCTTTGCCGGATACCCCAGAACCACGTCCACACTGACCTTGCCGCCGTCTACGCCGATCTTCTTGACGCACTTGGAGGACACCAGATCCTGCTCAAGGTACGGGTCGATGACCTCCTTCAGCGCCGTCTCGACCTGCAACTGGGAAACTTCTGCCATAGACCTCTCCGCACAACGCTCGTATTTTTTGGACCCGCCATGCTACACCGGGCGGCATGAAATGTCATGGTTGGCATGGATTAACAGGGGCTTATCCCATGCATGGCCTGTGGATGTTTGTTGCCGAGCAGGGCATCACCGCAGTCCGCGCCAGCGCCCGCAACCGCCTTCGACAGCACCGCGCGCGAACAGGACCGCGGTATTTTGGTTTACAATGCCGCCCATGGTCCCCGCGAAACGCAAGATCCTCGTCACCAGCGCCCTGCCTTATGCCAATGGTCCGATACATATCGGGCATCTCGTCGAGTACATCCAGACCGATATCTGGGTCCGGTTCCAGAAACTGCGCGGACACAACTGCTACTACGTATGCGCCGACGACGCCCACGGCACGCCGATCATGCTGCGCGCCCAGAAGGACGGAATCGAACCCGGGGAACTGATAGCGCGCATGGGCCAGGAGCATCTGCGGGATTTCACCGAATTCGGGATCGGATTCGACAACTACGGGTCCACCGACTCGGCGGAGAATCGCGAGTTGGTCACGCAGATCTACCGCCGGCTCCAAGCGGGTGGACATATCAGCACGCGCACAATCCAGCAGGCCTATGATCCGGTGATGAACATGTTCCTGCCGGACCGTTTCATCCGCGGGACCTGCCCCCGCTGCGGCGCGCCCGATCAGTACGGCGATTCGTGCGAGGTATGTGGCGCTACCTACTCGCCGACGGAACTCAAGAACCCGGTATCGGCCGTGTCCGGCGCGACGCCGATCCAAAAGGAATCGGAGCACTACTTTTTCCGCCTCGGCGACTTTGCCGACCCATTGCGGAACTGGCTCTTTCCCGACATCACCCAACCGCGCCACGTGCAGGCGGAGGTTGCCAACAAACTCGACGAGTGGTTTGCGGCCGGACTCCAGGATTGGGACATCTCTCGGGACGCACCCTACTTCGGCTTCGAGATTCCGGACGCGCCCGGGAAATACTTCTACGTATGGGTGGACGCGCCGGTCGGCTACATGGCGAGTTTCCGCCAGCTGTGCCAGCGCACCGGAATCGACTTCGACGGATTCTGGGCAGCGGACGCCGGGTCCGAGCTCTACCACTTCATCGGCAAGGACATCCTCTATTTCCACGCGCTGTTCTGGCCGGCGATGCTCGAGGGAGCGGGATTCCGCAAGCCCACTGCGGTTTTCGCGCACGGTTTCCTCACAGTGAACGGGCAGAAGATGTCCAAGTCACGCGGCACGTTCATCAACGCGCGCACCTATCTCGACCACCTCAACCCGGAATACCTGCGTTACTACTTCGCCAACAAGCTCGGCCCGCACGTCGAGGACATCGATCTCAGCTTTGACGACTTCATCGCCCGCGTAAACAGCGATCTCGTCGGAAAGTACGTCAACATCGCCAGTCGCGCTGCCGGGCTGCTGCACCGCCATTTCTCCGGCGTGATCTCGGACCTCGGGCCGGACAGCGCGGCAGCGGTATCGGCTCTCGATGGCGTCATCGAAAACGCGCTGGCCGCATCCGCGCGCATCAGCGATGCCTACGACGAACGCCGCTACGGGTCGGTCGTGCGGGACGCCATGGGCCTCGCCGATGCATTCAACCAGTGGTGGGACCGGCACCGTCCGTGGGAACTGTCGAAGCGGTTCGTGGCGCCGGCGCAGGCCGGCGACAACGCCATCCTGCACGCAGTCTGTTCGGCAGCGCTGGAGGGTTTCCGGATCCTGACGCTCTACCTCAAGCCGGTTATGCCGGAGCTCGCGCGCAACGCGGAACGGTTCCTGAACCTTCCGTCCCAGACCTGGGATGATCTCGCGGTTGCGTTGCGGCCGGGCCACCGCATCAATCCGTACCAGCATCTTGCCACGCGCGTAGACCCGAAACAGGTGCAGGCGCTGCTGGACCACTCCAGAGAGAGCCTGACGATGACCACGCAGACAACCACGACCGGGCCGTCCACCGGCGCAGCGGAAGCAGTCAAACCTGAAATCACCATTGACGATTTCGCCAGAATCGACCTGCGCGTCGCGCGCATTGTCAAGGCTGGCCATGTGGAGGGAGCGGACAAGCTGCTCCAGCTCACCGTCGACCTCGGCGAAGGACGGACCCGCAACATCTTCGCCGGCATCCGCTCCGCCTACTCGCCTCAGGATCTCGAGGGCAGGTTGACGGTGGTGGTCGCCAACCTCGCTGCACGCAAGATGAAGTTCGGAACCTCCGAAGGCATGGTGCTGGCAACCGGCCCGGGCGGCAAGGACTTATGGATACTGTCACCCGACTCGGGAGCCCAGCCGGGCATGCGCATCAAGTGACCTAGGCAGGCGCTGCTGTCCCGGATCACCGCCCAGCACATCCCGTTTCAGTAGATCCAGGGGATCAGCTTTCGTACGCGCGCGCGGTAGTCGGCATAGGACTCGAACCTGCGCGAAAGCCAGTACTCTTCATACGAGGCCTTGCGGTCGAAAAACAGACCGAGCAGCACCACGGACACCGCGCCCGGCCAGCTCAGCCACCACATCGACCATCCGGCCGCGGCGAGGACGATGCCGGAATACAGCGGGTGACGCACCAGACCGTAGACACCGTGCTCCCGCAAACGCGCATTGTCCCGGGGACGGGGGAAGGGGGTCAGAGCGCGTCCCAGGCTGGCGGAAGCCGCCAGCACCATGCCGGACGCTATCAGTAGCAATGCGGCGCCGGCGAACCGCACACAGAGGTCCGCCGCGTTGCGCGCCGCGGCAGGGAACCACGGGGGCAGGAACGCGGCGAGCGCCAGCAGCGGGATCTGCGCCGCCACCCACCAGCCGTCACGCCCGCCCACCAGTACCTGCCTGCTCCTGCTCATGATCCGGATAACCTCCGCGCGGGTCACGCTCGGACCCGGCCATGTCGGAAATTATTGCGTCAAATTCGGGCCGAGGCCATACTCCGCAACCATGCTGAGCCACCAGACACTCCCGCACCCGGCTGCCGCTGCGGTGCCGGCCGCGCGGATCGATGCCTGTCTGCCGCAGACGCAGTGCACGCGCTGCGGATATCCGCGCTGCCGCTCCTATGCGGAGGCGATCGCCCGCGGAGAGGCCGACTTCAACCGCTGCCCGCCGGGCGGGGATACGGCCATCGATGCGCTTGCGATACTGCTGAACCGTCCGGTCAGGCCGCTCGACCCGCGCTGCGGCAGCGAGACCGCGCGCCGGCGCGCGGTCATCGACGAAGACCGCTGCATCGGCTGCCGCAAGTGCATCGACGTGTGCCCGGTAGATGCAATCCTCGGCGCGCGCCGCCTCATGCACACCGTGATCGCGCGGCAGTGCAGCGGCTGCGAACTGTGCCTGCCAGCCTGCCCGGTCGACTGTATTAATCTCGCGGTTGCGGACGAAGCCGCGATCCGGCCGGGACTGTGGCGCTCCTACGGCAGCGATGAGGCCGACAACTGGAGGCGGCGCAACGAGGCCCGCATCGCCCGGCGCTCCCGCCCGGCGCTCCCGCGCGATCCCGTCCCGGCGAACGACGCTTCTGCGCCTGACGGGGACCACGCGCGCCGCCGGGCCGAGATCCGCGCAGCAGTGGAGCGCGCACGCCGCAGGAAGCAGGGAGTCCGGCAGCCCGACCAGCACCCCGGCGGCTGACACGACCGGCCGGCCGCAAGAATCGCCGCTCGTCGCAGCGGCGGCGCCAACCATGAAGAAACGGATACTCAATTCGCTCGGTTCCCTGTTCGGCCTGCTGCTTTTCGCGATCGCACTGTGGGCGCTGCACCATGAACTGCGGCACCACCAGTACCAGCAGGTTGTCCGCGAGATCGGCGCCATACCTCTGGCGCACATCCTGCTCGCTTTTGTCCTGACCGTGCTCGACTACGCGGTTCTGACCGGCTACGACACCCTCGCGTTCCGCTACATAGGCCAGCCGCTGGAGCTGGGCAAGATCCGCCTGGCATCGTTCATCGGCTACGCCTTCAGCCACAACCTCGGGTTCTCGCTGGTTTCGGGGGGGTCCGTGCGCTACCGCCTGTATTCGTCCTGGGGCCTGTCGGCGATCCAGGTCACAAAACTTGTCGCCTTCTGCGGCGTGACCTTCTGGCTCGGGTTTCTTGCGCTCGGCGGGAGCGCATTCCTGCTCGAGCCGCCCACCATCCCGGGCGGCCTGCACCTGCCGTTCGATTCGGTTCGCGCCGCCGGAACACTGTTCCTGGCGCTGGCCGTCGCCTATCTCGCCTGGTCCTTCCTGCAGAAGCGCCCACTGCGCGTCTTCGGCTGGGAATTCTCGCTGCCGCGGCCACGCCTGGCATTCGCCCAGCTCGCCGTTGCCACGGCCGACTGGGCCCTGGCTGCAGCCGTGCTGTATGCGCTGCTGCCGGCCGGCAGCGCCTGGAGCTACCCCGACTTCCTGGGCATTTTCCTGCTGGCCCAGATCATCGGCATGGTCAGCCAAGTGCCCGGCGGCCTGGGTATTTTCGAGACTGTCATGCTGCTGTTTCTGTCCCCGGCGCTGCCTTCCGCCTCGGTCATCGGCTCGCTGCTCGTGTTCCGCGGGCTGTATTACCTGCTGCCGCTGGTGATCGCTGCGGCGCTTCTGGGTGGCCTCGAACTGCTGCAGCGGCGCGAGGACATCAAGCGCGTAGGACGCCTCGTGGGCCAGTGGCTTCCGGTGCTTACCCCCCATGTGATCGCCTTTACCGTCTTCGTAGGCGGCGCGATCATGCTGTTTTCCGGCGCCACACCGGCCGACCATTGGCAGATCCAGTGGCTGCGCCGACTCGAACCGCTGCCGCTTCTCGAGATCTCGCACTTCACCAGCAGCGTCATCGGTGCCTGCCTGCTGATCCTCGCACGCGGCCTGCAGCGCCGTCTCGATGCGGCCTACCATCTCACGGTCATGCTTCTCGGAATCGGCGTGGTGGTGTCCCTTCTCAAGGGCTTCGACTATGCGGAAGCGGCGACGCTCGCCGTGATGTTCTCGGTGCTGCTGCCGACCCGAAGGCACTTCCACCGCAAGGCCTCGCTCATCAGTGAGCGCTTCAGCGCCGGATGGGTGGCGGCGATCGTGCTGGTGCTGGCGGCGTCGATCTGGCTCGGGATGTTCTCCTACAAGCACGTCGAGTATCGCGCGGACCTGTGGTGGCGCTTTGCATTCTCCGGTAACGCCCCGCGGTTCCTGCGGGCCTCGGTCGGCGCCCTCGGGGTAGCGCTGGTATTCGGAATTACACGGCTGATGCGCCCGGCACCCGCGGAACCGCAGCTGCCGGGCCCGATCGAGCTTGGAAACGCCCGCGAAATAGTGCGCCACTCGCGTCATGCTGCCGCCAATCTCGCACTGCTCGGCGACAAGCATCTGCTGTTCAGTGAAAGCGGTGATGCGCTGCTCATGTATGGCGTGCTCGGACGCACCTGGGTGGCCATGGGCGATCCGGTCGGGCCACGCGAGGAATGGGAGGAACTGGTCTGGCAGTTTCGGGGCATCGTCGACGGTCATGACGGCTGGACCGCCTTCTACCAGGTGCAGCCCGACAGCTTGCCGCTCTACCTCGATCTCGGACTGACACTGCTCAAGCTCGGCGAAGAGGCGCGCGTCGACCTCAGCCGGTTCTCGCTCGAGGGCGGCGTCGGCAAGGGCAAGCGCAATCTCGTAAACCGGCTGGAAAAGGAGGGCTGTGAGTTCGCGGTGGTGCCGGTCGGCGAAGTACCGCTGCTGCTCGGGCGTTTCCGCGAGATTTCCGACACCTGGCTGGACCTGAAATCGGCGCGGGAGAAGCGCTTTTCGCTCGGGTTCTTCGACGACGCCTACCTGCGCAACTTTCCGGCTGCGGTCGTCCGCCGCGGCGGGATCATCGTGGCTTTCGCCAATGTCTGGACGGGCGCGAACAAAGAGGAAATCTCGGTCGACCTCATGCGCCATCTTCCGGACGCGCCCGACAGCGTCATGGAATACCTGTTCATCCGGCTGATGCTGTGGGCCAAGGCCGAGGGATTCGGCTGGTTCAACCTGGGCATGGCGCCGCTGGCCGGGCTCGAAGACCACACGCTGGCGCCGTTGTGGACCCGCCTGGGTGCGATGGTGTTTCGCCACGGCGAACACTTCTACAATTTCCAGGGTCTGCGCCAGTACAAGGCGAAGTTCGATCCGGTCTGGACGCCGCGCTACCTCGCCAGCCCGGGTGGCATCGCGCTGCCGCGCATACTCACCAGCATTGCAACCTTGATCTCGGGCGGACTGAAGGGAGTGATCGTGAAGTGAACAACCCGCAGCTATCCGATCGCGGGTTTCCTTGCGGAGGTTCTATGAAGCGGTTGTCGATAATGGTCCTTGCCCTGCTGGCCGGGTTCGCCCGGGCCGGGACAGCCCCGGCCGCCGAGGTACGCTTCGGCCGCCTCGGTCCGGTCGCAGTATTCATGCCGGCGGCCCCGCCGGCACACGTGGTCCTGCAGTTGTCCGGCCGCCACGGCTGGGCTGCCCACGACACGGCGCTCGCCCGGGTCCTGACCGCCACCGACACCCTGGTGCTCGGGGTGAACCTCAACGACTACCTCCGGCGCGTGGCACATGTCCGGTGTGCGTATCCAGCGGGCGATCTCGAGGCCCTGAGCCAGTATATGCAGAAGCGGCTACGCCTCCCGGCCTACATCCGGCCAGTGCTGGTGGGCCGGGACCTGGGTGCAACGGTCGCCTACGGAACCCTGGCGCAGGCACCCGTCGGTACCTTCCGCGGTGCGGTGGGCTTTGACTTCTGTCCGCAGCGCCCGCTGCCGCGGCCGCTGTGCCGCGGCGACGGCTGGCCGATGAGGCGCAATCCCGGCGGGCGTGGATACCTCGTCCAAGCCGGCAGACTCACGGCACCGTGGACGGTCCTGAACAGCACGGCGAACCCGTCCTGTACACCGGAGCATGCCGCGCGGTTTGTCGCCCGCGTCCCCTCGGCACGGTTTGCCGTACTCCGCGCCCGGCCCGGCGAGGTGGTCCAGAGCGACGCCGCCATGGCGCTCGTGCGCCAGGCGCTGCTGCAGCTGGCCGCGCGCTCGGCGGCGATCGGCCCACCAAAGCCGGTCACGGACCTGCCCCTGGTGGAGGTCCCGGCCACGGTTCCGGCCAACGACAGCCTGGTCGTGATGATCTCGGGTGACGGGGGATGGGCCGGCCTCGACCGCGAGGTGGCAACCGCGCTGGCCGCACACGGCTACTCAGTCGTAGGACTGAACTCGCTGCGCTACTTCTGGACCCGGCGCACGCCGGACGAGGCCGGCGAGGACCTCACGCGCATCCTCGATTACTACCTTGCGCACTGGAACAAGAAGCGGGCGCTCCTCATCGGCTATTCCCGCGGCGCGGACGTCCTGCCCTTTATGGTGAGGCGCCTGCCGCCCGCTCTCAAAAGCCGCATTGATCTGATAGCACTTCTTGGCCTGGGCCGGCACGTTGATTTCGAGTTCCACCTCTCGGACTGGCTTCCGGTCTCGGGGCGACAGCCCTCGGCGCTGCCGATCTTTCCCGAGATCGAGGCGCTTCGCGCCGGGCGACACCTACTGTGCATCTATGGCCAGGACGAGACGCACTCGCTGTGCCGGAGGTTCACGCCACGGCTCGGCCGCACCCTGGAGCTGAGGGGTGGCCATCATTTCGACGGCGCCTACGCAAAACTGGCTGAAGTCATTCTGGATGCCTTGCACCGGGAGCGTCAGACCGCGGTCTCGAACCCCTGAGCGGCCGCAGCCCGGCCTGTCCGCCTGGCCCCGGAGGCGCCGGCCAGCCGGTTCATTGGCAAACGGGTCTGCGGCCCGTAAAATACGCAGGCCTGTTCCCAACAGGCTCCCCTATGCCAGCACGCAGGAGGCTAGAGCATGTCCGGTCATTTCCCGTTCAGCGGCAAGGCAAACCGCGTTGCCGTTTTTGCTTTCTTTGAAGATCTCGGCCTCAGCCTGGAACTGCAGGAGCGGTATTACCGCTGGTGGCACGAATGGGCAAAAAACTTCGTTCAGAAAGATCCAGACCTGTCTCTCACCAAGGCGGTGGAGTTCAGCCACTATCCCTTCGGCCAGCATGCACACGCGAACTTCCACCTGCATGACTACCTGTGGGCTACACCGATGCTGGACCTGGGAGAATTCATCGAGAACGTGATCTTTCCCAGGCTGGACGACAAGGCGATGCACCAGCTCGGGCAGGAGTACGAAAAGATGCTCGAAGGTATTGTCCAGGAAGCCGCCCAGCATCCCCGCCCCGCGCCGCCCGAGATCGGGCGCTACCGTCACACCTGAAGACGCAGGCCCGGCAGCGGCATTCGGCGCCCCCCGGCCGGGGCCGCTCCGCTGGCGGCCGGCGCGCGGCTGCGCATGCGAGCCTGCTCAGCCCGGCACAACGGCGCATGCTGTTTGCCCGGCTGAAGGCCCAAAATCCAACACCCACCACCGAACTGCAATACCGCACGCCCTTCGAGCTGCTGGTGTCCGTCATGCTCTCGGCACAGGCAACAGACAAAAGCGTGAACAAGGCCACCGCCAGGCTGTTCGTGATCGCTTCCACGCCGCAGGCCATGCTCGATCTCGGCCTGCGCCGCTTGAAGGGCTACATCAAAACCATCGGTCTCTACAACACCAAAGCTGCTAATATCCTGAAAACCTGCAGACTGCTGCTCGCGCGGCACGGCGGCGAAGTGCCGTCGACACGCGCCGAACTCGAAACCCTGCCGGGCGTGGGCCGAAAGACCGCCAACGTGATCCTCAACACCGCATTCGGGGAACCCACGATCGCGGTCGACACCCATATCTTT
Organism: Gammaproteobacteria bacterium; assembly: GCA_028068195.1. Classification (GTDB taxonomy): domain Bacteria; phylum Pseudomonadota; class Gammaproteobacteria; order Acidiferrobacterales; family UBA6901; genus JAJYCY01. The sequence goes on from JAPTTX010000059.1 coordinate 81,852, forward strand.
CGGGTCGCCAACCGCACCGGACTCGCACCCGGACGGACCGTGAAGGAAGTCGAGCAAAACCTGCTCCAGGCCGTGCCACCCCGTTACCGCAAGGACGCACACCACTGGCTGATCCTGCACGGGCGCTACACCTGCGTTGCGCGCCGGCCCCGCTGCGGCAGCTGCGTTATCTATGATTTATGTGCGTACCCGGATAAATTAGATACATGAAGCGATCTGTCGCCACTGGCCTGAGCTACGGATCCCGGGCCATCCCTGAACACGCGGAACGCTCGGTGACCGCGGCGCTCAAGCGGGCCGGCCTCAGTAGCGCCAACGGCGTGCTGCTGTTCCTCACCCCGCATTATGCCGGCCACCCCGACGCCGCGCTGCGGGCCGCCGCCCGCGCCGCCGGCAGCCTGCAGATCGTCGGATGCACCGGCGCCGGCGTTCTGACTGATCAGGAATGGCTGCTGGACAGCCCCGGGGCGGCCGCGATGGTATTCGGCAATGACCTGCGCCTCGCGCTGCCGGACGGAACGGGAACGCAGGCGGTGGTAAGCCTGTGCACGCCGGCAGGCGCCACAGCCGACTGGTTTGACCGACCCCTGCCCCGCATCGGTGCCGTGTCCGGAGACATTTTCGGCCAGGGGCCCTTCCGGGTATGGAGCGGCTGCCGCGTTGCTGAAAGCGGTCACATCGAAGCGGTCATCTCCGGCAGCCAGAGCGCCATCGGTACTTCGCAGGGGGTGCGCGCGCTGACTTCGCCGATCGAGATCGCGGAAGTACATGGATACGACGTGCTGCGCCTCGGCCACTATCCGGCGCTCAACGTCCTGGTTCAGGCCCTGCCCATCGGCGTGCGCGAGATGGACCATATTCCGCTGCATCTGATCATGGGCGGAGTGACATTCGGGGACCCCCATACCGCGATCCGGGACGGACGCTTCCGGCTGAATCACATCGTCTCGGCCAACCTGAACGACCAGTCGATCACACTCTCTCATCCCCTCGCCCGGGGCGAAAGACTTTTCTGGGCCATGCGCGACACGCTCGCCGCCGAACGTGACATGCGCCTGACGATCGAACGGGCGTGCGGACAGCTCGCGGCAGCGCCCGATTTTGCCCTTATGTTTCCCTGCATGGGACGCGGGCCCAACTTCTATGGAAATCGCGATCGCGATCTGGACCAGCTGCGCGCAAGCTTCCCGGATCTGCCGATTATCGGCTTTTACGGCAATGGCGAAATCGGGCCCGTGGACGGGGGCAACCACCTCTACCAGTACTCGACGGTGCTGGGCCTGTTCCGGGCGCAGCCCGCCTAGGGAATCGCCGTGTACACGCAGGATCGCGGACGTCTGCGGGAAACCTTCTTCGATGCTTGGCGGCATTACCGCGAAGGGTTGCCTCTCACGGGCATCGAGCCGCTGATCGTGGCAGTGGCCGGACGTCATCCGGAGTACCACGCCATCCTTGAAAACCCGGATGACCACGGTGATCGCGATTATTCGGCGGAGTCCGGACAGACCAACCCCTTCCTGCATCTCGCCATGCATATCGCCCTCGCCGAGCAGCTTTCCATCGACCAGCCGCCGGGCGTGCGTGCCTGCTACGCGACGCTGTGCGCCGGTGGCAGCGAACACGATGCCGAACATCGCATGATGGACTGCCTCGGTGCAGCGCTGTGGCAGGCCGGGCGCTCCGGGGCCGCACCCGATGCCGATGCCTACCTGGACTGCCTTGCGCGCCTGTGCGGCAAGGACCCCGAGACGCGCTGAATCGCTCCGGCCGGCAGCCACCCGCAGACATGCGGCCCACCGGGAGCCGGTTGGGCGTTCGCGGTCAGAACAGCCCTTGCCGGGGCCGCGGGAAAGTTGCGGGCGGGTATCCTGTCACCAGCGGCTGAAGCGAAGGATGGTCGCGGGCAACGCCAACCAGATCGTCCCAGGTATCGATGTCCCGCAAGGGAGCGAGCACCTCGAATCCGATCCCTGCCCTGCGAGCGCGCTCCCGAGTTTCGGCGTAGACCCGGTCGCCGCCCCAGTCTATTCCGGCAAACAGCGCCGGCTCGGCCCGCTGCAATCCGATGAAGTAGTAGCCCCCGTCCATGGCAGGGCCGATGACGCCGCCGCCGCGGGCGAGCGTTTCATAGGCAACCTCCAGGGTGCTGGCGCAGCACTGGGGCACATCGCAACCCATCACCGCGGCGGCACCTCTGCGCTCGATGCCTTGGCGCAGCAAGCGGTGCATCCGTTCGCCCAGATCACCCCGCCCCTGGGAGGCCAGATGCACATGCAGTTCGGCAGCGAGCCGCTCGAACAGCGGATGCCCGGCGTCGGGCGCACCGCAGAGATAGACCTCGCCGGGCCAGTTCTCCGTGACCAGCGCCAGAGTCGCGCGGATCAGGGCGGCGGCAATCTCGGCAGCGCGCTCCGCTCCGCAGGTCTGTGCCAGGCGTGTCTTCACCTGTCCGGCAACCGGCTGCTTGGCCATGATGAACAAATCCGGGCGCTTCACGGCGGTACCTCCGCCACCCACTCAACGTACATCGGGGTAGAGGCGCGCGAGCCGCGCCGCGGGGATACCCGACCAGTAAAGAAACCGCAGACCCCACATGCGCAGCACGGTGCGCGCAATTCCGCCACGCAGCCAGCGGCGCGCCGCGCTCGCTACGGGAGCGCGAATGCGGGCCGGCCGCGCCAGCCGGCACAGCCGACGGGAGAGCTCTATGTCTTCCATCAGCGGAATGGGCGCGAAGCCGCGCAGCATCGCGAACAGGTCGCGGCGTACGAACTGGGCCTGGTCGCCGGTTGCAATGCCGGTCAGCGCTGAACGGATATTCATCGCCCGTTCGATAAGGCGCAACGGATACGGCCGACCGTCCAGGCGCACGTCGAAGCGGCCCCATTCATGCCCCTGCCGTACCGCGCCCTGGATCATTTCGGCCGCCCCAGGAGGCAGCCGGGTATCGGCATGCAGGAACAGAAGCACATCGGCGGTCGCGGCGGCGGCGCCGCGATTCATCTGCACGGCACGTCCGCGCGGGGCATGCAGCAGGGTGATGCGCCCGCGGGTCCCGGGCACCCCCGGCAGGGTTTCAACCAGTGTCCGGATCCGCGCGACTGTTCCGTCATCGCTGCCCCCGTCCACCACGATCACCTCTGCGAACCCAGCGCCGTCCAGTGCCCGCAGCCGATCGCCGATTCCGGCCGCCTCGTTCAGAACCGGCACGATGACCGCCACCCGGGGGGCGCGCGCCCCAACGCGCCCAGCGGTCCCGGGAGACCGCCCCGCCGCCGGACCCGTCGCCATTCTCGCATCGCCTGGTGCGCCGATCGCATTCATTCAATTACCCCCTTTGAATGAGGGCCTGTTGTTCCGGCAGCGGAAGGTGGCTGCCGCCCGATTTGCCCGGCGTCCTCGCCTGCGATCTTGCGACCGGCAGACCCGCTGTCCCAGGACGCCCGCGAGCCTTCCTTCCGGACCCGGCGGTGCCTGTTCGGCCGGAGTGCCGCCACGGCGATTTTATATTACGGCGATTGCGGAGCGACCGCAAAAAGCGCTTGCAATCGTCTACACTAGGGAGTAAATAGCCACCTGAGATCATGACTGACTCTGCTGATTGCTGTAGTACCGGATTCATTCCGACCTCCGCAGCCAAGTGCACGTGGAGGTTCGACGTCGTGAAGTGCCAGACGGGGCCCAGACGCCCCGTTTTTTTGTGCCTGCCCTGCTCCACGCGCCACCGCCCTGATTACCCAAACTGAACTCTCTCTGAAAAATAAGGAGCCGCCGTGCCCGAGAAAAATGAAAACGAACCTCCCGAACCTGTGACGGCGCCAGCGTGCGCCGGGAACCGCCGTGGCACCGGCCACAAAGGAACCCGCCCATGCTAAACGCCGTCAACGCCGTGATGGATGTCCACTTCCTGACTCCCGTCGGTCCCGCGCCCGTCCGCCCGGGTGATGCAGGCGGCGGTCAGCGAACCGCCCGCCAGGAGTCTGCGCCCAAACGCTATCTGGTCGCCGGCAAGTACCGACTGTATCCCTTTGACCGCAGCGCCCGGCCCTATTTCGATGAGGCCTGCGCCCGCAGCAACGTGGCCTTGTCCGATTACAGCTTCGCCAACAATGTCATCTGGCTGGCCCAGGCAAGCGGCTTTTACCAGATCATCGAAGGCTGCTTCTGCTTGTTTGCCCTGAACGGCAACGGCCTGACCATGCTCCTGCCGCCGCTCGGCGACAGCTCGCGCCAATACCGGGCGCTCAAGATCTGCGTGAAGATCATGGATCTCTACAACCCGTCGCCGCTCCAGGCTCGGCTCGATTTCGTTTATAAGGATTTTCTCAAGGTCCTCGAGCTGGACGCGGCAACCGGGGCGGCCCTGATCAACGGGGAACGCTGGCACGTGGAGGTCACCAATCCCGACTATATCTACCGGACCCAGGATCTGATCGAGCTCCGGGGCAATGCGTACAAGACCAAACGCAACGAAATCAACCAGTTTCGGCGCGCCTATCCCAATCATTCCCTGGAGCCGTTCAGCATGCAACACGGCGACGAGGCACGGGCGCTGGTGAACACCTGGATGCAGAACCGCCTGCGCACCCTGCCGGACGGGCCGGTGGAGGAGTTCCTGTACAACCTCGAGATGGAACGCAAGGCTATCCAGCGCGCCATCGCCCTGTACGACGAACTGCGCCTCGAGGGCATGAGCCTCTTTATCGATGGACGTCTGGAAGGCTTCACGTTCGGCGAACGCCTCAACCGGGATGTTTCCAACGTTCTGATAGAAAAGACGAATTTCAACATCCAGGGCGCAGCTCAATATCTGTTCCGGGAATTCAGCAAGGTCTTTGGCACCTGCACTTATATTAACGTGGGTGATGACCTCGGTTTCGAGAATCTGCGGCGTGTGAAGATGAGCTACCGGCCGGCCATGTTCGGCGAGAAGATCATCTTGAGGCGTCCCCTGACCGGGTAATGGCCGCCGGGCTGTCGATACGCCGGGCCGGACCGGCCGACCTCGACCGGATCGAGGCACTCGAACGGGAGTGCTTCGGCAAGGTTGACGGTGCATTCTCGCGCCCCCAGCTCGGGCGGCTGCTTGCGAACCGCAACGCGTACTGGATGCTGGCCGCGGACGGCCAGGCCGTAGCCTGCTGGCTCACTGCCGGCAACGGCCGGGCGCGCTGGGCGCGACTCTATTCGCTGGCTGTGCATCCCGGATTACGGGGTCAGGGCTGGGCCAGGCGTCTGCTGGATGCGGGGACGGCATGGATGCGTGCACACGGCCTTGCAATCTGCCGGGCCGAAGTCAGGGCCAGCAACCACGGTGCGCGCCGGCTGTATGAGCGCTTCGGCTTCCGGGAGCTCGACCGGCTTCCCGGCTACTACGGTCCCGGCATTGACGGGCTGCGTCTGGTTCTGACCCTGCGTCCGGCAAGACCTCCGGCATCACACCGAACCGCGCCTGAGGCTGAGCGCCGTCCGCGGCGGGGAAGCCGTCCTAAAACCCGCCGCTGAGGCCGGCGTCTTCGCGCGCACCCAGGGCCAGCGCCGACCAGTCCATGTCAGCGCGGTTGCGGGCCAGGCCCGCCAGCAGGCGATCGTGCAGCAGGCTCGCGAGCGGCATAGGCACCCGGCTCTCGTTGGCGGTCTGCAGCACCAGATCAATGTCCTTTTTTCCGAGCGACAGCTTGAAGCCGGCCGGCTCAAAAGTCCCCGACGCGATAATCCGGCCGTAGTTCTGATAAACCGGACCACTGAACAGGGTCTCGCCCATCAGGGTCGCGAAGCGCGCCGGATCCACGCCGTTCTTGGCGGCGAGCGTAAAAGCTTCCGCCATGGTCTCAAGGGCGGTCACAATCAGGAAATTGCCCGCGAGCTTGACGACGTTCGCGGCCGTCGGGTTGTCCCCGAAATCATAGACCCGCTGTCCCAGGACATCGAGCAGGGACTGCACGCGGGATTTGGCAGCCGGCGCCCCAGCCGCGCAGATCCAAAGTTTCCGGGCGGCCGCCGCGTCCGGACGCCCGAATACCGGCGCTGCGACATAAGCGCTGCCGCGGTCCGCGTGGTAGGCGGCGAGCCGACGGGCTGTGGCCGGAGCCACCGTGCTCATCGACAAATGCACGCCGCCTTCGCCCAACGCCTCCCCGAATCCACCGATGCCGCATACCACTTCCTCGAGGGCCTGGTCATTCGCAACCATGGTCACGACGATTCCACCCGACGCCACCGCCTCGGCAGGCTTTGATGCCGGCAGGACACCGGCAGTCCCCAAGTCCTGAATCCGGCCGGCACTGCGGTTGTATGCGCGCAGCTGATAGCCGGCCTTGAGAAGATTCGCGGCCATGGGCCTGCCCATCTGCCCCAGGCCGATAAAACCGATCGTCCGATCATCGCTCATTTCCCGTATCTCCATCGTTCAGCAGGTCAGGACGCCACCGCCCGGCGCACCCACCCGGCGACCCCATACGGCGCAATGAGGCAACTTACGACGATGCCGGCATCCGCGCAAATCCTTTTCACCCGGCACCTCATGATTCCGCAGCGTCCCACCCCTCGCTTGGAGATCATGATCGAGTACCGAACCCACCGATTCCCGGACCGAGAAGGGCTTTAGCCGGGTCCGGAGCCGCCGACCTGCTCCGGGCTCAAATCGCTTTCGAGGGCATACGGAACCTCAATATTTTTGCATTATATACAGAGACTTTCTTTCACCCGCGAGAATGCACCTGGGGATCACCGGATGCCTGCAACTCGGCTTCGCGCAAACAGCCGGCCGGCGTGGCGGCGAAGCGCGCGCCCCGGCGCGCAACCCACCGGCTGGTGGGCCACGGCGGAACTCCGGCGCTGGCGGTGCCGCCCTGCCCGCCCGCGTTGCGGGACGGCCGTTGTGGTTGCCCGCAGGTCAAATTATGCTATCGCCCCATGCGGCGCATCCCCAGCTTTCCGGTCCGGACGGCGGCAGCCGGCGCAAATGCGGACCCCGCTTCCCGCCATGAATAGCCGGTCGCTCGACGCCCGGATCCAGGATCTGCTCGGTCTCGTCCATGCAAACCGCCTGACCGATGCGCGCAACCTTGGCATGAAGCTGCGGGCTGCGGCGCCCGGGCGGCGCGAGGTGATCTCCATACTCGGCGCAGTCCACGGACAGCTCGGCGAATTCGCACAGGCTGAATCCTGCTACAGCGCTCTGGTTGCGGTCGACCCGAGGGAACTCAGGCACCAGAGCTACCTCGGCCTCGGTCTGGCCCGGGTGATGCAGGGACGATGGGAAGAGGCGCTTGCAGCATTCGACTCGATGCTGGCGCTTCAACCCGGCTATGCCGAAGGCCACAAACAGACCGGCTGCCTGCTGCGCGACCTCGGCCACCACGACTCCGCGATCACGCACCTGCGGGAAGCGATTCGGCTCGCTCCCGACGACATCGCGGCCATCGTATATCTGGCCAATATCCTGATTTACCGGGGCAGGATGGAAGAGGCGCTTGCGCTCTGCGATCACGGACTTTCCCGCCACCCAGGACATCCCGAGGCAATCGCGAGCCGGGCACTCATCCTGGAAAAGCAGAACCGACCGGATGCAGCCTGGGAATGCCTGCGGCTGGCGCTGCCTGGGACTTCCGACAGTTCGGGTTTCGCCATTGTCTACGCCCGGCTTGCTCCGCGCTACGGCGAGTCTGGGCGCGCGAAATTGATGCTCGAAGATCTGCTTGCGCGCCGGACCTGGGCCCCGTCACAGCGTCGCGAGCTGCACCATGCATTGGCAAATCTGCACGACGGGTCGGGCGAGTACGATACCGCATTTACCCATTACCAGGCCGCCAACGCCCTGAGCCCGCACCGCTTCGAGCCTGAGGACGCGCGCCGCAAGGCCGAAGAGATCATGGGGTTTTTCAGCGAGGAAAACCTGCCGGAAGCCGACGCCGCGCCGCAGGGGGCGCCCGTACCGCTATTCATCGTCGGCATGCCACGTTCCGGCACATCGCTCGTCGAGCAGATGCTCGCCTGCCATCCTGAGGTCACTGCCGCCGGCGAACTCGAGATTCTCGAAAACCTGGAACGGCGGATGCCGGAATTACTGGGCCGGACCGAACCCTATCCCGGCTGTCTTAGAGGGGCCACCCGCGAAGCGATGAACGCACTGGCTAAACCCTACCGCGACGCCATCGCGGCGATCGCCAGCGGGGCGAGGTATGTGAGCGACAAGCTGCCGGGCAATTACGAGCGCATCGGACTCATCCGGAAGCTCTTTCCCGATGCCCGTATCATCCATGTGTTCCGCGATCCGCGCGATACCTGCCTGTCGTGCTACTTCCAGAACTTTGGCAAGAACCTGACCTACTCGTCGAACCTGCGTTCGCTGGGAGCGGTTTACGGGATCTACCAGCGGCTGATGGACCACTGGCGCTCGACGCCCGGATCCGGAATGCTTGATATCCGCTATGAGACGCTCGTAACCGATCCGGAGCGCGAGGTGCGCAAGCTGCTCGAGTTCTGCGCGCTGCCCTGGGAGGCGCGCTGCCTCGAGTTCCACAAGTCGGACCGCTACGTCAACACGGCAAGCTATGCCCAGGTCCGCCAGCCCCTGTACCAAAGCGCGATCGGCCGGTGGAGGCATTACGAGACCCATATCGGGGCACTCATCGAAGCCCTGGGATAACCCCCCAGGGCCGGCTGCACCCGCGTGCGGCGCCGCCGGCAGACGACCTACCCGAAATGACAGACGTAATCGAGCAGATCATCGATTTCGATTTCGAACTGGGAGTTTCCGGGAACCGAAAAGCTGTCGCCGGCCTCATAATCGTTCCATGCCGTGGAACCGGAGAGCTTTACCCGGCAGCGGCCCTGAGTGATTTCGATGCGCTCCGGGGCCTCGGTACTGAACCGGTAGATGCCCGGCAGCATGATACCCAGGGTTTTCATCTCCCCTTCCGAAGTGATGATGCTGCGGCTCGTTACGCGCCCTTCGTGGTAGATGTTGGCCCGCGTCTTGACTTCGACGTTCTTGAAACTCATTGTCAATTCTCGCCTTCTGCCTGACTGTCCGGGCTGGCATCATGCCACTGGGGGAGATCAAAGTAAAAGCGCGTGGCACTGCCAGATCCAGCGTCGAAACCGATGCTGCCGCCATGCGCTTCGACGATCGCGCGCGCGACGCCCAGCCCCAGCCCGGCTCCGCCCAGCAGCGACGAACCGGAATCCTCGGCACGCGGGGAAAATACATGGAAAAGGCGGTCGCGCGCGCTGTCCGGAACGCCCGGACCGTGATCCGTCACGGTAACGCGGAAGTCTCCGCCCGCTTCCTCCACCGCCACCTCGACCATACCTCCATGCGGAGAGAAACGCACCGCGTTCGCGATCAGATGGTCGATCACATGAATGATACGCGCGCTGTCCGCGTATACGGGCGCCGTATCGAGTCTGGACACCAGCGTCAGAGCCACTCCCGACGTCGCGGCCAGACTGCGTGCTTCCTCGACCGCCCGCGATGCCAGATCGGCGAGGTTCATATGGCGCAGGTCGAGGCTCAGGGTCCCGCGCTGCACGTCATCCAGGTCGACGACGTCACCGACCAGGCGCGTCAGACGTGCAGTGTTGTTGCGCGCGATGTCGAGCAGCGATCTGCCGCGCTCCGACAGCTCACCGCCCACGCCTTCGGCCAGCAGGCCGAGTGATCCCACCAGCGCCGTAAGCGGGGTCCTGAGTTCATGGCTCACGGCCGATATGAACCGGCTCTTCATCAGCTCCATGCGCTTGCGCTCGGTCATGTCGCGTACGATTCCGATCAGCATGTGCTTCCGGCTGAGCACGATGCCGCTCACCGCCAGCTCCATGGGAAACGCCGAGCCGTCGCGACGTAGGCCGGCAATCTCGAGTCCGAATCCGATCATCCGCTGCTTTCCGGAACCGGCGTAGCCCTCGACATAACCTTCGTACTCGTCGCGCTCGGACTCGGGCAGGAGCATCCTGAAATGCCTGCCCGCCACTTCGGCCGCGGTGTATCCGAATATGCGCTCGGCGGCGGCGTTCATCGACTCGAGCCTGCCATGCTCATCCATGGTGATGATGCCGTCCAACACATTGTCCACGACGGAACGCAAGCGGGCCTCGCTCTCGCGCAGCCCGTCCTCCACCCGCGCGCGTTCGCCGATCTCCCGCCTGAGGTCCCGATTAAGGTCCTCAGTCGCCGCCTTCTCGCGCGCCAGGACCGCAACCAGATCGCTGTTTTCGAAGCGCAGCCTGAGGGAACCGAGCGTGGCCTCGTAGAGCCGGCGCACGAGGATCAGCATCATGACCATGAACAGGAGAGATAGCATGCCCATGGCAAATTGCAGGCTACCGCCTGTGTAAAACAGCCGCATGGTGAGTGGCACTAGAGCGGGCGCAACGAAGTACAGCGCCGCCCGGGCAAGCGGGGAATAGGTCACCACCCCGCCCGCGGTCATTCCGGCGAGCACCAGGACGACGAACACCTGGTTTGGAATCTGGTCGGGCAATAGAAGCAGGCCTGCGGAACCCCACACGGCCCCGGACAGCAGGGTACCGTACACGAACCGGCCCTCCCAGGCCGCGACCGAAGCTGCCGCGGGCGAGCGGCGGCCATAGCGCAGAGCAACCAGATAGCGCGACAGCGACACCAGCGCCAGCGCGGCGAACCAGATCCACAGGATGGAGTGGCTGATCACGCGCCACTGCACGGAAACGAGCACCGACGCGCTGAGCAGGCCGGCTAGCAGTCCTACCGGAAGATTCGCATACAGCAGCTTGACCTGTTCTGCGCGGATCAATGCGTCGCGGCCCGATGCCGGGGACCTGTCCACCTCCAGGCCGCCGGCCGCGTCACTCACGGTTCCTCCCTGCCGCAGGCCACAGACGGCAACTGCGGATTCCGGTCAAACGAAACACGGGCGCGTACCCCTTTAACCCTGAACGGACGCAGCCGGCAGACTGCCGCATCCTTGATCGCTCACTTTCTAGTTATGCTAAGAACCCAAAGTATGATTATAGTTTGGATTTCGTGTACCTGCCGTGCCCGGCACCGGACGGCCACCCGCTCTTGGGAGTGCGGCAAGTGCCGGCGACCACCACCCCCCGCAGGCAGCAAGTCTTTGCGACAGGTCATGCTTGAGCCAGCGTGCCTGGAGCCATAATTCTGTGCATTTGGCAGTTTTGGGCTGATACATCCGCACGTGGCAGTCGAGCCACTCGGGGATGGTCTGCCCCCGCGTGGCGCAGGCAAAGGTGTAGGAGCTCGCGCCGAGTGCCGCGACAAAGAGCTCAGTCGGGATGCGTTCTCCGCTGAGGGGGTCGGTGAGCTTCATCCCGTCGCAGAAGTCGACGAAGCATTTCTCGCCTCCCCGGTGATGCTGGCGCAGCACGAGCGAGAGCTTTTTCTCGAATCGGCGGTAGAGCTCGGTGAACTGCGCGTACTGGTAGCCGTCGGGATGCTGCGCTTTGTACTCGGTCCACAGGAGTGCGAGCGTCACCTTGTGGTCGCGCCGCGCAAGCTCCGCGCGGACGGCGGCCCAGTCCGGAACGGGGCGGGCCCGCGTCGCCCGTGATGGCGCGCAGGCGGGATAGAGCCTGCGCTCCAGCGCATCCTCATCGAGGGGCTCGACCGCCGCCCAGGTAGACATCCCTGCTGCAGCGGCGCGCTTCAAGCAGTCGGCCACCGCCGTCTTGCTGACACCCACGGCGCGGGCGATGTTACGGCGGCTGTCGATGCCGCCGGCGAAATGGAGACGCAGGATCGATTTGATGTGTCGCATGGCAAGCCTCGGTTGTGCCACCCTTTCCTCCTTAGGTTCGGTTCGACCGAAAAAGGCGAAAGGGTGGCGGTTTATCGGGCTTGCGTCGAGTCGCTCACCGGGGTTGTCAGACGGACCCTTATCCCCGCTGGGCATGGCGGACAGCATTCTGACCGCAGGGCCAAAGTGTCCGCCATGACTCCAGAATGGTGTCCGCCATCAAACAGAATCGTGTCCGTCTTGGGCCAGCGCACGCACCAAGCGCTCAATGACCGCTCCGGCCGAATAGTTCACGTTGGTCTTTCGGCCGGTTCCTGGAGTAAAGCGGAAGTACAGGAAACCGGTACAGCGAATGCGCTGGCAATAGTGATTCTTGCCGCCAGAACGGGACATCCGTCACGGACCGGCTTTCTAAAGGAGCCATGAGTTCCGGAGATCGCAACGGCCGCTTCCGGGTCGTCCGAATCACGATGTGTTCAGAGTTGGCGTCAGCCCGGAACGTCTGCTTTGCAACGTAAAACCAACATGGATACTCGCGAAACACTGCTGCCACAAACCTTTGGTGTCTGTGCCGTCATTCAAACGGCGGGTTCACGCCGATACCTGCCGGAAG
>JAPTTX010000071.1:0-26231 GCA_028068195.1 Gammaproteobacteria bacterium
GGTGCGGAGCGCGGGATTCATACCGACCCAATGCCGGCCAGGTCCCATCCCGAGGACAAGTCAAGGCGTTCACCGCCATCCCACGAGAAAAAACAGACTGGCTGTAAATGCCGGTCAGGGCACGGAACGGCACCGGTCAGCGCACATCTTTGTAGCTTCGCGTGACCGGGCGTTTGAGTACGACCTCAGAAAGGAAATTGGCGACGTACCGCAAAGCGGTGGTCCATAGCCCCTCGGCATGCAGGCGGCGCGAGGAGGTTGGCATGGACAGGCGCAGAACGAACTTGACCTTGCCTGCGACGTGCAGGCGGCGGGCAATGTTGGTGTCCTCTCCATAGAAGGCGATATCGGTGTCGAAGCCGCCGATGGCAATCAGCGCATCCTTGCGAGCAGCGAAGTTGCCGCCCACAACCATGTAGCGGATGATCCAGTATGCGGGCACGGCCAGCACCGTCCAGTACAGCCACGAAAGCACGCGTTCCACCAGTGAGGCGTCGTAGTAGATGTAGGGACCGCTAACGCAGACCACGTCACGGCTGGAGTCGAAGGTGCGCAGCACATGGGTGATCCACCCCGAGGGCATGCGGGTATCGGCGTCGACATAGGCGAGGATGTCGCCGCGCGCCTCGGACAGGCCCTTTTGGCGCGCCCGAGTCAGACCTTTTTGCGGTTCGCGCACGACCCGCACGCCACGGAACGCACCGGCCACCTCGGCGGTGCGGTCGGTGCTGGCATTGTCGACCACGATCACTTCGACGCTTGCGGGATCCGGACAGCCGGCAATCTCGTCCAGCACGCCCTGCAGGCAGCCGGGCAAATACCTTTCCTCGTTGTAAGCGGGGATGATGATACTTATGCGCATGTGGGTTTTCCTTCAGACTTTTTGGACCGCGCAACACCTGCCCGCCGGTCCGGTCCGGCATCGCGCGCGGCTTGACGATAGAGATTTTCCCAGGCGTCAGCGATCGAATCGACCGAAAAGGATTCGGCAAAGTGCCGGGCGGCGGCACCCATGCGCATCCGGGCAGACGGGTCGCCGAGCAGCGTGAGCAGCTTGTCACGGAAGTCGTCCGGTCGATCGGGATCGGCCAGCAGGCCTGCCTCCGGCGGTATGTGCTCAATGAGTCCGCCGAATCGGGCGCCCACCGCCGGCAGGCTGCAGGCCATCGCCTGCAGCACAACCATGCTCTGGGTTTCCGACTTACTGGCGATCGCGAACACCTCGGACGCCGCGAACAGCTCGCCCAATGCGGCGTGCGGCAAGGTGCCGACGAAGCGCACGGCGTCGCCAACCCCGCAGTCGCGGGCCAGCGCGGCGAGCGAATCGCGGGCGCTGCCATGCCCGGCCAGCACGAGCATGGCCTGCGGGCGCTGCGCCCGCACTCCGGCAAGGGCACGAATGAGCACGTCGACGCTCTTTTCGCGAGCCATGCGACCCGCGTAGACAATGGTCGCGGCAGTGAGTCCCCAGCGCTGCTTGATGGCGCGCCTGGCGTCATCATCCAGCGGGTGGAAGCTGCGAGTATCGATGGGATTGGAGATCACGCTACAGGGCCGGCACAGGCCGTTGTGCAGCATGTCGTCAACAGTGAAGCGTGATGGACCAGTGACCCGGTCACAGCGCTGGTAGTAGCGTGTCACGGTGCTGACCGCCAGGCGCCGGAATGCGGCACGCGCCACCGGAGCGTACAGATCAAATGCTCCGACCGCCCAATGATTGGTTCCCACCAGTGGCACGCCCGCTCCCCGCGCTGCCCACAACGCCTCCAGCCCGACGCCCAGAAAGGTGTGACTGTGGATGACGTCGGGCCGCAGCAGGGCAATCTCGCGCCGGCAGCGGCCGATGGGCACTGCCAGACGGGACTGCTGGCTGGAGCTAGGCACGGGAAGCGAGAAGAGCCGGCGGACGCTGACGTTGGGGCCCATGTCCGGCTCGGCGACGGGCAATCCGGCACGCGCGTAGTCGCGATCCGCCGCCGCCGGCGCAAATATCGCAATGCGATGCCCGCGCGCCCCGAGTTCGCGTGCGCTCGCGAGAATGGAGTCCTGGATGCCGCCGAGCTCCGGATGGAAGTTGTCGGTGAACACGGCCACGCGCAGCGGGTACGACACTCCGGACGACGGCAGCGTCATTCGATGTCCTTCAGGTCGCGCGCAGCCCAAAGGTGGCGTGCCACGACCGCCGTGGCCAGAACAGCGAGCAACAAACCGATCACCCAGGCCAGGCGCAGATCGCCGCGCAACGCCGCGTAGAAGCGTCCAAGAAAATAACCAACGAGCACCAGGGCGGCCGATTTGATCAGCGTACCCAGAAGGTTATAGAGCATGTAAACCACCGGACGCACCCGGGCGGCACCCGCAGCCAGCAGCACAGCAAATCCTGCCGAATGGGTCAGCTTGCCGAACAGCAGAACACGGCCGGGACGGGCGCGGATGTACTCACGCAATGCGTCGATGCGCCGGCGCAGGCGGCCGCCGTGGCGGCCGGTCCAGGGCAGCCGACCGATGCCCCAGCGTCCGACAGCATAGTACAGCGCGTCGCCAGCCAGGTCACCCAGGACCACCGTAACGTACACGGCCGCCACACTCAACACGCCCTGTGACGCCAGAAAACCCGCCACCACCGTGACGATCGGACCTTCGACCAGCGAAGCGAGAAATACGATCGCATAGCCGTACTGCCCGAGATAATTCGGCCAGGTGCCAAGTGTGATCATGCTCGCTGGAATCATGGGTCTTGTGCCTTGTCCGCCGCACGGGCCGCCTATGTGGTCTTTACCGCTACGGCATGCGGTGGCGGCCGGGCCGGCGTGCCGGACCGGCGGCAACGCTATCGTCTAGTCGCCGGCGAAAGGCGATACGGGCCCTGCGAACCGCGCCCAAGTTCACCACCTCGGCATCGCTCCGTCCGCGTATCTCGGGCCATCGTACGATCTCGAAGTGTCCGTCGAAATGTTCAACCACGGCGGTACATGATTCTACCCAGTCTCCGGTATTAATGTAGAGCACACCCTGATTGTCATGCATGGCCGCATGATGAATATGCCCGCAGATCACGCCACGCACGCCCTGGCGGCGCGCCTCGGCGGCGATGCGGGTCTCGTAATCGCTGATGAAGTTCACCGCTTCCTTGACTTTCAGCTTGGTCCAGGCCGAAAGGGACCAGAACGGCAGTCCCCGCCGGCGCCGGGCCCGGTTAAGCGGAATATTGGCTGCCAGCAGGGCCCGGTAGGCGATATCGCCCATCCGGGCTAGCCAGGGGGTATACGTGGCTACCAAGTCAAACCGATCACCATGCAGTACCAGGTAGCGCCGGCCATTAGCCGTTTCATGAATCGCTTCTTTCAAAATCTCAACGCCACCAAACCACGTATCCGCCGAATCCCGGAGGAATGCATCATGGTTGCCCGGGATGTAGCGCACCTGCACACCCTCGCGCGCCTTGGCCAGCACGTAGGCGACTACGGCGTCGTGCGAGCGAGGCCAGTACCAGTGCGATTTTAGCCGCCAGCCATCGACAATGTCGCCGACGAGATAGATCTGTTCGCACTCGCAGTGCCTTAGAAAGTCCAGCAACAGCTCAGCCTGGCACCCTCGAGTTCCAAGATGCACGTCGGACAGAAGCAAGGTGCGGACCTTCATCCGGTGCGTCGGCGGCATACCGTCATCGGCGACGGCCGCGGCTTGCGCCGGTGAACGAAACATGACGACGGCCCCACGCTTTCGACGTCCGGTACCGTGCTGGAGAGCTTTAGACTTTACCCAATCGAGAGGGGACATCACGAGGCTCCGGACAGTGTTGCAAATACCAGGACCGCGATCGCGGAACCACCGGCCCGGCCGGCTGGACCCCGGATCCGCGGCATGGGAACGGGCCGGCGACCACCTTCAGCAATGCGGTGCGGCATGACAGACGGTCCGGAAGAGTCCGGCAATGCGAAAGTCCGGGAGCGGGTGCCGGCTGAAATCACCTCTCTTCCAGGCACCTCGCGTCGTCCGTCTCTCATGCAAATCCGTGAAATATTACTGTCATGTCGACCGGTTGGGCCTGCCCAGCATAAAACGGCTTGTTTACCAAAATCCGACAGGAAGATGACAATACGGTCATCTCCCATTCCATGTACGCGACCTCTGATCGCCAGCGGATCAGGGAAATTCCGGCAATGCACACGTTGGCCCATGGGCCCGCGCGCGGAAACCCTCGAATCCGGAGGGCAGCAGATACGCAGAGAAGCCTCCCTGCGTGACGCTGGCACCGCGCATCGCTCCCCCTATTTCCCTGACGATACCCACCTGTAGGACCATGGACCATAAGCCACGTTCCTTGAAGACGGGGTAAATTTCATAAAAGACGGTTAACATGCGGATGTCTTGGAGACGTCTTCATGATGCAACATCGTGTACCCCATGAGAAAACCGGCCGCTGCGCTGGCTTCGGGGGGCGGTCCCGGGTGCATTTCACCCGGAAGCGGTCTGGGCACCCCGTCAATTCGCCCTCGCCCTTCTCCAGGTCATAGGAGTCCGGACAGCAGTCCATTGGCCGCCTCGGGTTCACGGCCCGGATACCATGGCAGAATGGATGCCATGCACTGCGCGACCCCCGCACAATCATGGGGCGAGGAACTTTGAATGGCATGTTCCCCTTTCCAGTCCTGCTCGCACGGACCGTTGGATGGCCGTCGCCGGCGATAGGCTGACCGCCGCCATCGTGGTGCCCGCAACGGTGGGCAGGACATCCTGCGACTTCGGTTTCAATGGCCCAGGAGCGCTACTGCGCCCGCTCGAGCGACCTCGGTCATTGCTGCGTCCCGCGCCGCGGGGAACCCTGGATTCCTGGGCTGGACTACCTTATCGTTCTTGGGTGGTGTATTCACTGGCTGACGTAAAAATCTTAAGGAACCCGGGTGGCTGAGCGTGATCGTTTCCCGGCCTTTTCGGCGGACAGTCAAACGGCGATGGGTGAAATGGGCATCCGGCATTTCGAGATCCGCGAATGAACGCTAACGTGCTTGTCGTCGGTGGCGCCGGCTATATTGGCTCTCACATGGTCAAGGAACTGCTGACGAGCGGCTACCGTGTCATTGTCCTGGACAATCTCACACGAGGTCATCGTGAATTGCTTCCTGGCGGCCAGTTCATTGAAGGAGATCTGGGCGATCGGAGAGTGCTAGATGCGATTTTTTCGCAATATCGGATCGATGCGGTGATGCACTTCGCAGCATTTTCCCTGGTAGGAGAATCCGTGGAACAGCCCTTGCTTTATTATCGAAACAATCTGGCACGCACCATAGAACTGCTGGATTCCATGATCTGCCATGGCGTCAGGTGTTTTATCTTCTCATCATCGGCTGCCGTATATGGCGAACCTGACAAAATGCCGATTAGCGAAGATCACCGGTGTCTCCCTACCAACCCTTACGGCGCCACGAAGCTCGCGGTCGAACACATGCTTGATGATTGCGCCAGAGCCCATGGACTGCGCTACGTTTCACTGCGCTATTTCAACGCCGCCGGTGCCGATGCGTCTTCGGCGATTGGCGAGCGTCACCGGCCGGAAACCCATCTCATACCGCTGGTGCTCCAAGTAGCGACCGGTGAGCGCGCGAGCGTCACGATCTTCGGCACTGACTATCCTACCGCCGATGGCACCTGCGTGCGGGACTTCGTGCATGTGAGCGACCTTGCACAGGCGCATCTGCTTGCATTGCAATCTCTCATGGCCGGCGCAGACAGCGCGGTATACAACCTCGGTAACAGCACGGGATATTCCGTACGCGAGGTGATCGAAATTGCGCGGCGCGTAACGGGACGCCGCATTCCGGCGGCTGCCGCGGCACGCCGTGCCGGTGACCCACCCGTCTTGATCGCAGATTCAACCCGGGCGCGCCGGGACCTTGATTGGCAGCCGCGCTACGAAAGTCTCGACGCCATTATTGAAACCGCCTGGGCCTGGCACAAACGGGAAGCCACGCATTAGGCCGTCGGCGGTCATGACAAGCATTGTCGAAGCCTGCAACCCGCACGCACCGTCCTTGGAGGGCCACGGACGGGTAAGCGTCCGTGGCTATCCAACACAAACGCAGGCATGTCCGACACCATGATCGTGTGTCCGAGTACACGACGCAGCCGATACCGGAGGAAGCTTTGGATTTCCTCTTGGGTGCCATTCGTCGTATGCGTAGCGCCTACCGCAGAACCCCGTCAATCCATCAAACGCCTTCCAGCGCTTGGCACAATCCGCCCAACACGTGATCCCCTATACGTACCGGTGCTTGAGATTCATAATGTCCCGATAGGGGATCACACCCAGGATGTTGTCGGTTTCGTCGGCCACCGGAAGCGCCCGAAAACCATAGCGCGCGAACGTTTCAGACGCCTCCAGCACGGTGCTGCCGGGATCCAGATGGATGACGTTGGTGACCATGATGGCTCCCAGTGAGTCCTGGGCGCTGGCCAGCAGCAGCCGCGCCAGGTCGACAACCCCGAGCAGCTTGTCGTGCTCGTCCACCACGTACAGGTAGATGATGACGTCTTTCTCCCGTGACACCTCGGCGTAGTGATCCAAGACCTCGCCGACGCGGGTGTCGGGGCCGTACTTGATGAAGCGCGATGTCACGAAATGCAGGATGTTTTCGTCGTGCTTTGCCATGAGAAACTGCACCTTGGAGACAGTCTCCTGATCAACAAGCTTCAGGATGTCGTCGGCGTCGGCCGCCGGCAGGATTGCCAGGATGTCGGCCGCCTGTGCCGGCGTCATGCTGTTGATCAGCTCCGCGGCGCGCTCCTTGTGAACCGAGGAAATCAGGTCACGCTGCACCCGAGGTTCCACCTCTTCCAGGGTGGAAGCGGCGCGGCCGGTTTCCAGCTGGCTGAATACGGCGAGCCGTTGTGCCGGATCGAGTTCCTCCAGGATGTCGGCCAGATCCACCGGGTGTATCTCCGAGAGCTTTTCCTTGAGCACTTTGAGCTTCACATCCCCGGAGAACGGACCGATGTGCTCCGGCAACGGCTGGACATAGGCCCAGGACAACGTTTCCGCTTTGCCGTTTCCGGAAAACAGGCGCGCCAGCCGGCTCAATCCCATCCTGCCCAGCAGCCGGGAGCGGCTGAAGTCGACGTCGGTGACGTAGATCTTTCCGTTGCGGGCGACCAGCTTCACGTCGTAGACGATATCAACCTCGTTGTCGTCGAGATCGAGCACCTTCTTGTCCAGAATATAGTCCTTCAGCAAGACACTGGACCGGGCGGGATCCTTTTCATACTGCTCTATCCCCTCCAGGCGGACGACAACTTCCGTTTCGGTGATGACCTCCACCTGTTCCCACGGTATGAGCAGGGCGTGGTGCCCGAACGGACGGGCAACCACGAAATGGGTGACCGCCGGAAGCTTTCCGGTTTCGGCGATGACCAGGTCGTGGAGCTTCCCGAGCTTGCGTGCCCCGAGGAATACTTTCCTGCCGATTATCTCGCTGAGATAAAAGGCGGTCGTCATGATGGTTGCCATTGGTGCCGTCCTGTGTCCGGAGCCTGAATCGGAATCAATGCAGCAGAGTAATGAACCGGAATATCATCAGACCCACCAGAAAGAGCAGATAACCGCGCAACAGCAGCAGGGACAGCCGCACGGGCATAGACATTTCAATCCGGGGCTTGGAATATCTCCTGTTGATCTCCCCGATCTTGGTGAACTGCCGTTTCACGATCTTCCACATGGCGATCTCGCTTAATGGAACACATTCGGGAACAGCACGCTGACCCCGTACAGGGACGACAGTACGACAATCGTCACTACAATCGCGCCGTTGAGAATGTTCTGGGTCAGGGTATTCCTGTATTCTCCCATGGTTTTCTCGTCATTCAGCAGCAGGATCAGAAATACCAGAGCAGCCGGCAGGAGCGTGACGGCCACCACCTGCACAAACAGCGTGATCAGCACAAGCGGCGCCCCGGGAATAAGGACCACCGCCCCGGCAGTGATGAGGGTAATGAAATAATTGGCATAAAACCAGGGCGCCTCCTTGATCTTGTTGTTGAGCGAGTGCGCCCATCCGAAGATCTCTCCGAAAGCCCAGGAACTCGCCAGCGAGATACAGATCGCGCCGAGCAGTCCGGCATCGAACAGGCCGATCGCCATGAAAGTCCCGAGGTAATGGTTGACGCCCATCAGTATCCGCGACGCCTGACCCGCGCTCTCGATGTCCATGCCCTTCAGCACCGTGCCGGCCACGATGAAAATGAACACCCCCACGACACCCGTGAAAATCGATCCCAGCACAGTATCGAACTTCCCCCACGGGATGTCCTTTTCGGTCATGCCCTTGTCGACCACGGCACTCTGTTGGAAAAACAGCATCCACGGCGCAATCGTGGTGCCGATATTCGCCATCAGATAAAAGAACATCTCGCCGTTGAACCCCCCGGGGAAATTCGGGACGAGTCCGTTGCGCAGCAGCATCGATACCGACGGGTGCACAAGGAAAGCGCCCGGAATGTAGATCAGATTGAACGCGCAGAACACCAGGGCGATTTTCTCCCAGGTCCAGTAACGCCCGTTCAGCACAATGATGCCCAGAAGCAGGCACACGCCGCCGACGGTCAGATACGACGGGATTCCGAAGATCCGCAGCGCCGCCGTCATGCCGATGAATTCCGTGACCAAGGTCAGCCAGTCGACCAGCATGAGGTCGATCAATGAAAACCAGCCCCAGAACGCCCCAAAGCCGTCGAAAATGGCCTCGGCGTGGCCGCGCTTGGTGACCGCCCCAAGGCGCACGGTCATCTCCTGCACGTAATAGGCGACCGGCACCAGCAGAACGAGGAACCAGATGAGATGGTAGCCGTACTTGGCGCCGGTAGCGGCGTAGGTCGTGATCCCGCCGGCGTCATTGTCGGCAATCATCACTACGAGGCCCGGACCGGCAATCAGGAAATAGAGCTTGATGATCTTCCACGTCTTGCTGTACCGGTAATATACCTGCGAGAACCATTTCATTGCGGCGACGCTCTCCGAATTTTGTCGACCACACCGCTGCCCAGAGTACCGGAGGACCGGTGACGGCTCCGGCCCGGCAATAATGCCCGCCTGGACATCCGGGGCGGGGTTTGCTCCGGCGGCCGGCTGCAACACTGGCGTCTGTCCGCATCGTAATCGGCCGCGTAGCGGCAGGCTCGGCTGGCCCGCAAGCCGTTGGGAAGTGCCCGGGATTGGGGGTTTTTGTAGGGAAACGTGCTGCAGGCCTGCCAATCTGACCTGCGCGCACGGCAATGACGCCACCACCTGGCCCCAGGCATCGTGCGGGCCGGATGAATGATGGGTCCGGATTCAGCCGGATGGACGCGGCAGGGACGGGTATGCGGCGCCGCGCCGCGCCGCGCACAGCAACGGGTGACGCCAGGAACTGCACGCCCCAGCAGCCACCGGATCGACCGGCCAGGAATCAAATTTAAAACTAACACAGGGCGCGCCGCCTCGTTTCAACAGCAAGGCGGCGGCAGGGAGCTAAAGCGAAATCCTGCGGACCGACCTCACCGCGTTTCTGTTCTGCTACTAGGGCTGCAATCCATGGATTTCTCTGTCAACCGCGACGGCGGCGAATGTAATTAGGCCTTCGGGTATTGTCAAGCACAACGCGCCAGGTTCGGTCGGCGCATACTCGCATGTCACTGGTATGATGGCGGCTCAATGCCAGAACCATTCGGCGGCAAGCACCACTACGGCCACCAGCAAGCAATAGTAACCGAACCAGTGCCAGCGGTTGTGCTCCAGCCAGCGCGACAGCAGGCGCAGCGCGGCCAGGCCGGCAATGAAGCTGGCAAGCATTCCGAAAAAGCTCGGCCACAGCAACGAAAAGTAATGGCTGGCATCGCCGGCTGCCGCGGCCGACTTGTACAGCCGGTAGCCTTCCTTGGCGATGACCGGCGGGGTGAGCGCGACAGCCAGCGCAAAGCTGAACTCTTCCACCCGCTCCTTGTTGAGATTGCGGAACAGGCCGGTCGAAATGGTCGCGCCGGAACGCGAAAATCCCCGGAACGGAAGGCAGAACCCCTGGACGATGCCGATCCATATCGAGTCACGCAGCCCCGGCGCTTCCTGGGAATCGCTCCTGGATCCGCGTTTCGCGGACAGGATGATCATGATGCCAACCACAGCCAGGCCGGCCGCGATGATATAGGAATTTCCGAACAGCATCTCAATTTGCGGGTGCGCGATGCCCCGCATGAAAAGCCGCTCGATGATCACCAGCAATATCAGTCCGACAGTACCCGTCAGGCCGGTCGCCACGACCACACGCCAGAAGAATGGCCAGAACGCGGCCGCGGACGAAAAATAGCGTTCCCGCCACGTTTTCCAGAAATACGCCAAGACTGCGAACATCGTGCCCGTATGAAGCATGACCAGAAGAAAGGTCATCTCCGGTGCCGTCGGGTTAATCCCCATCAGTTTCTCCGCCAGGATCACGTGGGCGGAACTCGAAACCGGGAGCAGCTCGCAGGCTCCTTGAATGAGCGCGAGAATCAGGACTTTGAATAATGTCATGGAGTGAAGTCTGAAGTGTCAGGTGGCTGAAAGCCGTTATTGTGATTCTGAATGCTCGTTGGAACGGACGGAGTCTAGCGCCCAGGCCGCACGGCGTCCACCGTCACTCCGTCCGCAGTCTGTCGCCGGACGGCGGGCGGCTGACTGACCTCGGCTGCGGGAAAACACCCACGCCACCCTGGCCCGGAGCAAACGGTCCCTGGCCGGCGTTACCGCCCGGTTCCCGCCCAAATTGGTACGGCCACGGCACGTGCACCCAGGCGGTGGCGCCAGGAAGCGCGGTATCCAATCCCGGCCTGCGCAGTCCGCCGTCTACTTCACCACGGCATCCGCATGGGACCGCAACAGTTGCGCATACACGGGCGCGATATCCTGCTTCGGGAAAAACGCTTTCCAGACCGAAACGGGAAGCAGCTGGTCGGGAGGCGGCGCGAACACAAAATCCTGCTTCCTCACCATCGTGTGACAGGCGATGCAGGCGGGAACTTTGCCGTATGCTACGACCTTGCCTGCCGGACTGTAGGCCGCCATGACCCAGTTGCGGTCCGCCGGGTCATAGCCGTCCAGCTTGAGCATGGCCGTGACGCCGGTCAGTTTCCGCTGTTCGTTGAAATTTTCTTTGACCACCAGCGCGCCATTGGGGTAGCGCCGTACTTTCTCGATACTGCCCGCTTTGCGGACTGCATCATTCTCCGCCTGATTGGCCAGATCGATGGTGTAGGCGTCCACCGTGCGCGAGCCAGGCTGATAGGCCTTGCTGCCGAGCATCAGGGCGTGGCTCTTCTGCAGTGCCTGCACTTTCTGCCAGAGCGCCGCCGGACTGGGAGCCTGGGTGGCGGCCTGAGACAGAATCGGGGCAGCAGCCAAGACACTGCTGATGCCAAACAAAAAGAGTTTTCTCATGGTCGTTATCCTTATCAGAAATATAGGGTCATGAAGCTCGGTTTATTCTCCAGCGTCGACCGAGAACGTCCGGTCTGGTATCCGGGAGCACGCCCGGGCGGCCAGACGCCACAGCGTCCCTCGTAGACCCACATAATTAGACCGGCTTTGTTAGAATAAATCCAATCTTCTTACCGTTGGGACAAACAATTCACGGCCGTTCCACTACGCAGCTCACCGTCAGGCCACCTCTCGCTGCCCTCGGAGCGTCCATTCCAACCCTATACCGCTGGGTTGCAGCCTCGGCACGCGCTTAGCGGTCGATCCTTTCCGTTTTCTGGGACGACCCCTGTTTGAAATGGATGGACAGGATGTTTGGAGGCAATACTAACGAGACCATTGCAGAGACTTGAATCGGACGACCGAGGCAGATCGCCGGTTAGCTCGAATCCGCCGCTTGGGCGCATCGAAGGGCGACCCGCCATGCTGCGCGAGCATAGTTAAGTCTCTGTCCCTACCGGCCTATACCTTGATCCGCAGCCAGATCCGCCCGGGCACGCGCTCGACGACCAGCCGGTCAGATGTCGGAACGAACCGGTAGCTCAGATAACATCGGTCCCGCACGTCCGACAGCGCCTGCGGGCGAAAAACGTCAATGTTCGTGCCGTCGCAACGCGCGGACTGCACCAGGACGCCATTTTGTCCCTGATCATGAAGGTAACGGCCGACCTCGTTCGCGAAAGCGTAGTCGCTTCGATGGAGCAGATCCGGATAGCGCTTCTCCTTGCCGCGCAGATCGACGAGCAGTGCACGTACCCGCGCCGTGAACACCCGCCGGTCCGATCGCAGTTCAGTATTTAGGCCGCCGTAGGAGGCGCGCACGAACCGGGCCCAGTGGTAGCCGGTCTCGTGCACCGTGGTCTCGATTTCGCGCGAACCATACCACACGCCGTAGCGCGAGCCGTCGGAAAACCTTGTACGGTGCAACGATTCGGGGAGGAACGGATAAACGATGTCGACTCCATAGTCGAGGGGGCGCGTGAGCAACGGCGCCTCAGAGGGGGGCTTACCCAGGGCCGCGGCCGCCAGCGCGATTGCCTGGTCCTCGGCAGATGCGGCGATGTCCTCGTGCAGCGCCTGCGACACACGGATGGAGCGGATGTTGCGGTAGACAGGCTCGTCGAAATCGACGAGCGCATCAAAGAGGTCCGGGTGCACCGGCGCTAACGCCCGCGCTCAAAGTCGAGATAGCGGCGCACCTTTGCCACCCCCAGAAATCCATTGGCGCGCATATAGGCAAGCGGCGTCAGCCCCCCGAAATTCGTGTTGGGCGTGGCGACCCAGGCGTAGGCAAGTTCGGGGTTGTACGGAAACATGATCCGCAGTGCATCGTGAATCGCGATCAAATGGCCGACCCGCGCCAGCAAGTCCTCGCTGTCGGGCAGCGCCCCTCCCCGGCGGTAGCGGCTTAACGCCGTGCGCGACTCGGGGGACAGTCCGAGGAGTACTGCTTGATCGCTGGCCGCCAGATGCCAGCGGTCGAACAGCCGCGTAACGGTGTGCGCGAGGGACTCGCGCGCCTTGCGCGAGTGCAGGTCGACCGCGGCCGGTCTGGCAGGCGTGACTGGGATGGAACGCGCCATGGCGGCCCTCCTCTTCTGTCCGTATTCGTACACACAGTGTACGCCTACGTACATCACCCTGCAACGGACGACCAGGCGCTTGACTGGGACGACGAAGCGCTTGTCAGTGCGCTGGGAATACCAGATTTCGTGATCGCCCTCGGCGCTTTGCACAAAGCTGCATTTGGCAGCGCAAGATGCGCTTTATTTCCGGCGAAAAGTCCGCCATCAGCCGCAGGCGGCGCGTGGCGCAATGATGCCAGCTTCGGACAGCAGCCTGAAGGGAACTTGCGTGCCATCGGGGATTCCGCTCTCGTCGAGCAGCCTGGGCATCATGAACTTGAGTTTTTCGATCACCGCCTCGACCGAGGCAGCCTCCATGGCGAGGCCGGGCATGTCGTCGTTTTCGGCCACCCAGACGCGTGCCTCGTCGTCCCAGCGGGCGTGGACTGTGACTGTATTCTCCATGGCCCCTCGCTAATGCTTACGCAATTGTAGCCAAGTGCTACAGATTTACAGCACAGAAGGGAGCTGGCCCATACCTGCGGGGATCCTTATCAATCTGTACCCTATCTGTAACCCGATGGTCGTTAGGATATCCGCAGCTCTTCAAAAGTCCCCGGAAGCGCGGATCAACTATAGGGGGGGGGTGAGCAGTGACCATACAACAACTCTACAAAAAATAACGTACGGTAAGAAAAATCTCAGCAAAGCTGCAACATCTTCAGAGACAGTGAGGTAATCATGGACAATCTTATCCATCATAAGGCGTGGCGGTGTCCATCACTTCCTCGCCTCCCCAAGGCCCGTATTTCGGTCCTCGCGCTGACCGCGCTCGTGGGCGTCTGCATTCACGCGGTTCCGGCCTGGGCGACGGGTGGCTATACCATCACGAGCATCGGTCTCGATCCGGTTGCCATCAACGACAATGCCCAAGTGGTCGGCCAGGCGGGTCCAGGCGGTGATAATGCCTATCTCTATAGCAACGGAACGTTGACTGCCCTCGGCAACTTGCCGGGCGGCAGCAGGAGCAACCCGACTGGCATCAACGTCAACGGCCAAGTGGTGGGCTCAGATGTTTTGTCGACCGGTGCGAGCCGTGCCTTTTTCTACAGCAACGGGACAATGATAAACCTTGGTACCTTTTCGGGCGGCGGATCGAGCTTTGCCACGGGCATCAACGACAGTGGCCAAGTGGCAGGGGATGCCTACACATCGACCAACGTGGACAACGCGTTCCTCTATAGCAACGGGACAATGAAAGACCTCGGTACGCTGCCGGGCGGCAATACGAGTAGCGGAGGCAGTAGCGCGTTGGGAATCAACGACCTCGGCGAGGTGGTAGGGTCGAGCGCGACTCTAGCCAGTGCGGAGCAGGCTTTTTTCTACAGCAACGGCGCGATGACGGACATCGGTACCTCGCTGGGCGATACGTTGAGCAGGGCCGTCGGCATCAATGGCAACAGCGAAGTGATAGGTAATTTCTGGAACTCTGGCGGTCCGACGTATTCCTTTCTCTACAGCGACAGCAAGATGCTTAACCTCGGCATCCCGTCCGGCGGTGTGGACAACATAGCCACAGGCATCAACAATCTTGGTGAAATCGTGGGTTATTATGATACCTCGGGTGGTTTGCAGCGTGCCTATGTCGAGACCAATGGCCAGATAGTGGACCTTGCCAGCCAGCTTCCGGCCGGGTCCGGCTGGGCGCTGCTGGAACGGGCCACTGCAGTCAACAATTACGGTCAGATTGTGGGGTTCGGGCTGCTTTCCAATGGCCAGAGCGCAAATTTCCTGATGACACCCACCGGTGTGCCCGTGTCGCCTAACCCCGTGCCCTTGCCACCCGCGGCATGGCTGTTCGGTTCGGGTCTGGTTGGGTTACTGGGCGTGATCCGAAAACACAAGGCCGCTTAATAAAACGGCTCTTCGGACTTTCGTGTGGGTAGCAAACCGATGACATACCGGCATCCCCTGCCACACACTTGTTTCACAGCGGGCTGATTCAATCCGACTCGATGAATGGCCCCATCGACGCGTCATTATGGATATGGCCATTTACCCACGCCCCCACTCCTACAGAGGTCGCCGAGGGCCATTGCTCGTTCGTCTGGAATGGCTATCCACTCCCCTGGACCGTGCGGCCGGCCCAGCGCCATTGTCTTGCCGCAGTGGCTCGGGTGTCCTCACTCAGATCTGCCGCCCAACGCCCAGCCCCGTCGAACTTCTCGGGAAGGTCCTTTTCCGGAAACATCGGGAATCGCACAGTTGTGTCCGTGGTCGTCCTCGCTCGTTTTGAGATACCGCGAAACCAGGGAGCCGACCATGCCTTGTCAACCCGGAAACCGAAACAGCATTTGGTGCGGAGGTGGGTTTGGGGGGTCTGCGGGAGCTGAACAGCTGGTAATCAGCCATGCGGTTACCAGTGAAACCGTCCTTCGGTTTGGTATGCGAAGTGATGGTACGGGGAAAAGTACGCACAGAACCTCGCCGCCTGATCTCTGTACCGTTGCGCCACGCATCCCGTACGCTAACCGTTGACAAGAACTCAAGTATTTTTGTGCGCCACGTTCCGCGCTATCCTGCCGTTCCGGGCATTTGCAGGGTTTGGTCCGAACGGCTGAAAATGAATTTCCTTAGTCACTATGTCTCCCGATATCTGGGGCGTCCGTACCGTTTATCCGCGACGGGTGTCAGATGACCTTCGACGTGGCCCGGACACCGGGCAGCAGCATGCCGCGCCTTCCGCGACAAAACAACTTTGACCTGCTGCGTCTGCTGTTTGCAACAACCGTGTTTCTGTATCACGGGTTCGCTTTGACGAACAATCCCCATCTGTCCGTCCTCGGCGCTTACACCGACCCGGCGCTGGCTGTGCAGGGATTCTTTGTCATCAGCGGTTTCCTGATCGTCATGAGCTACGAACAGTCATCAGGACTCGGCCAATACATCGGCAAGCGGCTTCGCCGAATCTATCCTGCCTACAGCGTTGTGATTATCGTGGCCGCGCTGCTCGGAGTATTGATCAGCAGTGTCCCAGCATCCCGCTATTTTGGATACGGTCTCATCAAGTATCTGACTGCTAACCTCGGATTCATGAACTGGCTTCATCCGGAGCTTCCCGGCGTTTTTGCCACAAATCGTCTTAATGCGGTCAATGGCTCGCTCTGGACCATCAAGGTCGAAGTCATGTTTTATTTGTTCGTCCCTGTGCTGGTGGCATGGCGTTGGCGCTTCAACCCTGCAGTCGTCATGACTGCCATCTATGTCGCGTCTATTGTCTACTATGAGTGGTTCAGCTCCAGAGGAGAGGTTCACGCGGCGGTGCGGTTGCCGGGACAGCTCAGTTTTTTCGTTTCCGGCGCACTGATCTACTATTACTTCGATTTCTTCCGGAGTCATGCATGGAAGCTGGCGTTGCTGGCGATACTGGGGCTTGTAATTGCGGGAATATTCGGATGGTACGTGTTTTATCCGATGAGCGTCGCGATCATGGTGGCCTACTTAGGAGCGTGCATCCGGTACCTGGGAAATTTTGCCCGATATGGGGACTTATCCCACAGGGTGTATATCGTGCATTTTCCGGTTCTGCAGACACTTATCGCGATGGGATATTTCGCAAGAGCGCCGTATCCGGCACTCGCCGCCGCCGCAGTGATCGTTGCACTGCTGTCACTATTGTCGTGGCATTTTGTCGAGAAAAGGTTCCTCTATCGGACGTCACACTATGTGCATTCGGAAACGGAACGGAAGAAGGCCTGAATACGCCGAAGCTCCAAGGCCGGTACTGACCCGGCAAGCTCCGGCAGCGGGTTTCGGATCAAACTGCACCCCTGACGGAACACGGAAAACACGAACATTGACCCTGGCGAACGGCCGTGATCCGTGCCCTCCACAAAACGGCCTGAATTGTTGTCAACTGCGGCGCCTTAATCCCGGCAGTACCGCGGCGAACGCTGCGTCCACCGAGACGGCTTCTGCGCCGAACAGGTCTCATCGGGTCTGCGAGACGCGTTTGCCGACCTTGTCGTGCCGACCCTCGTGGGCCCGCGCCGAACGCTCCAGTCCCTGTCCAAGACGTGGGTAGGCGCACGGGCAGGAAATCACGCCAGATACAATAATACACACTATCAACCACTTATGCGTTTAACTGGCGGAGGCGGTAGGATTCGAACCCACGGTACCCTTGCAGGTACGGCTGATTTCAAGTCAGCTGCATTCAACCACTCTGCCACGCCTCCGGATTGGCAATCCGCACATCAAGGCGACCGCCCGCGGCCGGTCGCCCACCGAAGCATAACCCATGCCCTCCCCTGGTGGCGACATCCCGCTCCCCTATTTGCGTCCCTTGTGGGCTGCGGTATCCTGTTGAACCATTTGCCGGCGGCTGCGGTCTCAGGTGTAGGTGCAGAAATAGCCCTATTTGGGCAACGCAGGTAAAATCAGTCTTTCACGGATCGTTTGCGAGAGAAATTTAATGAACCAGAATCTTCCGTCCTCCCGGACCCAGACCGCCTATGGCCAGACTTCCGTCCTGGCGACCAACAGCGTCATCCGGAACACCTACATCCTGCTGGCACTGACCCTGATCTTCAGCGCCGCGGCTGCAGGTTTTGCGATGCTGACCCATGCCCCCATGCCCAATGTCTTGCTCGTCCTGGTCGGCTATTTTGGTCTGCTGTTCGCGACGCGGGCGCTGCGCAACAGCGCCTGGGGAATCCTGTCGATCTTCGCGCTGACCGGTTTCATGGGCTATACACTCGGGCCACTGCTGAACTTCTACATCGCCAATTTCAGCAATGGCAGCGAACTGGTTCTCTACGCAGCGGGAAGCACGGGCGCCATCTTCCTGGGCCTGTCGGCATACGCCTTCAGCACGCGCAAGGATTTCAGCTATATGGGAGGATTCATCATGGCTGGGATCCTGATTGCCTTCGTTGCAGCAATCGCCAATCTCTTTCTCCACATTCCGGGACTGACTCTGGCGGTGTCCTCCATGTTCGTGCTGCTGATGTGCGGTTACATTCTGTATCAGACCAGCGCGCTCATCCATGGAGGCGAGACGAATTACATCATGGCGACGGTGAGCCTGTACGTGGCCATTTATAACCTGTTCACCAGCCTGCTCCAGTTGCTGGGCGTGTTTGCCGGCAGGAACCGCTAAGAAGGCATCCCGACCTAACCGCCGGCGGCGCGCACACCGCTGCAACCGCCGGCGGTTGCTCACGGACCTGTCAAACCGGCCCCTGCGGGCTGGATGCCCTCCCGGGCCGTTCAAGCCCGCCTCCGTGCTTCGCGCAAGAGACGGGGCCATCCGCGCATATTCCCCCTATCGGCCATGGCGAGCCGATCTGTGCCATCTGGTGCGCCCACGGATGCCGCTACCGCGAGGTCGTCACCTAGCTGTCCGGTAACGCGCGAATGGAACTTCCTGTCAGGACTGATCTGACGCACGGGGCGCACCAGCAATTCTTCTACCGGTACATGTGCCCGCTGCGCGAAACCGTAGAGCAAGGCCTGGGCCACATCCTGCGGATGCAGGGCGTCCAGCGATTCGCGCCGCTCGCGCATCTCCTGCTCGGACACGTTGAAGCCCCCTTTCCACGCCGCCCCCGGCTCGATGAGGGCTCGAACAGTTGAACCTAAATTCGGCAATTCGACCCTCCGCCTGCTAAACCATCCCCCGCCGAATCAGGCGCTTATTACTGATTTCCGATTCAAGGAGGACTCACCCATGGATGAAGCCAAACGCCAGGCAATGGGACGGGCCCGTGATCCCGTCGCGCTCGATACCTTCGGCGGTCGGGTGCACGTGGAGTGGGATCCCGCGGCGGCCGTCACGCCCCGCGGGCAGCTGCCCTTCTTCATCGAATTCCTCAAGGTAAGCGGACTCTTCGATGCCTTTGTCGACGATTGCCCACTCACTTTCGAGAATAACCGTGCGCCCACGAAACGCGAAGTGCTCGCGATCCTCGCCGGTCATTTCCGCTACGCCCACGTCAGTGCGATGCACCACGGCTCAGTACATCCGCCGCTGCGCTGAACGCGTTGCGTTCAGAACGGGTGCGGACTGACAGATTGCCTGGACTCCAACCCGGCAAGACCGCATCCCTGCTGTACTATCGGCAGGACTTATCCGCGGACTATACCGCTCAAGGCGGCAAAAATGACCACCCACACGGGAGACACCCGCCAGTACGCAAGCATTCCGAAAGCGGCCAGAACGAGCACCAGGTCAACGGGCCCATGCACGGCGCTTCGAAAGATCGGGTCGTACAGGGCAGCGAGCAGGATCCCCACAACGACGGCGTTGATCCCGTCGAATGCCGCACGTATCGCCGGTTGGCGGCGCCATGCGTTCCAGTGCGGCAGAGCTCCGAACACCAATAGAAATGCCGGAAGGAAGATGGCGGTCAGGGCAAGCAACCCGCCCCGCCATCCATCCGGACTCGCATTTTTCACCGTACCGAGATAGGCAGCAAAACTGAACAGCGGTCCCGGCAACGCCTGTGCCACGCCGTAGCCGGCAAGAAAGTCGCTGTCGTTCACCCAGCCGCGCGGCACGACCTGCGCGCGCAGCAGAGGCAGCACGACATGGCCTCCGCCGAAGACAAGCGCACCGGTTCGGAAAAAACTGTCGAACAGATCGAGCGCGTGGCTGCGTATGACGCCGGCCGCGGCCGGCAGAAGGGCCAGCAGCACAAAAAACACCACCCAAGCTGCAACCGAACCCCGGCGGCTCACTCCGAACTGCTCATGCTCTTCCGGGACGATCTGCCCTGCAGGCAGCAGATACCGGCCAGCTATGGCGCCCAGCGCGATGACCGAGATCTGCGCCAGCGGTGAGGTCCAGGCCAGTACGATCATGGCGGCCAGGATTGCGAATGTTGCCCGCAGGCGGTCGCGACAGAACTGGCGCCCCATGCCCCATACCGCCTGCGCCACCACGGCAACCGCCGCGATCTTGAGGCCGCCAAGCCAGCCGGCGGCAGACATCAGCGGGAAAAAGCGCAACCCATAGCCGAACGCGATCATGATCGCCGCGGAAGGGAGTGTGAAGCCACACCAGGCAGCGAGGGCGCCGGGCAGACCGGCGCGCAACGCCCCCAGCGCAATCCCGACCTGGCTGCTTGCCGGCCCTGGCAAGAACTGGCACAGGGCCACGAGGTCTGCATAGGCGGCCTCTTTCAGCCATTTGCGCCGCTCGACAAATTCCGTCCGCAGATATCCCAGATGGGCAATCGGGCCACCGAAGGACGTCAGTCCCAGGCGCAAGAAGACCAAGAATACTCCGAACACCGATGATGGCGTGGTTTTGCCGGAACTCGCACCGGTGTTGGTGCCGGACAGGGTTGCAAGACCGGAATGATCCACGACTGGCTCGTCGCGCTCGTGCACGGATTTTACGCTCCTGTTCCTCGAATGAACCCGACCGCGGCATCAGCCGGGCGGAAGCGGGCCAGCCCTACCGTCGCGCGCCCTTCGCCCGCCCGGCGCTGGCGCGTCTGCGGCGGCGTTACGGTACGTCATGCCTTTCTCCGGTAGCGGAGGATCGGTGAGCCGGGGTCGGATGCGGCCGCTAGGCTGAACGTGACCGCACCGGATCGTCCGGACACCGACCCTGCGACCCGCCTGTGCCTTAAACGCATTGCAGCCCCAAAAGGCGCGGATGGCTGATCCGGTGATCCGCCTCACCGTGCCCACACCCTACGTCCGAGCCTGATTCCACGCAAGCCGGGCGCATGGGTCCGGATGTCACGGGCGACGCAAAATGCGGTCCCACGCGGCACGCCTCCCATACCCCCAAAGCCGAACCCCAGGTTCCCGCCGATGGTGGCCGTCGGTGACGGCCGTAGAAGGGCTGCGCTGACTGGAAGCCAGACGCCGCACCCCGGTCTCGCGCGGGCACGCTGGACCTCTTGCACCCTACCACCGCTTCGTGGAGGATAGGGACCGCGGACCGGAATTTCCGGAAGCGGGCTCGCCGTGGTTCGATGCAGGAGATCAGCGCTGGCCGCATGGAATTTAATCTTGCCGCGCGGCGCTTCGCGCGGCGCAGCATACCCAGGAGCACACCATGCGGCATCGGGCAGTCCGGCATCTGGCCTTGTTGGCGATACTGTCGTCGGTGGCCGGACTTGCCGGCTGCAGCCCCAGGGCTGACGGCCCGATCGCCATCTCCGGATTCACGGTCACTGGAACATCGGCCGCCTCGCAGGGGGTCGTGCCCATCAATCCCGGCGTGAACGGCGGTCAGTTCCTGATCAGCTGGGATATTACCGGCACCTTCTACACGGCCACCGTTGCCCTCAACAGCGGCCCCGTCTTTGATCCCAGCACCAATGTTGTTCTCGCAAGCGGCTGCGGGCAGCAGTCGGCGGCCGATGTGTGCCATTCCACCAATACCCTGACATGCACCTTTGACAATTCGGACAACATGTTGTGTTCGGATGTGGCCGGACCGTATGCCACCCAGAATTTAGCGGGGTTTCTCGCTGCCGGTGTACCCGCCAACGCCTATATCGTGCTGCAAGCCTGCAACGCGTCGGGCAGTTCGTGCCTGACCAATTCGGTACCGGTACAGATTCAGTAATCCAGCACCAACCGGAACCTGACATCGCCGCTTCCATGCGGGCTGCGCCCGATCCGATGCCGGCCGGATGGGCGGACTGCGCTACCTCCCCGCTGGTCCGGTCCGGGTCACCCTCGACGGATCACGGCTCGCGCAATCCGGATTTACGGGAATCGCGCATGCCGGAAATCGACATCGGCAGCGGCGTCCATCCCGCTGCATAATCAGTAGGATCGATAGACGTAGCCGAGGCTCGCGTAGCTGCGTGCGTAGCCGCTGCCGGCGGTGCTCGCCTGGATTCTCGAATCCGACCGCCCTGCCACCAGCCGCAGCTCCCCGTTGGCGCCCACGTCGCGCGCGAGCACGAGCCGGTAAAAATAGAGGTCGTTGTACATTCCGGGATCGCTCTGCCAGATCCGCCCCAATCCGCCATGCGCGGAGAATGACCAGCGGTTCCAGTTCTGGTCAAACCCCAGGCCGAACCGGTTCTCCCAGTAGCTCGCCGGGTTGTAATAGCCGACATACACATCGGGATTGCTG
Source organism: Gammaproteobacteria bacterium (assembly GCA_028068195.1). Taxonomy (GTDB): domain Bacteria; phylum Pseudomonadota; class Gammaproteobacteria; order Acidiferrobacterales; family UBA6901; genus JAJYCY01. Next base: position 22,154 of record JAPTTX010000071.1, read on the forward strand.
TCCGTGAGGTACAGGAAATTCCACATTGCGGTGATGCGGGGATGGGTGTAGAGCACGCCCAGCACCTGGGCATCGTAACGGTTGCGATTGTTGCTGTCGCCGAAACGGTCACTGAAACTCCCGGTGCCCGCCGAGAGTCCCGCGTTGACCCGCGGCAGGAACTGATAATGCACTCCGCCGCCGACCGAGGTGAACCGGACGTGGTTCTCGATCGACGGCAGGTTTTCTATGACCTCGTTGCCGCCGTAGATATCGACACGCCACAAGTCGGCCGGAAACCATTTGGCGCTGGCCTTCCATGCGAAAGTATCCCAGCCGCCGAAGTCGCGCACGCCGATGGCTACCCCGGGCCATACCGTACCGAAACGGCTGTGGATATCGCCGAGGCGAGTGCCCGCCCTGATCCAGCCCTCGTTGAAGTTCAACGCCCCGGACACGCCGAGACCGGCATTGTTCTCGTGCATGTAGCCATTACGGTAGGTCGCCCCCAGCCAGTCTGTGGAATTGATGCGATACGCACCGTCAACAGTGCCAGAGACGATGGTCAGGTTGTCCGTGTCGTTGGACACGCCCAAGGTCGCAGACACCCAGGGCGCGTAGTCGCGTTCGATGTTATGGCGCAGCCGTTCATCCGAGGGGTCGTGCAGACCGCGCAAGGTATGAAGCGCCTCTGCGTCGAAGCCAGACCAGTACTGGGCCGTAGCCAGATCGTGGAGGAGACTGCGGTCAGCGGGCCGCTCCCCGAGCAGGTTCTCGTAAGCCACGGCTGCGGCACGGTTATGGTCGGTCCAGTTAAGAATCCGGGCAAGTCCGATGCGGGCCGAAAAATCGCCCGGATGCTGCCGCAGGATCGCCTCGTAGCATCCCTTCGCGGCCGCATAATCCCCGGATTGCAGCAGCGTCCTCGCCTGGCCGTTGCGCAGCGTTAGATCTCCGGGGTTCGCCACCAGCGCCTTGCGGTACACTGCCAGAACCTGGTCGTGCCCCTCGCGGGCCACGGCCCCCGCCAGTCCGAGCCACACCTGCGGGTGGTGCGGGTGGCGTCGCAGGTAGGCTTCGAAGTACGGCACCGCCTGCGCCGGCCGGTTGGCCCATACGAGCTGCCAGGCGAGCGGCAGGAGCACGTCCTCGCGTCGCGCCGGCGCCACATGCACTACGCGCTCATAGAGCGCGATGGCCTGCGCATGACGGTTTGCCCAGCCGTTGACGCGGGCGACCTCGATCAGGAGGTTCGGATCATCCGGCTTCTGGCGCAGCAGCGGTGCATAGGCGTGAAGCGCACGGACGTATTGGTGCTGCTGCACCAGGACACGGGCCTTGCCGAGCAGGGCATTCCAGTTTTCCGGCAGGACGGCAAGCACCCGATCGTAGGCGGCGACTGCCGCATCAGGCTTCCCGGAGCCAGCAAGCGCCCCCGCCAGTCCGAGCCACACCTGCGGGTGGTGCGGGTGGCGTCGCAGGTAGGCTTCGAAGTACGGCACCGCCTGCGCCGGCCGGTTGGCCCATACGAGCTGCCAGGCGAGCGGCAGGAGCACGTCCTCGCGTCGCGCCGGCGCCACATGCACTACGCGCTCATAGAGCGCGATGGCCTGCGCATGACGGTTTGCCCAGCCGTTGACGCGGGCGACCTCGATCAGGAGGTTCGGATCATCCGGCTTCTGGCGCAGCAGCGGTGCATAGGCGTGAAGCGCACGGACGTATTGGTGCTGCTGCACCAGGACACGGGCTTCCTCAAGCTGGCCTGCTGCCGCTGCGCACGCCCAAGCCAGCGCAAGACCGCCGAGCAGCAGCGCTGCGATCCGCATCCGCACGACCGCTATGCTCCCGCCTCGTCGCGCTTCGTATCCCAGCGCACGCCCCGGCGCACGGGCCGCTGCAGCAGCGCTGGCAGGGCGATAACGGTGGACAGGGACATGATCATCCAGTAGACGATTGGATAGAAGACCGCATACGGATAGTAACGGATGGTCTCGGGATCGTAGCGCCGGTCGACCAGCGTCCCCGCCAGCAGCTGCATCAGACAGAAGGTGGCGATCAGCATTCCCCAGAGGTTCGGAATAGGATAGGCGCCGGCCGGAGGCAAACCCATGCTGTAGGAGACGATCCACAGCAAAGTGAGCACCACGAAGCAGACCGCCCACAAGGTCGACAGCACCGATTCGATGAACACCGGCCACAGGCGCCGGTAGCGCCAGTGCAGCATCACGTCGTGGTGCCGCCGCAGCACCTGCATCAACCCGCGCGCCCAGCGCAGCCGCTGCCGCAGCAGGCCGCGAACATCTCCCGGCACCCGCATGAGCAGCACCGCATTCGGTTCGTAGCGCACGTCCCAGAAGCGCTTCTGCAACTTCCAGGTAACATCGATGTCTTCTGTCGGCATGTCCGGACTGAATAGGCCCGCGTCCTGCAGCGCCGCCTTGCGGAACGCCGTGACGACACCCGACACGGTAAGAATGCGTCCCCAAATGCGCTGCGAGCGGCGCAACAGACTAACGATTGATGTGAACTCGATGAGTTGCAGCCGGCACAGCAGCGAATCCGCGTTCACCACGCGCGGATTGCCTGTTACCGCCCCCACACGCGGGCTCTCGAAATGGGCCACCAGGTAGCGCAGCACTTGCGGCTGCGGTTCAGCGTCCGCGTCCATGATGAGCACGATCTCGCCATTGAGGCACGGCAACGCGTCGTTGAGCGCGAGCGCTTTGCCCTCGTTCACGCGCTTGCGGATCAGCCGGACCTTGCCCTGGCGCACATACTCCTCCACCACGCGCGCGGTGCCGTCCGTGGAGCCGTCGTCGACCACAACCACCTCGAACGACGGGTAGTCCATGGCGCAGGCAGCATCGAGCGCCCGCCCAATCAGGGGTTCCTCGTTATGTGCGGGAATCAGCACCGAGACCGGCGGGGTATGCCGCAACTGCGGCTCCACCCTTTCGCCCTTCTCCCGGCGGAACCAGAAGAACAGCGAGGTCGTGATCCAGACCACGCTCGTAAAGATGGGATAGACTGCGAAAAATACCAGAGCGATGAGATAGACATCGCTGCGCTCGATCGCCCCGAGCAAAGGCACAATGATGCTCATTTTTGGTTGTACTTGTGACTTTTTTTAGTTTCAGCGCTGTGGATTCAACGCGCCGCCCCTCTACTCCGAAGCCTCGTAGCGTTTGACGTCGCCCGCGACCTCGATCGCAATCTCGTGTGCGCCGCGCAGCCGTTCCCAGTCAGCGACCACGCGCCGCCCGTACCAGTCCTGTTCGTAGCGCTCCACCGCCGGCGTTGCACTCCGCCGTGCATCGCGACGCCGGTACAGATGGATATTGTGCATGATCCAGTAAAAGGTGACTGCCGGTACGACGATCGCAATGAGGGGAATCACTACGAACAGCGGTCCGACCGCCAGCGGCCCCCGCAGAACCTTCCACCAGAATCCGAAGAACACAGCCCAGCCGCCGAGCAGCAGCAGGCCGTGCAACACCCGGCGCCAGAAAGGACGCAGCGGTTCACGCAACATCCGTCGCACCCCGCCGATCGCTTATCGCGGCGCCGCCCATCCCGTCAAACCTCCTCCAACATGTGGATTTCTATTGTTCTCCGCGACTGAAACCGAGGCCGTCAGAAACCGAAAGTCGCGTCACTGCCGCAGACGGTCCAAAACCACCCTGCCAGACCCTGGCTGCACCAGTTCCCGCTACCGTGACTGCTGCGTGTAGCGGCCGGTCGGAATCCTGCCCGATGCGGAATTCGTCATCATGATTGCGGTTAACCGGCAGCGAAGGCGCAGCAATCTATGTGCCAGGAATCCCGCGTGGCTCCACCGAACGGGCACGGCCCCCAACCTACAGCGGGTTTGCCGCTCCTTGCGCTGCAGCCGTGCGTACCACAGCCGTCGGCGCGGGGCACGCGCAGCCAGCGCCTGCCGGCACCGCGCTGCTCAGATCTCCCGCGTGCCTGTCCCGTCGAGTGACCGGCGCCGCGCACGGACCGCAACGCCGAGGAGCGCCACGAGCCCGAATCCGAACAGGCCCATGCTCGCCGGCAGCGGAACGGCCGATACACTGGTGTAAAAATCCCCACCCGG
>JAPTTX010000004.1:0-3361 GCA_028068195.1 Gammaproteobacteria bacterium
CCTACTGGACTTCCACCGAAGCGCTGGCAAGCGAAACCATTCCTGAGCGCCTGGCCGTAATCGGCGCGTCGGTGGTGGCCGTCGAGCTGGCGCAAGCCTATGCCCGTCTGGGCAGCAAAGTCACGCTTCTGGCACGCAGGACGGTGCTCCGTCGTGAGGATCCGGCCATCGGCGAGGCGATTGCGGCGGCTTTTCATGCAGAGGGTATCGCGGTACTGGAACATACCCAGGCGAGCAACGTGGCCTATCGGAGAGGCGAATTCCTGCTCACTACCGCCCAAGGCACTATTCGCGCCGACAAGCTGCTGGTGGCGACCGGCCGCCAGCCGAATACGCGCGCGCTTGCGCTGGATGTGGTGGGCGTGCAGGTGAACGAGCAAGGGGCCATCGTGGTCGACCAGAGCATGCGCACCAGCACCCCGCACATCTACGCTGCCGGCGACTGCACCGACCAGCCGCAATTCGTCTATGTCGCGGCGGCAGCCGGCACCCGTGCTGCGATCAACATGACCGGCGGCGCTGCGACCCTGGACCTGACCACCATGCCCGTTGTGGTGTTCACCGACCCGCAGGTCGCCACCGTGGGCCTGAGCGAGGCCGATGCACACCGACAGGGTTTGCAAACCGAAAGTCGCACCCTGACGCTCGATAACGTGCCGCGTGCGCTTGCCAATTTCGACACGCAGGGCTTCATCAAGCTGGTCGCTGAGGCGGGATCGGGCCGGCTGATCGGGGTACAGTCAGTCGCCCCGGAAGCCGGTGAACTGATACAGACGGCGGCGCTGGCGATTCATCACCGCATGACGGTACAGGAACTCGCCGACCAGTTGTTCCCCTACCTGACGATGGTCGAAGGCTTGAAACTCGCCGCGCAGACCTTCAACAAGGACGTAACGCAGCTGTCCTGCTGCGCCGGGTAGCCCGGCAAGAAGAGCGGATATGTCCTGTCCGCCAACTCTGGCAGCGGCTGCCCAGTTTACGGTCAGGCAACGTACGCCGGGCTTTCATGGGCAATGCAAATAAGGGAGCATGCGCGCGTCCCATGAAACGATCTACCGCAGCTTGTTCATCCAGGCCCGGGGCGTGCTCAAGAAGGAGCTGGTTGGGCATCTGCGATCCCGGCGAATGATGCGACGCTCGAAGAACGCCAGCACCGATGGCCAGCCACGCGGACAGATCGTCGATGGGGTGTCTATCTGGGAACGCCCCGGCGAACGTCGAAGACCGTGCGATTCCGGGTCATTGGGAAGGCGACCTGATCACAGGGTCAAAGAATACGCACATCGCCACGTTGGTGGAGCGTCATTCGCGCTTCACGATGCTCGTGAAGGTTCGGGGCAAAGACACGGTCAGCGTCGTGGCCGCGCTGAGCAAGCAGGTCCGCAAGCTGCCGTCCGAATTGCGCCGATCGTTGACGTGGGACCGGGGCATGGAGATGGCGCACCACAAAACAATTACCGTCGCGACAGACGTACAGGTCTACTTCTGTGATCCGCAGAGCCCCTGGCAGCGCGGCACGAATGAAAACACCAATCGCTTGCTACGCCAGTACTTCCCCAAGGGCCTTGAATCAGCGTCCCCGCAAGCCCTTGGGCTTTTGCGCGCCTGCGGATAGACTGGAGGAAAGTGCTGCGATGACCGGTTGAACCCACCGGGGTTAAGGTTAACGCCTCTATGGGAAGTCATTCGCCGCGTCAGGATGGATTTCATCCGGCATCAGGCCGGGTCCAAGCCTTGATATTTTGTTTGACCATCGTTAAAGGGGGGAATTTAAGTGAAGAAAGCACTGCTTCCACTCATGCTGCTGACACTCATTCCGATGGCCGCGTGCGCGGATATCGGCTCGGCCCTAAACGAGGCATCCTTCTCCTACCTGTCGCTGCGACAGAACTATTCCGAGACCATAAATGGTGCCACTTTGGATAGTGAATCCGGGTCCATTCCCGGCATCGGCGTGACGCTGCGTGCCACGAATCGCCGCGGGGCGTTCGGGCAGCTGGGCTTGCGCTATTTTAACGGCAACGACGCCTATGTGGGCGCGCTGCAGAACGGCACGCCGTTCGATGGGTTGACCGGCAACCGCATTCTTTATGTCGAGGCCCGCATGGGGCAGGTGTTCCCGGTAGCGCCGTCTGTGACCGTGCTGCCGTTTACCGAATTCGGCGTGCGGTCCTGGAAGCGCGACCTGGGCGGTTCGGAACCCTACACCGAGACGTACCGCAACGACTGGCTTGGAGCCGGGGTTGAAGAGCTTTATGCGCCCGGCTGGGCGGGCGCGACCCGTCCGCTGGTCCTGTCCGTGTCGTTTGCGCTCGCCCGCACGTTTAACGCTGGCATGTCGACCTCGGGCCTGACGAATTACGGGGTGCCGGATGAGACATTCGGATTGGGTGGCTCAACACGCTATGGGCTTAATCTCGCGGCGGACTACGCGCTCACTCCTGCCGTTCACCTGCGGTTCGGGGTGCATGATGAGCAATTCAGTTACGGTGCGTCATCGCCTGTACCGATCGGGGGTGGCTTCGTGATGATTGAGCCGGACAGCACGACCCGCGAAGTTACCCTGCATGCCGGGGTAGCCGTCGCATTCTGAACGCGGGAGCAGTCGAGGAAACCGAACTCTGCCGGCAAGTCGAAATCAGGGAGGCGACCTGCTGCGTCGATCAGTTGAATTCGCAGTCTGTCAGCCGCCATTGGTGGAATGAGCGGGTCGGCTGGCGACTGCCTCCGGCGCCACCTGTCTGAGCTAAGATCGTTCGCGGGCATCACTGGCCGCGTAGCTTTTCTTGCAGCCAGATTCTGATGAGCGACCGATACAGGATATCGTGAGCATTGGCTGCGGCCTTTATCGAATCAAGCAGATGCTGTGGCAAACGCAGAGATATCGTTTTCGTGCCCGGTTTCAGGCTGGGTAGTGCGATCTGCTGCGCCCTGAACCAGTGAAAGGCCCGGGTCTGGCTTTGCACTACTGCAGGGTAAGCGATACACCCGTCACGCCCCCTTGTGTGAGATCAACCACCGTAGAACGGGTGATCGTGAGCGTGGACGGCAGGTTGGCGCTGTTCCAGGCGACGAGATACAGCGTGTAGTAGGCGCCCGGAACGGTTGCGCTGCTTGAGCCGCCCGGAAGATTCGAGAGCGTGAACGTGAAACTGCTGCCAAGCGAGGCGCTCTCCGATTGCGTGGTGACCACGAACCCGTCACGCGCCACGACGAGGTATGCCGTATTGAGACCCGCGTTCGAGGCATTCCCGGTTTCGGTGATGGTCCCGCCGATGGAGTCTGGCACCGCTGGCGGCGGAATCGTAAGCGTGACAGGAGAAAGCGGGGAGAGCGTATTTGCTGTCCCAGTGACGGTTCC
>JAPTTX010000004.1:3371-5857 GCA_028068195.1 Gammaproteobacteria bacterium
CTTGGAGAAGCGCTTGTGTAGGTCGTAGAAGCCGAATTGAATGTTCATGCCTAATTATAACTCCAACGACTTCATCACTGAAGGCAACAGGGCCAATTTTTCGAGGTGCCCTTTGCTGTCCCAGTGACGGTTCCGTCGAGTATGCGGGTGTAAAAGAGCGAGTTCGCCACAACATCGAAGGTCGCCGTGCCTTCGACAGGCATCACAGAGGCAAAGGAAACCGCCCGGCCGTCATGGTAAGTGCCCCAATAGAGCGGTCCGGTCGACAGCGGTATCGCGTTGTAGAACATGCCGGTGAACGGATCAAGATGCCGGTAGCGGATATTGTAGGAGGCCGTGTCGCCCGGAATCGTCTGGCAGAAGGTCGCCCACGCGCCGGTCGGGTTCACAGCACTCGTGAAATTGGCGGTGTATTCACTGTCCAGAGTCATTGTGATGGGAGTCGACTGCACCAGCGTCGGATTGCTGGTCGGTGTCGTACCAACCGTGACGGGCACGTTCTTGATGATGTAGGTGTCGACGTTGCGGCCGCGCAGAACAATGTCGTAGTCCTTCGTTGTTCCATTGGCGACTGGGAGCGGATAAAGGATGAAGTTGCCGTTCGAATCCACCGTCGTGGCACGTACGACGGTGTGATAAGTGCCGTCGGCGCTAAGTTGCTCGGCTTTGATGACGAAATTGTAGCCGCCGCTCGGATTGGTGGAGCTTCGGAAGATGCCGGGATCAATCTGGCCGGTAATGGCACCGGCATTGTTAAGATTGAAGTACGCGAGGACCGGCTTCAGCATGTACTCGACGCCGTGTCCGAGGGCGTACTCGACAATCTGGTGGCCGATGTCGAAATCAATCGCGATATCAAGCGTGCCACCAGGGGCTATCTGAAAGTTGCCGGCAAGCTTGATGCCTTCCCTGGGGCTCGGAATGCGCAGCGGCACGTGATGCACGTTTCCGAGTGAATCGGTATAGTCCACCTGATTGTTGTAGAAAAGATCGTCTGATCCGGCCGATGCCGTCAGGCTGCCTTCGGTCGGGGCCAGCATCAGGCGTATCTGCTGGTAGTCACCAGCCGGCAGTGAAATATTCTGGAAGACATCGCTGATCTGGCCATTGGTCAGTGTGGTCAGGTCTACCGTTACGGCGGCCGGCAGGGAGTACTTTATCCAACCGGCCTGCTGGGGTCCGGCGGATGAGCTCGTATGGAACCAGATTCCCCTGACCGTGATCCAGACATGATCGAAGTTGCTGCTGGGAGCATCGGTAATGGCGCCCTGAAAGGTGCCGTTTGCCGGGCTCGTGGAGCTTGCGCTGCTCCCGCCCCCTCCACTCCCTCCGCAGCCAACGAGAAGGACCGGGAGCATCAGGGTTCCCACAGCCGCGCGCACATACCGAAATAGGTTGTTCACAGGGCGGTCTCCTTAACTTATCGAAATTAATCCTGTCTCGGCCATCGGCCAGCCTCGAAGGCTGCGAAACTGCTCGTGGCTACGGCGAGTTGATATGCTCCGATCATAACCATTAACGGATCCGAAGTCTTGTGCTGGCATGATCGATCAGTCGCATCGAGAAGATGAAATTGATGCGGATTCTCCCGGCCCATTCTCTCGCTTCCGGCGGTTCTCTCGAGGAATACGTTTTAAGTGCTTGATGTCTCTGTCACATCGTGCCACCAGTCTGGTGCGCGTGCCTGAAGTTCAAACTCCAAGGTCTTTGCCTTGCGCCGCAGACGGTAGAGGCCGCGCTGGCGGTCGCGCTTTTCACGGAGATCCTGCCTGGCATCGACGTCAGGCTGGTGTCCTTTGGCCGGGGCAAGCGCTGATACCACTTTGTTGCGCTCGCGCAGGGGCGCAGACCATTACGCAACGGGGCAGTGGACAGGCACACTGCAGATAGGTCCGTATCGTTGCATGCTCCGAGACGTCTCACTGAGTAGGGTGTGGCTCCGGCCTTGCGAAGGGGGAGCATCCGAAAAGTCGGAGGATATCTATTCAAAAAAAGGGCGGTGGAATACCGACGTGCATGTTTGACCGCGGGCGGATATCCGGCGAGCAGCTCAGAGCAGACTGCTTCTGCGTGGCCGGACCAGGACTGCGCTCACTCGCCGTGTGTTAACCGCCGAATCGCCCGGGGCAGATCAGAGATGCTGTTCCGGGTCGCCGTTGAATGTATGGTGCCGGATCCCGGCAACGGCTCACTGCCGCATGCGATTCTGATACATCCGATAGACGAGCCGATGAAAGTGCTCCCGCGCCTCTTTTGGCGCTCGTCGCACGTCGGCTCGTAGAGCGAAATATAAAGAGGCCAGGAATGTGTAGAGGAGTGCCGGGAAGATCACCACCACAGTGTTGTAAACCCAGCCTGTCATCATGGATGAGGACACGACCAGCAGGCCGTCCCAGTAAGAAAGCTTTTCTCCCGAACAGCGTCGATACACATAACAGAACAACACGAGCATGACGACAACGAAGCCCGCGGCTGTGAACCACGTG
>JAPTTX010000064.1:0-91393 GCA_028068195.1 Gammaproteobacteria bacterium
GTGCCGCTCGAGGAGCAGGGCGGCCGAACAGCCGTCCGCGCAGGACGAATCATTGCGCCGTGTCCCGAGTGTCGCAAGAGGGACTTGGAAGTCCTGTTGCGACATCACGAGGGCCGGCGCACGCTGGTCATCGGGGTTCTCAACCTCAGGCCACGCTTCCTGCCGCACGCGGCGTATGGCAGCTGGATCGAGCCGACCCAGATCGGCCGCAGATGTCGGGTCAAGCCAGCGCCGGCTGATGACCGCCTGAGTCCGGCGTTCCTCTAGCGGCGCATCGTCAAGGAAAGCGTACGGTTTGGCATTCAGGATCTCCCGTGCGAGCGGCGATGGGTGCGGCAGATCTCGGGCGACGACCGTCCTCTCGCCGCGTTCGATATCGTGCAGCAGTCGGACGAGTCCATTGACATCCATGGCCACTTCCAGGCAATCGGAGATCGTCTGATTCACGAGCGGATGGTCAGGAATTGCCCGGTCACCTACGATATTTTCGGCGCAGGCAATCTGGTCCGGAAACACGACCGCCACCAGGTCCTCGGCCTCCATGCGCTGCAGAGCGGGAGCGGTCCTGAGGCCGCCGCGGTTGCGGCGTATGGCGAGCGCAATCGTGGCATTCCACCGCCAGCGGACAGTGAACAGCGGAGCAGCAAGAAGCGCCTGGATCAGTATGCTTCGAACGCTGGTGCTCTTCAGGTACCGAGCGACCTCTTCCAGCGGGAAACTGTGGGTTTCACCCAGGGACAACACGATGGCGTCCTCGGTGGCCGCTGCTTGAAGTTCGAAGTTAAATTTACGACAGAAGCGCTTGCGTAGCGCGAGGCCCCAGGCCCGGTTGATTCGGCTGCCGAACGGCGCATGCACGACCAGCTGCATGCCTCCAGTCTCGTCGAAGAACCGCTCGAACACGATCGTCTGCTGGGTCGGCAGGGTGCCGATCATGGCCTTTGCCGCCGCCAGGTATTCTGTGATCTGGGTTGCGGCGCCGGCGCTCAAGCCGAGTCTCAGGGACAGCCGTGATACCGTCCGGGCAACCGACTCAGGACAGACCTCCGCAAGGGATTGCGCGATCTCGTCGCGCAGGCGCGAAACCGCGGCAGACAGCTCATCGCTGCGTGCCGGTGCCTCGCCGATCCAGAATGGAATGGTGGGCGGTTGCCCCTCGGCGTCCTCGACGCGCACGCGGCCCGACTCGATTCTGCGAATGCGATAGGATGCGTTTCCCAGCTGGAAGACGTCACCCGCCATGCTCTCGACGGCGAAATCCTCGTTCAGGGTACCAATGAAGATTTCCGCAGGCTCGAGGATTACCTGATAATCCGCGTTGTCGGCAATAGCGCCACCGCAGGTCAGGGCTGTCAGACGGGCACCTTTGCGGGCGCGTAGAATTCGATGCACGCCATCGCGATGCAGATAGGCGGAGCGCCGGCCGCGACGGGTGCTGATGCCGTCGGATAACATGCGTACTACATCGTCGAACTCGGAGCGCATGAGTTCTCGGTAGGGATAGGCCTGGCGCAGGCGATCGTAGATCCCGTCTTCGCTCCAGTCGCGTGCCGAGACCTCGGCGACGATCTGCTGTGCCAGGATGTCCAGCGGCTTCGACGGAACGGTTAGCCGGTCGAGTTCTCCGCGACGTACCGCATCGAGCAGCGCGGCACACTCCACGAGTTCGTCGCGGCTCAGAGGGAAAAGCCGGCCGCAGGGGGTGGCGCCAACCGCGTGGCCGGATCGCCCGACGCGCTGCAGAAACGCGGAAATCGAGCGTGGCGACCCAATCTGGCATACTAGGTTCACATCGCCCACGTCGATGCCGAGCTCGAGTGAGGCGGTAGCCACAAGCGCCTTGAGCTTGCCCGACTTCAGCCGCTGTTCAGCGTCCAGACGCTGGTCCTTGGCCAGGCTCCCATGGTGCGAGGTGATCTTTTCCTTGCCCAGGCGTTCGCTCAGATGGCGGGTGACGCGCTCGGCAAGGCGGCGGGTGTTGACGAAAATGAGTGTGGTTCGATGGGAAGCGATAAGCTGGCTTAGCCGGTTGTAGATTTCCTCCCAGCCATCGTTCGACATCACGGCGTCGAGTGGCGTATCCGGCAGCTCCACGGCAAGATCGCGGTCGCGGGTATGGCCGACGTCGACGATCGCGCAGTCAGTCGAACCGGCTCCGGTCAGGTATTGTGCCAGTTCCGATACCGGATTTTGCGTAGCCGACAGCCCGATGCGCACGAATGGCTGCTCGGTAAGGGCGGCCAGTCGCTCCAGCGACAGGCTCAGGTGGGCGCCGCGCTTGGTGCCGGCAACGGCATGAATCTCGTCCACGATCACGGTGCGGACCGAAGTCAGCATCCGCCGTCCTGATTCTGCCGTCAGCAGCAGATACAGGGACTCGGGTGTTGTCACCAGGATGTGGGGTGGTCGTCGGATCATCGCGGCCCGCGCGGCAGCCGAGGTATCGCCGCTGCGGACTTGTGCGCGGATTTCGTACCCGCCGGGCCGTAGAGGCCGGACCTGCCCGAGTATCCCGGCAAGCGGCTCGCGCAGGTTGCGTTCTATATCGTTCGAAAGGGCCTTGAGCGGCGAGACGTAGAGAACCCGAGTCCTATCCTCGAGTGGGCCAGCGTCTGCGTCGCAGACCAGGCCGTCTATGGCCGCGAGAAAGGCGGCCAGGGTCTTGCCGGAACCGGTGGGAGCGGCAATCAGCGTATGGCGGTTGCTCTGGATCGCGGCCCACGCGGCCATTTGTGGTGGCGTCGGTGTACCGAATTTCCCGAAAAACCAGGACTGAACGGCCGGGTGAAAACGAACCGTACTCATGCTAACAGATTATCATGCCGGGTCATGGCAGAATACCCGGTGACGGCGAACGACACTGGAAGCGGGCTCCTGGGCCTGCAATTCCCGGCCGCATTTCGGTTCCGAGTCCATCCGAATGGTTGCCGGAACCGCACGGCGCGGTTGCGCCGGTAGCCACGGTCCGGGCGATTCGGTAGCATTACAATTTCACGCAACGGAATGCAAGCATGCACAATGCCAGAGCGGCGTGACCATGCCTCTACCCGATTATCATGGCGGCAGCATCGTCAACCTCATGGCCTCTCTGGTGGCCGGCATGGGGGGAGGCGATATCGGCTATGTGCCGCTGGCGGCACTCGAAGCCGATGCGGTCGCACGTCACCGTCATGCAATATTGCTGGTGGTAGACGGGCTTGGATACGAGCAGCTGATCCGTACCGAACCCGGAGTGGCATTGCGTCGCGGGTTGAAGGGGCGCATCACGTCGGTGTTTCCGTCCACCACCGCGACTGCAATCACCACCTTTCTGACAGCCACCGCGCCGCAGCAGCATGGTCTTACAGGCTGGTTCATGTTCTTCCGCGAGCTCGGCAGCATCATTGCCGTGCTGCCTTTTCAGGACCGTCACGGCGGCGCCGGGCTTGAAGAATCCGGTATTGATGTGGAGCAGTTTTTCGGCCACCAGCCGGTGTTTGGCCGCATCCCTCGCCGCTGCTACACAGTGGCGCCGCAACGCATCATCGATTCGGCGTTCAATGCCGTCCACACCCGCGGCGCGACACGCCGCGGTTACGCCACGCTTCCACAGTTTTTCGATGCGATCGGAAAATGTCTCGATGACGGGGCTACACCGAGTTTTACGTATGCCTATTGGCCGGAGCTTGATCGGCTGGCCCACGAACATGGGGTTTCAAGCCTTCCAGTGACGACGCATCTGGAGGAACTGGATGCGGCCTTTGACTATTTCATCGATGCCATGCGCGGGCGCGACGCCGTCGTGATTGTGACCGCTGATCACGGATTCATCGACACCACCCCGGACAGCGTGGTGAACCTGCAGGCTCATCCGGTCCTGTCCGATTCCCTGGTCATGCCTTTATGCGGCGAGCGGCGCGCAGCATTCTGTTACGTGCACCCGGACAAATGTGGGCAGTTCGAGGACTATGTGACCACCCGGCTCGACCGCGAGGTAACCCTGGTGCGCAGCGCCGAATTGGTGGCCAGGGGCTATTTTGGACTGGGCACGCCGCATCCGCGGCTGAGCGAGCGGATCGGTCATTACGCGCTGATCATGAACGGGAATTTTGCCGTCAACGACTGGGTTGCCGGCGAATACCGGCACCTGGAGATCGGAGTCCACGGCGGCCTGAGCGCGGAGGAGATGTTCGTTCCGCTGATCGTGTTTACGTGCTGAATTCCGGTTCCACGGGCAGCGGCGACCATCCGACCGCCGCGTGCGCCATCGCTCGGCGCATCCGCCGGATCGATCCTGTTCGGGGTGCAGGTAACCGTGAGGGCCAGCAGCGCGCACACACGATGCCGGGCGGGATTGCATGCGTCCCCGGTGCAGCCAGTATACAATGTCGGTGCTTCCAGGCCGGCAGCTGCGACTCCAAGCGGACGTGTCGCGACGCTGCGGTGGTGGCGCATGGCTTGCTGATTGGGGCGGGTGGCGGAATTGCCGGGAGCACGACCGCGCCTGCACGAAGAACTGATGCCGCGCGCCTGGCGTCTGCGACATGACGAATGTAACGAAAGTCATGGCGGATACGGGCCAGGGCGCTGCCTATGGAGGTACAGCGTGTACAAGAATATCCTTGTTCCGGTGGATGGCAGCGAAACCGCAGACGCGGCCTTGCAGGAGGCCATCAGGCTTGCCCGCAGCGAATCGACAGGGTTACGAATTGTCCATGTTGTGGATTCCGCTACGGGAATCTGGGATTCCGAGTTTGCTCCCATCGACCTCAACCAGATCCGGGAAGCGGCGCGCAGTTTCGCGCGCAGTATCCTGGAGAACGCGCAACGGAAGGCCCGGGACGGAGGGGTTGATGCCGAGGTCCTGCTGCTCGAGATCGAAAGACCGGGTCAGCGGGTAGCCAAGGCGATTGCTGAGCAAGCGAGCGACTGGCCCGCCGACATCATCGTGATCGGCACGCATGGGCGCCGCGGGCTCGACCATCTGCTGCTCGGAAGCGTTGCCGAGGGCGTGATGCGTCTGTCACCAGTCCCGGTGCTGCTGGTCCGGGGCCATCACTAGCTGCAGTCTAGACAGGCGGACGTCAGTCCGGGACGCCGTGCTTACCGCTTGCCACCCACGTGGCCTGCGGACCTTCGAGACCCTCTTCTTCCGCATACACGACCTCGGTGCCAACATCCAGGTGCGCGAAATCCAGGTCGCGCAGGGAGTTCTCATGGAAGTAGATGTCGCGATTGTCGGCAGTGCGCAGAAATCCGTAGCCCTGGGCCGGAAACAGCTGGAACACATGCGCATGCCGCGCGGTGTCGTGTACTTTAACTTCCCCCCGTTCGCGTCGAACGAATTCCTGGAGTTGGCGCCGGGCGGAATCAAACGCATCGCGAATGGCGACATAGACATCCTCGTGCGAGTTGTTTCCAGAAGGATCCCGCGTTATGGCTATTTCGCCTCCAGGCACCGTGATGTCGATGCGAACCTGATAGCGTCTGCCCTGATGCTGGTGCCGGTGGGCGGTCTCGACCAAGACACGGCAGCTGGTGATCCGATCGAAAAACCGGTTGAGCTTGTCAGCCTTATTTCGGATTGCCTGGTCTATCGCCTCCGAATGGGGCATGTCACGTACGGTAATTTGCAGAGGAACGGTCATGGTCGGATTCCCTTTTGAGCTGGCGCGCCGGATCCGCAATCGCCCCTTGGCGGCGCGGTTCCCTGGCGCCCGTTTTCGCGGATTGGCACGGGCGTCCTTTCCTGAGGGGAGGTCTCGATGCCACGCAATAGCGCCGCTGGTGCCATCCTGTGCAGAAGTCTCCAGGCCTGGTTCGGCTGCCTCTGCCGCGCTGGCGTTCCCTGCCTGTCAATCCGCTTTACATCATCTTATACACAAATCCCCCATTTTGTGATTTGATCCAGGTCAGGCTTGGCATGGTGTCCGTGCCCCGTGGGGACGGCTGATTGCAGTCGGGGCGGGCGGCGTGGCGGTATCGTGACCGTTGCGGCCATGACGAGAGAGGCATTTTGAGGGCGCCTTCCAGCGTCGCCGGCGTCAGCGGCCGGCGTGGCGTTGCGCTCAGGACCGTACCCGCTGTCTGCGCGGAACAGTGGGCAATAACCAAAAAGGGCTCTCATGCGTTATCGGATCAACGGACCGCACCCCGGCGTTGACGCCGCGGGTTCCGGTCATATGATGCTGTTCACCGTGCTGCTGTCGCTGCTGATTGGCGCGATTCTGGTCGGTCTTGGACGACGGGGGCGGCAAAGGTGGGTGGTCTTCTGGGGCGGAACCCTCGTGCTGGCGGCGCTGATCTATCTGGTGGCCGTGTGGGTGGGCTACGGGTAGCGGCTAGGTCGGCATTATCTCCCGGCGGCCTGCGGCCGGAGCCGGGAACGGCGCGCGCCAATCATCCCGCGGAGCCCGATCACCCGGTTGACCCCGGATGACCCGGTTGACCCCGGATGACCCGGTTGACCCCGGATGACCCGGTTGACCCCGGATGACCCGGTTGACCCCGGATGACCCGGTTGACCCCGGATGACCCGGTACCAGCGGCCAGATCGGCCGTTCGCAGCAAGCCTCGGATTCGTCGGACCCATGATTCCGGTCCGGGGCTTTTCGCAACGCCTTTTCGGTGGTGGCGAATGTCACCGGAAAGCGCTGTTTTCGTTCCCATTGATTGTCGCAGCAGCGTGGGATATCTTGGGTGCAAGGCCCAAGCCCTGCCGTTGGGTCGATGCCCGCGGAGTCCGAACAATAATCGTGCCGCACCTGCTCGACGCCATTCTCGGGCGCCTGCGGCGCCGATTGAGATTAGCACATGGAAACACAGTTCTGGCTGGAGCGGTGGCAGAACAACGAAATCGGCTTCCACCAAACCGATGTCAATGCACACCTGCAGGACTATTGGGAGCGGCTACGCGTGCCGTCCGGCGGCCTGGTATTAGTGCCGCTTTGCGGACGCACGCGCGACATGATCTGGCTGCGGGCACAGGGATACCGGATCCTTGGAGTCGAGCTGAGCTCCATCGCGGTGCGTGACTTTTATGCCGAGAACGGACTGCAGGCGAAGGTGGACGCTCATCCGCCCTTTGAGCGGTGGGAGGCAGACCGTGTGACCCTGCTGCGCGGCGACCTGTTTGATTTGACAGCTGGCGATCTGGAAGATGTCGTCGCGGTATATGACCGGGCGGCACTGGGTGCTTTCCCTCCCGAGATGCGGCAGCGCTACGTCAAGAAGCTTGTTTCGATACTGCCGCCGTCGGTCCAGACCCTGCTGATCACCATGAATTACCCGCAGGACGCGATGTCCGGCCCTCCGTTTGCGGTTTCGGAACAAGAAGTGCGGGCCCTGTTCGGTTCAGAATACCGCATCGATCAGCTGCGCACCCGCGACGTCCTGGCCGAGAACGCCAGGTTTCAGAGGCGCGGACTGAAACAGCTAGTTGAGCACGTTTTCCGTATTCGGCACGGCAACCGGGCGAATCGGGAGGGTGTCGCCGGCGATGCGCTGGCGGAATCGGACCGGTGAGGAGTACACCGGACGGCAGCTGCCTCTGACTGCGGGATCGGCGGGGCCAGGTCGCGCCGCTGGTTTTGCCGTGGGATCTCACCCTACCGGGTTCGCGGGTATTTACTGCACTGGCACGAATGGCGCTTACCACGGTGAACAAAAAGCGCAGACTGAAACCGGTCCGGCGTGCCGCAGCACGTGTCCGGCTGGCGCCGCGCAAGACCAGGCGCGGACCTGGAGCTGCGGAAATGGCGCTCGGGCTGGATACTCCCGAGATGCTTGCTCTGGTGGACCAGGTGCGTTCTGCCGGCGGTGTTGCCATTGGCGCCTATCACGAGCCGCTGCGCGGCAAGGGGCTGCTGTTCGCGGCATTGCCGATCTCCGCCGTGCAGCCAACGCCATTCCAGAGAGATCTGTCGCCCGCGCACACCAAGCGTCTGGCGCGCAAGATCGAGGAGACCGGTGCATTTCTCGATCCGCTCATCGTCGTGTGCAGTCCGGATCGAAAGCTGTGGACGCCTAATGGCCGGCACCGGCTGGCGGCTGCCAAGGTGCTCGGGCTGCGCCAGATCACGGCCATCGTCTCTCCGGACGAGGAATTGGCGTTTCGTGTTCTGGCGCTGAACACTGAAAAGCCACACAATCTCAAGGACCGCAGTCTCGAAGTGATCCGCATGGCGCGAAACCTCGCCAGTCGCAAGCCGATGGCCCGGGAGTCGGATTTTGCCGCCGAGTTCGAGTCCCCGGAATTGCTGACCCTGGGGCTTGTCTACGAGAATAACGGCCGGTTTGCAGGTGGCGTTTATGGCCCGTTTCTGCGCAAGGCCGAGCGCTTCAGCGAGCGTCGGTTGCCGGCCAGCATCCGCGAGCGGCAGGGGTTTGCAGCGCGAATCGAGGCCATCGATGCCGAAGTGCGGCGGATTATTGCCGGTCTGCAGGCCCGTGGGTTCAAGTCACCCTATCTTCGCAACTATATTGTGGCGCGCATCAATCCGCTGCGATTCATCCAGGTCAAAAAGGACACTCCCGCTCCGCCAATGCCCCTCGCCGCAGCGCTCACACGCATGGCTGCCGCTGCCCGGAAATTCGACGCCGGTTCCGTCAGGCTCGCGGATGTCGCGCTGGTGGCGGCCGCCGCGGCGGACGAGGGCTAGCATCCGCGGTGGTGGTTGGTCCGATTGCCGGAACCGGGATTTGTCCGCCCTGGTGCGGGTCTGCCATTTGTCCGGATTCCAGTCCGGGCTTGCCAATGTGATTCTGGTACACTGTGGCAGCACGTTCTGCAACCATCGGTAAGGAGTTTTGACATGAAGGATGCCGAAAGGGACTCGGATGAGGTTTTCAATGAGGCATTTCATGGGGCGGTAGAACTCGGGAACCGCCAGGCAAACGGCGATGAGGCGGCGGATCAGTGGGATATCGCAGATGGTCTTCTTGCCGGTGCCGTACAGTACTGGCTTTATTCACGCCAGCCCTGCGGGGATCCGCGTTGTGAGGACTGTGCGTCCATCAGCACTGCCGATCTGCGTCTGGCTGAATTGCAGCGGTTGGTAAAGCAGTTTGCCGAGGAAAGCGAATACTATCATTCGCCGTCCGACACCAACGCCGGACGGGCTTAGCTAGTTTCCTGTCCGGCACCGGGCGGATTCAAGGACTGATCCGGACGGTCGGTAATCTGCAGGCGCCCGGCAGATTTACCGGGGGTGGCATCAGGCAGGGTTCCGACCGGCTTCAGCACGCACGAGGCGGTCATTGCGGTAGTCGTCGAACGCTTGGCGGATCTCATCTTCGGTGTTCATGACGAACGGCCCGTACTGGACGACCGGCTCGTTCAGCGGGCGGCCCGCGACCAGGATCAGGCGCGCGCCGTGCTCGCCGGCAGCGAGGGCAATCTGGTCGCCCGGTCCGAATGCCACCAGATTGTGGGCGGCGACCCTCTGTCCGCCAACACCGGTTTGTCCTTCAAATACGTACAGGAACGTGTGCAGGTCGGGATGCAGGCGATGGCTGAACTCGCTGTCCGGCGCAAGGGACACGTCCAGATAGGTGACGTCGGTATGCGGGTCATCGACCGGACCGCGTCGCATCGCATACTCTCCGCTGATGACCTTGACCCGAGTTCCGCCGGCATCGACAGTTGGTATCTGTGCAGCCGGAAAATCCTGGTAGGCGGGACGGCTCATCTTTTCTGCTGCCGGTAAGTTGATCCAAAGCTGGAAGCCCCGCATGAGGCCGTTGCTCTGCTGCGGCATTTCGGAATGGATGACGCCGCTTGCCGCCTTCATCCACTGGATTCCGCCAGCGCGCAGGTCTCCCCGGTTGCCCATGCTGTCCTGGTGCAGCATGTGTCCGTCCAGCATGTACGTGAGCGTGATGAACCCGCGGTGGGGGTGATCCGGAAATCCGGCGATGTACTCATCCGGAATGTCGCTTCCGAAATGATCCAGCATCAGGAATGGATCGAACTGTTGCAGAGCCGGAGTTCCGAGCGTTCTGTGAACGGTCACCCCGGCGCCTTCGGAAACGGTCAGCGCCGGAACGACCTGTTCGATTTTGCGTATGGTCACCTGGCTGGTGCTCCCGGTAGTGGCAGGCCCCTGCTGGAAATTGCGGGCTCCGCTGCAGTGGAGGGATTCTGCGCCAGGAAAGTCCGGCGCTCAAGCCGTACGGGAGGTCTCCGGAACAGTTGGAAATTAGCCCCGAAAGACGCGGGAACCGGCGTGCGAACGCAGGCGAAACCTGCGACACAATGTGACCCGGCTGCAGGGGGCAGGATCGCGCGCCGTTCATCGCCCGCCGTAATGGTCTTGAGCCGGTGGCCATCCCGGGACAATGCATCGACGGCGGGGGACCGCTGCGCGGCCTGCAGACGATGAGCCGGTTTATCCGGGTCCGGAGCACCAGGCAGGGTAAAAGGGGTCATGCCCAGCGTCGTCCTGATAGTCAGCATCCGCGATGCCGGTGACCGGCCGCAGGGCCGCGTCGGCGCAGAAACCGGGCGAGCGCCCGTGCTGTGTGGGAGCGGCGCCTGTGGCGTACGGCATCGGGTGCGCCCTGAGCGATGATGCGTCCGCCTCTGCCACCGCCTTCCGGTCCGAGGTCTATGATCCAGTCCGCTTCGGCGATGATGTCCAGGTTGTGTTCAATTACCATAACGGTGTTGCCGGAAGAAACAAGTCGGTGTAGCACGCGTATGACATTTTCCACATCCGCCATGTGCAGCCCGACAGTAGGTTCATCCAGAAGGTACATCGTATGGCGGCTTGGGGTGACGGCCGCTGTCAGCGGTTGCGGGTCCGCGGCCGGCGCGGTTCTGGCCAGTTCAGTCACCAGCTTGATACGCTGTGCTTCGCCTCCTGAGAGCGTTGGGCTGGGCTGACCGAGAGTCAGATATCCGAGTCCGACATCCTGCAGCAGCCGCAGCGCCCGATGAATGCGTTCCTGGGCCGAGAAAAACACCGATGCCTCGTCGACGCTCATCGCGAGCACATCGGCGATGCTTCGCTCCTTGAAGCGGACCATAAGCGTTTCAGCGGCGAAGCGGCTGCCCCCGCAGGCTTCACACGGGACCGTTACGTCGGGCAGGAAGCTCATTTCAATTTTCCTGGTTCCCTGGCCCTGACAGGCCTCGCAGCGGCCACCCGGCACGTTGAAGGAGAACCGAGCCGGAGAGTATCCCCGCAAACGCGCCTCGACAGTACCGGAAAATAGCCGGCGGATAGGGTCCCAGAAGCCGACGTAGGTTGCAGGACAAGAACGGGGTGTCTTGCCGATCGGGGTCTGGTCCACTTCGAGAATCCGGCCAATCGATTCTGTACCCCGGATAGCGCCGCATCCGTGTACCGGAGGCACGCGGCCGCGCCGCACCTGCAGGATGCGGCGCAGGTTCTCGTACAGGATCTGCCGCACGAGCGTGCTCTTGCCGCTGCCGCTCACGCCGGTGACGCAGACGAGGCGTCCGAGAGGAATATGTACGGTCAGGTTCTTCAGGTTGTTGAGCCGGGCATTCTCGATCGTGATGGTGGCGGTGCGATGCTTTCCCGAAAGATGTACGGTCCGGTACGGGTAGAGCGGATGACGCATCGGATTTGCCAGGCAGCGCCCGGTCACAGATTCGGGATTCGCCAGGAGGTCATCCAGCGTCCCTTCGGCAACCACGTGCCCGCCATTGGCGCCGGCGCCGGGACCGAGGTCAATCACATGCTGCGCCGCGCGGATGGTTTCTTCGTCGTGTTCGACCACCACCAGGGTGTTGCCATTACGCCGCAGTGCCTGGAGTGCCCCGAGCAGCATTCGGTTGTCATGCGGATGCAGCCCGATAGTGGGTTCATCGAGGATGTAGCACACGCCGCGCAGGTTGGAGCCAAGCTGGGCGGCGAGCCGGATACGCTGCGCTTCGCCGCCCGAGAGGGTGGGCGCAGCCCGGTCCAGAGTGAGATAGCCAAGCCCCACACGCGCAAGGAATTCAAGACGTGCGCCAAGTTCGGCCAGAGCGTCCCGTGCTATGGCCGCTTCCCGACCAGTCAGCCGCATACGGCCGAACAGCCGCGCCGCCGTGCTCACCGGCAGGGCGGCAAAATCGGCGATGGACCGGTTCTGGAAACGCACGGCGAGTGCCCCGGGATTGAGGCGCCGCCCGCCGCAGTCGGGACAGGTGCGCTCTCCACCCTCCCACCATTCGTTCCACCAGATTTCGTCGCCCGTCTGCGCGGCATCGAAACCGGGTAGCAGTACTCCGGTGCCAAAGCAACGGGTACACCATCCATGTCGAGAGTTATACGAAAACAGACGCGGATCAAGCGTGTCGAAGCCGCGCCCACACACCCCACAGGCACGATTCGTGGAGAACAGGACCGGCTTGCCGGGCGGGCGTCTTCGGCCAGCCGGCTCAGCCATCAGCCGCAGATTCCCTTTTCCGAGACCAAGGGCAATCTGCAGGGCCGTGCGCAGCCGTATCTCGCCAGCTGGTGCCACTTCCAGCGAGGCGACCGGCAGGTCGATGTCGTGTTCGTGGAAACGATCAAGGCGGGGCCAGTCGGAGGTGCTGACGTAGACGCCATCGACGCGCAGCCGGGTGTGGCCTCGAGCGCGGGCCCATCGCGCGAGATCCGTATAATAGCCCTTGCGTGCCGTCACCAGCGGGGCGAGCAGCGTGACCCGCTGGCCGCGATAATCGCGCAGGATCCGGCCCAAAATGGACTCCGCCGTCTGTGATTCGATCGGAACCCCGCAGTCGGGACAGTACTGAATTCCAAGTTTGACGAAGAGAAGCCGCAGAAAGTGGTGAATCTCTGTAAGTGTCGCCACGGTGCTTTTTCGCCCGCCACGGCTGGTGCGCTGCTCGATGGCGGCCGTAGGCGGAATGCCGCGGATCGCATCGACGTCGGGACGTGCCGCTGGCTGCACGAATTGGCGGGCGTAAGCGTTGAGTGACTCCAGGTAGCGGCGCTGTCCCTCGGCGAAGAGTATGTCGAAAGCAACAGTACTCTTTCCCGAACCGGATATGCCTGTGATCACCGTGAACCGGTCGCGGGGTATCGCAAGGTCAACGCCCTTGAGGTTGTGTTCACGGGCATTCCAGATCCGGATGGCCCTGTCTTCCGTTTGTGGCCGCGGCGCCGGGGACTGCGTCGTGTCTTCGCAATGGCGGCCTGCGGACGGGGTGCCGTCTTGCATCGTGGCCATGTATTCGTGCAGCGCCCTGCCGGTGTGGCTCGCGGCATGCCGGCATATCTGTTCCGGTGTGCCGGCGCAGACCACTGTGCCGCCGCCTTCGCCACCTTCTGGACCGAGATCGATGATCCAGTCGGCACAGCGGATGACGTCCAGGTTGTGTTCGATGATGACCACGGAGTGTCCCTCGGCCAGGAGCCGGTGGAATGCGCGCAGCAGTGTGGCGATGTCATCGAAGTGCAATCCGGTTGTCGGTTCGTCGAATAGAAACAGCGTGGGCAGGTTCGGGGCACGTTGCCGGCGCGCCTCGGACAAATGGCCGGCGAGCTTTAGGCGCTGGGCTTCGCCGCCGGACAGCGTCGGGACAGGCTGTCCCAGCCTGAGATAGGACAGCCCGACGGCTGCCAATGGTTCGAGCATGCGCTGCAGTTCCCCGTGGTCAGCAAAGAAATGCATTGCCTCCGATACGGTCATATCCAGCACGTCAGCAATCGATACCGCGGCCGGGGGCAGGACAGTCCGGGACGAGGCGCCGCCGCGGGCACCGTCGACGCGCCCGACGCTCCTTTCTTCGGGAAGCAGCTTCACTTCCAGAGTTTCATTGCGGTAGCGCCGGCCGTCGCACTCCGGGCAGCGGATGTAGACGTCGCTCAGAAACTGCATCTCCACGTGCTCGAAACCCGAGCCTTGGCAGGCGGGGCAGCGGCCGGTGCCCGAATTGAAGCTGAACGTGCCGGCCGTATAGCCGCGCTGGACTGCAAGCGGCTGTGCCGCAAAAAGTCTTCGTATCGGGTCGAGCGCACCCACGTAGCTTGCCGGGTTGGAACGCGAAGTCTTTCCGATCGGCGCCTGGTTTACCAGGACGACGTCACCCAGGTGCTCGTATCCCCGCAGCGCGCGGTAACGTCCGGCGGATTCGGCAGCTAGCCCCTTGAGATTGCGCAATGCATTGAAGCAGACATCCACCATTAGCGTCGATTTGCCGGAGCCGGACACTCCGGTGATGCATACCATGCGGTTCAGCGGTATCCGTACGTCGATGTTCCTAAGATTGTTCTCGGTTACGCCCAGGATCTCGATCGCAGGCGCGGAATCGGCGCTGCCGATCGCCTGCATCCGGTCCGGAGCGACGGATTTCTCGCCTCTCAGATAGCGTGCGGTCAGGGAGCGGCGCGATTGCAGCAGAGCTTTGGGGGTACCGAAGAAGACCACCCGACCGCCGCGCTCGCCCGGCCCCGGCCCGAGATCGAGAACGCGGTCGGCCCCGAGCATGATCTGTTGATCATGTTCCACTACCAGAAGGGAATTGCCGGCATCGCGCAGTCTCTTGAGTACGCCCATCATGCGTTGAACATCCCGCGCGTGCAGCCCGATAGTGGGCTCATCCAGGACGAACAACGCATTGACCAGTGAAGTGCCGAGCGCGGTTGTCAGGTTTATGCGCTGTACTTCGCCTCCGGACAGCGTGCGTGACTGCCGGTCGAGGGTTAGATAGCCCAGTCCTACCTCCACCAGGTAATCAAGGCGCGTCCGCACCTCGCCCAGCAGCAGCTTTGTGGCCTCGTCCAGCGGGGCGCTGAGGCGGAGTTGTGCGAATAGCTGCCGGCATCGGTCGAGCGGAAGGAGTGCGATGTCGTGTAGCGTCAATCCCGGAGGGGGCATCGTGCTGCCATGGTGTCCGGAATCGGGGCCTGTTTCGCGCGTGACCGCGACATCCGCATCCGATCCGAGACGCCAGAGCAGAGCCTCCGGCTTGAGCCGTGCTCCGCCGCAAGCCGGACAGACCCTGTAGGCACGGTACTTTGAAAGCAGCACGCGGGTGTGCATGCGGTAGCTTTTGGTTTCAAGCCAGTCGAAAAACCGCCGTACCCCGTACCACTTCGCCTCTTCCCACGAACCCTCCCCCTCGAGCACCCAGTGCCGCTGATCCAGGGACAGGCGGCTCCAGGGAATATCGGTGGGAATCCCGCTCCGGCGCGCAAACCGCATTAGATCCGCCTGGCATTCGCGGTAGCTTTCGGTCTGCCAGGGTTTGACGGCTCCTGCAGCCAGCGTTTTCGACTCGTCCGGAACGACGAGGTGGTAGTCGATGCCCATGACGCGGCCGAAGCCCCGACAGGTCGCACAGGCGCCTATCGGAGAATTGAAAGAAAAGAGGTTCGGAACCGGATCGTGATATTCAATGTCGCAGTCGGCACAATGCAGTCCGGAGGAGAAGCGCCACGGCTGGTCCTCGTCGCCCTGCGGCCCGATGGGATAAATTGCGACCTGTCCGCGGCCAGCCCTGAGCGCGGCCTCGAGGCCTTCCACGATTCTGGCGCGGTTTTCCGGGATCAGCCGGACGCGGTCCTGGACGACCTCGATGACGCCGGGATCGCGGTATCGCAGGTGGGTATAACCCTGGGCGGCGAGCAGGCTCGCCGCCTCGGCCTTGCTGAAGCTGGCCGGTATGCGGACAGTAAAGGCAATAAGCGTGCGCTGTGTCTGTGGAGAAGCGTGTTCCATGAGCCTGACGAAAATACTGTCTGGATTGTCGCGCACGACCGGTTTTCCGCAGCCCCGGCAATACAGCCGGGCGGCTCTGGCAAACAGGAGCTTCAGATGATCGTTCAGTTCGGTCATCGTGCCGACCGTGGACCGCGATGTGCGTACCGGGTTGATCTGGTCGATGGCGATTGCCGGCGGAATGCCGTCTATGGTGTCCACCCTGGGTTTGTCCATTCGGTCCAGGAACTGGCGAGCGTAGGGCGAGAATGTCTCGACATAGCGTCGCTGGCCTTCAGCGAAGACCGTATCGAACGCCAGTGACGACTTTCCACAGCCGCTCACACCGGTCACAACGATCAGTTCGTTGAGCGGCAGCCTCAGGCTGAGGTTCTTGAGATTGTTCTGGCGCGCACCTTTGATACGAATCCAGTCCGAATCCATCTGCCTACCTGCATCTTTGCGAGCATTCGCTTACCCGTGCACGCCGTGCATGGCAATGGACAGGTGTTGCATCATCTAGAAAATGGCTTGGTCCGGCGTGCAGACCGCGGAACGCAATGCAGGCTGAGCCGCGGCAACAGGCCGCATCCGGATGCGACGGATCATTAGGAACATACGATTTACTGCCGTGGATGTCCATGCCTCCATGTGAATGCAGTGGAGTCCGATGATCGGGTTCGCACGGTTGCCGGGTGATGTCCGCGAGCCCGCTCGGTGGCCGGTTTGCAGGCGGGTCCCGGTTCCCACCGGGACCGGCGGATGCCCCAGGCGCCACGGGCGATCGCGGCCAGGCAGCTGTTTGCGAACATGGTCCGGTACGCCGAGTTGCCCTTGCTTGTCAGTGCCTTGCAAAACGGAGCAGAATGGAGATCCAGCCGCGGCTGTGCGCCGCAAAGAAGCCGCTGGCGGGAGGCTCCGGCGCGACGGCCGGTGGCAAGGTCGGGAGGTGCCATGACTTGCTTTACGCGGACGATCGCCACCGGTGGTGGCGGCATGGCGGTGTACGAGGTGCTTCCGGAAGGGACGGGGCGCTGTCCGGCGATCGTGGTAATTCAGCACGCACCGGGTGTTGACCGGTTTCTCCACCGCATGACGGACCGCTTGGCAGAGGCCGGCTACGCCGCAGTCGCGCCTGATCTTTATCATCGCCTCGATCCGACACGCGAGGCGATGGAACGCTTCCGGTTGCTGAAGGATCGCGAGGTTGAGGAGGATGTCAGCGCCATTGTCGACTACCTGCGCGTTCATCCCCGAGTTGACAGCGAGCGCCTCGGGATAATCGGTTTCTGCATGGGCGGACGGGTCGTCTACCTGATGGCGGCGGCCAACCCGCACTTCAAGGCGGCCGTGGCCTATTACGGCGGGAATATCATGGTGCCATGGGGGGACGACGCGGTTGCTCCGTTTGAGCGCAGTCCGGAGATCCACTGCCCCCTGATGTTCCATGCCGGCGCCGATGACACCAATCCCGCGCCGCAGGATATGCAGAAATTCGATGCCGAACTGTCGCGCCTCGGCAAGCCCCATGAGTTTTACACCTACGCCGGAGCGGGTCACGCGTTCATGAATTTTACGAGCGCCGAACGGTATCGCGAGTCTGCCGACCGGGCTTCCTGGACGCGCACACTGGACTTCTTCGCGCGCCACTTTTGTGGCTGACGTGGGGCTATCGGCGGCCGCCGCCGGAGCGACTTGCAGCTGCCGGCATGATTGCAGCCGCGCTAGCACTTCGATCGATGCGGCGCACATCGGGCTTCGGAGAGATCTTGGGGTGTCAGGGCTATGCCCGCTGAAGCCCTGCAGGACGAATGGGTTGAATGCGAATTCCGGTTGCCAGCAGTCGCAGGGGAATGGTGTTGCGCCGCAGGACGTTTTGTTGATGAACGAGGAGGTCCATATCTATGGCATACAGCTACGAGGATCTGAAAGGGAAGACTGTCGCCGAACTTCGCGAAATCGCTGCAGGCATTGATCACGAAGCGGTAAAAGGCTATACGCAGCTCAACAAGGACCACCTCCTTGCCGCCCTGTGCAAGGCGCTCGGGATCGATGCGCATGAACATCACCAGGTCATCGGCGTGGACAAGTCCGGAATCAAGGCGCGTATCCGGGAGCTCAAGAAAAAGCGCGATGCCGCGCTTGCCGCAAAGGACGGCGGAGAATTGCGCAGCGTGTTGCGGCGTATTCACGATCTCAAGCGCGGAATCCGTCGAGCCACCGTATAGCGGCGCAGTCCTGCCCGGCCGGGCGCTGTCGAGTGACCGTGGTCCGACGGGGCGCCGAATGCGGAATGTGTTGCCATTCAGAGCCGGATTCCCTGCCGGCAAGGTGGATGCGGCCTGACCGCGCGGCGACCTGGACCTGAGGATGAGTCTATGCCAGATGATATCGATTTTTCAGTGAGCCCCAAGACAATATGCTTTCTCATCGACAAGGCGCATGAGTTTCACGCCAAGGAGGAAGTGGTCTTGCCGGACACGCCATTCGGTCCTGCCGATGACTGGGCCCTCCAGGTGTTGGCCGATCATCAGGACGACGCGGTCTACGCCGAGCTTAAGGCGACGATCAACGATCTCGAGCCCGACCAGCAGGAGTCTCTGGTTGCTTTGATGTGGCTCGGGCGCGGCGATTATGACTTGGATGAATGGGACCAGGCCGTGGACGCGGCGCATGCGGCATGGAACACGCGCACAGCCGAATACCTGATCGCGACGCCGCTTGTTGCGGATTATCTGGAAGAGGGATTGTCGCAGCTTGGCTACTCCTGCGAGGAATGACGGCTGGCTTCCTGTGCCATTGCGCTTGGCGGGCCACCCATGGTAGGTTTTCCCGGCACGTCCGTACGCTACCTGAAAGACATGTCAGCCTCCCTGATTTTCAGTGCCAACGAAGACGACTTTTCGCTGTCGGTCATTGACGCTTCCCATGCGCGGCCGGTGCTGGTTGATTTCTGGGCGGACTGGTGCGCTCCGTGCCGGGCCCTGGCGCCGGTCCTGGAAAGGGTAACCCATGCATACGGTGGCGCGGTGCGGCTTGCCAAGGTGGAGGTGGATGAGAACATGCGCCTTGCTGGCCGCTACGGTCTGAGGGGATTCCCCACCGTCATACTGTTCGACCGGGGTATGGAACGCGGGCGCTTCAGCGGCGCCAGGCCGGAGGCCTTCGTTCGTGATTTCATTGACGGTCATCTTGGCTGATTCGAAAGCAGCAAAAGTTTCGGAGCCGGTAACATGCAACCGGACAGCGACGGCGACGTAGCGCCCAGCGTGGATATGGACAAGAGCGGCGCGGCTGCATGCTGTTTGGTGCCCGGCGCAGCGGAGTTGTCAGCGTTGACCGTCGCGGAGATCAATCTCCCCCAACCGGTCGCTGACTTGTCTGAAGCCATGGCGCTTGCCGAACAGGAGGCCGGCAAACGGCTCGGCGAGCATATGCTGCTGTCATGGTATGATCGCGACCGCGATTTCGAGTCGCCCCAACACTCGAGCGAGTGCCATGCGGCGAGTGCGATCCCCGGGTATGTGGATTACGGCATCAATCATGGAGCGACGCTCAAGGTCGATGTGGCGGGCGGACGCTTCGTGTTTTTCTATCTTCCTCTCAGTCCCATCGATGGCGAAGCCGGCCCACAGACACAGACGCCGGCCGGAACGTAGCGACTGTTCCGTCACCCGCTTCCCGGCCCAGCGGCGATATTCAAAGGTTTGTGGCAGGCAGTTTCGCAGAGCGACCGCCGTGTCGTTGCCACGTGGTGGCGGGGGTGGCGCGTGCTAGCTGCGCGCGCTAGCCAGTCTCTCGTTGAAATAATCCGGTATCCGCCGGTCTGTGCTGAGGATCCAGCGGCGGACCCGCCTTGCGTCCGCGAATCTCGCCTCCCAGCCCCAGCCGTCCATCAGCACGATGATGACCGGACGGTTTGCAATCATGGTCTCCATTGCGAGGCATTGCCCGGCATTGGATGTGTATCCAGTCTTGCTCAGCTGGATCTTCCATGACCTGTTGCCGACCAGCAGATCGGTGTTGCGGAATCGGATGATATGGCCAGTACGGCGGTTGCTGACGCTGAACAGTTCGGTCGTCGTGAACTTATGGAGCAGTGGATAGCCGCCGGCCGCCCTGATGAGCTTGGCGATATCGGCGGCAGTCGATACGTCACCATTATACAAGCCGGTACTGTCGACGTAGCGGGTGTTGGTCATTCCGAGTGCCTGTGCCTTGGCGTTCATCGCCTGCACAAATGCTGCCTTGCCTCCCGGAAAGGTGCGCGCCAGCGCTGCAGCCGCGCGGTTGTCGGAGGCTGCGAGCGCAACGTGGAGAGTATCGTAACGCGTCAGCACCGTCCCGAACGGAAGACGCGAACTGGAGCCCCGAAATGTATCGCGATCGGCGCGTCTGATCGTGATCAGGCGATCCATCGGCAGGTGGGCATCCAGAATCACCATAGCGGTCATCAGCTTGGTCAGTGATGCGATCGGACGCTGGACGTCGTCGTCCTTGGCATACAGCACGGTGCCGTCCCGTGCATCTATAACCTCAGCAGAACCGGATCGAAGATAGAGCTGATACGGATCGGCGTATCGCAGAAACAGGTCTGCCCTGTTGAGCAGCGTGGCCGGAGGACTGGCAGCCGCGGCGGCCGGTACGGCCGCAGAAGCGGCGCGGGTAGCGGACGGCGCCGTCTCTGCTGCTGCCAAGGGGCGGGTGAAGTCGGTCTGATGCTCCACAGCCCATATTTTCGGAAGCAGTATCGCAGCAACGATGATGACGGCTGTCGTTGCCAGGGCGATGTGCTGCTTATGGTATTTCATATCCGGTCGGTTCGCTTTTGTTTTGAGCAAGGCATTTTCCGGGATCGTAGACTGCGCGCTTTTATGTCCGGCACACAGCCATCGCGGCATCGGGCGCCGCTGTCCTGCATATGCCAAATATAGCAGTTGGGGCTTGTCGAGAGTAATACTTTTTGACAATTGGCGCAGATCTGCCGTCGGGTTGGCCGGTGCCCGGCCAGTGGGCGCAGAACCTGCCGGCCACCGGCCGATTTGGCGGCGCCATCGCGCAGCGTGTACACTTTCCCGAACGTCGCTCTGACACCAATGGCTGCACGATGGCCTCAGATTCCAGCGAGCGCCTTGTAAGTTTCGGTCAGTTCGGATCTCTGCGCTCGAGGAACGCGCACTACGACCGCTCCGGGTCTGGCGATGCGCGAGCCGCATTGCGGGCCGGGAACCTTGCGCAAAGCCCGGTCCTGCGTACGGGATGAGGATCCTGGGTATTGGGCCCGCGGCGAGCTCCGGGAGCAGATGGGGCAGGCGGTGTCTGTCTGGAACAACTCTATTTGTTCGAGCGGGTATCGCGGGATCTGCAGTACCGCGTGGTGACCATTGCGTGCAATGCGCTGATGCTGTCCGGCGGGGTGGCCTACAGGCAGGCGGGGGTTGACCCGACCGAACGGCCCGGTTTCGATGCATTACCGGCCCTTGGGGTCGGCGCGCGGGAGATTGCGGTAATTGTCTGTCCGCGGCTGATTGCGAATCCTGATTATTTGCGCCTGGCTTTCCGGCTGCTGGTTTCTGGAGAAGCGTGCGCCGGGAGAGCGGCAAGAGCGGTGTGCGGCTACCCGGGACGAACGCCTGGCATGCTCAATGTTCGCAGACGGATGTCGGCGCCTGGCCGTGTCAGGATACCTGCGATGCGCGGTATGACAGCGGCCGGGTAGCGTGGTAGGGCCGCACGAGTTGGCGGGTTGGTAGAATCATCGGCCAGGTTCGCTCGATTCGGCGTCGGGCCGGGGCATCCGTTGCCGGGACCGTAACCCGGTCGGCACGCCGGTTCCCGGACCTGAGTTAGTCACTGGAGGTGGAACATGCAGGGTCCTTCAGCAGTACCTGTCATTCCGGTCGTGAACGCGCCCGATACCGGAGAAATACTGGCGCGCACGACCTCCATGACCGGGAACGAGCGAGAGCGGCTCATCGGTCGGATCAAACGGCTGCTCGGCGAGCAGAATGCCGTATTGGTGGCCCACTACTACGTCCACGAAGATCTGCAGACGATTGCCGAGCAGACTGGCGGGTTTGTCTCGGATTCCCTCGAGATGGCGCGCTTTGGCCATGAACATTCCGCCACGACGCTGGTCGTGGCGGGGGTACGTTTCATGGGTGAGACCGCCAAGATACTCAACCCTGAAAAACGGGTGCTGATGGCGGCACCCGAGGCGGAGTGTTCGCTTGATCTGGAGTGTCCCGCGGACCGCTTTGTTCCGTTCTGCGATGCCCATCCGGACCGGACCGTGGTCGTATACTCGAATACCAGCGCCGAGGTCAAGGCTCGGGCCGACTGGGTTGTGACATCCGGCATTGCCGTTCGTCTTGTCCGGCATCTTAAGGAGCAGGGCGAACGCATACTGTGGGCTCCGGACCGCCATCTCGGTTCCTATGTACAGCGGGTCACCGGCGCCGACATGGTGCTGTGGCCCGGCGCCTGCGTGGTCCACGAGGCATTCAAGGCGCAGGCACTGGCGGTGCTGAAGCAGCGGCACCCGGAGGCAGCGGTGCTCGCGCACCCCGAGTCTCCGGCGGGCGTGCTGGAGCTGGCGGACGTGGTGGGCTCCACAACCCAGCTCATTGATGCCGCACGCCGTTTGCCGCAGCGCTCTCTCATTGTCGCAACCGACAACGGAATCTTTCATAAGATGAAGCAGGCAGCCCCGGGCAAAGTTCTTATCGAGGCGCCCACAGCCGGGGCCGGCGCAACCTGCAAGAGCTGTGCTCACTGCCCGTGGATGGCTATGAACGATCTGCGCGGACTCGCGCGCGTGCTCGAACATGGAGAGAATGAAGTCCACCTGGACGAGGAAGTGCGAGTGAAGGCGCTGCGCGCAACCGCGCGCCTGCTCGAATTTGCGCGCCCCCGGCAGCCGGTTGCGTAGCGTGCAAGGATGGTCCTTTTGCTGGAGTCTGCGTCATGAAAGTCGGGGTGGTCCGGGAGATCAAGGACCAGGAAAGTCGCGTGGCGCTGACGCCAGCCGGCGTGCGCGCGATGATTGCAGCCGGCCACCAGGTTAGAGTGCAGCTGCTGGCCGGGTCCGGGTCCGGCTACGACGATGCGGAGTACCGTCAGGCGGGCGCGGAACTTGTGTCTGCCAATGAAGCGTGGGACTGCGATCTCGTCCTGAAGGTCAAGGAGCCGCTCGAACCGGAATACCGCTTTCTGCGAGGCCAGATCCTGTTCGCCTATCTGCATCTTGCAGGCGCTCCCAGGACCCTGACCGAAAGCCTGCTCGCGAGCCTGACCACGGCGGTTGCCTACGAGACCGTCGAAAGCGCAGACGGGCGGCTGCCGCTTTTGGCCCCGATGAGTGCGATCGCCGGAACCATGGCGGTTGCTGTCGGCAACCATTATCTCGCGCGCTCGGGTGGCGGCAAGGGGGTGCTGCTCGGCAGCATGCTCGGCCGCAGCCACGGCAGGGTGGTGATAATTGGCGATGGTGTAGTGGGAGAACATGCGGCGCGGGCCGCGGCCGGCATCGGTGCCGAGGTGGTGGTCTTCACGCTGAACCCGGCGCAGGCGGGCCCAGGCTGGACCTTCCCTCGCGACCGGATCCGGTTCATGGTCTCCGACCAACCGAGCATCACGCAGCAGATGGAGCACGCGGACCTGCTGGTGGGTGCGGTCCTCACCCGCGGCGCCCGGGCACCGCATGTGGTAACCGAGTCCATGGTGCAGCGGATGGAACCGGGGTCGGTGATCGTAGATGTGAGCATCGATCAAGGCGGTTGCATCGAGACTTCCCGGCCAACGTCCCATTCAGACCCGGTTTTTGTCCGCCATGGGGTAATCCATTACGCGGTTACCAACATGCCCGGTGCCTATCCCCGCAGTTCCACGCTGGCGCTTACCGACGCAACCTTGCCCTATGCCCTGCGACTTGCGCAGGGGGGCATCGAAGCGCTGCGCACGGATCCCCGCTTTGCCAAAGGTGTCAGTACTTTCGGCGGGCACATCAGCTGCCGGCCGGTAGCGGAGGCGCTTTCTCTCATGCAGCATTTCCGGCCGTTTGAGGACCTGCCCGGACACGATCGCTGATCACGGCGGTTTTCCGGCAATGGCGGAGCGGCTGCGGGTACAATCGCCGCGGTACCATCGCCTGCCCGGACAGCGTGACCCAGGTTGCGGCCGGCCCTGCACCTCGCTTTGCTGATCCGGACTGTGTTTCCGGGCTCCAAGCGCCCCATGACGGTCGGCGCGCTACCAATAATGACTTTGGATCCGCTGGAATGAACGCAAAGTACTGTGCGTGCTTGCGCCCCATGCAGCCCGGGATCGGGTGGAGGAAACGGGAGTAGTGCCGGCGGGCGGTGCGGTGGCCCGCCTCCATGATTGATCGACTGGCTTCGTGGGTGGTATTGCACCCGATTGCGGCGTCTGTCGCGGACAGCATCCGGTAGTCTGACCCGGTTCAGCCGACAGGAGCATCTCTCTTCCCGTCCAAATGAGCCCGCCGCGCGACGTGTGGCAGACGGTTCCCGCGATCGCTTGTTCTGTAGTCCGGCAAGGGTGATAATCGCTCGCCATGCGGGGCATATCCCTGGATCCAGACGCCGAAATCGTCGAGGAGCGTTACGCGGTAGTATACGCGCCGCGGCGGACGCGTGGACGGTTTGCGGAAGAGTGCGTACAGGTCTTCGAATCGGCGGCCGCGGCAATCGCGGCGGCCGATGCCTCCGGGGACCGCTATCCCGCCAGGGTCGTCGGTCCGGCACGTTCCTCCGAAGGAGTCCGGCTTTTTTATCTGGTCTGCTGGCTGCAGGAGTAGGCCTGCAGTCGTTCCGGCGCGGTCCAATTGCGCGCCCGAGTGGACCTGCGCGCGGGCAGAGACAGAACTTCTTGAAGTCGCCGGTGTGCCGGAAAGCGTACAGTGGGTGCGGAAGCGTATCGAATGAAGGAAAGACGACACTACTCAGTAAAGGCCTATCGCAACGAATCGTTTCTCGACAGCCGCGATGCCCGCGCGCTGCGCATACTTGCCGAGTATCTCGAGCCGGAGAGCCGGTTCTCCCACTACCGGGTCCACGACACGATTGTCTTCATGGGGTCAGCGCGCGTGGTGCCGCGTGACCGGGCGGAAGAAGAGGTGCGGGCGGCTGAGCAGGGAGGCGGCGATCTCGACCAGGCAAAATTGCGGCTCGACATGTCGCGCTACTACGAAGCGGCGCGGGAGCTGGCGCGGCGTCTTACCGAATGGTCAAAGAAATTGAGCGACGAGGAGCGCCGCTTCGTCGTCTGTACTGGCGGCGGCCCGGGTATCATGGAAGCGGCCAACCGCGGTGCTTCCGAAGCCAGAGGTATGAATGTGGGCCTCACCATTTCCATACCGGTAGAGGAGTTTGACAACCGCTACGTCACGCGCGAGCTGTCGTTTCACTTCCACTATTTTTTCATGCGCAAGTTCTGGTTTGCCTATCTTGCCAAGGCCGTCATCGTTTTCCCGGGAGGTTTCGGAACGCTGGACGAGCTGTTCGAGCTGCTGACCTTGTTACAGACCCACAAGATCCGCAAGCATCTGCCGGTGGTACTGTTCGGCCGCCAATACTGGAGCGAGGTAGTCAACTTCGACGCCCTAGTGCAGTCCGGCACCATCGACCCGCAGGACCTGCAGATCTTTTACAGTACGGACTCGGTCGATGAAGCGTACAATTACGTCGTGGACCAGTTGTCGCAATATGCGCTCAAGGAGCCGGGAGCAATCCTGTGACGGGAATTCCGGTGGTGGCGGACCGGCTCGGCCTGGGCCGGATCATTGATGATGAAGCGGGGGTCGGATGAGCAAGGGCGGGACGGGTGGTCTTCCGGAAATCTACGTCAGCACGGACATTGAGGCTGACGGACCGATTCCGGGTCCGCATTCCATGCTGAGCTTCGCATCCGTAGCCTATAGTGCCGACAAGAAGCAGCTGGGAACTTACGCGGCCAATCTTCATACCCTGCCGGGAGCGAGTCCGCATCCGGTCACGGCAGAGTGGTGGAAGGGGTTTCCCGAAGCATGGATCGCCTGCCGAAAGGAACCGCGTGCGCCGGAGCAGGTCATGCCCGAGTACGGCGCCTGGCTCGAGCAGCTTCCGGGTCGCGCGGTATTTGTCGGATGGCCAGCCAGCTGGGATTTCATGTGGATTTACTGGTACTTGGTGCGGTTTTCCGGCATGCGGCCGTTCCGCGAGAACGCACTGGACATCCGGTCCTATGCGATGGGCATGCGCAAGACCGACTTCCGCGCGACGTCACGCACCTATCTCCCGAAACGCTGGTTCGACGAGTTGCCACATACGCATGTTGCGCTGGATGACGCGCTCGAGCAGGGGGCGGTATTTTGCAACATGCTTGCCGAAAACCGCAGGTCCGGGGAATAGACTCCGGTACCGGGCCTGGCCGCTACGGCGTGCTCGCGCCTAACTTGGGTCCTGGACTGCTTTCATGACGCAAGACGGGTTGACCTTGATACTTCAGGCGATGCACTTTGCTGCTGACAGGCATCGTGACCAGCGGCGCAAGGACCAGCGGGCATCGCCCTATATCAACCACCCGATTGCCGTTGCCGAGGTGTTGTGTGTCGTCGGAGGGGTGCGTGATGCGATAACGATTGCAGCCGGCATCCTGCACGACACCATCGAAGACACCGAGACCACGGCAGCGGAAATACGGGTGCGTTTCGGGCAGGATATCGGCGAGGTGGTTGAGGAAGTGACAGACGACCAGACCTTGTCGCCGCAGCAGCGCAAGCAGATGCAGATCGATCAGGCGCACCTCAAGTCCAGCCGGGCGCGACTGGTCAAGCTGGCAGACAAGATTTGCAACGTCCGCGACATCATCGAGCATCCCCCCGAAGGCTGGTCGCCCGAGCGCAAGCGGCGATATGTCGCATGGGCGCGGGCGGTGGTAGACCGGATACGCGGCAGCAACCGGCCCATGGAGGAATACTTTGATGCTCTTTGTGCGCGTGCCGATGCCCATCTTGGTTCCGGCCCGTCCGAATAGGCGATGGCGCGTGGTCCAGGCATCAGCAGGATGGCCGGGGCCCGGCACTGGGCGGGCTGCCCGGGTTGGGCCACCGCGCAGCGGGCTGTTCGGGGCGACGACCGGCGTTGTTGCGTCGAAACCGGGCAGATGGACATCCCGTGACCGGTCTGGGCGGGATTGCCTGGAACATCGTCCGGAAAGAGCCGCTGCCGCATGGAGAGTCCGCGGGGCGCGGCTGGTGCTATCATCGTTCCCAGATGATGGTGCGGACAGCGCCCTGCGGTCGACAGCGGGGGTAGGGACCCGGTTTCCGTGCGTACGCGCAGTTCAGGGACCGGCGCAGGACCAAAGCCGGTTTCCGGTTGTGACGAAGCAAGGTGATGCAGTTGCACTTCGCGGCAGCGTGATTATCATCAGCGGCAACCGGAGAACTCCAGCCTCGATATGCGGTCTGTCCTGGGAGCCATGTATTTCAAAGTTTCGTAACGGAGCAAATTGATGATCTCGCTGATATCCCGCATTGCGCGCGCCGGACTGCTTGCAGCCGCGGCCGCACTGTTCGTGCCCTACGCATATGCCTTTGCCGGAACCGGGACTCCGTCGCCGGATTCCCTGGTCCCGCCACCGCCACCGCTGCCTGCCATCGAGAGCTATGTCCTGATGGATTACGATAGCGGCCAGGTGCTTGCGGAAAAGGACGACCAGGCGCATGCAGCGCCGGCAAGCCTCACCAAGCTGATGGTTGCGTACCTGACTTATCAGGCGATCCAGCACCATATGCTATCGATCAATCAGGTGGTGCCAGTCTCCACGACAGCGTGGCGCACGCCGGGGTCGCGAATGTTCATTCAGCCGGGCCTGGCTGTCAATGTGGATCAG
The DNA here is from genome assembly GCA_028068195.1 of Gammaproteobacteria bacterium. Lineage (GTDB taxonomy): Bacteria > Pseudomonadota > Gammaproteobacteria > Acidiferrobacterales > UBA6901 > JAJYCY01. The sequence goes on from JAPTTX010000064.1 coordinate 27,538, forward strand.
CTGCTCCACGGCCTGATCATCGATTCGGGGAATGACGCGGCGGTCAGTCTGGCACAGGCGGTTGCAGGCAGCAGGGCGGCGTTCGTAGCCATGATGAACGAGACCGCCCGCCGGTTGGGTCTGAACGACACACGCTATGTCAACGTCACCGGACTGCCGGCCCCGGACCTGTACACGAGCGCGCTCGACGTTGCGCGGCTCTCGCGGGCCTTGATTGAGAGCTACCCCCAGATCATCAATGTTTCGTCGGAAAAGTACTATCGCTACAACAATATCAGGCAGCCCACCTGGAATCCGGTGTTGTTCCGAGATCCGACCGTCGACGGCCTGAAGACCGGACTCACGGATTCGTCCGGCTACTGTATTGATGCCACGGCGCTGCGCAATGGCCGCCGCCTGATTGCCGTGGTTATGCACGGCCCAAGCTGGAAGGGAAGCACCTCCGGCGTGGAGTCGTTGCTCGATTATGGTACCCGCTTTTTCGAAGACCGTACGCTCTACAGCAACAACGAGCCGGTCGTGACCTTGACCCAGATAGACTTGAACCCCCTGCACCTTCCGGCCGGCGCCGGCCGCGCGGTGACGGTAACGGTCCCGAGGGGTAGCGGCCTGCAGGTTCACTGGCAGGTCGAATCCGGCCTGCAGGGGGCCGTTCGTGCCGGACAGGTTCTCGGACGTCTCACCTTCAGCGCGTCCGGACAGGTACTCAAATCGGTTCCTCTGGTGGCGCTGAAGCCGGCACGCAGGGTCGGCATCATCGGCGAGTGGTGGAACCGGCTCCGGCTTGCCGTCTAGAGCACAGCGGGCGGCCGGCACCGGTCGCCCGCGGATTTGACCTCCCTCGAACCGGGCGGGCCCGGAGTCGGGCGGGTGGGGCTCCCGGTTCGATAGTCCGTAATTGAGTTTTGATCCTCCATGGGTCACACTCATGAACCTGCCACCAGGCCGTCCCAGGTACATGCAGGCATCCCGCAGAACGGAACTTCCGAGACCCACCGAGGCGCTCCCTGGCCGCAACGGGCGCATGCCGGTTCCGTCGCGCCATTTCGTCAATGGCCATCCAATCGCGCCGCCGTTTCCATCGGGTTTGGAGCTGGCGCTGTTCGGACTCGGCTGCTTCTGGGGTGCGGAACGCAAGTTCTGGCTGCGTGCCGGCGTCTACGCCACCGCCGTGGGCTATTCCGCTGGCTATACTCCGAATCCGACCTATCGCGAGGTCTGCAGCGGCATGACGGGGCATAGCGAAGTGGTGCGGGTGGTCTATGATCCGGCCGTTGTAAGCTACGACGAGCTGCTGGGACTATTCTGGGAGTCCCATGATCCCACCCAGGGGATGCGTCAGGGCAATGACGTTGGAACCCAGTACCGTTCCGGGATATACGCCTGCAGCAACGGGCAGAAAATCGCAGCCGAGGCTTCAAGAGACTGCTACCAGGCGGCGCTCAACAAAGCCGGGTTCGGTCCGATCACCACCGAGATTCTCGATTCCGCTGAGTTCTATTACGCGGAAGAATACCACCAGCAGTATCTTGCCAAGAATCCCGGAGGATATTGCGGGCTAGGTGGTACTGCGGTGCCATATCCCGGTCCGTGCCGGCATCGCGAGCCGTGATGCAGCTGTTGGCAGCGGGCTGCTTCCGGATCCCGGCGTGCCCGCTGACCTGGGCCCGCGGCCGTCCCGGTCCGTGTTTCGGCCAGCCTGCAGGTTCCCAGCCGGCCTGATGGAGCACCGAAGAGACGTTGCGTTACTCGCACTGGCCCGCTTTGGCCGCAGTATCGCGGCCGGCATGATCAATCTCGCCTTTCCATACTTTATCCTTACCCGCTTCCATCATGGTGCCCTGGTGCTCGGCCTTATATATGTTGCCGCCACCCTGGCGGGTGCGGGCCTTAGCCTGCTGGTGGGCGTTGGGGCGGATGTCTGGGGACGGCGCGGCACGCTGGTCGCGGCGAATCTTCTGCTGCCGCTCAGCGCCTTGATGGTCTACCTGTCGCACAGTCTGTGGCTGGTCGTTCCGGCAGCCATGCTCGGGGGTTATTCCTCCACCGGATCTCTCGGGGGCGGCGGAGTGGGCGGCGTGGCGCAACCGGTTCAGAGTGTCGTTCTGGCGCAACTTACCCCGCACCGGGAACGGACCCGGTATTTCTCGCTGTTCACTTTCTTGGCTGGCGCCGCCGGAGCCCTTGGCGCGCTGCTCACAAAGCTTCTGGCAGTGCATGACATTTTTCTTGTCGCAGCCATCGTCTCGGCAGCGGGAATTCCGTTGCTCTGGAGCATAAGGGTTGACCCACCGGTACGCGCGTCACTCGCCAGCCTCAGGACGAAGACGACGATCGGAAAGTTCACGCTCACCGGTATGCTGAATGGATTCTCGCAAGGTCTGGTGGTGCCGTTTCTCATACCGTTTTTTATCATGGTCTACCGGCTACCCAAGTCGGAGATGTCCGTGTTTGCCTTTACCGCCGGGGCGCTTGGTGCGGTGTCCATACTCGGCGCGCCCCTGCTTGAGCGGAAGCTCGGCTTCCTCAGGAGCATTCTGCTGACGAGAGGCATAACGCTGGCCATGTTCCTGGCTTTCCCGTTCATCCGGTTCCTTCCGGCATCTGCCATGATCTACATCGTGGCACCATCTCTCCGGGTCGCCGGTCTGCCGATCCAGCAGTCGGAGCTCACGAAGCGCGTCGATGAGGGCGAGATGGGACGGGCACTCGGCATCAACCGTGTAGCAAGATTGATGGCGACATCGGCCGGGATCGGCGTCAGCGGACATCTGATGGATGCTGCGCACTTCGAGGTCCCGTTTCTCCTCTATGGCCTGGTAATGACCGGTAACCTCATGCTGTATGTCAGGTTCTTCAGCGACGGAAGCAGACCTGCGGGCGGGAACGGGATCTGATGAAGCGGGCAGTATGGTGCCGACGATGTGGCGTGGAAATTCGTGCAGTTCGGCGCGTCGGAGCGGATCTCAGGTGAAGATACCGTTTCTCGGCATGGTGACACCGCCACCGGACACGAGCCAGCCGAACACCAGCAGGGCAGCGAGGCCAAGAAGCGCCAGAACTACGGCGGCCAGGAGGGCGGCTCCGAAGCCGTCCACCTCGAAATCGCGCACGAACCAGGAAACCAGCTTGATCATCAGGGCGTTGATCACCAGCGCGAAGGCGCCGAACGTCAGCACCGTTAGGGGCAGCGTCAGCCAGAACAGTACCGGCCGAATGAACGCGTTGATCAGTCCCAGAACCAGCGCGGCGAGCCATAGGCCGCGTGCCGAGCGGGCACGGACTCCCGGTACGATGTGCGTTACCAGCCACAGACCGAAGGCCGTAGCCACCCACAAAATCAGAAAAACGATCAACATGGGGTTATCCTTGTCGCGCCCGTGGAGGCGTCTTGTCAAGGCATTGTACCCGCTGGCACGCGGGTCCGCACGCACGCAGCCACGTTCCTGCGCCGAGCGCAAGGTAGGTGCACGAGGCCGTACTCTGGGTGGAGTCGTCGATGGTCGCAGGCGTCTTGCGGCGGTCTCCGGATGCGCGGCGCGCCAGCTCGAATCCGGCGCATGTCCGTGGTGAATATTCCGCTTGCGACCCTGTTCTGCGTGTTCGCGCTCATTGCCATGCGCCGGCTCGGCCGCCTGCGCGTTGCCATCTGGCAGGCTATGGTCGGCGGCGCAGCTGTGGTGTTGCTCACCCGACAGATAGGCATTGAAGACTCGATCCGAGCTATAGACCCGGACGTGATGCTGTTTCTTTTCGGAATGTTTGTGGTGGGTCAGGCGCTGGTCGCAAGCGGGTACCTCTATTCTCTCGCGTACCGCCTTTTCAGCCGCGCGGCATCTCCCGGCGCCCTGGTGATGACGGTGCTGTTTGCGGCTGCCACGGCGTCGACGGTGCTGATGAACGATACGGTGGCGATCATTGGCACCCCGCTTATGTTGCGTCTGGCCCGCGAACACCGTATGGACCCTAAATTGCTTCTGCTGGCGCTGGCGTTCTCGGTAACGATCGGAAGCGTTATGAGTCCGATCGGAAATCCGCAGAATCTGCTCATCGCTGTGCGTACAGGGATGCATGCCCCGTTCGGAACCTTTTTTCGGAGTCTGGCGGTACCGAGCCTCATCAACCTTGTGCTTGCCTACGGCGCATTACGCCTGTTTTTCCCGGGCTCCTTCCATACGCGGGTGTTGGTGCACGCACCGGTGGCGGTCACGGATCCGGCGCTGGCGCGCCTGGCGCGCCTGGCGCTGCTGGCAGTGGTCGTGCTCGGAACGGCAAATGCGCTGCTCGAGCAGACCGGCATGGCACACGCGATGCCGCTCAGCTGGATCGCGCTGGCAGCAGCCCTGCCGGTGCTTGCCCTGAGCCCGCGTCGTGGCGAGATTCTGCGCGACATGGACTGGAAGACGCTGGCGTTTTTCGCCGCCATGTTTGTGCTCACCGAGAGCGTATGGCGGACGGGCTATATTCAATCGCTGCTCGTAGGCTGGCGGCTCGACTTGACTGACGTGCATACGATAATGGGATTGAGCGTTGTACTCAGTCAGCTGATCTCGAACGTTCCGCTCGTGGCCCTGTATCTGCCGCTTCTGGCGCATGCCGGAGGCGCGGTCCATGCCGCGCTGGCACTTGCTGCCGGCAGCACCATTGCGGGCAATCTGCTCATTTTCGGTGCTGCGAGCAATGTGATCATTGTCCAAAATGCCGAGCACCGCGGCGTAACGCTCACGTTCGTGGAATTCGCGCGCGTCGGCATTCCCCTGACGCTGTTCGGCATCGGCGTGTACAGCCTGTTCTTGGCCCGCTAGCGGGCGCCAGCGCGGTTCCGGACACTCTGTCGGTCCGTCACGGCGCCGAACGCGAGGAGGCCTCGAGCGCGGCAGGCGCCTGGTTCCAGACCTCCGTACCGATGGCAGCCGCCACCGCGTCGCTGACATGGTCGACCCAGACAAATTTCATCTTTCTGCGCACGCTGTCCGGAATGTCCTCGAGATCCTTGCGGTTGCGTGAGGGCAGGACCACCGTCGATATGCCGGCACGGGACGCCGCGACCACTTTCTCCTTGATTCCCCCTACCGGCAGCACCAGGCCCCGAAGGCTGATTTCTCCGGTCATTGCGATATCGCTGTGCACCGTTTTTGCGGTAAACAGGGAAACCAGGGCGATGAACATCGCCACGCCGGCACTCGGCCCGTCCTTGGGAATTGCACCGGCTGGAACGTGGATATGCACGTCGTTTTTTTCAAAGATCGCGGCTGTCAGCCCCAGTTCCGAGGCGCGTGCCTTGACCAGACTGAGTGCGGCCTGCGCGCTCTCCTTCATGACGTCGCCAAGCTGTCCGGTGAGAATGAGACGGCCGGAACCCGGAGCCCGGCTTGCCTCCACGAACAGGATGTCGCCGCCAACCGGGGTCCAGGCCAGTCCCGTGGCAACTCCGGGCAAACTGGTGCGCATTGCGACTTCGCTTTCGTAGCGGGGGGCGCCGAGCATCTCCTGCAGGTCTCCGACATCAATCTGCACGATGGTCGCGGCGCCTTCGGCGATCCGCATGGCCACGTGCCGGAAAACGCGTCCGATTTCGCGTTCGAGGCTGCGTACACCCGCTTCGCGGGTATAGTCACGGACTAAGGCGAGCACCGCAGCATCGGTGATTTCACACTGCTCCGGTTTCAGTCCATTGGCCAGGAGCTGGCGCCGCACCAGATAGCGGCGGGCAATCTGTGCTTTTTCTTCCTCGGTATAGCCAGACAGCTCGATGACCTCCATGCGGTCACGCAACGGACCGGGTATGGTGTCGAGAACGTTGGCAGTGCCTATGAAAACGACTTTGCTCAGGTCGAATGGCACGGCAAGATAATTGTCGCGGAATGTGGCGTTCTGTTCAGGATCAAGGACCTCGAGCAATGCGGCAGAGGGGTCTCCCTGGAAGCCGGCGCCAAGCTTGTCCATTTCATCGAGCATGAACACCGGATTCCGCGTTCCCGCCTTGCGGATCCCCTGGATGATATTGCCGGGCAGGGCGCCGAGGTAGGTTCTGCGGTGACCGCGGATCTCGGCTTCATCGTGCACGCCCCCGAGACTCACTCGCACGAACTTCAGGCCGAGGGCGCGCGCTATGCTTTGGCCGAGCGAAGTCTTGCCGACGCCCGGCGGGCCGACGAAGCACAGTATGGGGCTGCGGCCTTGCGGATTCAGCTTGCGGACCGCAAGATACTCCAGAATGCGCCTCTTGATCTTCTCCAGCCCGTAATGGTCCTCGTCGAGAATGCGGCGCGCTTCGGCAATGTCGATTGACTCCGGGCTGTTTGCCGACCACGGCAGGGCGATGAGCCAGTCGAGGTAGGCGCGGATCATGGAGTGTTCGCCGGCACCCTCGGGCATGCGCTCGAGCCGGGTGAGTTCGCGCCGCGCCTGTTCCTCCACCTCAGGCGGCATATGGGCTTCGGCAATGGCCTTGGCGAGTTCTTCGACCTCTACGGCCTTGGCGTCGGTTTCGCCAAGCTCCTTCTGGATGGTCTTGAGTTGTTCACGGAGCATGAACTCGCGCTGTCGCGCGTCGACCGACTCCTTGGTCTGCTTGCCGATCTCGGCAGCGAGTCGCAGGACCTCGAGGCGATGCTCCAGGAAGCCCAGCACCTTGTCCAGGCGCGCCTGAACGTCGAGCGTTTCCAGAACTTCCTGCTTCTCGGCTGGCTTCAGCTCCAGAAATCCTGCGATGAGGTCCGCCAGCGCCCCCGGCACGTTGGTGCTCTCGATGGCTGCAGCCAGCTCAGGAGGGGCTTGCGGCATGAATTCGAGCGCCGCCGCAGCCTGCTGTTTCAGGCGATGCGTGCGCGCCTCGATTTCGCTCGAAGTCGTCTCAACTTCCTCCATGGGCGCAACACGCGCCACCAGAAACGGGTAACCTTCTAGAAACTCGAGGATTCCAAACCTTTGCTGCCCTTGGGCGATGATGTGATGGGACCCGTCTGGCGCGGTGATATAGCGGACGATGGTGGCCATCGTGCCGACGCGGTAGAGATCCGCCTCTGCCGGGACATCGATTTCGGGATTGCGCTGCTGCAGGATGCCTATGGAGCGTTCGCTGCGTGCGGCTTCCTGTGCGGCTGCCACGGAAATGGGGCGTCCGATGCCGATTGGCTGGATCATGCGCGGAAACAAGACGGTATTGCGCACGGGCAGAATAATCAGCGCATCCGCCGGGACCGGACGTGAATCGCCGTGTGCGGCCTCTAGGGCTGCCGGAGCCGGGTTACCCTGCTGTATGTCATCGTCTTTGTTTGCCATGGTCTTGCATCCGATCGTGCTATAGCTTGCGCAGACTCAGTACCAGAACGCCGTTGGCCATTTCCCTGTGATCGAATTCATAATGGCCGGGAGGCAGCTCGATACGCCGCTCGTATCGTCCATAGGGGATCTCGAGGCGGTGTATGGTGGCCGAGCGCAGCTCCGGTGGAAGCGTCCGTTCTCCGGAAATTCTGAGCACACCGCCATCAATACCGACTTGGACCTGTGTTGCAACCATCCCGGGCAGCGCGATCATCATCCACAGATGCCGGGGTGTTTCGAAAATGTCGGCGGGAGGCTCCCAGATTGGGCGCTGTCCGGTTCCCTGGGCGAGCCGGAAGAACTGCCGCTGCATGCGTTCCGCCCGTTCCAGCAATTCAAGGGCTTCATCCCACATCCAGGATTTCGGATCATGTATTGACATGCGGTCCTCTGGGCCTATATGCAAGAGAACGGTGACAACAGCACCCTTTCCTCCGGTACGTTCCATCCCTGGCGCAGCGATTGGTGCAGTGCCCATCCGCTGCCATCCGCCCCTGCCCGACGAGCGCCCGCGTCTACGCGTATGTTCGTCCGCCGCAGAAGCCGGGCCTACCGTGTGCCGGCTGCGGATCCGTAGCGCTCAGAACTATGCATGCGGACAACCCCGTCGGATTACAAGGTGTTCCGGCAAAGTCCCTTAAAGTAATCCTCCCCCTCCGGGCGCCGAGGTGCAACGCTGCGGGCGATCCGGGCCAATGATGGCGGGCGGTCCGCCGCCGGGTTCCGGTTCGGGTGTCCGTCGCCCTAGCTCGGGCACGGCCGGGACGGCTTCCGAAGCAGGTCGGTTGGATTGGCGCTAGAACCCGATGGCGAAGATCGCGGCATTGGCAAAGCGCCGAGCAAGCATCTCCCGGCAGGAAAAGGGTGCGCGAATGGGCGGTCACTACGCCATGATCTCCTTGTGGGATACGACCGACAAGGCGTGTTCCTGCTGCCGCCTCAACCGGTCGAAGAGACTGCGCAACCGTGCTGCCCGCCGCAGCTGCTCGATTCCGTGGGGGCGGTCAGCCGGACCGGCCACAAATTGTCACTGCGCAGACCGGTCACGATGAAGTTGGTCCGGGCCCTGACGCAGGCACAACGCCTTCATGTCCGCGCCCCGTTCCGAGCGCGCCGCATTCCGCGCGCTTCGGTGCATGTCTGGCGTGTCCGGCTGCTTGCGGCGGCTACGACATTTTCGTACGCTGGCATTTCTGGTCCGGCAACCGTTGAGTGACGGCGCGCTATTCTGCCGCGACCGGTTCGCCGGGATGTGGTAACCGGGCTTGCCTAAGCGATGGTCGAAACAGAACTGGAGAATCCGCATGCAGGCCTGCTGGCACGGTGGTATGCCGAGCCGATGATGCCGGAGCAGGCGCGCAGTGTGCTCGAGCAGGCGTGGGGCAGGATGCACCGCGGGCGGTGCTCGGGGCAGCATAGCGTCACCGGACGGTTGCAGATCATGGTTGCGCGTCATTGGCTGGACGGTGCGCCGCAACCGCAGGATTACGACATGGCGATGCGTGCCGGTTTCCGCAACCGCCGGGCCCAGGCGCTTGCCGAACTGGTCTACGGCCAGCTTCTTCTCAGCCGCAAGCTCGCCGGTGCATTCGAACATATGGATGCCGGGTTCCTGCTCGCGGCACCACTGCTGAAGGCGGAGGACTATCTGGAGGTGCGGCGGCGGCACATCCTGCTGCGCCGCATTGTGCTTGGCACGGCGCCGGCATCAGCACGCGGTCTCGGTGCGTTGGTGGTCGAAGCGGCAGTGATCGCCAGGCTTGAGGGCAGACTGGTAGCGCGGTTCCGCCATGATCCCTGCGATACCTGGGGATAGCGGCCAGAGAACGCTGTTGCCGGCCTGCGCCGGAGCGGCGAGCCAGACGAAGTCTTATCCGGTATTGCGCATTCCGGCGGCGATGGCGTTGATCGACCGCAACAGCGGATCGCGCCATATGGACGGACGGCGCTCATCCCCGGGGGCGGCGCGGTAGCGCTTGAGCAGGACCGTCTGGATGTGGTTTAGCGGATCCAAATATGGGTTGCGGCGCGCAAGCGAAAGCGCAAGCACGGGGTTGTCCTCGATCAGATGGGTGGCGCGGCTGACGTCGAGCACCTGGGTGACGGTGCGATGGAATTCGTCCTTGGCCATGTTGTAGACCCGCTGACGTGTGTCAGGGTCAGCGCAGAGCTCGGCATATTCGCGTGCGATGTCCATGTCGCTCTTGAACAGCGCCATCTGGGTGTTGCTCAGAAGTGACCGGAAGAAGGGCCATTCGGCATACATGGTCTGCAGCTTTTGCAATCGCACCGGATCATTTGCGCGCCAGGACTCGAGCGCGCTGCCCAGGCCGTACCATGCCGGCAGGGTATGCCGCGACTGAGCCCAACCGAACACCCAAGGAATGGCGCGCACCGAGGACTTGGACCGGTCGGTCCGGTTCCGGTGGCTCGGACGGGAACCGATATTGAGCAGTCCAATCTCGTTCACCGGCGTAGCCTCGTAGAAGTAGTCCACGAAGCCGGGGGTGTGGTCGGTCAGGACCCGGTAGCTTGTTTCGCCGGCTCGCGAAAGTTCTTCCATGGTCGCAAGATGGTCCTTACGGTCCTGTACCGCGGGACGTACGAGCGAGATGCTCGCCTTCATGAGGCCGGTGGCGCCCATCGTGAGTTCGTAGGCCGCAGTTTCGGCATTGCTGTACTTGTAATACAGCACCTCCCCCTGTTCGGTAAACTTTATCTGGCCGTTGGCTGTTCCTGGAGGCTGGGCCAGTATGGATTCGTGCGTGGGCCCGCCACCGCGGCCGATGGTGCCGCCGCGACCGTGGAACAGGCGGCACCCCACCCCGAAGTGCTCGGCGATACCGACGATCTTCTTCTGTGCTTCGTAAAGGTTCCATGCCGAAGACAGCGCGCCGCCATCCTTGGCGGAGTCCGAGTAGCCGAGCATGACCTCCTGCACGTTTCCGGATGCCTTCAGCAGGGCACAGTAGGTCGGGATGCCAAACAGTGCGTACAGGACATCCTCGATGCGAGCAAGATCGTCGATCGTCTCGAATAGCGGGCTGACCCTAATCTCGCAATGCCAGCCCTCCGTGCCGTGTCCGGCCAGGCCTACCACACGTGCCAGCAGCATCACCTCGAGAACGTGGCTGGCTGCATGGGTCATGGAGATCACGTAGTTGCCGAACACCTGGCGGCCCACCCCGTCCTGGAGGCGCGCCATGAGCTCGAAGGTCTCGAGTGTCTCGCGGGCTGCCGGACTGAGCCGCCGGCGATCGATTACCGGCGCGACAGGCGCCGCGATCATTTCGGACAGCAGCAGCAGCCGCGCGGCTTCGTCCAGCGATGCATAAGGCTTCGTGCCAGGGACCTGCGCCAGGATCTCCGCCAGGGTTTCGGAATGGCGCGATGCTTCCTGTCTTATGTCGAGCTGTACGAGGTGGAAGCCGAAAGTTTCCGCCAGGCGTATCAGGTCCTTGAGCTCGCCATCGGCAATTTCTTGATCGCCGTGGCCGATGAGCGAGTCGCGGATCAGATACAGGTCGGCAAGGAACTGGCCGTCTCCGTCGTAGGCTGCGGACATGTCGCCGCCAGGTTCGCCTTGAATACGCTGGCGCACTGCACGCAGCGTATGCTCGATCCGGTAGCGCATGAAGTAAAGCTTTCTCCGGTAAGGTTCGGAGAAGAACTGTTCCGGTTTGGCGTCAAACGCGCCATGGCCGAAACACTCATCGCGTGCCAGGCTCTTCATCAGCTCATCGGACGGCCGGGTGAGCAGCATCGAAAAGGTGAGCATGTTGCTCAACGCGGTGAGCCGGCTTATGTACTCCTGCAGGATCTCCTCCACGTGCAGGCCGATCGCAAGCAGGGTGGTCTCCGGGGTGACGTTGGGATTGCCGTCGCGATCGCCGCCGATCCACGACCCGAATCGAAGGAAACTGGGGACCCGGACAAGGGGCTGCCCAGCCGTGTCGCAGCCGTAGATCCGTCGTACCGCCCCTTCGACGAGGCGGTAGGTGGCGGGAACCGCGCTGAAGAGACTCTCGCGGAAATAATAGAGACCATTTCGGATTTCGTCCCGCACCGCCGGGCGCAGGGTGCGCACCTCATCGGTCTTCCACAGAATCTGGATTTGCGCCTTGAGCTGCTGGATAGTGTCGTCGATCTCCTCCCGACCTAGACGCGGGTCATTCAGACGCTCGGAGGTCACGAAAATCCGCCTCAGCGCCTGCATGATCGTACGGCGCTTGGCCTCGGTGGGATGGGCAGTAAACACCGGCATGAACATCAGCCGGTCAAAAAGCGACTGCAGCTCCTCGATTCCTATGCCTTCAGCCCGGAACCAGCGCAGGGTTTCGTCGAATGATCCGGTCCACAGAGGCCCTCCTGAGCGCATCATTCGCCTTCTCTGGCGGTGCTGGAATGCCTCCTCCGCAATGTTGACCAGGCTGAAATAGGCGTTGAAGGCACGCAGGACGTGAGTCATCGTCTCCGGGTCGAGGCGGTCGATGAGGCGCATCAGCCGCTGCCGCGCGCGCGGATTCTCGCGCTGGTGAAGGCTGATAAAGCCCTTTCGCAGGGTCTCGACCGCTTTCAGCACCTGCCCGCCGGCCTGGCTGTGCAGCACGTGGCCGAGGAGTTCGCCGAACAGCTTGACGCGGCCGCGCAGCTCCTTGTCCCCGGGAATGGATTCTGGATTTGTGAAATGTCGGATCATAAAGCTGCAAATACCAGCCGCCAGCGCGTGCCTGGCACCCACACCGGCAGGGATGGACGGCAATGACGGGGCGCTATCATGCCCGAAGCGGACGGCAATATAAAGCCGCGCGGTCACCTGGTATGCGCAGGGTCCGGCGCCGACCGCACGCGGGGCCGGGCAGCGACGGCCCCCGCGCATATGACAGTGTTCCGGATTCCGTGCTAGGCTTGATTTTGGGATTGGCCGGACAGGATGGGTATGGCCCGGCGCGCCGGCCCATCCCATCCGGCACACGCCTGGTGACCGGGCCGTATCCTCGAACTCGCCGGAGTGCGGTCAATGCATGAACTGAGTCGTGATCAGAGACTGGATCTAACGCGCGCGGTGATCGCCATCTTGGACCGCTGGGGTTTGTCTGCCGCGGACCAGGTGGCCATTCTTGCGCTCCCTCCGGGTACCAGGCCGGGCCTGATAAGACAATTCCGCGAGAATATGGCGTTTCCCGACGACGCGCATGTCGCCGAGCGCATCGAGCATCTGGCCGGAATCGCGGACGCGCTTCGTACCAGCTACCCCCTCAACGGCGCGATGGATGCCATCTGGATGAACACCGTCAATCGCCGTTTCGACGATCGCACCCCCCTCGAAGTCATGATCAATGACGGTCTGAGCGGAGTCATCGCGGTGCGGGCACATCTTGACTGCACGTTCGACTGGGGCCGCCTGACTGCAAATTGACCGCTGCGCCGCCGCCCGGATTGCGGGCCGGGCCGTATCCGCGCGGGTCACAACAGGACCTGTTCCAGTCCGCCGCTACGGACCCGATCGACGAATTGCCGCTGCCAGTCCTGACCCAGCTGCTGTTTCGCCAGTTCGACGACAATGTAGTCCGTGTCGAGACCGGTCTCGTCTCGGTATCGGGACAGGCCCTGGACGCAGGCCGGGCATGAGGTCAGTATCTTAATCCCGGCTCCGGCGATCTCGTTGCTGCCCGGCAATTGCCGGCTCGCCCGGCGTAGCTCTTCGAGTTTGCGGAATCGAACCTGGTTCGCGATATCGGGACGTGCTATGGCGAAGGTTCCGGCTTCCCCGCAGCAGCGGTCGGAAAGGGTGACTTCCTGGCCCATCAGCTTCGAGGCGACGCTCACTGGGTTGTAGGTCTTCATGGGCGTATGGCAAGGGTCGTGGTACAGGTACTGCACGCCGCTAACTCCGGAGACGCTCACGCCTTTTTCCATGAGGTACTCGTGGATATCCAGGAGCCGGCATCCCGGGAAGATCGCATCAAATTCGTATTTGAGCAGCTGATCCATGCAGGTGCCGCAGGAAACGATCACGGTGCGGATGTCGAGGTAGTTCAGGGTATTGGCGACCCGGTGGAAAAGCACCCGGTTGTCGGTGGTAATTTTCGAACCCCTGCGCTCGTCGCCGGCCGACAACTGCGGGTAGCCGCAGCACAGATAGCCGGGAGGCAGGACCGTCTGTGCCCCCACTTCAAAAAGCATCGCCAAAGTTGCGAGTCCGACCTGGCTGAACAGGCGTTCCGATCCGCATCCGGGAAAATAGAACACCGCATCCGAGTCTTCGTGGATGCGGGCTGGATCCCGCAGAATCGGTATCGTCTTGCTGTCCTCTATGCCCAGAAGGGCGCGCGTAGTCATCGACGGAAGGTTGCCCGGCATGGGCCGGCGCACGAAGTTGATGACCTGAGCTGAAATGGGGGTATGTCCCGTGGTGGCGGCGGGCGGGCGGCTGTTGTGCAGCAGGCCGATGTATCGGGCCAGGCGATAGGCGAGGCGCTGCGCACTGTAACCCCATCCGATGAGCGTCTTGCGCAGCAGTCGGACCGTTGTCGGGTCTGTGGCGTTGAGGTAGGCCATGGACAGCCAGGTGGCGGGATTCGGGTTGCGCTTGCCGCGTTCCTTCAGGATCCTGCGCATGCGAATCGTCACATCGCCGAAATCTATATCCACCGGACAGGGATTGAGGCATTTGTGGCAGATGGTGCAGTGGTCGGCAACATCGTTCATCGCCTCGAAGTGGCGCAGCGAGATGCCGCGGCGTGTCTGTTCCTCGTAGAGAAACGCCTCGATCATCAGGCCGGTGGCCAGGATTTTGTTGCGCGGGGAGTACAGGAGGTTTGCTCTGGGGACGTGGGTGGCGCACACCGGCTTGCATTTTCCGCAGCGAAGGCAATGGCGTATATCGTCATTGAGGGCGCCGAGCTCGCTTTCCTCGAGAATGATTGCCTCCTGTTGCACCAAACGCAGGGAGGGGGTGTAGGCGCGCTCCAGTCCCGACTGCGCCAGCAGCTTGCCACGGTTGAAGTTTCCGTTCGGGTCGACCTCGTGCTTGTATCGCGCGAACGCCTCGATGGATGCCTTGTCGAGATACTGGATCTTGGTGATTCCGATTCCGTGTTCCCCGGATATGACTCCCCCGAGCGCCAGGGCCAGGGCCATTACCCGGGCGACAATGCGGTCGGCTTCCTGCAGCATGCCGTAGTCATTGGAATGCACCGGGATGTTAGTGTGGACATTTCCGTCGCCGGCGTGCATGTGGGTCGCCACGAAAAGCCGTGCGTTGCGCACGCGCGAATGAATCGCGTCGAGCTGGCGGTGCACCGGAAGAAATTCGAGTCCCCCGAAAATCTCCTTCAGGGGGCGTTCTACCTCGGTGCGGTAGGAAATTCGCTGGCCACCCCGCAGCAGCAGCTGTATGAGCGTCTCTCCCGGCTGCGGCGTGGCCTGCAATTGCGTTCCAGCAAAGCCGGCAACGTCCGCGACATTCCGGTCGAGCCCGTCGAGAATGGACGACCAGCGTGCATGTACCCGTTCGAGCAGCCCCAGGGCAGCGATCTTCTTGTCGCTCAGAATCGCCGTCGCCTCGTGGCTTGTCTCGTAGTCCGCGGCCGGCGGCGGCACATCGGCAAGATTCTGCAGGTAGTCGCGGACGGCCTCGATGATGCGCAGCTTGTTGGAGATGGACTGTTCTATGTTGATGCGTTCGATGCCTGCCGAGTAGTCTGCCAGCCGGTCCAGCGGGATCACGACGTCCTCATTGATCTTGAAGGCATTGGTGTGCCGCGCAATCGCCGCAGTGCGTGACCGGTCGAGCCAGAACCGGCGTCTGGCCTCCGGACTTACGGCGATGAACCCCTCGGCTCCGCGCGCGTTGGCCATGCGCACCACCGCGGATGCGGCTGTGGCCACCGCCCCTTCGTCGTCTCCCGCGACATCGATCAGCAATGCCATCTTGGGACGCTCCCGCCGCGCGGCCTTGGTGGCGTAGCCGACCGCTTTCAAGTAACGCTCGTCCAGGTGTTCGAGACCCGAGAGGCAGACACCGGCGCAGGCGTCAAGGTAGTTCTTGGTCTCGACGATGGCGGGTACGGCCTTGCCGAGGTCGTGACCGAAGAACTCGAGGCATATGGTGCGCAGGAATCTCGGCATGCGGTGAAGGATGAACACCGCAGAGGTGATCAGGCCGTCACATCCCTCCTTCTGCGCGCCCGGAAGGCCGGCCAGAAACTTGTCGGTGACGTCCTTGCCGAGCCCGGTTTTGCGGAAGGCGCTTCCCGGGATCGACAGCATCCGAGGCGCACCGAGGACGGTACTGCCGTCGACGTCGTAGCGGGTGATGCGGAACAGAACATCCTTCTGTTCGTGAATCTTGCCGAGATTGTGATTGAGCCGCGTCACGTCCAGCCAGTGGCCGTCCGGGGTCACCATCCTCCAGGACGCGAGGTTGTCGAGCGTGGTGCCCCAGAGCACCGCCTTTTTCCCGCCGGCGTTCATCGCGATGTTGCCTCCGATCGTGGAGGCATCCTGGGAGGTTGGGTCGACCGCGAAGCTGTAACCGGCCGCTTCCGCAAGCCGCGCGACGCTCAGGGTGATCACTCCGGCCTGGGCCTGCACCACGGGCACCGGCTCGGCCACGCCATCCAGTTGGCGGATTTCCACGGATCCGAGCTGGTCGAGTTTCTCGGTGTTTATGACCACCGACTCGGCGTGCAGTGGAACGGCGCCACCCGTATAGCCGGTGCCACCTCCGCGCGGAATGATGGTCAATCCGAGCTCGATACACGCCCGCACGATGAGGACCGTCTCCTCTTCGGTTTGCGGGTACACGACTGCCAGCGGATATTCGACTCGCCAGTCGGTTGCGTCCGTGACATGGGAGACGCGCGCAAGTCCGCTGAAATCCAGATTGTCCCTGTGGGTCACCGGCGCGAGGTGTTTGCGCAAACGCCGGCGCCACTCGCGCTGGCGCGGAAACCAGCTCTCGAACTCCCGCACCGATTGGCGCGTGCGCTCAACCAGAGCCAGCGTGAGGGGGTTGGCTTCGGCGCGTGCGCTGATCTGGTCGAGGCGGTGATGGAGGGCATGGACCAGAGATGCACGGCGTTTGCGGTTCTCCAGCAAGTCGTCCTGGATGTAGGGGTTGCGATGAATGACCCACATGTCCCCGAGGACTTCGAACAGCATGCGTGCGGATCGCCCGGTGCGCCGGCTGCCGCGCAATTCGTTGAGCGTGTCCCACATTTCCTCTCCGAGAAAGCGGATGACGATTTCCCGGTCGGAGAACGATGTGTAGTTGTAAGGGATTTCGCGGATTCGCATAACGCCGGGACTCTTGGGAGGACGCCGATTTCGATGGAGCGCCCACCATATTAGCATGTACTTCTGCATTTGCCTGGGTGCTTCGATATCCTATCCGCGGCGAGTCGCACTGCGAACGCGGGTGGTCGGCGTGCCTGGTGGGCGAAGGGAACCCGCGGCGGTTTGCGGTGCACGCATTTGCGCTGAGGCGAGGCGGATTTTGACATGGGTCAATGCGGCATGTGTTGGCGAATGCCTATGCTGATGCCGTGGCGGACACAGGGAGAAGGGGCCGTGGAACATCGCTGGAATTCGCGTCGACCCTTGGCAGCCAAGGTGATCCTGAGCAGCGCTGTGTTCGGACCGAAATGGGCCAGAATCCGGGATATCGGTGCAGGCGGAGCCCGCGTCGAGATCCAGGATGTTGCCCTTCCTGCCAATCTGCATGTGGAATTGATTTTCATAGGAAACGAGCGCGGGGTTCTGCGCCTCCACCGGGTTCCCGCACTTATCGTATGGACTTCCAGCAATGTAGCCGGCCTCATGTTTTACGAGATCGGTCCGCCCACGGTCGTCGCGGCGCTGAACGCCCTGCGGGCGAGCGGAGCCGGTGACGGCACCGAGCTGGACCCGGGCGGTGCTGACGGGTCGGGTGCCTCGTCAGACAAGCGGTCGGGATCATAAGAAAGGGAGGGCATGCCATGGCGGTTGCCAGAACGATTACGGATTTCCTCCAGAGCCGGCGCGCGCGCTATGCGGTCGTGCCGCACCTTCATACCGAGACGAGTCGCGAGACGGTCCAGTCCGCCAGAATATCTGCGGACCAGCTGGCCAAGGCTGTAGTGCTTGCCGATGATCGCGGCTACCTGATGGCGGTGGTTCCCAGCAACCGTCATGTCAGTACCGCGCGTCTGTCAGAGCTGCTCGGCCGCAATCTGGAACTTGCAACCGAGAACCGCATCGCGCCGGTATTCAAGGATTGCGACGCCGGCGCGATTCCACCGCTCGGGCCGGCGTACGGCATGGATACCATTGTCGACGACAGCCTGGTTGGTCAAGCGGTGATCTATTTCGAAGCCGGCGATCACGAGCAGATGATCCAGGTGGACGGCGAGGTGTTCCTCTCCCTGCTCCGAGAGGCGCGCCACGGGCAGTTCACGCACTAGCGACGGGAAATGCCGGACGGGCGTCACAAGGTGGCGGTGCCGGGTCTGAATGTCCCGGCGCCACGGGACATTCGGGGTGCTGCGGCCAGCCGGTTGGCGGTGATTCCATGGAAGCTCCGGACATCAGTCTATTTACGCTCAATTGGGGGTCGGAATTTGCGTCGCGTGTCGCGGCAGCTCTCGGCCTGCCGCTGAGCCGGCATGAAGAGCGTGAATTCGACGACGGCGAGCATAAGGTACGCCCCCTCGAGAACGTGCGGGGCCGTGACGTGTTTGTGGTCCAATCACTTCATGCCGAGCCCGGCGGCAGCGTCAACGACAAGCTGTGTCGCCTGCTGTTCTTCATCGGTGCCCTGAAAGATGCGGCTGCCGCGCGCGTCACCGCGGTCGTGCCCTATCTCTGCTACGCGCGCAAAGACCGAAAAACGCAGTCACGGGATCCGGTGACCACGCGCTACATCGCGCGGTTGTTCGAAGGGGCGGGAGCCGACCGGATCGTGACAGTCGACGTGCACAATCTTGCCGCCTACCAGAACGCATTTCGGTGCCAGACCGAGCATCTGCAGGCGCGCGGGCTGTTTGTGGGCTATTTCGCGCAGCGCGTCAGGGACAGCAGCGTGGCAGTGGTGTCGCCCGATGTCGGTGGCGTCAAGCGTGCCGAGCTGTTCCGCCAGGCCATGGCCGGCACGCTCGGGCGTGACGTGAGTGCAGCCTTTGTCGAAAAGCAGCGTGCGCTCGGGAAGGTCACGACCGGATCCCTTGTCGGGGACGTGCGCGGTCGAATTGCGATCATTGTCGACGATATGATCGGCTCAGGAACGACGATTGCGCGCGCTGCCGCCGCGTGCCGCACAGCCGGAGCCGTAGCGGTTTTTGCGGCAGCAACCCACGGACTGTTCGTAGGCAATGCGCAGACGGTCATTGCCGAAGCGCCGGTCGAGCGCGTGGTAGTGACCGACACCGTTCCTCCGTTCCGCATTACGGCGCCGGCCGCCCGCGCCAGGCTCGAGATCCTCGATATCGCACAATTGCTCGCCGAGGCGATACGTCGGATGAATTCAAATGAGTCTCTGGTAGAGCTCGACCTGGCATGAGCCGTCCCCGTGACTCAGTCGATGGCTGCTACATACCGTTGCGCGCGGTCAAGGTAGTCGCGCGCTGCTGCCGACCACTTTTCTTTGTCCCTCACTTCGGGGTCGAGGACGTGCCAGACCCCAATCTTACAGCGAAAACAGGCCCAGCAGCTCTTGTAGAAATCCACAAGCGCGGGCGAAGGGCGGTCGGCGCCGATTTGCCCGTGGACTTCGAAAAACAGGGCGCCGACCGGGGCGCTGCCGAGCCTCTCACATTCCATTGCGAGCAGGGCCAGTTCGTCTACGGGGTCGAGAATGCGCAGGTCGCGGCTAAATTCGAGACGGTCGATGATTACCGGCTCCGGAACGAGGCAGACATGTTCCGGCCGCAGATCGCCATGGGCCTCGATGATCCGGCCGCTGGCGGCGCGGTCCCCGACGAGTGCCGCATGGACGTCGAGGAATCGCTGCTGGGCGCCGGCGACGTGGTTCAGCTGTCTCTCCGGCAGCGCGCACTCGGGCCGCAGGAGTTCGCGACGGTTGTCCTCGATCCGGTTGCGCAGCCGCGCGCGGTACTCCGTGGCGGCCATCGGGACCGCAATGGCCTGCCGGTAAAATCCCGCCAGGCGCGCGGCGGCCGCGCGCGTCTCGGTTTCGGGGACCGAACAGCTCAGTATCACCCGGTCAAGAAATCGTTCCGCCGGCAGGCGCCGCATCTTCACCAGCCAGTCGGCGACCGGGCCGTCGCCGCCGAGACACAGTTCTGCGGAGGGGCCGATCGCAAGGGGGATCGTTTCGAGATAGACACCGGGCGCAAGCGGCCGGTTGAGTACGACCTCTGCCTCGCAATCGCGGCGCCGCAGTTCCAGGGTGCTGAAGTCCAGGAAATCCCGGCGGACCGGCTTCTTGAGCTTGTAGGCGTGCGCGTCCGTGAGGAATACCCACGACATGTGGGTTTCGAGCGCGTAAACTTGCCTGGGGTGCTCCGGATAGGCGGCCGGGCGGGAAAGGAACGCGACCTTGGCAGCCGTCGGTATTTCCGGTTCACCGCGAATCACGAAATTGGGTGCCATGGTCACCAGCCGGTTGTGCCGCAGGCCGGACTAACACTATCGCAAAAAGCATGTGATCAAAATACCGCATCGCTTCGCGTGGCCGCCGGCCCTTGCCACCATGCCCGGCGGGATCCAATATTGAGGCAGGCCGGCAGATTCAGCCGAGAATAAGGTTCGGCATTCGGATGCAGCTTCGAATCGTATCATACAATATCCATCGCGCTATCGGCATTGACCGCCGTTTCCGGCTCGACCGCATCGCGACGATTCTCGGGCATATGCGACCGGATGTGGCGCTGCTGCAGGAAGTCGACTCGGGAGCGCCGCGTTCCGGCGGGTTGGATCTTGCGCGCGAGCTGGCCGATCTCCTCGGATTCCCGTACTACGCGGTCGGCCACAACGTCGACCTGCGCAAGGGCCGGTACGGCAATGCGACTCTGAGCCGCTTTCCGATCCTGCGCGAGCGCAATATCGATCTCACGATAGATTCGCGCAAGCGCCGCGGCTGCCAGCACACCCGCATCCAGGCCCAGAAGCAGGCCGGTCACGCGCATGTCCTCGAAGTTTTCAATCTGCATCTGGGCCTGTCGGCGCGTGAGCGGCGCCGGCAGATTGGCCTGCTGCTGCGTTCGCATGAGTTTGCGAACCTGGACCAGACCCATGCCTGTCTCGTGGGTGGGGATTTCAATGACTGGCGCAGCCAGCTGCCGCCGATATTCACCGAAGAGCTGGGCTTCCAGTGCGCCACGTCGCACAGCAGCGGACACCGGAATCCGATGCGGACTTTCCCGGCATTCTCTCCAACCGGCGGGCTCGACAAGATCTTTTTCCGCGGCCGGTTTCGGCTGCTCGATGCCCGTACCTGCCACCTGCGGTTATCGCGTGTGGCAAGCGACCACCTTCCCGTGATAGTCGATTTCGAATTGCAGTGAACGTGCCGGCAGTCAGGAGGCCGGTGCTGGGGGATCCGGAGCGGCGACCATCCGTGTCCAAGTACCGGTTTCCGTGGCGGACTGGCAACCGTTTCGAGCTGCTGGTCGACGGCGACCGGTTCTTTCCGCGCATGCTCCAGGCCATCGCTGATGCCCGCCATCACGTGCTTCTCGAGATCTATTTGTTCAGATCGGGGGCGGTCGCCACGCGCTTCATTGAAGCCCTAGTGACGGCAGCGGCTCGCGGCGTGGATGTGCGCGTCATTTTGGACGATTTCGGTGCGCGTGAACTCGCCGACGCCGACCGGGTGCGCCTACGCGGAGGCGGGGTGCACCTGGCCTTTTATAATCCGTTGCGTATCGGAAAGTGGCTCAAAAACCTGGCCCGGGACCATCGCAAGCTTCTGCTCGTTGATGGCGCGCTGGCGTTTGTCGGAGGGGCCGGTATCAGCGACGAGTTCGATCCCGCGGACGCGCCGCAGTCGCGCTGGCGCGAGACGGTGGTGCTGGTAGAAGGGCCGGTAATCTCCGACTGGCAGGCTCTTTTCGCCGAGAGCTGGGAACGTCACACCGGGGTGCTCCTGCGCCTGCCGGTGGCGCCGCCAGCCCCGGGCGGCCGTCATGTGCTGGGACGTGTTACGGTAATGCGGGGCAGGTCGCAGCAGGGCATCAAGCGCGATTTGCTGAGGCACGTGCGCTCCGCGGAACGTAACGTGTGGTTCTCGACCGGCTATTTCGTCCCGCCGCGCCGCATCCGCCGAGCGCTCAGGCGGGCGGCACGTCGCGGGGTCGATGTGCGGTTGCTGCTGCCCGGATTCCGGACCGATCATCCGCCGGTACGTCTCGCCGGGCGGAGATTCTATGCGTCGCTGCTGAGGAGCGGAGTGCGCATCTTCGAATTTCAGCCGCGTGTC
The DNA here is from genome assembly GCA_028068195.1 of Gammaproteobacteria bacterium. Lineage (GTDB taxonomy): Bacteria > Pseudomonadota > Gammaproteobacteria > Acidiferrobacterales > UBA6901 > JAJYCY01. Next base: position 49,286 of record JAPTTX010000064.1, read on the forward strand.
CTGCACAGCAAGGTGAGCCTGTGTGATTCCTGGATGTCCATCGGATCGAGCAACCTCGATCGCTGGACCTTACGCTGGACCCTGGATGCGAACCAGGCCATCGAAGACCCCGAGCTTGCCGAACAGGTCCGCGGCATGTTCGAGAATGACTTCGCGCAAGCTGTGGAGTACACCTACGCGGATTGGATGCGCCGGCCGTGGCGCTCACGCATCGGCGAACATGTGTGGGGGCTTGCCGACCGTATCCTCAACGGCATCGGCGACGGACGGCGATGACCTGACCGCCGGAACATTCAGTCCGATAGCTCCCCGTTGCCGGAATAAGCCTCCTCGATTTCCCGGTAGATCGCGGCCTCGCCGCCGGTGTAGCGCGCCGAAAAGTGCATGGGAACAAGATGCCTGGCGCCGCTGGCGCGTCCGAGAGCGCCCGCCTGCCGTGCCGTGAGATGATATTTTCTGGCGGCGTGTTCGGCGTCACGGTGCAGGAACACCGCCTCGATGAACAGGCAGTCGGCGTGGTGCGCGAGCCGCAGGACGCGCCGGACGTTTTCCTCGTGGTAGACGATGTCGACGATGTAGGCGATTTTCTGTCCGGGGACGAGGTGCAGCACCTGCCGGCGCAGTTCGCCGAGCGCAACAGTGCGTTCGTGGCGGCCGCTGCTGTCGGTCCAGCTAACGCGTATCGCCGTGTCGTCAGGTTCGCCGTGGTGCACTGCCGCCTTGAGCCCACTGAGCCACGGTCCGGTCGGCAGCCCGAGCTCGGTCAGCCGGTTCTTCCAGATGTTGATGTGCTGTCTTTCCTCAACCGCAAAACCCAGACACGGGGTCCGATGATCCAGCATTGTGGCGAGCACGCGAAAATTATCCTCTTCCAGCAGCACACCGTCGGCGGCGGTCCGTGCCGGCAGGTCCTCGCGCCGGAAGCCGGACCGGCAGCGGAAACGGGCTGTGCGCAGTTCTCCCGACGGATACAATTCGCTGGCTTCGAGCATGAAGTCGGTAATATAGTTCTCCACGAGGTTCCAGGTGTAGGCGGCAAGCTTGTGTTCGACCCGATCGATAAAGCCGGGAGGACCGAACAAGGCGAGCGAGCGGGGTCGGCCCAGACAGATGCGCACGATCCGGTCAAAGCCCATGAAGTGATCCATGTGGGCGTGGGATACGAAGATGTGCGTCAGGCGAAGTATCTTGCGTGCCGGCAGAGACTGTATGTCTCCCAGGTCGAAGAGCAGCGCGCGTCTTGCGAACCGGAAATCCACGTAGACCACCGGATCGCCGAATGGCCCATTGACGAGAAAAGGCTGCAGGGTCGGGGTCATGGCGATCTGCCGCTGAAACCAGCACTGGCTGGATTCCGTTATGGTAACACGTTCCGGCAGCGCGCCCGATGCGCCGTGAATACGTGCAACTGTTCCGCGCGCAGCGGTGCTAGAGGAGCGCGCAGGTACGAAACCCCGCGAAGATGTCGTTTCTGTCCGGAGTGAAGAAATTGCGCCAGGAATTCCACACCAGGCGTGCCGGAGTGGCCCAGCTGCCGCCGCGCAGCACCTTGTGTGTTCCGAACCACGGCGCGGAGTAGTCCCGGTAAGGTCCAGGAGAAAAGCCGGGGTAGGGCGCAAACGTGGATGCGGTCCATTCCCAGATGTTGCCGATCATCTGGCGGCAGCCGAATGCACTGTCGCCCGCCGATAGCGCCGCGACGTCCATGCCGGCGGGTGCGCCCCCGTCCAGACTGGCGTGCGCCGCGGTCGGAAAGCCATTTCCCCACGGGTAGAGCCGCCTGGTGAGCAGGCCGACTCCGCCGTCTGTTGCTTCGCAGGCGGCCGCCATCTCCCATTCCGCTTCGGTCGGCAGCCGCCGACCCGCCCAGCGGCACCAAGCCTGGGCCTCGTGCCAGCTCAAATGCATGGCCGGCGCATGCGGTGCCAGCGGAGCCCACCGGTCGAAGCGCCGCGCTTCCCAGCCGTCACCGCTCCTGCGCCAGTATTTCGGCGCCTGGATGCCGGAGCGTGTGCGCCAATCCCATCCGGCATCATCCCAGAATTCGCGCCGGCGGTAGCCGCCTTCTTCCACAAAACCGCCGTATTCCGAGTTGGTCACCGGCGCGCGCGCTATCCGGAACGGCGCCAGCTCCACCGGATGCGCCGGCTGCTCGTTGTCGAAGGCAAACCGCTGCAGGGGCATGGCGCCAAGCAGGAAGGGGCCGCCAGGCACCTCCGAGTCGCCCGGCAGCGGTCCTGCGGTTTCCGGGGCGGCGGCAGCCCCGGCGGGTGCCGGATAGGCCAGGGTCTGGCGCATGTACGTGAATGCTTCGGCATGCATGTCCTGGTGGAAGATGGCGAGCAGATAGAAGTAGACATCCTCCTGCGCCACCGGGTCGCCGTGATCCTGCAGGCGGCGTCGCAGCGCATCTTTGACCTGCTCGAGATAAGCGAGCGTTTCCGTGACCGAAGGCAGGGGCAGATCCCAGCGCTGGTCGTGGGCGACGGCGGAGGAGTCATACAGGACATCGGCCTGCGGCAGCAGCGACGGCTGGTGATCAAGATTGCGCAGGATCCAGCGTTCACTGAACCAGGCGAGATGTCCGATTTCCCACGCTGGCGGATTCACGATCGGCAGCTTCGGGCCGAGCATCTGGCCGGGGTCGAGATCCGTGACCAGGCGCAGCGTGCGGGCATGCGTGTCATCGAGGTACGAAACGAGCTCTGCCGCCGTGACCGAATTGGCCATATACTATCTGCGCCCCTTACGATGCTGCCGTGACCTTCATGCGCATACTGATCGCAACGCCTGCCCCGCGCGGGTCGCGCGCCGGAAACCGTACCACCGCAATGCGCTGGGCTGGGATCCTGAGGGCCGACGGCCACCGCGTCGCGGTCACCTCGGGCTATAACGGGGCGGCAGCGGACGTGATGATTGCCCTGCACGCATGGCGCAGTGCGGACGCGGTGCGGCGCTTCCGGGAACGCCATCCCGACCGGCCGATTATTCTAGCACTGACGGGTACGGACCTTTACCGCTTTCTCGAAAGCGACCGCCAGACCACAACCCGCTCCATGGAGCTTGCCGACCGGCTCGTTGTTCTGCATGAAGCGGCGATCGTCAGCGTTCCCGAACCGCTGCGCGCCAAGGTTCGGGTAATCCTGCAGTCTGCCGAGGCCATCCCCAGAAGGAATCCGGCGGCGGGACGCTTCGATGTCTGCGTGATCGGGCATTTGCGCGACGAAAAGGATCCGTTGCGCACAGCGTATGCCGTGCGCAACGTGCCCCAGCAATCGCGGCTGCAGGTGGTACATCTCGGAAAGGCCCATACCGCTGACTGGGAGCAGGCGGCGCGTGCTGAAATGCAGATAAATGCGCGGTATCGCTGGTGCGGTGAGGTCCCGTTCCGCGAGGTCCGGCGGGTGCTTGCGCGCAGCCGCCTCATGGTGTTGTCCTCGCTCATGGAGGGCGGTGCCAATGTGATTTCCGAGGCGGTGGCGGCCCGAGTTCCAGTAGTTGCCTCGCGCATCGAAGGATCCGTGGGGCTGCTGGGCCCGGAATATCCCGGGTTCTATGCGACCGCAGACACGGCCGCACTCGCCGCGATGCTGGTGCGCGCGGAACGCGATCCGGAATTCTACCGCAGCCTTCAGGATGCCTGCATGCTGCGGGCGCCGCTGTTCCATCCGGAGCGGGAACGCCAAGCCTGGCGCGACGTGCTGGCCGGTGTGTAATGGAGCGTCCGGCCTGCCGTTACAGGACAAGCGTCACGGGTGCGGCCGTGTTGGCCGGGGCCACGACGCGGCCGATGATCGCGCTGCGGCTGTAGCCGAGCCGGCGCAGGGCGGTGAGACAGCTGTCAGCGTCGGCTGCCGAGACCGAGGCGAGCAGGCCGCCGGCCGTCTGCGGGTCGAACAGAAGCGGGTAGGCCGCGTGTGCGGAGGCGGCTTCCAGGTTGCTGACAGCCCTCCGCAGGCGGATGTTTGCCGGCTGCAGCGAGCTGAAGATGCCGCACGCAAGGGATTCGAGGGCGCCATCCAGGACCGGAAGGCTGTCGAGGTCTATTTCAACGTCGACCTGCGAGGGGCGGGTCATTTCGAGCAAATGGCCCAGCAGGCCGAAGCCGGTAACATCGGTGCAGGCGTGGGCTCCGTGGAGCATCAGGCAGGCAGCGGCGGCGCGGTTTGACTGGAGCATCGACTCGAGCGCGGAGTCGATCCAGCGTCCCTTGGCCTGACGGCGCATGTCGGCGGCGAACAGCGTGCCGGTGCCGAGAGCTTTTCCGAGAATGAGCCGATCGCCGGGGCGCATGCCGCCTTTGCGCAGCAGTTTGCCAGCCTCTGCCAGACCGTTCACGCACAGCCCGAATGCGAGTTCGGCAGCCTCACTCGAGTGGCCTCCAACGAGCGCCGCACCGGATTCCTCGAGTGCCACGGCGGCGCCGGCCATGAGCTCGTAGAGCGCCTGCTCCATCTTGGGTTCCGGGCCGAAGGGGACGTTTGCAACTGCCAGAGCCGACTGCGCCTGGGCGCCCATTGCGTAGATGTCACTGAGACTGTGGTTGGCTGCAATTCGGCCGAACAGATAAGGATCGTCGACAATGGCCCGGAAGAAATCCACCGTATGCACCATGACCCGGCCCGGCGGAATTTCCACGACGGCTGCATCGTCGGCATCCTGCATGCCGACCAGAACGTCCGCACGTGCCGTCGTCGGGATGCGGGCAAGCACACGGGCAAGTATCGTACTGCCAATCTTAGAGCCGCACCCTCCGCAGCGCATCGCTAGCACCGAAATGTCGCGCAGGGCCTCCGCATCTGCCGGTGCATCCGGCGCAGCTCCGACATGGGTCATTCGGTCCTGTGGCGGCAGTCTGCGGTAGCGTTCCATCCAGCGCCGGTCTATCCGGTCTTTCCAGCGCCATATGGCGGGCCCTTCCAGGGCGAGCGGTCCGCGCGAAGCGACAGCAGAACGATTGCCGGTACTGATCAGGGCCAGAAACCGGCGTTGCGGAATGAAGGCGGCGAGCGGTTCCGACCTGGCGGCATGCCGCAGATTCTCGGCCAGCGCTGGACCCTGGCGTACCGCCATCACGCCGGACTTTGGACGCGGATGATTGCACATGGTCGCGATGTCGCCAGCGGCAAAGACGCCCGGGTGGGACGTGGACTGGAGGAAGTCATCAACCTCGATGAAGCCGTCGGAGGTGGTCGCGAGTCCGGTGCGTGCGATCCAGGCCGGGGCAGCAGCGTTGGTTGCCCAGATGAGTGCCTCGTAAGGGAAAGACCGGGCCGATCCCGTATGAATCGCGACCAGAGAACCTGCCATGACCTCCCGCACGCGGTGTGCGAGATGCAGGGATACCGCTCTATCGGCAAGGATCCGGGTGAATTTCCGCCGCACCCGGGCGTCGTGCGTGGGAAGAATCCCCGATGTTTCCGAAAACAGGTGGAACTGTGCCGGCGTACCGCTGCGGGCGACGCGATGCTGTAGCGACAGCACGAGTTCCACGCCTCCCGCGCCGCCGCCAACGACTGCGATCCGGAAGGGATGCGCAGCGCCACGCATGTGTCGTTCGATCGTGTCCCATCCGGCAAGAAAGCGGTCGACGGGCTTGATCGGCAGCGAGTGCTCCGCTGCTCCCGGAACGCCAGCGGAATCCGGAGTAGAGCCGATGTCTATCGAGAGCACATCGTAGGTTATTGGGGGGCGCCCGCGGCAGAGTACCTGGTGGTTTGCCAGGTCCAGCCCGGTCATCTCGTCGTGGTACAGGCGGCAGCCGGCAAACCGCGCGAGCGGACGCAGGTCGACATGTACGTCATCGAAGTCGTAGTGGCCGGCGATATAGCCAGGGAGCATGCCGGAATAGGCGGTATGGATATCGCGTGCAACCAGTGTCAGGCGTACACCCGGTTCGGGCCGCATTCCGAATGCCCGGAGTGCGGCCACATGGCTATGGCCACCGCCGATGAGCACCAGGTCCTTCCGAATGATATCTGACCGGCCCTGCATTCGTGGTCCACTGAATTGGTGATGCTGCCCACCCTGTTTGGGCGCGGACTGTCCAGCGGCAGCCGCGCTCAAACGGCTTCGTTCTATCTGATCTGGAGCAGCTCGATGTCGAAGATCAACGTCTCATTCGGTCCGACGACGCTGCCCGCACCGCCTGGGCCGTAGGCGAGATCGGCGGGGACATAGATCCTCCATGTGGATCCCACAGGCATCAGCTGCAGTGCCTGCTGCCAGCCGCGGATCACTCCGCTCAGGCGGAAAGTTGCCGGAGCGCCGCGCTTGTACGAGCTGTCGAACTCGGTGCCGTCGATGAGCCGGCCCCGGTAATTGGCGACGATCGTATCGGTGATCTTCGGCCGCCGACCCTTGCCTTCGGTGATCACCCGGTACTCCAGTCCGCTCGCAAGCGTGATCACGCCCGGCTTTTTGGCGTTTTCGGCGAGAAACTTCGTGCCGGCCACCAGATTCTTCTGAGCCAGTGCGGTGTATTCGGATTCACGCTCGTGCTGATAGGCGGCAACCGCAGCCTTCATCTGGGCGCTGCTGAGTCTCTCTGGCCTGCCGCTCTGGGCATCCTCGACCGCCTGCAGCAGGGCACGGGGATCGATGTCCATGTTCTGGTTCTTGAGGTTCTGGCCGATTCGGTATCCGATCATGTAACTGATCTGCTGCTTGTTGGTCGTCAGTCTTGGCGCAGTGGCGGCGCAAGCCCCCAACAGAACCGCGGTCAATGCGAAGACAAGCGAACTCCGTGCACTCATGTCGGTCCCTCAGGGTCTGTGTGTTGGACGTTATCGCTGGCGCCGGTACCCTGATCGTGACAGGGTAGACCGCGAAGGGATATTCCCGGCGCCCCTTCCCATATGCGAGCCCATGTTCCCATAACCGTCCGCCGGCGCCAAGCGCGGCAGCGGCGGTGTGCGTTTTCGTGGCGGGCAGGCCTTGTGCGGACATGCTAGAGTTGCCGCAGGCAACCGGGGGTGCAGGGTTATCGTGCTTTGGTCCCCGGTCTTTTCAAGGGCAACCAGCGGGAGCGTAAACGATGGCGGCATCCAGGGCGGCGGGCAGAACCAGGGCGGTTTACCTCAGAGATTACCGGCCACCGGACTACGGCATCGAACAGGTGCACCTCGACTTCCAGCTGGACGAAGCCGCAACGCTGGTGCGCGCGCGCATGGATGTAGTCGGCCGCGAAGCCCCGCCCGGGCGGCCGCTAGTGCTGGACGGGCGCGACCTGCGCCTGAAATGGATTGCTCTGGATGGGCAGCGCCTGCGGTCCGGGAGAGACTACCGGCTGGATGCCGAGCACCTGACGGTTGCGCGCGTGCCCGGCCGCTTCACCCTGGAGATCGAAACCGAGATTCATCCCCGCGACAACACCACGTTGACAGGACTGTATGTCTCCGGCGGCAACTTCTGCACCCAGTGTGAAGCCGAGGGCTTTCGCAAGATCACGTTTTTTCCCGACCGCCCGGACGTGATGGCCAGATATACGACTACGATCACGGCGGACCGGGCGCGCTATCCGGTCCTTCTGTCCAACGGCAATTTGGCGGAACCGGCCGATCTCGGCAATGGCCTGCATCGCGCGACCTGGGTGGACCCCTTTCCTAAGCCGTCCTATTTGTTCGCGCTGGTTGCCGGAGATCTCGCGCGCATCGAAGACCGGTTTGTGACGCGCTCCGGCCGTGCAGTGCAGCTGCATATGTACGTCCAGCACCACAATGCCGACAAGTGCGGCCATGCCATGGCATCGCTCAAGAAGGCGATGCAATGGGACGAGCAGGTGTTCGGGCGCGAATACGACCTCGATATCTACCAGATCGTGGCGGTCGACGATTTCAACATGGGGGCGATGGAGAACAAGGGACTCAATGTGTTCAACTCGGTCTACGTTTTGGCCAGACCTGATACTGCCACCGATGCCGATTACCAGGCGATAGAGCGGGTAATCGCGCATGAATACTTTCATAACTGGTCGGGAAACCGCGTGACTTGCCGCGACTGGTTCCAGCTGAGCCTGAAGGAAGGGTTTACCGTTTTCCGGGACCAGGAGTTTGGCGCCGATGTCACCTCTCGCGGAGTGACCCGCGTGCAGGACGTGAATGTGCTGCGCACGCACCAGTTCCGGGAGGACGCCGGACCCATGGCGCACCCGGTGCGTCCGGATTCTTATGTAGAGATCAATAATTTCTACACGGCCACGGTATACAACAAGGGTGCTGAGGTGGTGCGCATGCTCCGCGAACTGATCGGGGCAGCCGGATTCCGCCGGGGTACGGACCTGTATTTCAGTCGGCACGATGGCCGCGCCGTCACCACCGATGATTTCATCAAGGCTATGGAAGACGCCAACGGCATCGATCTGGACCAGTTCCGGCTGTGGTATACCCAGGCTGGAACCCCCACGATCAGCGTCGGGCGCGCCTACGATGCCCATTCGGGCGTCTTCATTCTTCATCTGCGCCAGGACTGTCCGCCGACGCCCGGGCAGCCGCATAAGGAATCTTTTCACATGCCCATTGCGGTTGCGCTGCTCGATGGAGATGGCCGGGAGCTGCCGGCCCGGCTGCTGGGAGAGGATTCCGGTGTGGCAGGGACGCGCACGCTGCAGCTGCGACAAGCGGAGCAGACTTTTGTGTTTGCCGGCGTCCCGCGGGAACCGGTGCCGTCCCTGCTGCGCGGCTTTTCGGCGCCAGTCCGGCTGCAGTCCGACCTGAGCAACAGCGAGCGCTGTTTTCTTATGGGACACGACAGCGATCCATTCAGCCGGTGGGAGGCCGCCCAGCAGCTGGTTTCGGGGCTCATACTTGATATTGCCAGTCGACCGCCGGGACAGAACGCATCATCCCTGAATGAGCAGTTCGTCGATGCGTTCCGTGCGACACTGGGCAGCGACCATGCGGACAAGGCAATGATCGCGCAGGTGCTGACGCTGCCGTCCGAGACTTATCTTGCTGACCTCATGGACCCGGTCGATCCGCAGGCGCTGCACGATGCGCGCCTGTGGGTGCTGCGGTCGTTGGCGCAGACGCTGCGCGCCGAACTGCTCACTGCATACCGAGCCAACATCGCACCGGGAACCTACAGCGCCGATCCGGAGGCGGTCGGGCGCCGCAGCCTGAAAAACCTGTGCCTGTCCTATCTCATGGAGCTGGATGATCCGGAAGTCCGGGCTGCATGCGTCGCCCAGTTCCGTGATGGCAACAACATGACCGACGTCATGGCTGCATTGCGGGCGCTCGGCGGCACCGACTGCCGCGAGCGCCGTGATGCACTCGCGGCTTTTCATCGGAAATGGCGGGACGAGCCCCTGGTTCTCGACAAGTGGTTCGCGCTCCAGGCGACCTCGCGCCTGCCGGGAACGCTGGCCGAAGTGAAGGCGCTCACACGCCATCCGGCGTTCACGCTGAAAAACCCCAACCGGGTGCGTGCCCTGATCGGTTCGTTTTGCACGGGCAATCCCGCTCGATTTCATGACCGCAGCGGAGCCGGCTACACGTTTCTGGCAGGCCGGATTCTCGAAATCGACCGTTTGAACCCACAGCTTGCAGCCAGGCTCGCCGGAGCGCTCAGCCTGTGGCGCAAGTACGAGCCGCGGCGTCAGGCGCTCATGAGGAGCCAGCTCGAGCGCATTCTGGCCGCACCGCGTCTGTCCCGGGACACGCACGAGATTGTTTCCAAAAGTCTCGGATCAGCGGAAGCGAAAGGAAAGGCCCGGGGTGGCACGCACGGCCGCCGCGGGCAGCGGTGAGCCAGCCGCCGTCAGGCGTCCAGGTCTGGAATCATGCGGCTTTCGATGCGCGCGATGAAATCCTTCAGCTGCAGCTTTCGTTTCTTCAGGCGCCGCAGCTGCAGCTGGTCGACAAACAGGTCGGATGACAGCTGGCCAATCACCTGATCGAGATTCCGGTGCTCAATCCGCAGCTGCTGCAGCAGGTGTTGCAGGTTTTCGCCGTTTTCTTTGGTATCCATGATCCGATTGTGCGTGTGGCCGCCGCCAGGTCGACGCATCCTGCGCTCTCGATCCGCAGATGCTCCATGCAGCCTCAGTCTGCCGGCTGTAGTCACGCGGATCCGGACCTGGGTCCAGAATGGTTGCCGGTACAGGCTGCGCTCCTTTGCCTGATTCATTATAGCCGGAGGCGCAGATCACCACCTCGTCGTCAGGCAATCATCATATGGATGAGACCTTTCTGGCGGGAATTCGTGCGTTACAATTGGCGGCCGGCAGGCGTTGGCCCCCGAATTTTCCGGCGCACCGCCTGTTTCCGGGCGATTCGGCGAGGCGATGCCGTCCGACCTCAGAGGATGCCGCCAGGCGGATTCCGGCCTAGAATGCCGGGGCCGGCGTGTACGCGCGCCGGGATTGGCCGGCGGCGGTGGAGTCTGGCTCCGGGGGCACGATGCCCGGTTAGCTGCCGGCTCTGCCACGATGAGGGCCATGAGGAACCATTCACGAGTGGTGCTGTCGGAACGGTCGAATGGCTGGATCCACGAATTTTCGAGTAATTTCGAGAGGAACACGAATATGGATTACTCAACCGCAGAGAATCAGATCGCACAAGTCGAACAGCAGTCCCAGACCGTTATACAGAACATGCAGCAGTTCGCGCAAAAGCTGCGTTCGGCAGCACCGGACGAGACCACTGGGCGCGAATGGGCGCTAGACCTGCGCGAGATCGCTATGGCCATGCAGAACCAGAATCAGGCCGTGGTAGGACTAGTCAACCAGATGGCGGATTACATTAAGACGCTGGAATCGCAGCTTGCAACGCACCCGAACCCGAGCGTGCAGCCGCGAGGCTGGGCGTCGCAATCCAGCGGGGGCGGCAGCTTCTGGAGCAGCGTGACCAGCGGCCTGGGCGTTGGCGCCGGATTTGCCGTGGCAAACGATCTGGTCGGTGACCTGTTCAGCATGTTCTAGGCGGTCGCGGCAGTACGCCGCGCAGGCTGGGGCCGTTTCGGCGGCAGCGGGCGACGCACTGCCCGCCTGCGCTGCGCACCCGAAATTGCCGGCGATCCTGGAATGAGGGATGATGCATCATCCGCCCGCATGCATAACTGTTTTTCATGGAAAAACCGAAGATTGTTACTGCCCTGCCGCAACGCCGCTACAAGCTTGGCGGGTTCCTGATCACCGTTTTGGGCGATATCGAAAGCGGGGATGGCGTGGAATATCGGTTCATTGCCGCCGTCATCACGGAAGGCGATCCCGAGCCGGGTCTGTACGTGATATCGGAGCAGCCTCCCGGCAGCTCCGGGCGTGCGGGCAAGCATGTCATGCGCATCGTCATGCGCGATGGCGCCCAGGTCATCGGCTCCTCAGAACGCTGGGGCCATCTCGACCCGTTCGTCAGCGACGCTCTCGAAGTCGTCGCGCGCGTCCTGGACCTGCAGGATGAGGAGCCCTATCTGCTGAACTGACCGGGACGCGCGTCAAGCCCCGCCCTTCAGGGCGGGGAAGGATGGCACGGACGCCGGAGGTGTCCTGGGTTAGGTCGGTGTCTGCTGCCGCTCGATGTACTGGCGCACGATGCAGATGGGCGCACCGCCGCAAGAGGCGGCGAAGTAGCCCCGCGACCCCAGCACCCCTTTCCGGTACGCTTCTGGATGTCCGGTCTTTCCTTGCGCGGCATCCGGCTGGACACGCCTCTGAGGTTGTTCGCCAGGCTTGAAACTGGCACCTTCGGCGGATACTCCACCAGCAGGAACGTTCCGGGCACCATGAAGAACATCACCGTGTCGCAGAACAGCGGCAAGTGGTCCGGCTCGATCCAGACTGAACGCGAGGTCGGGCAGCCGGTACCCACCGCTGCCAGCGCGGTCGGGATCGACATGGGCGTGGCCCGCTTCGCCACGCTCTCAGACGGCACGTTCCACTCCCCGCTCAACAGCTTCAAGCGGCACGAGGCCCGTCTGCGCCGCTGCCAGCAGGCGATGGGCCGAACGTTGGACGCATTGCAGCAGGGCCGCTTGCGAATGCCGCCACAATCGGAGGAGGTTCACAGGGAGCTGCCCGGCGGGCAACCGTGCGGCGGATCTCAGTCCTGTCCTTCCGGTTCCCCGGGCTTGGTCCGCCCGACTTTGCCGAGCGGGATTACCACGTGCGGACTGGCGGCTGGTTCATCGGTGAAGCGAGGCCGCTGGTTCATCTGCCTGCCTGCTATCTCCGCCAGTTCCCGCTCACGGGCCGCGATCAGCCCGAAGCATTCGCGGATTCCCTGCACTGTCTGATCGGAAAGCGGGTGGCTGTGCCCAGGCCGGGTAAACGTGTCCTTGGCGACATCAGCTAGCACTTTCTTGACGGCACGCAGAATGCGTTCCTCTGCGGAGAGAGCCTCGGTAGTCATCGGTCACCTGTCCGGCGCCACGTGGCGCCCTCGTGTTGGGATAGTCCATATTTTGGCACAGTTTCATGGGAGGCCTGTCATCCTCATGCGCCACGTCCGGGGGTTCAGCGTGGCGGCGCCTGGTTGCCCGGCGCGGACCGGCCTGTCGGCACGTCCGCTACCGCAAGTGCGAGATCTTTCAGAGTTCTGCCGCCCAGCGAATCCTCGAGAGCCCGATCCATCCCCTGGATCACCCTGTCTACATACGGTTCACTCGGGAACCGGCGGTCGAGCCGCGCCCGGTCGTCACCGGCGCGGCGCACCGCCTCGATCAAGGTCCGCAACGGAACGGTCTCCGGAGATTTTGCGGGAAGGTAATACTCCGGTTCCCCGGCCGAACGTACCACGAGCCCGCGCTGCTCGAGCAGGCCCAGCGTGGCGGTGACCAGCGTCTCCGGAATCCCAGCCTGTTGCACCAGGGTGTCGCGGCTACACGCGGGGCCGCTGCCGTAGTGATTGCGGACGATCCAGGTCATGAGCACGAGTGCCAGCTGTTCCTGCTGCCGGGCGCTGAGCCGCAACGGCCGCCGGTTCGGGGTCAGGGACTCGGGATGCTGGTGATAGAAAGCGATGCTGGCTCCGGCGAGCAATATCAGCCAGCTCAGATAGAGCCAGATCATGAACATGACCAGGATCGCAAATCCCGAATAAATTGCGCTATAGCGCGTCGATCCTGCAACAAACGAAGCGAAGAGCCATCCGCCGGCCTCCCACACTGTGCCTGCTATGATGCCGCCGGTCATGGCGGAGCGCAGGTGTACCCGGGTATTCGGAATGAATACGTAGGCAAAGGTAAAGGCCGCAATCACGAGCGCATAGGGAGCTATGGCCCCGATGGTTCGCAGCGCCATGCCCAGCGGTTCAGTCTGGGCAAGTTGTTTTACGACGGACGCGTTCATGAGCGTGGCCGTCAGTCCCATCGCCGAGAACACCAGCACCGGCCCCACGGTCAAGACACTCAGATACTGGCTGAACCGTTGGATGAGCGGCCTGGCCTGCTCGACTTGCCAGGTGTAATTAAAGGCACGTTCCACCTTCTGGACGAGCGAGGCAACCGTGTAGATAAGCAGTCCCAGCCCCAGCGCCCCGAGCACGCCGACCTTGATGTGTTCAACGAACCCGATGATATGCGCGCTGATTACGCCGCTGTTATCGCCCAGTGGTGCGAGAAAGTGAAGCAGTAGCGGGCGGATGGCGTTGTGCACGCCAAACGCCTTGAGCACGGAAAAGCTGACGGCGAGCAGCGGCACAAGCGACAGCAGCGTGGTGTATACGAGGCCCATCGCCTGAAGCGTGAGCTGTCCCTCGGTGAGGTCGCGGCCCAGGACATGGATCACGCGCAGGAACCAGCGTATCCATCGGCGCAGGGGCGGCAGTGATGCCAAGTCCGCATTCCAGAGGGCTTCGCTGAGGGCGTTGCGGTATCTGCCGAAATCCATCATGGCGCACATCCTCTCGCCTTCCATCGGGGACTGTCGGCATGTCCCGGGCGCGCAGGCAGGCGGACGGTGGATAATATACAACGGTCGGGGGGCCAGACATAACTGCGGTCAGGGCGGCCGGGCGGCAATTTCGGGATGTCGGCGCAGGGAAACTATTAGCCTCCCGCGCCGGTCTATAAAAATACGGGATCACGGCGACGAATATCGGTCGCGAGGCGTGGTTCCGCGCCCCGCCGTACGCGGCAGGATTCGCGGCGGAGCATGCAATGTCCTGCTTTGGAGGTTACAGTCACCATGAAACTGCGAAATCGGTTTGCGACCATGTCACGCGTTGTACGGCTGCGGCAAAAGCGTCATCCAGATGCACAGCCCCAGGCGGCCCGACAGGGCAAGCGCCTACGGACGCCATGGTCGGCGAAGACCGATCGATGAGGCCGTGTCCCGCTGAGGCGTGGACGGGCGTCCGGAAGGCGGCCTGTGCCCGTATCGGGCGCTAATCGTGCGGATGGCGGTGCTCCGCGGGGACGGTCTTGATCTCCCCGAAACCGCCGTTGTCGCAGCTGAACGTCACCCTAGTTCCTGACACGGTTGTCTCCAGCAGTACCTGGCGGCCCCAGAGGCGGTGCAGGTAGTTAAGGGTCTTCTCAAGGTATTCACGCTGCAGGTCACGTCCGTCGTGCTCGTGGCGCAGCAGTAGCACCCGGCTGTGGCGAAAGTCGGCGTCCACGATCCGTATGACGGGGACGGTTGCCATTCCCACAGTTTTCAGCAGCGAATCGCGTACCGATTCCCAGTGGTCGGCATCCGATATCTGTGAAATCACGGTCTGGCCCTGGTCGCGGCGATATTCGAACAGGTCCATGTCGCGCATCAGGTGTTCCGTTAGGAACCGTCGCAGGAAGGAAACGTCGCGGTCGGTCTCCCGTACCTCGAAGATCTTTCCGCAGCCAGCGGCCGCATGTGTATCCCGCGCGGCGCTTTCCGGCAGTCCACCGTCATAGCGACGATGTATGTCCTCCCACAGCCTGAATCCGAGATAATAGGGGTTCAGACCGCCGGGATGGGGACGGACCACCTGGTTATGGTGTACCAGGAATTCCAGATGCAGATCTTCCGGCAGTTCGAGGCTGTTCATGATCCGGAAGTGCCAGTAGCTGGCCCAGCCCTCGTTCATGATCTTTGTCTCTATCTGGGGAATGAAATATCGGGACTCGTCATGCACGATGCGTAGCAGATCCTTTTGCCATTCGCTCAGGTAGGGCTGGTTCTCCGCAATGAAAAGAAGTATGTCTTCTTCCGGTTCGAGAGGGATCCTGTTGAGGTCCGGAGCCTGGTATTCGCGTGCCTTGTGGATCCCCGCATACGGGTCCATCGGAGGTATGGCATCCGCAAGGGCACGATCCTGCTGCTCGGCGCGGGAGAGCTTCCGTATGGCAGTGTCGCGGCGGCATTGCAGTGACAGGGCATGGGCGGCATCCAGAATCTCTTCGACGCGTTGCGGCCCTATGGAAGGGTCCTCGACGTAGTGCCGGACGCGGTCAGCGCGCAATTTGAAGTGCGCGACCGCCAGCTCCGGACGGGTGTCGCGGAAAGTGAAGTTATTCCTGAAGAAGTCGTTGTGACCGTAAACGTGCGCGATCGTCAGGATCTGCAGGCACAGGGAATTTTCGCGCATCAGGTACGCGAGGGACGGTGCGGCGTTGATCACCATCTCGTACGGAAGGCCGGATACGCCGTAGCTGTACAGCGTCTTGAGCTTCTCGTAGGCCTTGCCGAACGACCAGTGCGGGTAGTGCGCCGGCGTGCCGTGATAAGCCATGTAACCGAGCATCTGCTCGTGGTCACAGACCTCGAATTCCTGGGGAAAGCAATTCAGACCGAATTCCTGCACCTTTTCCTGGATGCGGGCATCCCAGTATTCCAGGTCCTGGATGGTCCAGTTGCGAGCCATGAATTCTCCCGGTACTACATATGATCCGCTGCTTCGGTCGGGCGTTCACGCAGAAGCAGTTCCTTGAAGCTCGGCCAGATGTCCTCCTTGTTCTCGATCATCAGGGCGTGGAAATTCGCCGCCTCGATTTTCTCGAACAGCTCGAGCAGTGAATCGCCGTAGGAGCCAGAATTGAGGGGCTTGATCTCGCCGTATCCGAACAGGTTGCAGACATCCGCCAGCTCCTGTGCCGCCCTAAGCACGGCCGGATTGTCTTGTGTCCAGTTATCCCCGTCAGAGCAGTGAAAGGCGTAGATGTTCCAAAGCGACGGATGGAACCGCTCCCGGACGATCTCCAGGGCCTTCAGATATCCTGAGGAGATGATCGTTCCTCCGGATCCGCCCTTCGTGAAGAACTCTTCCTCGCCTACCTCGTGGGCCTGCGCATCGTGGGCAATGAACACGACCTGGACATTGTTGTAGCGGGTACGGACGAACTGGTGCAGGAGGAAAAAGAAGCTGCGTGCCAGGTATTTCTTCATCGTATCCATCGATCCTGAGGTGTCCATGATGCACAGGACCACGGCGTTGGACTGAAACCTCAAATCGCGCACGATCCGGCGGTATTTGAGGTCATCGCGATGAAAGGGAAAGCGCTGCGCCACGGATTCGATGCGCGGGGCGGAGCGTGCCGCCAGCTTGCGGCGCATGCGTGCCATCGCCGTACGCTTCTTGTCCAGGTGGGCCCGGACGCCCACCCTGCGGAATCCCTTGCGTTTGCGCAGGCTCTCGACCGGAACCTCGCGCAGCTTCCTGCGTTCCATGTCGGGCAGCTCTAGATCTTCGAACATGATGTCGACCAGCTCCTCGAGCGTAATTTCAGTCTCGTAGTAGTCGACGCCCGGTTGGTTGCCCACCTTGCCGTTTCCCTGCTGGGCGTCCTGCCTCTCCTCGATCACCTGCCCCGGACGGCTATTTCCCTGGCCGCTGCCAACCCCAGGCGATTCTTCGTCGAAGATAAAGTGGTATTCGCGTACGCCCCGAATCGGGACTTTGATGATCTTGTCGCGGCTCTGTCCGATGATCGATTCTTCCGCGACGATGTCGGCGACGTTTTCGCGAATTGCCTCGCGCACTTTCTGGCGGTGGCGCAGGCGGTCTCCGGCGCTGCGGTCCGAGCGCAATGCATCGGATTCGGAATAGGAACGAAACACCGATCCAGTCATGTCCTGTACCCCGTGATCCCGCTCAATCCTTCCACAGGTTGTTTGCGGCATACTTGAGCACGACCTCCGCCGAATGCGGGCTGTAGCCGCGCTCGATCATCGCCTTGACGAGATCATCGTACTTCTTCAACTGCTCCTCATCGCGGGTGCGCGACTTGGTGATGACGCGGCTCATCTCGCGCACCGAGCTCATCAGTTTCCGTTCAATCGCCTCCTTAAGCGGTTCGTACGAGTGGTGCGAAACCTTCTCCCCGCGGCGGCTCTTGGCCCAGAGATAGGCCATGACTTCCTGGCGAAAGCCCTGCGCGGCGGAACCGACAATGGCGATCTGTTCTTCGACTGACTTCAGAAAGCCCTCATCAGGCTGCAGTTCTTCCCCGGTATTGCGGTCTTTCAGGCGGGTCTTGTTGACGTAGGCCTCGGCATGATCCAGGTAATTCTGAAACAGCGCCTCCGCCTGCTCGTCGAAGGAAAACACGAATGCCTTGGTGATTTCCTTTTCCAGAAGCTCCAGGTAGACCTTGTGAAGGGTATCCTGCAGGAATTCGAGGTACTGTTTGCGGGTGTCGTCCGGCAGATCCGCACCCTTGACCATGTTGATCAGCGCCTCCCGCACGTTGATCGGGTTGATTCCATCGGGACTTTCGGCGAGCGCGTTGTCGATCGCCTTCATGATGAAGCGCGGTGAGATGCCGAACATCCCCTCGTGCTTGGTCTCCTCGCGCAGCTCGCGCACGTTGATCTTTGCGGTTTTGCCCTTTTCCACCACGTCTTCGCCGTTGTACAGGCGCAGCTTCGTCATCAGGTCGCACTTGTTGGTGGGTTCGAGACGCGAAAGGATCGCGAACATCGCGGCTAGATCCAGAGTGTGCGGCGCGACATGTTCGCGGAAGTCGGATTTTTCCAGGAGTTTCCTGTAAATACGGGTTTCTTCGGTGAGACGCAAGTTGTACGGGACCTTGATGACAACTACCCGATCCAGGATGGCCTCGTTGGTCGGGTCGCCCTTGAAACGCTGCCATTCAGCCTCGTTCGAGTGAGCGACGATGCAGGTATCGACATAGACCGTTCCATGCCGACCGGGTGCGGGAATGAATTTTTCCTGGGTGGCCGTGATCATGGTATGGAGGTATTCCGGCTCGTTCTTGAAAACCTCGATGAACTCGGTCATGCCGCGATTGCCGACATTGAATGCCCCGTTGAGATCGAGTGCGCGCGGGTCGCCCTCGGAAAAGGTATCGAGCTTGGATATGTCCACCGATCCGATCAGCACCGAGGTATCCTGGTTGTTCGGATCCACCGGCGGCACCACGCCAACGCCCCGGCGCTCGTGCCGCGAGAAGCGAACTGTGACAACCGGGACGTCCTCGTAATGACCCCGGAATTCCTCCTTGAGGCGGTGGCGGCATACCGGACAGAGCTCGCCTTCCATGTGGAGGCTGAGCATTTTCCCGAACTCGTCACGCAGCTGTTTCGGAATCAGGTGAAGCGGCTCCTCGGCCATCGGACAGCCCTCGATCGCGTATACCGGGGCGCTTTCCTCGAGGCCCCGCTGCAGCCGCTCGACCAGGGAACTCTTGCCTGCCCCGACGGGCCCCATAAGGTAGAGAACCTGGCGGGACTCCTCGCCATGCATGGACGCGGAGTGGAAATAGCGAACGACCTGCGCGAGCGCGGGTTCGATTCCGAAGAACTCGTCGTTGAAAAACCGGTAGACCTTCACGGTTTCGTCGCCGAACAGCCGTTTGATCCGGTTGTCGGCGGGGCTGGCGATGTCCGAAGTGCCGTGGCGGATGATCGCATCGTACAGGCGCGCGTGCGCGAGCTTGGCGATGGAAGGTTCGGCCTTGACCTTTTCGAGGTACTGAAGGAATGTTCCGCGCCACTCCAGGTTTTCATGGTTTGCGCGATCCTTCTCAATCAGTTGGACAAACCTGGATGTCTTGTCAGTCATGGCTGATCTCCTCACATTGCAAAGATTTCAACTACCGCATCGAGTCACGCCCCCTTCGCCCTTTTTTTGCGGGCCTTATTTATCTTATATAGCGCTTTTCCGTGCCGGAATCCAAGAGTGGATCAGGATGCATCGCGCGCGCGGCACTGCACGCGCTGTTGACATCGCCGCAATTGGCGCGGCGACCCAATTCCGCATCTTCCCGCCGATCGGCAGCGCACCGGCCGTCCGTCGCCAATGGGCGAGCCCTTTGAGATTGAGACCGACAAACGGGCGCTGTGTTTCAGGTGCGCAAATCCGCAATGTCGGGTCTGGAGCCGCAGACTGCCGTCCGCGCGGTAACCGACGCGTGCAGTACCGGTGGGGTATCCCGGGGCGTTGCCAGCCTTGCAGGCTGGGCGCGGGCCTGCTGCGGTTGACTTACCGCTGTCTGGGGCCGGAGAACCCTGTGACGTGTGCCGTTCGTCGCTGTTATAGTATCGGCTGGGCAAGTCGATTGTTGGCGGGCGGAATGGTCTGCAGGGCCATGCGGCCGCCTGGTATGAAAAAAAGGGGGCGCGATGCCTGTAAAACTAAAGTCTGTGGGTCGCCCGGTAACAACCGCGGAATACGAAATGCTCGCGTCATTCCGCTACGCCCTGAGACAGTTCCTGCGCTTCAGCGAAAATGTCGTCGGACGTGTGGGCCTCACGCCGCAACAGCACCAGGCGCTGCTGGCGATCCGGGGCTTTCCGGGTCGCGATCTGCTGACGATCGGCGAGCTGGCCGAGCGGCTGCAGATCAAGCACAACAGCGCGGTGGGCCTGGTAGACCGCCTCGTTACCCGGGGGCTGATGGTTCGACGTCTGTCCTCGACCGATCGCCGCCAAGTGTACGTGTCCTTAACACCGCGCGGAGCCCGGGTGTTGGAGCGCCTTACGGCCATGCACCGCGAGGAAATCAGGCGCGTCGGTCCCGGAATCGGATTGCTGCTGCGGCGCCTGACCACAGTAGAACGGTCCCCGGCTTCCGGGCGCCGCAAGCGCCGAGCCGCTCCCCGGCGCCGCCGCGCCGCTTAGCGCCTTCCTTCGGGCCGGGGCCAGCCCCGCGACAAACCTCCGGTACGGGGCGCAGTTGCCCTCAGGCGTGACCGGACCGCCATAAACCAGAGTACCGGTTGCCTTTTCGACCCATACCGAACACAATTGGCCACAAAAATCAGCAAAATAGCCTAGAATCAATTACGACTTCACCCAGCATGGCCGGGAACCCTGGAGGCCAGGTTAGCCCCGGAGCTGGGGATGTGTCCGGACGCTCACGAGCCTGTCTGCAGTGGATCACGGGCCGTGCGCTTCCGGACGCCTGCGTGGCCGTCGGCCCGCGGCTGCCGTCAGGAGCGTGGTCAGATGTATGAATCCTTCTACAGGTTGAAGGAGAAACCATTCTCGCTGCTTCCCGATACGGATTATCTTTATCCGAGTCGCAAGCACGGAACGGCGCTGGCGTTGCTCGAATACTGTCTGCTCAAGCAGGAAGGATTCTGCGTGATCTGGGGCGAGGCGGGCGTCGGCAAGACGACGCTGATCCGCCGGCTGCTGTCGCAGCATGGCGACCGCATCACCATCGGGCTTATCTCCAATACCCAGGGGTCGCTGGGTGAACTCCTCGGCTGGGTCGCGGTCGCTTTCGGCCTCGAATGCCAGGGGCGGACCCGCTCGCAGCTCTACGAAGATTTCCGGCAGTTTGTGGCTGCCCAGCAGGCCCGCGAGCGGCAGACCGTTCTTGTCATCGACGAGGCCCAGAATATCTCGGCGGCGATGGCGTCTGAGCTGCGCGTCTTGTCAAAAGTGGGTGCCAGCCCGGACCAGTCTCTAAAAACAATTCTGGTCGGACAGCCGCAGCTGCGGGCAACGCTACGCGCTCCCGGACTGGAGCAGTTCGCCAGGCAGATTGTGGTGGATTACTATCTTGGGCCCCTCGATCGCGACGAAACCGGTGAGTACATCCGCCACCGCCTGACGGTTGCCGGTGGTGATCCGGATATTTTCGATGACGAGGCCCGCGATGCGGTGTTCCATTACAGCGGGGGAGTACCGAGGCTTATCAACCTGCTCTGCGACAATGTGCTGGCCCGCGCCTGCGCAACCGGCCGCGCCCTTGTTGAGGCGGAGGTCGTGCACGCGGTCATGCGCGAGCGCGAAGCGCACGGGATGTTGCCGCAGTTCGCGTCCTGGCCAGGAGCGGACGGTTCGCAGCAGAAGACATTCGCGATGGCCGGACCATCCACTGCTGAGTTTCCGGCAGCGCGACGGGGTGCCGTGGCCGCCAGCATGCCGGAAGCAGGCCCGGCGCAGGCGGGAATGAACGATAAGGGGGCGCATCCGCAGGATCCCGCGTTCAGCAAACTCGTCAGCCTCGAAGGCTGGCCCTACACCGAGCGGCACGCGGCGATGGGTCGTCGCGTCGTGCGTCCCGCGGGGGGGCGCCCCGGACGGGCGTCATCCGGAACGCGCCCGTCTGTCGCTGTGCGCGATGATCTGGCGGTCCCACAAGCCGGGTCCGGCTCTGGCGTCGAGCACAGACTGCAGTCGTTTGGCCCGGGAGACGGCGCATCCAGCGAACTGGCAGCCGCCGGGCCTCAGGGGGGGGAGGGCATGACAAACTACCGAATGGTTCCGCTTGCGACCGACCGGCGGCTACGGACTAGCTGGGGTGTGGCGATCCTGTTGGGATTCGTCGCCGGACTGCTGGTCGCTGCGATTCTGATCGGCTCCGTCTACCTGGATCTCGGCGGAGCCGTGGTGCGGGCCAGGCAGCCACGCATGCCAGTGGCGGCCCGCCAGCCGGTCGTGCCTGCGCCCCCTGTTGCTCCGCCGCCAGCGCCGACGGTCATCCCGGCGGCAGCTCCGCCAGTGTCGGGCGCGGGGGCAGATTCCGAAGAACGTGCAAGGCTGCGCGAGCTGCGCAACGAGCGCGATGCGGCAATAGCCGAGGCTCGCGCCCTGCA
The DNA here is from genome assembly GCA_028068195.1 of Gammaproteobacteria bacterium. Classification (GTDB taxonomy): domain Bacteria; phylum Pseudomonadota; class Gammaproteobacteria; order Acidiferrobacterales; family UBA6901; genus JAJYCY01. The sequence continues at coordinate 71,210 of JAPTTX010000064.1, forward strand.
GAGGGAGCGCGACGCAGCGCTGGCGGTAGCCAAGGCCCGTGAACGGGCGGCTCAGGCAGAACTGCGGGCGGCCCTGGAGGAGGAACGTGCGCAGGCAGCCCTACGCCGGCGTGCGGACCGGGAGCTGGTCAGGGTGAGTTCCGCAAAGGTTGCGGTACCGCCGGCTCCGAAGCGGATCGCCGAGGCGGCTCCTGCCCTTCGGCATCCTGTTCGGCCGCCGGCGGAAAGTGGGGCGCCGGAGTCCCGGAGTCTCAAGTTCTCCCCCAATCCCTGCAACGGACCGGCAGCGAAGTTTCTTTCTACCTGCAAGGAGTAGCTTCGGTTTGCGGGTTCTGCTGCGGGCACCTAGGGGTGACTGCAGCGGGGCGAATCCTGTCCCGTTCCGAGCACGGCGGTCGCGTCAGTCTGCCAGCTGCTCGACCTGGAGGCGCTGCTTTTGCAGTTCCGCTAGGACGGTTTCGAATTCCCGCACGCGCTGGCGCTCCTGTTCCACGATCTGTTGCGGTGCGCGGGCAATGAAGTCTCCGTTGGAGAGCTTGGCGTGCGCCTTGGTTAGCTCCTTTTCTGTTCTCATGATTTCCTTGCCGAGGCGCGCCAGCTCTTCGCGTTTGTCGATGAACGCGCCCAGTGGTATCAGCACTTTCAGCCGACCCACCAGCTGCATGGCCGACTCGGGCGCGACATCGTCGGCGTCGAGCCAGGTCAGCGATTCCATGCGGGCGAGCGACATCAGGTAATGCCGGTTGCGCTGCATCCAGGCGCGCTCGCCTTCGGTGCCGTTCTGCAACAGCACTGGCAGCGGCCTGGAGGGCGCTATGTCGCGCTCGCTGCGCACGGTCCGTGCGGCCGTTATCACCGCCATGACCCAGCGGCATTCGTCGACGGCGGCCGCGTCGAGCTGTTCCGCATCGGATCGCGGATAGGGTTGTAGCATGATAGTCTGGCCGCTGCACCCGGCTAGCGGCGCAATGCGCTGCCAGATTTCCTCGGTAATGAAGGGCATGAGCGGGTGAAGCAGGCGCAGCGCGGCTTCCAGCGTCTGCACCAGTGTTCGGCGGGTTCCCCGCACTGCAGCGCCCCCAGCTGCCGGGTCGTTGAGCACGATCTTGGACAGTTCCAGGTACCAGTCGCAGTATTCGTGCCAGATGAAGCTGTAGATTGCCTGGGACGCCAGGTCGAAGCGGTACACACCGAAGGACGTCATGATTTCGGATGCCACATCGTTCAGGCGCGAGATGATCCAGCGGTCGACGGCGTTCAGCTCGACCTCCCCGCCAGTCTGGCCGCAATCGCATCCTTCGGTGTTGAGCAGGACATAGCGTGCCGCGTTCCAGAGCTTATTGCAGAAATTGCGGTAGCCTTCTATCCGTCCTAGGTCGAATTTGATGTCGCGGCCCTGGGTAGCGAGGCTGGCAAATGTCATGCGCAGCGCATCGGTGCCGAATGCCGGAATGCCTCCGGCAAACTCCTTGCGTGTCGCCTTTTCGATCCGGGGAGCATCCTGCGGGCGCATCAGACCAGTGGTGCGCTTGCGGACCAGCGTCTCCAGATCGATGCCGTCGATAAGGTCGATCGGGTCGAGGACGTTGCCCTTTGATTTCGACATTTTCTCGCCGTGGGCGTCGCGCACCAGACCATGTATGTAGACCTCGCGGAACGGCACATCACCTGCGAACTTGAGGCCCATCATGATCATGCGCGCCACCCAGAAGAAGATGATGTCGAAGCCCGTGACCAGCACGCTCGTGGGGTAATAGGTTGCCAGTTCCCGCGTGTGGTCGGGCCATCCGAGGGTGGAGAATGGCCAGAGTGCCGATGAGAACCAGGTGTCGAGCACGTCTTCGTCCTGTTCCAGAGGCACGTCCTCGCCGTGCTTCTCCCGGGCCTGCCGGTGGGCATCGGCGGCATTGCGCGCCACGTACACGTTGCCGTCGGCGTCATACCATGCGGGAATCCGGTGGCCCCACCAGATCTGCCGGGATATGCACCAGTCCTGGATGTTTGTCATCCAGTCGAAATAGGTTCTAGTCCAGTTCTCTGGGACGAATCGGACACGCCCGTCCTGAACGGCCTTGACGGCCTCGGCCGCGAGCGGCGCAACCCGGACGTACCACTGATCAGTCAGGAAGGGCTCGATCACCGCATTGGTTCGGTCCCCGCGCGGAACCTTGAGTCGGTGGTTCTCGATTTTCTCGATCAGTCCCGCCGCCTCCAGGTCGGCGACGATCCGCTTGCGCGCCTCGAAGCGGTCCAAGTTGTGGTATGGCGAGCCCGGCAGGTTGATGCAGGCGTCGGAATAGAAGATGTTTATCAGCGGCAGCCCATGACGCTTGCCGACCTCATAGTCGTTGAAATCGTGCGCCGGCGTGATCTTGACGCAGCCGGACCCGAACTCCCGGTCGACGTAGGCGTCGGCGATCACTGGTATGCGGCGGCCGGTGAGGGGCAGCTCGACTGTCTTCCCGACCAGGTGGCGGTACCGTGCGTCTTCAGGATTGACCGCCACGGCGGTGTCGCCGAGCAGTGTTTCAGGCCGTGTGGTTGCCACTACGAGATGTTGCGCCGTTCCCGCGATGGGGTAGCGGATGTGCCAGAGATGGCCGGGCTCCTCTTCGGCCGCGACTTCCAGGTCAGACACCGCCGTGTGCAGCACCGGATCCCAGTTGACCAGGCGCTTGCCGCGGTAAATGAGGCCTTCGGCATGCAGCCGCACGAACACCTCGATCACGGCATGCGAGAGTCCTTCATCCATGGTAAAGCGCTCACGCGACCAGTCGAGGGATGCGCCCATGCGCCGCAGCTGACGGGTGATCGCGCCGCCCGACTGTCCCTTCCATTCCCAGATCCGCTGGACGAAGGCCTCGCGCCCGAGGTCGTGCCGGCTCTTGCCTTCGGCTTCGAGCTGTCGCTCGACGACCATCTGCGTGGCGATACCAGCATGGTCGGTTCCCGCTTGCCACAGCGTGGAGCTGCCCCCCATGCGGTGATAGCGGATCAGCGCATCCATAAGGGTGTCCTGGAACGCATGCCCCATGTGCAGGCTTCCCGTGACATTGGGGGGTGGGATCATGATGCAGTAAGGCGCTGGCTCCGTGCCGCCCGCACCCGTCGCGCCGGATGCGCGGGCCCTGGAAGTGAAATAGCCGGAGCGTTCCCATTCCTGGTAGATGCGCTGCTCCAGCAGGCGCGGCTCATAGGTCTTATCGAGCGGCGCGCCGACCTTGTGGGGCACGCCGCTTTCCGGATCGTGAAGGCTCATGTCGCGTGTTCTTGGGTGAAAAGCGTGATGGTCGAGCGCACCGCCCTGCTACTCGGATCTCCGGATCGGGCAGGCTCCGGCCGGTGTCTATTTCTGGAAAGTATTGTCCATGTTTGCTGCAGCCTGCGCCAGCACTTCCTCAAGGATCTGGGCGAGCCGCGCGACTGTCGTGGTGTCGAGTGGCTGCCCCCCTGACCTGCGCAGTTCCAGGTCGAGCCGGGCCGTGGCCAGAACCGCAATCCTGTGGTTATCGAAACCCGGCGGCTTCGCGGCCGTTGTCCGCTGCGGTTTGCCAGCTTCCGGACCGGATGCCGCCGGCGCCGGGATTTCCGGCGCACCGGTTTCAGGTACGAGATCGATGGCATTCTGAAGGACTGGAATGTCATCCCAGTCCTCGGCGGCGGTGGTCGCAGCAGACGGCTCCAGGCCCTGGTCCGAGCTGCCGCCCTCGCCGGTTGCGGATTCCGTCGGCGGTTCCTCGCCAGCGGGAACCTGCAACAGGCCCGGCGTCTCGCCGCTGCGGCCAGCCTCCCCGACGGATCCGGCGACGGCAGGACCACGCGCATCCGGCATGTCCCGGTGTTCGGGTTCCAGCTGTCGCGAGCCGCCTGCCGGCGCGGATTGCAAAACCGGCAGGTCGGCAAACGGCAGCTGCTGCTGTATCGCTTTGCCAACCCCGGTCCGTTCCGGGCCCGCGGCAGGCCGGATCGGGTCTGCGCCGGCCGGCGCCGCAGCAGAGGATGGATCGGGTCCGTACGGTGCGCGCGCTGTGCCTAGTTCGACTCCGGAGTCCTCCGTAATGCCGACGGGCACGTCCTGCGGTCCAGCCGCCTGCCCCGATGGCATGAGGTCGGCGAGACTGCCCTGAAGCTGAGAAATCACATCGGCGGGCGTCGGCAGTTGCGGCGGCCTCTCGTCGCGCGCCGGTGCAGGCGGCCTTCCCCCGGCCGCCTGGAGTTCGTTGCGGAGCAGATCCTGAAGCGAATGGAGCACTTCCTCCAGGGTGTGCCTGGATGAGGGTATGTGCTTGGGCTTGTCCGTGGACCCGTTCGTCATTCCGGTAGTTTAGGCTGCCGCCCGGGACCGTGCTAGACGGTATGGTTCTCCAGCGGGTAGCCGCGATCGCGGTAATAGCGGAAGCGCACGCGCGCCTGGCGCTTCTCTTCCTCGCCTGTGCCGACGAATTCCGCAACCCGGCGGAAGCGGCTGAAGCAATCGGGCACTTCCGGTCTGAGCGACACCAGGACGTCATTGCACGCCGCCGGCGGCTCTTCATGCCCGATGAGCACGGCCGGAAGGGGGTCCTCCGCCGGATCCTGGCTGCCAGGGCTCAACTGGTGCGGAACGAAGCTGCCCGGACTGAACGTCCACAGCAGTTCGTCGAGGTGCGCCGACTGCTGCGCATCGGCCGTCAGGACGTAGGTTTCGTGGCCGTTGCGGAACGCCTTTTCCACGAAGCGGCACACTAGCAGCGCGGGACTGCCCGCATCGGGGTTCTGTGCCACGTAGAAGTCTATCCGGGTCATGCCTCCGTCGGTCCGTGGTGCTCGCTGCGATCGATCAGGAATGTGGTCAGCAGCGGCACGGGCCGTCCCGTGGCTCCTTTTTCCTTCCCGGTTTTCCACGCTGTGCCGGCGATATCCAGATGGGCCCACCTGAATTTCTTGGTGTAGCGCGCGAGGAAGCAGGCGGCTGTGATGGCGCCGGCATCGCGTCCACCGATGTTCGCCATGTCCGCAAAATTGCTGTCGAGCTGTTTTTGGTAGTCGTCCCACAGCGGGAGTTGCCAGGCCCGGTCGAAGGCGTAGCGGCCGGCCCCGGTTAGGGCGCGCGCGAGCGGTTCGCTGTTGCTCATCAGACCGCTGGCATGCCGGCCCAGGGCGACGATGCAGGCACCGGTGAGGGTGGCCAGATCGACCACCACCGAGGGATTGAAGCGCTCGGTGTAGGTCAGGGCATCGCACAGGATCAGGCGCCCCTCGGCGTCGGTATTCAGCACTTCGATGGTCTGGCCCGACATGCTGGTCACGATATCGCCCGGCTTGTTGGCATTTCCATCCGGCAGGTTCTCCGAGCTCGGTATTACGCCGACCACGTTGATCGGAAGCCTGAGTTCGGCGACCGCTTTGAGGGTTCCGAGTACGGCGGCGCCGCCGCACATGTCGTATTTCATTTCGTCCATTTCAGCGGCCGGTTTGATGGAAATTCCGCCGGCATCGAAGGTGAGGCCCTTGCCTACCAGCGCGACTGGGGGTTGTCCTTCGCCGCCACCCTGGTATTCGATGATGATGAGTTTCGGTGGCTGGCTGCTGCCGCGCGCTACTGACAGCAGCGCGCCCATGCCGAGTGTGCGCATGTCCTGCTCTTCGAGCACAGTGGTTTTGACGCCATATTCCTCCTGAAGCGCCCGCGCCTGATCGGCCAGGTAGGTCGGGGTGCAGATGTTGCCGGGCAGATTGCCAAGGTCCTTGGCCAGCGTCATGCCGGCGCTGATGGCCTTGCCCTGGCGGACCGCGTTTTCGGCCGGCGCCAGGTCGCTGCGTTTCGGCACCATGAGCACCATGCGGCGCAGCGCGCGCCGCTTCTCGCTTTTGCGGCTTTTCAGCTGGTCGAACCGGTAATAGGCGTCCTCGGTGATCTCAACCGCGTGACGGAGTTTCCAGTTGAGGTCCCGTCCCCTGACGTCCAGATCGGCAAGAAACACAGCCGCCTCGGTCGCTCCAGTGTCGCCCAGGGCGCGCGCAGCATGTCCGATGATCGCCCGGTAGGATCCGTCGCCCAGGTCCTTTTCCTTGCCGCAGCCTATCAGCAGCACCCGCTCGCTCGGGATGTTCGGCAGGTGATGCAGGAGCAGGGATTGCCCCGTACTGCCGGAGTGATCGCCGCGCCGAAGTATGGCCATGAGCGCGCCTCCCGAGATCTGATCGATCTGGCGGGCGCTGGGTGTAAGTTTGCGGCCTTCGAAGATGCCCACCACGATGCACGCGCTGCGCTGTTTTTCGGGACCGCCGCTCTTTACGGAGAATTCCATGGACACCTCAAAGATTTGTTGGGGCTGTGCGCGCGCCGATTATGGTATATTTTCGGACACAAGCACATCCCCGCGGTGGGTTGGGGCCGCTGTCCGGGAAGGTCCCGGAAGAAGGGGAGAGTTGCGCTCGTAATGGACAGGTGAACCATCGCAATGGCTGTTTCCCGCGCTCCATGTGCAGGATATTCGGGACTTCCTGCCCGGGCAGCGGTCTCCTGCGCCCTGGCGCAGCGGTGTCACACCGCCGGTAATTCATGCTGATCATCGACCGCGCGCTCATGCGCGACACCTTCCAGTCGAGCCTGGCGGTCTCGTTCATCTTCCTGGTGCTCTTTCTGGTCATCAGCCTGGTGAACGGCCTGGCGAAAGCAGCTCTGGGTGACGTGCCGGTGGCCATCCTGTTCACGCTGCTCGGGCTCGAGACCGTAAAGACGCTCGCGCTGATGCTGCCGCTGTCGGTGTTCATAGGGATACTCCTCGGGCTTGGCCGCTGGTACCGGGACAACGAAATGACTGTGCTTGCCGCGTGCGGCCTCGGCATCGGCCATTTCCTGCGTCCGATAGCGCTGCTGGCCGCCGGGTTTGCGCTGGTTGTCGGGCTTTTTTCCTTTTACCTGGAGCCGCTCGCCTCCGGACTTATCCACAAGGCGCAAAGCAGCGGCAATAATCGCTATGAGGTGAGCGGAATCATTCCCGGGACGTTCAATCGGGTGAAGGGCGGCGGATTTTTCTACGTTGGCGGCGTGGATCGGGCCACATCCAGCTTGCGCGACATCTTCGTGAACAACGAGCAGCTCGGCAAGCAGGGTGTGCTGTTTGCAAAGACAGGTCATTACTACCGGGACCGCAGCTCCGGAGACCAGTACCTGGTGCTAGACAATGGGACCCGCTACGAAGGATCGCCGGGGCAGGCCGATTACCGCATCCTGCAGTTCCAGACTTACATCGTGCGAATCGTGCCGCGGGCGGGACCGCCGCCTCCGACGCAGATCGACGCGATGTCGCTGCACCAGCTGCTGCAGGCGAACAACCCGAATACGATCTCCGAGCTGCACTGGCGGATCGCCAAGCCGGTCACCCTGTTCATACTTGCTTTCATCGCGGTAGCGTTCGCCTACACCAACCCGCGTCGCGGCCGTTACGCCGGCCTGTTCAGCGCGATACTTGTGTATTTCGTATATGCGAACCTGCTCGCCGTCGGTGACGCTCTGATCAAGAGCGGCCGGGTATCAGCGGCGGTCGGTCTGTGGTGGGTTCATGGCATCTTTGCCGTGCTGGCGGTTTACCTGCTGTGGCGGCGCGCGGCCAACCGGCCGCTGGTGCCGCGCCCCCGGTTTCTGCGCGGCTAGCCCATGACCATACTCGACCGGCACATTGCCCGCAGCATCGCGACCAGCACATCCCTGGTCTTTCTGGTCCTTTTGGCGCTGTTCATGTTCTTTAAGTTCGCCGCTGCCCTGGGAGACTACGGCAAGGGCAGCTTTGGAATGACGCAAATCATTACGTATGTGCTGCTGCGCATGCCTTGGGAGATGTACCGGCTGTTTCCCATGACCGCGCTGCTCGGGACCACCCTCGGCCTGTCATCGCTTGCGGTGGATTCCGAGCTCATCGCCATGCGTGCCGCCGGAGTTTCGGTGCTCCAAATCGTCGGGGCCGCGATGAAGGTGGGGCTGGTGTTCGCGATTCTCGCGCTGATTCTCGGCGAGGTCATTGCTCCGGTAACGGAGAACATGGCCGAGCGTGGGCGCTCGCAGGCGCTGCACCAGGGAGTCGACCAGGAAAACAACTATGGCCTGTGGATGCGCGACGGACCTTCGTTTGTGCATATCGGCGAGGTGCTTCCCGACCTGAGTCTGCTCAAGGTCAATATCTACGAATTCGGGGCGGACGACCATCTGCGTCTGCAGACCTACGCGGCCAGCGGCCGCTATGTGGACCATCACTGGCAACTCTCCGACGTGCGTCAGAGCCAGATCGAAGATAACCGGGTGCAGACGCGCAGCCTGGCCTCGGAGGTATGGTCGAGCGCCCCCAAACCCAGCACGCTCGCGGTGTTCGCAGTCAAGCCGGAAGGCCTGTCGATCTGGCACCTATACAGCTATATCCAGCACCTGAAAGCGAACAAGCAGAATACCGGCCGTTACGAGTTGGCGTTCTGGAGCAAGATCGTCTCTCCGTTTGCCACGGCTGTGATGGTGATCCTGGCGATTCCCTTTGTCTTCTCTCACCTGCGCAGCAGCGGTGTCGGCGTACGCCTGATGATTGGTTTCGGACTGGGTGCCGCGTTCTACATTCTCAGCCGCGGATTCGGCTACTTCGGGCTGCTTTACGGGTTGCCGCCCGCGCTTGGGACCGCGCTGCCCGTGGTCCTGTTTCTGGCCATCGCGCTCGCCATGCTGCAGCGGGTCGGCTAGGAGGAGTGGCGCCTCCGGGACTTCGGAAGCACGATCATGCGTGTTCCCGAGATTCGGTCGTGCCAGGCCCGCTTGTCGTGATCGATCACGATCCAGAGATAGCCGGCACCGACTGGCACCCACGAGAGAATGGCCCCCAGAAAGCGCAGCAGTGCCTGGCGCCAGGAGATCCTGCCACCGCTGCCATTGATCAGACGCAGCCGCCAGGCACGCATCCCAAGCGTCTGGCCGCCATGCACCCAGAACCATCCGAAGTATAGAAAGCTCACGGCGAGCAGGTAGAGTCGGAACAGGAATTGGCCGACCTGACTCGTCGGGGCCCCCCGGGCAATCAGCACGAATGGCAATGTGGCCACCAGCAGTACCGCTGCGAACACCAGCACGTCGTACAGAATGGCTGCCAGCCGCCGGATAAGGCCGGACATTTTCGGCTCGGAGACGGGCGCGGTCATTGGCAGGACCGGCCGGCGACAGGGCGCTCGCGGACGATCGCGGAGGGCGGATTTTGCACAGATGAAAAAATTCTTTCTGTGACAGAGACTAAGTATATCTGCTCAATATTAGAGAAATTATATATCACTGTTTTATAAATACTTTATTGCTGTTTAAAAAATGTTCAATCCAACTGAAACATGGCATTCACTGGAATCGGGTGCCGGAATTCCCAGCTTGCCCACAAATTTATCCACAGGAACTGTGTACAACCACCCCGATGACCGGAGCCTCATCCTTACAGTGCCGGCCGCGCCGGCATCCGGGACGGCCGGTTCCGATAACCGCACTGTACCAGGGCGCAATGGTAGCCGTTTGTTCTGCCGGCGGGTAGGGCGTAGACTACGCAGTCGCCGCAGTCGGCGGCGAGCAGTTTCCCGGATGTCTGTTTACTGACGGATACTCGTGCGCTTATGTCACCTAACGGCCTCTCCCTCAATCTCATTGAACTAGGCCATTTTGCGGCCATCCTTGCCTTTGTCTTGGCGATTGTTCAGGGTCTTGCCCCGATCGCGGCACGGGTGCTCCACCGTCCGCAGCTGGCGGGCCTGACCGGCAACCTGGCGGTGGCAGTATTCGTGCTCACGAGCATCGGCGGGGCGACGATCATCTACTCGTTTTTAACCAACAACTTTTCCGTGTTGGTCGTCGCGAGTCATTCGAATACGCATATGCCGCTGTTCTACAAAATGGCGGCGCTGTGGGGCGGACACCGGGGTTCGCTGTACCTGTGGATTTGGATCCTGACCCTGTTCACCATGGTGCTGGCATTCGACGGACAGACGCGCTATCCGGAACGTCTTCCCGTGATCCTGGCTGTGCAGGGCTGGCTGGTGGCCGGCTTTTTCGGGCTGTCCTTGTTCCTGTCGAATCCCTTTCTGCGGCTGTTTCCGGTTCCGACCCAAGGTGCGGACCTGGATCCGCTGCTTCAGAATCCGGGGATGGTGATGCATCCGCCGATGCTCTACATGGGCTATGTCGGTTTCTCGGTGCCTTTCGCGTTTGCCATGGCGGCACTGATTACGAAATGGAGGAGTGAGCTCTGGATCGGTCTCATCCGCCGCTGGGCGCTGATCGCCTGGGGATTCCTGACTCTGGGCATCGTCCTCGGGGCATGGTGGTCGTACTACGTGCTGGGATGGGGAGGGTACTGGGCCTGGGATCCGGTCGAAAATGCCTCCTTCATGCCCTGGCTCGTGGGGACGGCGCTGATACACTCGATCACCGTGCAGGAACGTCGGCGCATGCTTCATACCTGGAACATCTTCCTGGTGATCTGTACCTTCTCCCTGTCCCTGCTCGGCACCTTCCTGGTCCGTTCCGGCGTTCTGTCTTCGGTGCATGCCTTTACCGTCGATCCCGGGCAGGGCTCCTACATCCTGGTGTTCATGACCGTGACGCTGGCTGTGTCGTTCGGCATCTTTCTTGCTCGCGGACGCTATCAGGAAGCGGAAGAGACGGTGACTTCTCCGATGTCACGCGAATCCCTGTTCGTATGGAACAATGTGGTGTTCACAACGGCTGCTGCCTGTGTGCTGCTCGGAACCCTGTATCCGTTGGCGGTCAATGCGCTGAACGGATCGCGCATCACGGTCGGTCCTCCTTATTTCAATACCGTGATGTTGCCAATATTTTTCATTATGTTGCTGCTGATGGCGATCGGACCGCTCGTCCCTTGGCGCAAGGCCAACCTGAGCCGCCTGCGCGCGCGCGTAGTGATTCCGGTGATCCTGGGGCTGGCGGCCGGGGTGACCATGGCGGTACTGGCCTGGCCGGTATATTGGACCGGCCCCGTGGCTGTCGGACTCGTCGGCTTTGTCTTCGGTACCCTGGTGGTCGATCTGGCGCGGGCTGTGCAGCAGCGGCGTGTGCAGCATGCCTCGGAAAACGTCGTAGTCGCCACATGGCACACCGTGGTGGGAAATCGGCGCCACTATGGCGGAATGATTGTGCATCTGGGCGTTCTGATGATCGCAATAGGCATCGTGGGCACCGGTCTGTTCCGGATCGAGAAGTCCGTGGTCATGGCTCCAGGTGATGTGGTGAAGATTGCGGGCGAGAGGCTGCGTTTCGATGGCGTGCGCACCGTCAAGGGGCCGAACTACGTGGCCTTGCAAGGACATCTGACCTCACTTGACCGAGGTTTTGTCCTCAGACCGGAACGGCGGGACTATGGTCGGCAGCAGATGCCGACTACCAACGCGTCAGTGAACTCCAATCTGTTGCGCGATGTCTACGTCGTGATGGGTAGTTCTGTTCCGGGAAAAAACGGGGTAACGCGCTATGTCGTCCAGGTCATTATCAACCCACTGGTTCAGTTCCTGTGGATGGGCGGGCTGACCATGGTATTCGGGCTCGGCGTCACGCTGAGCCACAGAGTGCGGCGCGCGGCGCGCGCCGTCGCTACAGAGGCCGTCTCGGCTTACGTAAAGTAGATTTATCGGTTAATTTAAAGCCATGCGTCGTTTTCTATTGCTGACGGGGTTGCTGTTACTGCTGGCCCCGGTCTTCGGCGCCACGCCACCGGAAGGGGGCAGGGTGGTGCACGAGAATGCGTTGACGCGCCAGGAGCTGAGCATTGCCAGGACGCTGCGCTGCACCGTCTGCCAGAACGAGTCGGTGGCCGATTCGAAAGCCGGAATTGCCAAGGATATGCGGGCCCTGATTCGCCAGCAGCTGCGTGCCGGCAAGTCACGCAAGCAGATCGTTGCCTATTTTGTGTCGCGCTACGGTGATTATATCCTGCTGAAGCCCCCGTTCGATGTGGTCGGCACGGTCGTGTGGGTGCTGCCGCTGTTTCTGTTGGCGGTGCTTGCTCTGTCTGGCTGGCTCGTCATTCGTCGCCACAGCCGGGCGACGGAGACGCCCCCTCCGCAACTCACCGAGGAAGATCTGGCGCGCGTGCGCGCCGCCCGCCAACAGGATTAAGCCATGCTCTGGATCTGGATACTGCTCTCAGCCGCGTTGCTGTTAGTTGTCGTTACGGTGTGGTTCGTCGCACGCCCGCTGCGGCGCACTACTGTTGAAATACCCGGAACGCCGAGGCACGAGCTACTGCTGGTGCGCGAGCGGCTCGTGGCCCAGCTCAACGAAATCGATGCTGAACGCGCGGACAAGGGCATGGATGCACAGGTGGCGCGGGACGAGGAGCTGCGGATTTCAGCCGAGCTGGCAACGGTTCTCAGGCAGCTGGAACAGCTGCCTGAGAACCCTGCGGAAACGCGGCCAGGTCCGCGCAGGCTCTGGTTCGCGACCGTCGCGGTGCTGGGAATCTTGGTTCCGGCCGCTGCCGTGGGTCTCTATGCCCTCACCAACAGTGCCACGCTGGACGGCATGCTGAGCATCGCCGATGGCGGGACGCGGGCACAGCCTGACGTGCCACCGATGGTGCTGGCGATGGTGGAGAAGCTTCACCGACAGCTCATCATGCAGCCCAACGATGCGGTCGGCTGGGCGCGGCTGGGTCATTCCTATTTCGTGCTGGGACGCAAGTCCGACGCCTTCAAGGCCTATGCCAAGGCCTACCGGCTGGCGCCGGAGAACCCGGACATCGTCTCCGATTATGCCTGGGCCAAATTCACCAGCAATCCGGCCAAGACGAGTGGACTGGTCTTTACGCTTTACAGCCGGCTGCACAGGCTTCAGCCCGACAATCCTGACGCGCTCTGGTTCCTGGGGCTGGCCGCCTACCATAGCGGCGATCCTGCCCAGACCATCGTCTACTGGAAGCGGCTCGCAGCCCTGATTCCCGGGGATAACCCGGCGCACCATGCCCTGATGCACGGCATCGCGGAGGTCCAGGCCCAGATGCAGGCGGCGGCACACCCCCCCGGAAAATAGCGGTTTCTTGCCAGCGGCGCGGTCCTTGGCGGCGGTGTCGGCAGCAGTCTGTGTAGGCGCGGATCGAACGGGGCGGCTGGCCGTCAGCGCGGGCGCACTGATGCGCCGGCCGGAGGGCGCCGCGCCCCTCGGAGGGTCTCGTCTAGGCCTGAAGCTTGCGAATCAGCGGCAGCAACTTCTGCTGCCATGCCTGCGGCGTGATGGGTCCGATCTGTTTGTAGCGGATGATGCCGTTCCGGTCGACGACGAAGGTTTCCGGTACGCCATAGACTCCCCAGTTGATGGCGGCCTCTCCATTGGCGTCCAGCAGATCTTCTTTGTAGGGGTCGCCACTCACCTTCAGCTCCGCCAGGGCGTCGGCAGGTTTGTCCTTGTAGCTTACGCCGATGATCGGGACGATATGCTTGCGCGCGAGCGCAACCAGCAACGGATGTTCCTCGCGGCAGGATACGCACCACGACGCCCAGATGTTGATGAGCACCACGTGCCCGCGCAGGTCCGCGTTGGTCAGGGTCTTGCCCGGTTCCTGGAGGATCGGCAGGTCAAAGTGCGGCAAGGGCTTGCCGATCAGCGGCGACGGAATTCTCCGGGGGTCGAGACGCAGCCCGTAGGCCAGAAGCCCGCCGAGTACCGCAAACAGCACGATCGGGATCAGGAACTTCTTCACGGCTTGTAGGACTGCGGCGTCGAATCGACTTGCGCGGTGGCGCCGTTCGGATGCTTGAGTTCCTGGGCCACCTCTGGCGGCATGTATTTCGCGCTATGCTTGGCGAGGACCTGGTCGGCGATGAATTGGCCGCGGGAATTAAGCCGGCCCTGGCACACCACGCCCTGGCCCGCCCGGAACAGGTCGGGCAGGATACCGTGGTAGTAAACCGGGATGCTCTTGTTGAGATCGGTCACTATGAAGTCCACGGTCATGCCGTTGCCGCTTTTTTTGATGCTGCCTTTTTCCACCAGACCGCCCACGCGGAACACGGTGTGGATCGGTGCCTTGCCTGCGAAGACCTGGGTGGGGGTGAAGTAGAACACCAAACTGTTGCGGAAGGCATTCAGAATCAGCAGCGATGCCACCGTGAGCACGGCCACGCCACCGACAATAAGAAGAAGTTTCTTGTGTCTGGTTTTCATTGGAGTCTGTCGAACCTCACTCGCTCGCGTAATGCTGCGTCTCGCTATCCTTCGGTGCCTGCTCGGCGAGGGCGAGTTCCCGCAGCATCTTGAGAACCGTCCGGCGTTTGCGCAAAGCGCTCACCACATTCCAGACCAGCACTGCCGTAGCGAAACCGTAGGCGCCCCACACGTAAAACGCGTAGCCCCCCATCGCGAAAAAGGTGCGCCAGGTCACCGCCCCGCCTCCATGGCCTCCGTGCTGGAACGTACGATCTGCATGACCCAGCCCGTATGACGCTCGCGCGCCAGGATTTCACCGCGCATGCGGATCAAAACCACCGTGAAGTAGAACAGGAAGAAGGCGATGGACATGACTAGCAGAGGATGCAGCATGGTCGGATATATACTCGGAGATATGAGCCTGTTCAATGAACCTATAGACGCTGGCTGGTGCAAAGTGTTCCACCAGACCACCGAAAAGTGGATGATCGGGATATCGACGACGCCCACCAGGGCCAGCACTGCGCCTGCGCGTGCGCTGCGACGGGGATCATCGATAGCGGCCTGAAGTGCGATGAAGCCCAGGTATAGAAAGAACAGCAGCAGCTCCGATGTGAGGCGCGCATCCCATACCCAGTATGTCCCCCAGGTCGGTTTGCCCCAGAGCGAGCCGGTAACGAGAGCCATGAGCGTCAGGGAAGCGCCGATCGGGGCGCTCGCCGTAGCCAGCATATCCGCCAGCTTGATGTTCCACACCAGGCCGACCAGTCCAGCGCCGGCCATCATGACGTAGACGAACATGGACATCCATGCGGCCGGCACATGGATGAACATGATCCGGTAGCTATCGCCCTGCTGGTAATCCGGTGGTGCGACATACAGACCGAGATACAGCCCGATCACGAACAGCAGCAGGGTGATGATGCCCAGCCAGGGGACGAGCTGCCCGGCCAGGGCGTAAAAGTTCTTGGGAGAGGCGTATTTGTACATAGTTGATTTGGTGTCCGGCTGGACTCAGTCCAGGGAAATGCGCAGTGCTGCGGCCGTGGCCCAGGGCGCGAAAGCCAGCGCCAGCAGCAAAAATGCCCCTAACAGGGAGAAATAGGCTTTGGTATCAAGACCCGAGGCACTAGCCGTGACGGCCCCCGCTCCGAAAATCAGTACTGGAGTATACAACGGCAGGACCAGCAGTGACAGCAGCACGCCGCCCCCGCGCACGCCAAGCGTGAGTGCGGCCCCGACGCTGCCCAGGAGACTGAGGACGGGAGTGCCCAAAAGCAGCGTCACCATCAGGGTTCCCGTGGCGTGAGTGGGAAGATTGAGCTGCATGGCCAGCAATGGGCTCAAAACCACCAGCAACAGACCGCTCGTCACCCAGTGAGCCGCCACTTTTGCGAAAACAAGCGGCGTCAGGGCATGGGGGCTCAGGGTCAGCTGCTCCAGCGTGCCATCAGCATGGTCGGCTGCGAACAGCCGCCCCATCGAGAGCATCGAAGCGAGCAGGGCGGCGACCCACAGGACTCCGGGCGCCAGCCTGCTCAGAACGTCCGGCTCGGGGCCGACGCCCAGCGGAAACAGGCTCGTCACGATGACAAAAAACGCAAGCGGCGTAGCCACGTCTGCCGGCTTGCGCGCAGCGAGGGTCAGGTCGCGCCGGAATATGCAGCGCGCGGCGCTAAGCAGGGTCCGGGACATTAGGAATCCAGCCTGATCTTGCGGATAGGTGCGGTCACCGCGAGTTCCTGGTGTGAGGTGATGAGGACGAGTCCACCGCCTGTCACATGGGTAGCCAGCTGTGCGCTCATGATCGCACCGAAATGAACGTCGAGCGCCGTGAGCGGTTCGTCGAGAATCCACAGCGGTTTGGAGGTCAACAGGAGGCGTGCCAGCGCCAGGCGCCGCTTCTGGCCCTGCGACAGATACTTCGCCGGCAGACGGGCCGCTCTGGTGAGCCCGACCCGCTCGAGGGCAGTCACGATGTCGGCATCGGAGTCTTCGTTCCCGACGCAGGTACCAAATTTCAAGTTTTCGGCTGCAGTGAGGTCGCCTTGGATCCCGTTGACATGTCCGACATAGCAGAGCTGGTCACGGTATTGCTCCGCGAGTGTCCGGATCGGGGAGCCCTGCCACCGAATTTCGCCATCCGCCGGCTGGGACAATCCGCAGAGCGTTCGCAGCAGCGTGGTTTTGCCGCTTCCATTGACGCCCTGGACATACAGCAGCTCGCCCGGCTGAACCGAGAAAGACAGATTCTCGAACAGCACCCTGTCCCCGCGGGTGCAGGTCAAATTGATCACTTCCAGCAAAGCGCCCTCCGCATCGGTGCGATAATGGTGCCCCGGAGACGAATTGAACGTCCGACCTGCCGCTTAGGAGGCGGCTGCTCTATCCACTGAGCTACCGGGGCAGAGAGGCGCATTCTATCATCCCTCCGGGATGGTCGTGGCGAAGAATTGGGTCTTTGGGCCCGGCGAATCCGCGCCTGCCGTTTGCGTGCGCCGGGTTCCATGGCGCCGCGGGTACCCCTGCACGGCCCAGACCCGTTGCAACGCGGAGCAGCCCATGCAAAGATGTAGATTCAATTTAAAGCTATTGCGGCCCCTTGAAAATTGACAGGCCGGGAGCATTTCTGGCAAGACGCTTAGGGTACCGCTGCGGCTAAAGGCAGGCGCAGTTGATACAGTACGGGCAGTACCGGTGACATTTGGGGCCGGACACGGATTCCAGACAGGCTGGCGAAGGCGTTTCTCGGCTGCAAGTGGCCGGCACTGTCCCGTGGTGGAATCGGCTCCGAGAAAGCCCCCTCTCTGCCGGCGTGTGGCGGTCGGTCCAGAACGGAATCGCAGTGCAATCGCGGCGTTTCGATACTGCCTGAAGCCGCAATCCATGCCAGAAACAGGCTGAATGCCCGTGCAGCCAATCCTCTTCTACCTCGAGCCCTGGCAATTTTCCCCCACCGTGCTGCTCGCCTGCGTATTGCCGGCCGCCGCGTACGCACGGGGCTTGGTGCTTACCAGGCGTGCCGGCGAGGCGGCAGGTTTCTGGCGGACACTCTCGTTCTTCGTGGGCGTGGCGCTCATTTACATCGTGCTGCAGACGTATGTGGATTTTCTGTCCCAGCATATGTTCTGGGTACACCGTCTGCAGCAGGGGATTCTGCACCACGTCGCCCCGTTCCTGGTGGCGCTGGCTTCGCCCTGGGACATCATGGCGCGCGGGACACCGCGCGTTTTGCGCGAACGGATACTGCGACCCCTTTTCGGCAATCGGGCGGTAAGACTGTTGTACAGATTTCTCCAGAATCCCGTGGTAGCGCCGCTGCTCTTTGTGGGCCTGCTGTATTTCTGGCTCATTCCGTCCGTCCATTTCACCGCCATGCTGGATGTGGATCGCTATAACGCCATGAATTGGAGCATGGTGGTGGATGGAATGCTGTTCTGGTGGCTCATGCTGGCTCCGCGAAATGCACAGGGGCACGCCAGCATTGCCTATCCGTTGCGCATCCTGATCTTTTTCATTGTGATGGTTTTTCAGATCGTGCTGGGCGCATACATTACGCTGCACGGGTCGATTATATACACCGTCTACGCGCTGTGCGGTCGCGCATGGAATATCAGTCCAATGACGGATCAGCAATGGGGTGGCCTGATTACCTGGATACCGCCGTCGATGATGTGCGTTCTGGGTATCCTCGTTGTGCTACGCCGCATGCTGCTCGAACCGGATTCCAGACCCATTGCTGGTTCTGCCATGGCGAGCGTTCCGGGTCGCTGACATATAGTGACGCGACCCGCCATCGCTCGGCGGTTGCCTTACTGATTGGCCGTTGGGCGCGTTAGGTCGTTGCGTAGCAGTGGGCGTGCACCGGCGCCGCCGCGGATTTCGATCTGGAAGCCGCGCCGGGGATAATGTTCGACGTCAACGGAGTAGACCGCGAATGAATAATACGGATTCCAGCAACATGCGCGGGCGACGGTGGATAGCCCTGGTGGCGGTCTTGTTTTTCGTGTTCATGGCGGCCTGCAGCCGGTCGCAGCACTGGCTGCTTCACGATATTTCGGGGCTGTCGCCCGCGCTCAAGTTTAGACTCACAGATGATACTGGCCGGACGGTGGAGGCCTCGAATTACCGCGGCAAGGTGGTGCTGCTCTATTTTGGCTATACCCACTGCACCGATGTTTGCCCCGATACGCTCGCCAAGCTTGCGAGTGCCATTCGCAGCTTGGGTTCGGAGGGCAACGATGTCCGCGTGCTGTTCGTTACGGTCGATCCGGCACGCGACACCATACCTGTGCTCCACCGCTACGTACGCGCATTCGGACCCGAGTTCGTCGGGCTGCGCGGCAGCAATAATGCACTGCTCGCGCTGGCCAAGCGCTACCGTGTGGTCTACACCCGTGCGAAGGCTAACGCCCACGGGAACTACGACGTATCCCACAGCAGCGGGGTATTTATTTTCGACGGCAGCGGCAAGGCGCGGTTGCTTGCCACCAGTTCGGATACCGCCTCTGACATCAGCCACGATCTTCGTCTGCTGCTGCATGCCGGCTGAGCCCGCAACGGTCCCACGTTGCCGTACGGCAGCGCTCCTTCGGTCCGGACGCTTCGGCATCAAATCTTAAGGTAACGCCGGCAGCGGCACTGGCGCTCGGCCTGCATCGCTTGGCAAAATGGCGCCAGCGGTCGCCGCAAGCGCGCTTTTCGACCCTTTTTGGCGATGATCGTATGCTGTGGCGGCAAGCAGGGAGTGCCGGTGATTACGGGTCGGCGAGATTCCTTGAGCTGTGGTCCGCCGTGGTTTCCGTCCGGCTTTGCCGTGCCCCGCATGCCGGTTTGCTTTGGAGATGGTGCTGGCCGATCGGCGTGCCGAAGTTCTTCGGTCACGCGCGGGATTTCGCGCAGCGCTGCGATCAGCGCGGTGCGGAAAAGCTGCTCGAGGGCTTCGGCGTCTTGGAGATCGTCGAGGATGACGCCGGTGGCGCCTAGCGCGCAGATTATGCCGTGAAGTTCGAAGAAGGCCCTGTTCGTCCTGCATTGCTTTCAGAAGAAGAGCAAGAGCGGGATCGTCACGCCGAAAGAGCACATGAACAACATCCGCGCCCGGCTGAACATCGCCGCGGCGATAGCTAACGGAGTTGCGCTGTGGCAAAGCGCATCATTAACCGTATCGAGGTTGAGATCGGATCGGGCAATGTCTTCGCGGACCTGGGCTTGCCGGGGGGCCTAAAAGCTCAAGATCAAGTCCGGCTGGTCGTCGCAATCACCCGTGCCGTGCGCCGTCCTGGACTTACCCAGGGAGAGGCCGGCGGCGCATGGGCATTTCACAGCCGAAAGTTTCAGCGCTGCTGCGCGGGGACCTTGCCGCCCTCTCCGATGGCAAGTTAATGGGCTGTCCAAGTCGCCTTGGGTACGACATCGAGATCAAGGCGAAACCCGCAGGCCGGGCGGCCGGGCACTTGAGGCTCTCGGTGCGGTAAACTGACGCGCTTTCGGGGTGGTCCGAGAATCAAAACTTTGCCCCTAAAACGGAAGCATAACCTTGCCGGGGCGGCAAGGTTATGCTTCTAGGCCCAGCGATGACTGGCCTTTTTCATGCGATGGTGGAGACGGGGGGGATCGAACCCCCGACCTTCTGATTGCGAACCAGACGCTCTCCCAGCTGAGCTACGCCCCCATAAACTTAAGGAGTGCCGCAGTATACCCGATCTGCGCCGAAATGCTCTACATTGCAGTGGCAGCCGTAAGCGCCACTCGGGCGTTCCGGCACCAGTATGGCCTGTCAGGCTGTCCATGGAACAGCCCCGGGCCGACCTTGAAAATAGGGAATGCAGATGGTTCAGATCAAAATGACCGGTGTTCCGCCTGCATGCGGCCGCAACCGACCGCGGCATCTTTTTATATTAATTCAGGCCTGTCCCAACGTTACTCGAACAGAATCAGCTGGTTGGCGGACTGATCGACTTCCGCCGGCACCTCCGATCGGGAAAGTAGCGTATCCAGTGGGATTTTCTCGAACTGATTCAGGCTCAAAA
>JAPTTX010000106.1:0-91034 GCA_028068195.1 Gammaproteobacteria bacterium
GAAGCCTGCAGGACATCGCCCAGGGTCGGCGTCTTGCCGGCTCCCCACGCCGTTGCGCTACACATCGCGATGCTGGTCGCAATGACGGACTTGCTGAAACGGTTCATCAGTTTTTCCTCGCGTGAAGTAAGTTAGGCCCCAAAGATCCTCATTCGGAACCGGATGGGTCTTGCATTCCGTGTGTGCCATTACACCCAATAAGTCGCTGTCGGCTGTCATTCAGACCCACTTCAGACTCGCTAGAGCAGAATCTGTGCCAAATCAAAAAACATACAACGAAACAATAGGATAAATGCGTTTTGAGATTGCTGGAGTATTCGGAATGCACCAGTGTAGTGCGCTGGCAAAATGTGAATGTACCCTATTGGTGCAATCCCTGTGAGCGCCATTGCTGGCACAATCCACGCTTCATCAGGCAGGCGGAATCGGCGTGCCGCCATCTGCCCGTAACGTACACGGGCCCGCAGTTGGGCAGGAGGAGGCCTTGCACACCCATTTGCTCGAATCCCAATTAGGGGGCGGGAGGTTGCCTGTCGTTGCGTGCAACCGGAAGGCCTTGCGTGCACCAGGGGCAGATGCGTTGGCGAACCAGGTCACGCAACGAAGCCGGATAAAGGCGGCTGCGCCCTGCAATGGGCCCGCCAAACTCGCCCTGCGATCGGTCCGCCGAATCAGCGCGCGCCGACCGTCGGACACATTTAAGCCCCGAAACCGGGCGGGTATACGGCTTATTCAATGAATCCCGTACACCTATCCCGTATGGCGCTGCTTGACCGACAGATGCGGGAATGAAGTTTCCTTGGTTTCAACTCGGCTTCGCGATGACACCGATGCAACCGGACACTTGCAGATAGCGGCGCCAGCCGCCGAATCTTGTGATGTCGGTCGCGCCCGCAATGGCGTAGGCCTCGCACAGAAACCCCTGCACCGTTCGCCCATCGTCCAGATCGACGCAGCCGATTCCGAGCGGCGCAGGGATGCCGGCGAGAAAGCGGCCCAACTGGTCATGCGGCATCGACCACACCTCGACCTCGATCGATTCGCCCCCATCGGATACGCGCACCAGGCCCGGGCGTGCCAGCGGCCCAGCCGCTAGCGCATACAGCCGGTAGTCTGGAGCCGTATGTGTAATTTCGACCAGAAAACCGCCGCGCCTCGTCAGCTCGTGATTCAGCGGCAATCCACCCATGTGCGCACCGCACACTGCAATGTCCACGTATTCCGAGGGCCGCGCGCCTGCGGTCGCGGCGGCGGGGCCCGCATGGCCATCTGCATCATGCGGAAGCTGCAATGCCACCTCCAGGCGCGCACCGAGCGCCAGCAGCGCCTGCTCGCCAAACGCTTCAGCCAACAGTGTTATGCCGAACGGCAATCCGGTTTTCGCAAACCCTGCGGGCACGGCAAGCGCGCTCAGGTCCAGCAGATTCACGAAATTGGTGTAATAGCCGAGATTGGTGTTCAGGCGAACCGGTTCGGCTTCCATTTCGGCAATGCGATAGATCGTGCCGGCAGTCGGGGTGACAACGACATCCACTGCTGCCATGGCCAGCTCAACGGTCCGCCGCAGCGAGGCGAGGCGGTACATCGCTTCGAACGCATCGGCCGCCGTCGGCGCACGACCCGACTCAATGATTGCTCGGGTCACCGGGTGCAGCGCCTCGGGCCGGCTTTCTATGAAGTCGCGAATCGCCAGGTAGCGCTCGGCAAGCCATGGTCCGTCGTACAGCAGCCGTGCCGCATCGAAAAACGGAGCAAAATCCATCTGCACGCACTCTCCCCCCAGAGCCTCAAGCCGTGCCACTGCCGCTTCGAACAGATTCGCGTATTCCCGGTTACCAAAGAATTCGAGCTGGGCGCCAGAAGGAACGCCGAAGCGGAAACGTGGCGGGACTGACGTGGACGCAGCTTGCCTGTGGCGCGAGAACGGATCCAACGGATCGTATCCGCAGGCCGCATTCAGGACCGTCTGCGCATCACCCACGTTGAGCGCAAATATCGACACGCAGTCGAGCGTTCGGCAGGCCGGCACTACGCCGGCGCCGGACAGCGTCCCGCGCGTCGGTTTGATCCCCACGATATTGTTGAATGCCGCCGGCACACGCCCGGAGCCGGCTGTGTCGGTGCCAAGCGCGAAGCTTGCCAACCCCAGAGCGGTCGCTACAGCCGAACCCGAGCTTGATCCACCGGCTATGTATTCCGGGTCGAAGCTGTTGCGGCACGCACCATACGGCGAGCGTGTGCCGTTAAGGCCGGCGGCGAATTGGTCGAGGTTCGTTTTGCCGACGGGGATTGCCCCCGCATCGAGCAGGCGCTGAACTACCGTAGCAGATCGATGCGGCGTGTACTGGTAGTCGGGACATGCAGCCGTGGTCGGAATTCCCGCCAAATCTATATTATCCTTTATGGCAAACGGGATGCCAAAAAGGGGAAGGGTCTCCGGATCACGCTGCTCAAGCGCCCGCGCATACCCGAGCAACTGTTCCGGCGTCAGACGTGCAATCCACACGTGACGGGCATCGCCGGCCGCAAGCTTTGGGTACAAGCCTTCGATCAGCGCCACCGGTGTCAGACTGCCGTCGAGGTAGCGCTGGCGCAGGCTTCTGATATCGAGACGGAAGTCGACCAATGATCAGTCCTCAATCAATATCATGAGGTTCTGGCCCGCCGCGACCTGGCCGCCAGTACAGCAGAACAGCCTGTGAACGAGGCCGCCGCAGGGCGAGGTTACTGGGATTTCCATCTTCATGGATTCGATCACCGCAACCACCTCGCCGGCGGCGACGCGCGTGCCTTCTGACACATCAAGCTTCCAGATGTTGCCGGCAACATGCGATGCCACCGGACGGCCGTTCGTCGGCAGTTCGGGTTCCGCTTCGAATGCGGCTCCCACCAAGCTGGGTTCGCCGGAGAATCCGCTCCGCCCCGCAACCGCCCAGCGCTCGCGCTCTGATTCAAATGCCAGCTGCTGGCGCTCCTTGAACTTTGCGATTGATGCGGCGTTGGCGTCCAAGAAGGCGTTGTATTCGCTGAGGCGGAACACCTGCTGGTCGATTTTCAAGCGGTAGCGGCCGAGCGGAAAATCGGATCGGATGCGCATCAATTCATCTTCGCTTACTTCGAAAAACCGGATCTGGTCAAAGAAACGCAGCAGCCATGGCCGGCCTGCCGCGAACTCCGATGTTGCCCGCCAGCGGTTCCACATCTGCAGGGTACGTCCCACGAACTGGTAGCCGCCTGGCCCCTCCATGCCGTATACACACAGGTAGGCGCCACCTATGCCGACGGCGTTCTCCGGGGTCCAGGTGCGGGCCGGGCTGTATTTCGTAGTCACGAGCCGGTGGCGCGGGTCTATGGGTGTTGCGACCGGGGCGCCCAGGTAAACGTCTCCAAGGCCCAGCACCATATAAGACGCATCAAATACGATTCGCTTGACGTCGTTAACAGAATCCAGTCCATTAATGCGCCGGATGAATTCGATGTTGCTGGGGCACCAGGGCGCATCCGCCCGGACCGACTGCGTGTACCTGGCGATCGCCAACCGGGTCTGGGAGTCGTCCCAGGCAAGCGGCAAATGCACAACGCGCGTGGTTACTTCAAGGTCATCAACGTCCGGTAGCCGTGCCTCGAGCGCACGGAGGGTGTCGCGCAGCCTGTACGGTGGAAGTTTCCGGAAATCGAAATGGACCTGCAGCGAGCGGATGCCCGGAGTAAGGTCGACGATACCCGGCAACCTTTCCTGTTCAAGCGCCTGCATCAGCGCGTGTACCCGGAACCGCAGCTTGAGATCAAGAACGGGCGGACCATATTCTATCAACAGATACTCGTCGCCGGTACGGCGATAGACAATCTCAATATTGTCCCGCGCGGCGGTATGGTGCTCCACTATTGGCGGCTCGGGAGGGACATCGTGTATCGGCAGGGACCGGACGGGCGTCTCCAGGGTGCTGATGAGCCGTTCCTGTTGCTCAGTCAGGGCACGCGCCTCCTCGAGCGTGAGCGGCCGGAAGCGCACCGTGTTGCCGGGCCGGAGCTGCCCTAGCTTCCACAACTCTGCCTGAACCACAACTGCCGGACAGACGAAGCCGCCGAGGCTCGGTCCGTCGGGGCCCAGAATTACGGGCATGTCTCCGGTAAAATCGACGGCACCAATTGCGTAGGCGTTGTCGTGGATATTTGACGGATGCAACCCGGCTTCACCGCCGTCAGCTCTCGCCCATATCGGTTTCGGACCGATCAGCCGAACGCCGGTGCGGCTCGAGTTATAATGCACCTCCCAGTCGGTAGCGAAGAACGTCTTGATGTCCGCATCGGTAAAAAAATCCGGGGCCCCGTGCGGCCCGTACAGCACACCGATTTCCCAACGCGCGGCATATGCCGGCCGCAATCCGGATGGCATCACGGCGATGAACCCGCTCCTTTCAGGTTCCAGATGCAAGACATCTCCGGCGCGCAAGGTTCTTCCGGCGTGCCCGCCGAATTGGCCGAGCGTAAATGTGGATTTGCTGCCGAGATACCCAGCTGCCGCGAAACCGCCGGCCACGGCAAGGTAGGCGCGCAGCCCCTGGCCCCGCACGGCGCCGTATCGCAACACACTGCCAGCGCAAACCTTATAGGCACGCCAGTTCTCGAGGGGGTATCCATCCAATTCGGCCTGCATGTCTGCGCCGGCGATTGCAATCATGCTGGCGGCATTGAAGCGCAGGACTGGACCGGACACGGTGAGTTCGAGCGCCACGGCGTCACCGGGATTGCCCAGAATCCGATTGGCTATCCGAAACGCCAGCGAGTCCATAGGGCCCGAGGGCGGCACCCCTACCGCCCAATAGCCGATGCGCCCGGGATAATCCTGAAGACTTGTCTGGACGCCCGGTTGGAGCACCTCCACGGTACATGGGCGGTAGCGAAAGTCGTTAAGGTATCGGGTGGTCTGCCGCGCGCCGGCAAACACGTCATCGGCAACAATCTGCCGCAGATAGTCAAGATTGGTTTCGATCCCGGCAATGCGGGTTGCCTCAAGCGCAGCGCGTAGTTCGGAGACCGCCTCATCGCGGGTCGCACCGCGGATGATCACCTTGGCGATCATGGAATCATAGTACGGCGACACCTCGGTGCCGCGCTCCACCCAGGTGTCGATGCGCGCATTTTCCGGAAACTTCGCTTCCGTCAGCACTCCGGAACAGGGCCGGAAATCGCAGCCAGGATCTTCAGCGTAGAGACGCGCCTCAATCGACGCACCGCGCGGCTCGACGGTCATAGCCGCCAGGGGAAGGTCGCCGGCTGCCTGGCGAATCATCCACTCCACCAGATCGATGCCGGTGACTTCCTCAGTCACTCCGTGTTCTACCTGGAGGCGGGTGTTGACCTCGAGAAAGTAGAATTCGCCGTTGCGCGTGTCGTATACGAATTCGACGGTGCCTGCCGACTCATAGGCTACCGCCTGACCCAGTCGCACAGCTATCGCATGCACCCGCGCCCGCTCGGAGCTGGTCAGTCCGGGCGCCGGAGTCTCTTCGATCACCTTCTGGTTTCGGCGCTGGACCGAACAATCGCGCTCGCCGAGCGCAAGAACGCGCCCGCGTCCATCACCGAAAATCTGCACCTCGATGTGGCGCGCCTGTTCCACATACTTTTCAAGAAAGACGCCTCCATCCCCGAAGTTGGCCGTGGCCAGCCGCTTCACCGACGCGAATGCCTCTTCGAGCGCGTCCGCTTTCCGGCACAGACGCATGCCTATTCCACCGCCGCCCGCGGTGCTCTTGAGCATCACCGGATAGCCGATGCGCGCGGCCTCCACAACGGCGCTGCCGGCATCGCAGAGCAGCCCGGATCCGGGCAACAGCGGCACGGCGTGCGCGAGCGCAAGATCCCGGGCGCTGTGCTTCATCCCAAATGCCCGCATCTGGTCCGGACGCGGGCCGATGAAGACTATCCCTGCGCGGGCGCAGGCGTCCGCGAAGTCGGCATTCTCCGAGAGGAATCCGTACCCTGGGTGGATCGCCTCGGACCCGGTATCACGCGCTGCTGCGATGATCCTCTCGCCTGATAGATAGCTTTGTGCCGCTGGTGCGGGTCCGATGCATACCGACTCGTCGGCCAAAGCCACATGGGCAGAAGCCCGATCGGCCTCGGAGTGAACGGCGACCGCGCCAATGCCCAATTTTCGAAGCGTGCGGATGACGCGGCATGCGATTTCGCCGCGATTCGCGATCAGTATTTTCTTGAACATTGCCCCTCGCGAGATCTGTGCCGGGCCGTCCCGACGCTGGTCAAAGGCGCCCTGGGTCGTCCCACGGGCGGTATTCCGGTATCAGGGATTGGCGCTCCAGACCAGCAACCGTATTGGTGTCGGGTTATAGGCGTTACATGGATTATTGAGCTGCGGACAGTTCGATATGAGCGCGATGACATCCATTTCGGCGCGCATTTCGACGTACTTTCCGGGTGCCGAAACGCCGTCTTCGAACGTGAGTCCGCCGGCTTCAGTCACCGGCACGTTCATGAAGAAGTTGATATTGGCCGTGATGTCGCGCTTGGTGAGCCCGTAACCGCCTCCCCATCGGGCCAGCGCGATAAGAAAGTTGTCGCGGCAGCTGTGCATGTTCTTCGTTTCAAACCCATATCGAACCGTGTTGCTCTCCGCCGCACATGCACCGCCAAGAGTATCGTGCCGTCCGCAAGTATCTGCCACAATGCGCAACATTACCTGTCCAGCGTTCGACATCAGCGCGGAGCCAGTTGTCAGGTAGATGTTCCGCTGCCGTCGGATCGTATCCTGCGCGCTGTAGTGTTCGGCCCGATCATGCGCGCTGAAGAACAGCGTATCGACTGCCTGGTTTCCTTCGAGATCCACGATGCGCAGGACCTCGCCCTGCTTGATCTCGCGCATCCATGGTTCTCCCGCCGCCAGTGTGAAATCGTAGGCAGCAAGCGCCGGGTCAAGGTTGCTCTTTAACACCCGATTCGCGTTCACGGTTGCTGGAACAGCGCTTCTGTGTTTTGGAATCCCCGCTGGTTCTCGGGCCGGAAAACGCGGCAGTAGTCGTCCCGTCCGACCGCCTCAGTACGTCGTGCGATGAGCTGCAGGCGTCCTGGCGCATATTCAGGACGGGGATCAAGTGGATGGGGCGCCGTCGATAGCACCACCAGGGTGTTCATTTCGAAACGCAGCTCGACGTAGGCACCGATCCGGGAATGCGCCGCCGCAAATTTCATTGCGCCGCACGGTTCTACTGTCACCTTGCTGAAGAAATTTATGCTTGCAGTAAGGTCGCGCGCACCGAGCCCCCACTTTCCCAATTCAATCAGCAAGCCCTCACGGCCGCTGCGATACATGGTGTTCCTGTACTCCCGAAACCGGCGGTCGCCGTACTTTTCCACAATGTCATCATTATCGGAGACGCCCGCGATCGGGTCGTGCCAGCCTACCGTGTCGGCCACGATAGAGCACAGCACCCTCCCCATGTCTGAGTAGCAGACAAAGCCGCGCGTCAGGTGGGAAGTATGCTGTGCCTTCAGGGTATCAGGCATGTTGTAACGTTCGAGCTTTTCTTCCTGGTTGTAGAGCAATGTGGCTGCATTGGCGCAGCCGTCGAGATCGATCAATCGCAGGGCCGTGCCACGGCGCAGGACGCCGGACCAGTGTCCCCCGCCTTGGACAAAGTCAGAGAACAATATCTGGCTATCATTCAGATCCGGCGCAAATTCGCGCCAGGCGGTGGGTCGGTTCCATCCTGATGGAACCGGCAAATTGTCTGGATTCGGAGTCATTGGAGGTTTCTTCATGGCACCTTCCCTTCAGTTTCCTTTCGTGACAGGCATTGGTCCGCGACGCGTCGGAGACGGGGCGGACCGCTTGCCCGCGGAAGCGTCGATGCCAGTGGGCAGCGGATGGAGAGGTGGAATGATGGCCGCGAGCAGTTGAAGTCGACCGGTGATGATTCCCCTCAGGGTTATCAGCTCATCGGCGACCTCTCCCAGCATGGTCGCAGGCCCTTGAATCAGAATGACTTCGAGGATTTGGTTTTCAGTAAGATGGACATGCAAGGAGCTGATTACTTCGTCCAAATGCCGGTACTGGATGTCGGCGATTCGCTCCTGCAATCCTCTCGTTGATCGGTCGTACAGCAACGTCAGGGTCCCCACCATAATTTCGTTGCCTAGCGCGCGCTTGTGCTCGGCAATCCGGTAATTGATCATGTCGCATAGGGCTTGGGAACGGCTGCAGTAGCCGTGGGCCGCCACGATGCGATCCATCTCGGTAAGAAGATTGGCCGGAAGCGATATGCTGATCCGGGCAGCCGGATGGGTAAGTTTCCCTGCAGCTAAGGGCTTCATGGTAATGTCCAGGAATCCGGAACGTGTTCCTGTAACGCTCGGCTTCCCGGCAGCTTACGGGCTGGCGGAATGCTTCGCATTTCCCGGTCTTGCCGCGGATGATCCGGTCGCTCAACGTTTGCACCTAGGGTGTTCGCCGGCACCCAAGAGCGATCGCTCATCGATTTGCACCGGACGAGCTGCCGGTGGCTGGTCACGAGTGATGCAAAGACGGCGTCCAGGGCGTGGCCGCATCTGCGGATGCTTGCGATTTGGGATCGGGTCAGGGTCGACCACTGCATGCGGCCTCCTTAGTCCACGCTGTCGGTCACGTTGGTGAGACGGATCAGGCGGGGCTTCACGGCCTGCTCGTCCTCCGGCTCCGGTGCGGCCCTGGGGCGGATCAGCTGTTCCACGCGTACCCGGGTAGCGCAGAATTCTGGGGAAGTGAACTGAGCAGGGGAACGAGGCCGCGGGACCGGCACCTCTATCAGCTCCTGCACTTCGCCCGGATGAGCCTTGAGCACCAGAATGCGGTCCGCCAAATAGATCGCTTCGTCGAGGTCGTGGGTGATGAATAGCACCGTGATATCCACGTTCCGCCAGATGTCGATGAGGTGGGATTGCATTTTGGTGCGTGTCTGGGCGTCCAAAGCGCCAAACGGCTCGTCCATCAGCAGGATGCGCGGCTGATTGACCAGGGCGCGCGCAATGGCCACACGCTGACGCATGCCGCCGGAAAGCTGATGGGGGTAGGCGTTGGCAAACTTTTGGAGTCCCACCAACTCCAGCCACAGCAATGCCTCGCGTTCCGCTTCGTCGCCGCCGCGGCCGTTCATTTGGGGACCGAACTTCACGTTTCTTTTCACGGTGAGCCATGGAAACAGCGAGTAGCCCTGGAACACCATGCCGCGGTCCTGACCCGGCTGCTTGATGGGCTTGCCGTCGAGCAGCGCGTCGCCGGATGTGGGGCTATCGAGGCCGGCCAGGATGCGGATCAGCGTGGACTTGCCGCAGCCGGATGGGCCGATTACGCAGAGAAATTCCCGCCGATGAATACTGAAACTGATATCTTTTAGGGCCTCCACCTCGCCTTGCGGTGCGCGGAAGCATTTGCATAGGTCATTCACCTTCAGAATCACCTCGCGGTTTTTGAGCCGCTCGAAACGGGCCCTGACGGATTCAGACTGGTCCAGATAGCTCGGCAGATCACGCTCTAGGTTCAGTTTTATGTTCATATGTTCGTGCGACTACTTTCGGTTCAATGCCGGTCCAGGGTCCGGTCCCAGGGAAACAGCCGTCGACCGAGCCTGGCCAAGAATAAGTCAGTTCCAAAACCGATGATCCCGATGACAATGATTCCGGCATAAACGTTTTCAAAGTGCTGGTAACGTGCCTGCTGGGTGATGTACCAGGTTATGCCGGAACTGGTGCCGACCAGTTCCGCGACTATCAGATAGGTCCAGGCCCAGCCCAGCAGGATGCGTTGGTCGCGATAGAGATCAGGCAGGATGCCCGGCACAACAACCCGTGTAAGAAGCCTCTGTCGCCGGGCCCCCAAGGTCTTGGCGGCTTCAATGACGGTAGCGTCCAGCTTGCGGGTCGTGTTGGCGATGATCAGCACCTGCTGGAACAGCGTGCCGATAACGATGATGGCAATCTTGGGCCCGTTGAAAATCCCAAGCACGGCCACTGACAGGGCGCCAAATGCAGGCGCAGGCAGATAGCGGAAGAACTCGACAAAGGGCTCGGTCAGGTATCTAACGGGGATATAGGTCCCGGACAGAATTCCCAGCGGCACACCTATGACCGAAGAAATCAAAAATCCCCAGAAGATGACCTGTATGCTGTGCCAGAGGCTGACGATCATCGACGGTGCGCCGCCCTGCACTGGTGGGTAAACAAGGCCCGAGAACAGGGCCTTTAGTACCTGATATGGCGCGGGCAGATAAATGGGATTGGCCGGTGTTCCGGTCGGAACTGCCTTGTTCCGCTTCCGCATTTTGGAGACTTCCTGCCTGAACATCGCCTTATTCACCAGCATGCCGACCTGGAAGTAGTCCACACCGCCTGGTTCGGCGACACGGACGTCGGGGTGCCAAACGTATGGCACGTAACTGACGAGGCACCACAGGATCAGTGGCAGCAGAAACGAGCTGATTCCCAAAATAGTCCGTCTGCGCGCGCCTAAGGTCATCGGATCTCCATCCGTGTTGGGATCAGGCTCGTTTCCGCTGCACTGTCGGTATGGTGCCTTAATGCTTTCAATGGGCGCTCTTCAAAGCCTCATTGGTAAAGGATGGGTCGATATAGTTATCCAGATTCTGGTGCTTCTTGTAGACGTGGTTGGCCACATTGAAATCATCCGCTACTTTTGAAGATCCATAGAGGGAATTGAGGCCTCGGCCCTTGACGAAGATCTTCTTGCCCTGGGCCAGACTCAGGAGCTTCGTGCCCTTGAGCAGAGGCAGAAACGCCTTGGGCGAAATCCCGACGCGGGCGGCCATGATTCGCACGGCGTCGGGCCGGGTCTTGGGATTGTTGATGTACTTCACTACCCGATTCCAGACCTGCAATACCTTCACCCAGTCCGCTCTGCGCCGCCTAGCGCTGACAGGGTTGACCGCGAGCACGTCGTAAATCAGCCCAGGCGCGTCTGCCGAGGTATAGATGGGACGCGATCCCGGCAGCGCCCTCATGGCTTCACCCGCTATGGGCTGCCAAGCTCCGATTGCTGCCACTTCCCCGGAGGCGAGCACCTGAGGCATGCTGTTGGTTGGCGCATTGACCAGGCTGACATCGGACTGGGTCATGCCCATCTTCTTCAGTCCGTTGAGCAGCAGCAGATGCTCTACCAAGCCGAACTCCACGGACACCTTTTTGCCCCTGAGATCCCTCAGCGAGCGGATGCCCGGCCTGGCTACAATCATGTCGTTGCCGTCGGAGTAATCGGTCAGCATGATCATGATGCTTTTGCCGCCGCCTGCCCCGGTCACGAGGGTATCGCCGTTGGTCATTAGGTCGGCGTCGATCTTGCCCGCCGTAAATGCATTCATCGACGCTGAATAATCAAACCATTCAAAGTCCACCGGCACGCCGGCTTGCTTGAACCATCCCTTGTCGATGGCCACCTGCCATGCCACCCAGCCGGGCCAATCGCTGTATCCGATTTTCAACGGCGCCTGCGCGTATGCCGAGGCGCTGCCGACTGCGAGGACCACAGGAAACAACAGCCGCGCGATACATCGTTTCACGGTCGTACTGACTTTCTTTGTGTCCATAGTGCACTCCCTGGTTGCGTATTACGAAACTGAACGTCAGTAATAATGGCCAATCGCGACAGAGCAAGCGCCGTGCCAGAACACGTAAATGTTCCTATGTCGCTGTTTTGATTGTTGTCAGATTGCGGTCTTGTCACGACAGGAATTATTGCTGCCGAATGCGGCGCCCGCTTCGGGTGCGCGTATGCACCAAGTTGGGTTCATCGTGAACGTTCAAACGCAAACGCCGGCGCGGTCTCATAGCCCTTGAGCGCACCGGTTTTGCAGATTCGGACAATACCGGGGCCCGGGCTATCGTATGTGGCGAGTGACCGCACTTTGCGGGCGCGTTGATGCTGGGCCACCAAAGCGCGGCCTCGATGCGCTGCGTTTCCGGAAAGCTGACCAACAGCTGAATTCGAACGCCGCTGTCCACAGGGCGACTGCTGAAAATGGGTAGCACGTTGACTGCTTGCCGTCGTCGAATCGGCTTTCGAAACCGGGATCGTCCGGGCGAAATGTCGAAGGACTCCGCCGGATCTTACGGGCACAGCCTGTTGGGCGTACCCGTGCGTTACCAACGCCTATCCACAGCCCTAAACCACGATGGGCTCGCTTTTCAGAAAAGCCCTGTGAATCCCGATCCGATTTCCACCACCTGCCAGCGCCGGTATGCGGCCGGAATCTGGGAAGATTGGCACCATTCCGATCGGGACACCTGCTCCGGCAGGCCATGGACGGCAAGAAGGGACTGGCCTTCGCGGTCGGGCAGGGTAGACCGCTTAATCTCCCAGGACACGCTGCCGTGCCGTACGCCGAAACTGATCTCGGGCTCCAGCCGGAAGGCGGCAAAAGTGCGCTGTCGGGGCGCTGTCGTCCGGCCTCCGCCGGCCAGGCACAGGCTACGGTCCAGGGCAAGCACAAAATGCTCGCCGAGCACCATGAACACTCCACGGCGTGTACGCAAACCTCCGTATGCAGAGCGTTCGTCCCGCAGCGCGAGCGCCATCCTGTCATCAGTCGGAGGCGTCACTCGCTCCCAAACTTCGCGACGAGAAGAACATGCGCCGTGGGCGATCAGAGTTTCTCCTTCGAAATACACGCGTCCGCTGTCGCCGATGTCCGTCGGGGACTGGTTGTCGAACCAGCTCTGCCAGGTGAGCACGTCACCCTGCAGTTCCAGGGCTCCAGCAACCCCGCGTCGGCTTGATGGCTGTCCGGGCGGTGACAAATGCAGATCAGCGTACAGCTGTCCGGTCTGCAGCCGCCAGACTTCGGAGTCGGTATCGCGCAGAATTTCGGTTTCGAGAAGACGGCGGCGCCACAGACCGATAAGGCCTTCGGGAATCGTGCTGCTAGAATTCTCGCTGACTAACGGGGAGCGGGCCATACAGGCGACCACGGCGGAATCGGATTGCAGGCGTGACGGTTACCTGCGGCATTCGTCACCAACTCCGGCCCGCCGGACTGGAGCGTACCGGGTGGGTGGAAATTTTCTGTGGTTTGATATTGGTGCAACACGGATTTCCTGCCCTGTGTCCGTCGGCTTCCGAGGCCTTCGGTCCTCGAGCCACGGCCCTTCCCGGAAAGGGTAAGGCAAACATCATGCCAGCCCTCCGTAGTCGATTCTCTTAAAGTTGGGAGGCCGCGACGCTCTCGGTGTTTTCAACGACTTGGACGGTCGGGATAAAAGCAGGGGTCTGCCGCGCAATTACCGCAGCGTGTCCGGACGGCTGGCAATGGTGCGCCGGAGGGAGGCCCTGCACCAGCGCAGGGCATGCTGCCAGAATGGCGAGGGCACGGCGACACGCTGGCAAATAGGGCGGGGCGACTAGAAGCGATAGTCCCCGGAGATCACGAGAGTGGCGTCATTCAGCTTGGTCGTTGGCGTCTGGGTGGTGTCGGTAACGGCGATTGCCGCGTCCAGGTCACCGAACATGCGGCTGAATCCGATGCTCCCATCGGAATAGTCTCCGCCCATGCTCGGATCACTGAGAATATAGTGGCCGGCATGCAGATTGAGCTTTACACCGCTACCGATGTCATAGCGAAGCGCGCCTTCGATGTAGTCATCGTGATGCTCAAAGTCATGCGACCACTTCACGGAAGCAGGACCGAAAAACAGCTTCCCGTATGCCTCCCAGAAAGAGCCGCGGTCCTGACCCGGAAAAACGAACGCATTGGAATACGCGTGCGCGCCGACATCGAAACCCAGGCCGGAGCTTCCCTTGTAGGCCACGCCCGCATAGGCATCGCCCCGCAGATTTGCGCCGCTGTTCGGGATGTTCTGGGTTGTACCCCAGAGCCCGGCGTAAAAACCCCCGGGATGCTTGACTTCGACGCCACCCTGAAGGGCGGGCTGATTGTTGCTCTGGGAAATTCCGCGAAACACATAGTTGCTGACAACGCCAACATTGTAGGTGGGTGGTTCGAAGCTTTGCGCCCAAGCCGCACTGCAAGCGACCAAGCCCGCCGCCAAGACCGCAACACGCAAGTTCTGCATGGATCTCCTCTCGCCCCCAATGTTGGATGTCCGGCCGGCCCTGCTTCATCGCTTGGAGCCGGGACGCGTCGGCCGGATTTTAAGGGATCGGCAGCACAAAATGAATGCCGCCCGGCGGCCGATTTGCGCGTTCGGCGGACCGCGCCCGGACATACAGCAGCATCCGGCCGGCGCTTCTGGTAAAATCAACGAAAATTCACAATGACGGCGGTGCAAGGCGCCAGCCTGTCTGCAAGGTGACACTTTCATGTCAGATGCTAATCCCATCGACCAGATTATGGCAGCGCTGCGCGGGGCAATGCCGCAGGACTTCGTTGCTGACAGCGAACGCAAGCTTCGAGCGGTGCTAAATTCCGTGTTCGAGCGTTTGGATCTCGTGACGCGGGAGGAGCTGGATGTTCAGGCGGCGGTTTTGAGCCGAACGCGCGCCAAGCTGACGGATTTGGAAAAGCGGATAGCGGAACTTGAGCAAAGGCTGTCCGGATCCTGATCTCCGGGGTTGCTGCGCCAATCCAGTGGTCGCGCCCATCGGCGCTGTGACCAGGGGGCGTTGACCCGCGGGGGCCGATAAAGCACCGCCTGGTCTGGCACGCAGCAACGCCGCAATCCGCCGCACAGCCCGTCGCAAGCTTACGTTGGCCATCGGCCCGGCACATTGGCTGGTGTTGGACCGTGAAGCACCAGAGCACTCGGCGGTACGGTTGGGAAATTCCGGACCAATCAGACGCTCCGGTGTCGCCTCCCGGCTCGCCATTTACATCGCCGTCAGTCCCGGCATCGCTTTCTTCTTTTCTCGTACAAGGATGTCCACCACTCGAGCTCGCTCATCGGCGCCCGCCGGATTTCCCGATCGCTTGCTGGCGGTCGGAGGGGGCGCCTGTCGCTGGGATCCAAACCGACTTTGGCTCGGCGCCTGTCGCTGGACATGACCGCATGGCGCGGAGCTTCTAGGAGTACAGGCCAAGGGGCATTGCGCGCGGGGGGACAAGAGCTGGACCGTCCGTTCCCTGCCGCGACACTTCGTTCGGACACATCAGCAACCTGTGCGCCACGCTTCTCGGGTTCTTGCGCGGGCGTGTGGTTGCTGGCAAAAAAAAGCGGCCCGAAGGCCGCTTTTTTGTGTCGTGCCCGGTTGCTTCTTACTTGCCGTGGGCAACCATGTAGCGAACCGCCGCCTCGACGTCGGCATCCGACAGGCCCGGATTGCCGCCCTTCGCTGGCATGTAGCCGGCCTTGCCGGAGAATCCATGCAGGGCATGCTGGTACAGAGTGGGCAGACCTTTGGCGATATGGGGCGCCCATGCAGCCTTGTCACCGAACTTCGGAGCGCCCGCAACACCGGCACCATGGCAGGCGATGCAGGTCGACTCAAACGTGGCCTTTCCGGGATTTTTGACCGCCGCGTTCGCCGCAGGAATTATGCTGTTCACAACCGGCGCGTTACCGACCGTCACTTCGCCGACCGGCTTGATTCGCGCGGCGATGGCCGCCTGGTTCTGGGCCATCGCGGTCTTGCCCGCGTTCAGATTCAACCCGCTGGTCACCATCTGGGCAACCACAAAGATCACCACGGTCACCGCAACCAAGGCCGCAACCAGGCCTGTAAACATCTTGAATAGATTACGATCGCTCATTTTTGCTTCCTTCATGACGATGTCTGATTGTAATACCCGCCGCCGATGGCGGCAGCCCCAAGATTCAACGGCGGATTATAGGCATAACACCCGAAAATTGCACATCGTAATCCCCCACATTTCGTAGCAGCGCATTAGAATTAATCCATACGTGACAGCAGGTTGCGTGGACATAAAGTGTCGAACTTGGCGCGAGGGAGCGTGCGGGCATCGGTGCCACCGGTAGACGCTACCATAGTGTAACGGTATTCTTCCGGCACTGCCGTCGGTGGTTCGATGGATACAGCCCAGGACCCCGATGTCATCCCAAGGCACCACAGGAAAGGGATGCCGGCAGCCAGATGTTGGTACAATGCGCATCACGCGCCCTTAGCTCAGCTGGATAGAGCGTTGGATTCCGATGCCAGCGCTCAAGGCTTTTCAGGGCACGGAAGCTAGCAGCCAAAAGTGGGTATAATTCGCATCACGCGCCCTTAGCTCAGCTGGATAGAGCGTTGGATTCCGATTCCAAAGGTCAGAGGTTCGAATCCTCTAGGGCGCGCCAACCCATTGAAACAACATGTTTTTATTGTCTTTCCATTTGCCCTGAGCGTTGGTCTCATTTTCTAATGCTCCGACCAATTCGGGTATTCGGCTAACGCTCAGGAGCGTTGGTCTAAAGCCATCGATGTGCCCAAATTTCCCCATGTGCCCACCCCGGCGGCTCTCAAGGAAGTTGTCGCCTCGATCGGGGATGCGAAGGCCTTCGGCAACGGTCGGCAATTGGCCGCCTTCCTCGGTCTCGTGCCGAGGCAGCACTCCAGTGGCGGCAAACAGAACCTGCTCAGCATCAGCAAACGCGGGGATGTCTACCTTCGAACACTCCTGATCCACAGGGCGCGGGCCGTAGTGCGGGTTGCCGAGCGAAAGACGCAGACCGACACCTGGCTCACGCGGCTGCTGGCACGGCGCAACAAGAACGTGGCGACCGTCGCACTCGCCAACAAGAACGCACGCACCGTCTGGGCGCTGCTCGCCCATGGACGACACTACCGGTACGACGACACCCGGGTGGTGGCTGTTGCCGGATAGTGTTGTGGGGTGAGTGGCAACGAGCTTAACGGAAGGAGACCCACCAGTGATTGCTTAAGGCTTCATAATCATGATGGCAAGACAGGTCAGACCGTGACGGGCTTAAGCCCGCGCAATTCAAAGTGCTTCGAGCACGCCGTGTTGATAGTGGCGCCAGTCAGCGGATTCCATCAGGGACCGAAGCCGCAAGGCTTCACTCAAAGCCCGGATGTATGGCTGCAATCTCTACCGTCTCGCGGTCATGAAGTGAGGTCTTGGCACGTTGGGTGCGATCATGTATGAATTGCATCAGGCAATGACCCTCAATTTGCATCATGGTGTGACCTATCCTCACCCCGGCATATCATTGAACAACTTCACTTACGTCCCATGCATCGGGGTCAATGCAATCCGCAAAGCGGTTGCATTGTGGGGTTATTCCAAGATGCAAATCAACCGCAGCAGGGCAACCATCGGGTAACGCCCCCGCCGAAACCAGCGCATCGCCCGTCGAGTGAACCTGGCAACGGCCGGATTCCAGACTAGTCTCGGATCTCTTCTGGCGGCGGCTGCGTCATGTGCGAGTGGGTTCCCAGGTGCTGGGCACAATATTCGTAGTGCCCGCTGCAGGCCCGGCAGTAGCGGAAATCCATGCGGGGATCGTCCTTTTCCGTCAGGCCGCAAATCGCGCACCGGTGAATCGAGGTTCCCTGCAGCGGCGCGATCTTCGCCGAAAAAGCGCGTTGCCGACGATACGAGTGGGATCTTGTCCTCCAGCGCCGCGCGATGTCCCGGCCGAAGAATCCGAAATAGTTGATGAGCGAGGCGCCCACGAGCAGCTTTACTGCCAGCGATCCCGCGAGCAATGCAAAGAGCACGTAGGCCCAGGATACCCAGGCGATGTACTTGACCTTGACCGGAATGACGAAAAACAAGAGCAGCGTGACCTCAGGCGCCAGGGTCGCAAAGGCGAAAAAGATCGACAGGTTGAGGAACCAGCCACTGGCCTCTTCTCCACCCCAGAGCGCCGCAAGCACGGTCGCGATCACGCCGGTGAAATAATAAACGTTGAACCGGAAGCTCCCCCATTCGTGTTCCAGGTGCGAGCCGAACAGGTAGAGGAGATACAGGGCAAAAACCACGAAGAGCGACAGCGTGGGCGGGATGAAGACAAAGGTCAGCACCCGCCAGATCTGGCCTTGCGCAATGAGCCGCGCACTGAACGCAAGCTGTGCGATGATCCCCGCCCCTTCCGGGGTGCGGGCCATGAGAAAGACCAGAGCCTGACCGCCGATGATGAGGGTGATGAGGTTGGGGATGGCGTACCGGCCAAACCGCTTCTCAAGCTTATTGAGCAAGCTCATGGCCTCATCCTGAACAGAATGTTTTCATTCCGCCAGTATAACCGACAACTCGCCGTGGCTGCTCCCCTGGTGCGGTGCCTTTTCACCACGAGACTGAAACAGCGGTGGAGCACCAGCTCAACGACTCGTCGCGCCTGATGCCTGCCCGAGGACGTACGCGTGCTGCACGGCCGGAGCGGCCGATCCCGCCTCTCTCGCATAAAGTAGTTCTGAATGGCCGTTTTTCTACATGGGTTTCATTCCGGAATCCCGGATAACCGTCATCCCAGCCCCTCCTGGTCAAGACCGGTGGATTCTCGGAAAGCCCATAAGTGGCTCCCGAGAAAATTCCAAATCAAGCCGAAGCCGGTCGTGACGATTTGGGCAAGCCAATAGTCGATACGGATCGCATTAACCAGCATGGCCATCGATCCGGTGTTCAGACACCAGCCGATGCCCAGGACGGTAAAGTAGCGCGGGGCGGCGGCCATGTGAGACTTGGTGCTTCGGAACGTAAATACGTAGTTCAGCCCATAGTTAGAAATTGAGCCAAACACATAGCCGATCGCCGACGCCACAACCGGCGAGGCACGCAAAACTCCAACGCCGGCCCAAAGCGTAATGTACTGGATTAACGTGCCGCTCGCGCCGACAAGAGCAAATCGAATGAAACGCCTAATGATGGCGTAGGACGGCGCGGCCGATGCTTTCATGTGAGCATGTCCTGTTTTGTAACTTCGCTCCCACCCGGCGTTCAAGTGCCGGTTGGATTGTTTCTCGTTGCCACCATATTGGCAAACGCTGCCGGGCCTGGCTTCCGTTCGAACCACTACAGCTAGGCGGATTGGGTATGGTGAGGGCCGGCTAGACACCCGCCCTTACCCGATTGGGCGCCCAAGGAACCTCTGAACAAGTAAGCAAGCTATGATGACGGCTAACCAGCATAGCGCAACCGCGATGACTTGGCCCCCGAGTTTCGGTGTTCGCCGTGTCTTTCCGTCCTCGATTCATCCTCTTTCCTGTTCCTGCCGTTCAGCGGCCGGACTACGCCCCATGCGGCAAGAGCCGATGCCGCACACGATACAGATTGGCGAAAGCCAGCAGCGCGAAGACCCGCGCGGTGTTCTTGGCAGGCCCCCGGTAGCGGACCTTGGCAAAGCCCCACAGCCGTTTGATCACAAGAAAGGGATTCCTCAGGTTGTCGATCTTATCGGTGAACAGTGCCCACAGGGCCGTAGCATCGCGGCGCGCTCCTTATTCGATTCGATCAAGGAGTTGTTCGATCACGTCGCAGGCCTGCCTCTGCCGCAACGTCCTCGCCTCCCGCTGCTCTGGTTCATGGCCTTCGCCCAGATCGAACTTAGCGACCGACACCGGGCCGTCCTTGCGATAGCCCTCGGCTTTCTCGTCGCTTGCGAAGCGGCTCGCAGGATCGCCAGCGAGCCTTTGACGACGGCACCGTGCTTGCCATTGCGCTCCTTGCGGAAAGCCACAGCCACGGCGTCCAGTCCTTCAGATGCGTGTTCAATGCAATAGGTCAGATCGTGCGCGTCCTTGCGCTCGAAGCGTTGATCGAACGCAAACGACTTCGGGCAGGTAAAGCTGACCAGGTTGGCATGCTTGATCTGTTCCGTCGCGATTCCGTTGCCTCGGAGTAGTTCAG
The DNA here is from genome assembly GCA_028068195.1 of Gammaproteobacteria bacterium. Taxonomy (GTDB): domain Bacteria; phylum Pseudomonadota; class Gammaproteobacteria; order Acidiferrobacterales; family UBA6901; genus JAJYCY01. The sequence continues at coordinate 19,767 of JAPTTX010000106.1, forward strand.
CCTGAATCTCAGTGACTTGGTGAAGGTCGAAAACGATGGACGAATGCGGGATATTGAGTGCAGAGATCGCGCCTTCGGTCGGCAATGGCTGCACCTTGCCTCCAGCGATGTCTGGTGCATCCGCAAACAGCTCCAGCACCATCAACGCGCCATGTTCGGTGCGGGTCTGCCAAGGCCAGGAAAGCTTTGTACCGGCGCTGTTTTCGGCGCGCTCGAATTTCACCCTCCTGGGGTTGTCTTCGAGTGTGTGATACGCCTCGGTATCAGCCAGGATTTGCATGTCGATCACGATGTCCACGTCCAGAGTGCCTGCGTGCGCCGGTACGACCGGATGCCGGGCGGAAACGAGATATCGCGGCGTGAGCCCCCCGATCAGGTAGACCGACTTTTTCCACGGTCCGAGTCCGCGCAGTAGCGTTACAAGGACCCGTTCACAGTCGAGCGTGTACTGGTCACTATAGCCACCGAGCGTTGCGGTTTTCCCATCAGAAGCCAATCCTTTCCTTGCGTAAGTGCTCGGCCATTTCCTTGGCGCGGCCTTCACCGCGCAAGAGGTCGAGATAAACCCGGACCGGGCTGGCCAGCCATACACCCCCAACGTTTTGCCGGAACAGCAGTTCTCCCGCCGACTTCGTCTCGATGACCGCGAGGTTCGCCCCTTCATTGACGACGCGCGCACCCAGCTCAGTCATTGCTGTCTCGGTACTGGTGCCGGGTAGCAGTCGAACTCGCACCTGTGAGATGCCGGACAAGAACGGGGCATAGCGCTGCGCAGCGGCTTCGTAGCTCACCGCGTAAGCGACCTGATGCGAATCGAACATCTGGCCGAGCCGTTCGATCAGTGCATCATATTTCAATCCGGGCATGAAGTACCGGTGCAGTACTGGCGCGCGCTGCGTGGCGAGCTGCTTCGCCCAGGCATCGAGCAACGCACTTGGTTCGCGCAGATGCCCTCCTTGCTCGGCCCCTGTCCTCGCTACACCAACCAGCCGAACCGCTCCAGCTCGCTTAGTACGTCCGAGGCCGTGGATGGATCCACCTGCGCCCGTTCCCCACTTCGGTAACACCAAACCATTCCTCGTGATTGACCAGGAGCGCGTACAAAACCTGGGCGCGGCGCCCGGATAAAAGGGACCGCACCGACTTTTCCACAGTCTTCGGAGCCGGCTTGTCGATGTAGACGTAGGCACCAGCGGCCGGCAGGAACAAGCTTCCGCCGCTATCGAAGTAGCCGATGCGCGCGGCTCTGAGCAATTCTTTCGCCCCCGGTGAGAGCGACTCGGCGATCAGCAGTTGCTGCACATCGGCGTAGTGACCATGCTGCAGCGACTTCAACTGCCACAACGCCTGACGCACATCGCGGGGATAGACGGACTTCTTTGTCTCAACCAGCAAGACAATCGATTTGTTGGCGACGTGCAGATTGATTTTCGCGTCGACGCCACCCTTAGCTTGAACAGCGGGTTCCGACTGAGCCAACTCGACGTGCACGTCCGGCAACTCCCGGAGTGACTTCAAGAATTGTTCGATCAGAGCGTGTTCCACGAGGCTCGATTCGGTCATGGCGTCCGATATTTCCTGTTCAGCGAATTCCATTCCGAACAGCTTGATGCGCGACGGTCGTTCTGGCGCCAGGCCGTGGGCTAGTTGCGCTTCGACTGCCGGGTACTATGTTACATGTGGAAATCAGAGCTGGGTTCCGGACGGAACTCAGAAGGCTCCCGAACGGCAGCATGGGCCGAGGAGAATTCCTAGGGCAAAGACTGCTTTCGACCCCAAAACAGCCTCTCGAAAAATTGCCGTGGCGACGAGGGTCAAGGAGCGGATGCTGATGGTGCAACGCTCAATTTCTCCCTGTACAAAAGTTGCCCGGATATGTGACAAATCAGCGGATGATTCTAGGCGTCCGTGGCCTTATTCGGCATAGTTTGTTACATACAAACAAGAGAAAATCCCTGATAAAACAAGATATCGCATCGACTGCCGCCTATTATTGCCATAAAACACCGAGAATCGTACATGTGGTTTTATTGGATTCCGATTCCAGTTCGCCACGGGGGCCTCGATCTCAACCCTTCAGTTCGAACGCCCGAACGCGGCCCGAGCCTTTGCATCCGGGTCAGAGAACGTTCAATGCGCGGGTGGTGCCTGAGTCCCTGCTGCCGGTGGCGGCAATTCCTCCGGCCCGGAACCGAGGCTTTCGAGCAGTTCGCGGGAGCTCAAGGCATGGCCGCGAATCAAATATTGCTGGTGCTGTTCCCAAGCACTGCGGGCGAAGTAGTAGGGAAACACGGATTCCTTCACCATGCTCACGGCACCGCGCTCGGTATAGCCCTCGTTCGCCACGCCCAGGGCGGTGATGCTCCATTGCGTGGTGGAACTGTTCACGTAATAAAAGGGGCTGGCTATGATCTCCAGGGGCACACCCGGCAGGCCGCTCAGGGAAGACGGCCCGAAGAAGGGCAACACCAGATAAGGGCCTTGCGGCAACCCCCAGACGCCGAACGTCACGGCGAGGTTGTTCTCATGCGGGGGCAGGTCGCATCGACCGGCGAAGTTGAAGAAGCCGCCGACGCCGAAAATAGTGTTGCCCACGAAGCGGCTCAGGTCGGAGAGCCCCTGATGCATCCGCAGCTGCAGGAAGTCGTTGAGGATGACATAGGGGTAACCGGCATTGGCGAAAAAATTTGCCACGTGCGTGCGCACAAAAAGAGGCGTCGCTCGTTCGTAGCCCTTTGCAACGGGTTCGAGCACGTAATCGTAGAGCCCCATGTTGAAGCTGAATATCTTCCGGTTCAAGGGCTCCAATGGATCGGAAATCCCCGCAACGGCGGAATTCAGGCCAGGCTTGGCGCTGTCCGCGGTGGTCGCACAACCCTGCAATGAGCCCAGCACGGCGGCTATGACGAGCCCGGCCGGCCACTTCTTCCAGGCGGCCTGGCTCATTCCCCCCCGTGCGCCATGCGCGCGATATAGCTCTTCAGGCCGGCGATCAGGCCCGGGTAGCCCTTGGATTCCAGAAGGTGGGTAAACTCCGCCCGCTTCAGAGCAAGGTCGCTCACGCCGTCGGCCACGACATTGATGACGCGCCACTGCCCGTCTACAGGTTGCAGCAGATAGTCGAGGCTGTGGACCTTGCCATTGGCCTCAGTGATGGTGCTATAGACCGCCATTGCCGAAGGGCGCATGGATTCAACCGACTTGATGGCGAAGCGCTCGCCGGCATAACCGTCGAAGCGTGCGGCGTAGGTAGCGATGGTGTAATGGGCTAGCGTCGCGATGAACTCCTTCTGCTGGGCGGGGCTCAGTTTGGCCCAGTGGCTGCCCAGCACCAGGGCCGCGATGCTGGGGAAATCGTAGACGTGCTCGATTACCGGAGCCAGGTTGCGGTAGCGCCCGGCATAGCCGAGCATCTTGGCCTGCTTCATAGCCGTGAGCAGGGCATCATCGAGGTGCTCGATCACCTGTCGGGGAGCGGCGGCTGTTGCCGCATTCTGGGCAACGGGCGCTGTTTCCCCTGACGCGCTAGCTGTCCCGCCGGCTAACAAAAATCCACCGAGCAGCAATGCCATAAGCGGTAGTTTCTTCATTGGACACCTTCTCCCTGGGCCGGCACGATCCCGCGGATTTATGCCAGCCAGATTAATCTTGCGTGCCGTCCGCTGCCGGCGCTTCAGATGCACGCCCCTGCCGTTTGTGCGGCCGTGAAGCTGATTCATGCCGCCACTTCGCCCCCTTTGGGCAGCACCCTCAGCAGGATCCTGGCCACGGCGGGAGCAAGCTTGGGACGTAGCAGGCGCGCATCATAACGGCTGAAGCGCGCATCGTTTTCATGCAGGCAGCGTTCCAGCAGCGTACGCAGGCTGATGTCGGCGTTTATTTCCTTGGGGCCGGTGAGGGTGAAGTTCTCCGCTTCGTGGCCGCCCAGGCCGCGCGCCGTCTTGATGCGGCTCCATACCTGCAGGACGATGACCCAGAGAATCTGCAGCTGCAGCCAGAGGCGCCGCCACCAAGGCAGGCGCGCGCGATGCCAGGCCAGCCAGTTCATGAAAAAGATGATATGGCGGGCTTCTTCCTGCATTACGGGGTCGAATATCTGTACCAGTGCGGGCGGGAAAAATCCGGAGTCGCGCGCGACGGCAAACAGGCCGAAGGCAAAGAAGGAATCCAGGCATTCGCCGTAGCCGGTATAGAGGAATTCCCATTGGGGGTCCCTGAGAGGTGGGGCGGGCGGCAGCGGGGGGATGGAGATTCCATAATTGCGCACCAGCCCTTGCAGCAAGATGGCGTGGCGCGCCTCTTCCTCGCCGTTCAGCGCGATGGCTGCACGAACCACCGGGTCGCTTTCGGCCAAGGCTGCAGCCTGCACTCTTCCCGCCGTGGCGCTCTCAGTGGCCACCGCCTCCCCCCAGAAGGGCAGACGCACCAGGCGTTGATGCGAATCCTCGTCCAACGCCGGCCAGGCTATGGCGCGCGCGTCGAAATGAATGTGGGTGTCCGTAAAGAACTTACAGAACAGATCCCTGTGCTGAGTCGAGCCTATGTGAAATGCTGTTGCGGTCATGGTTTCCCTTTTGGGCGGGAGGGTGTCGCCTCAACCCCTCCGCGCACGCAATCGGCGATGCAAATTATGCCCCTCCGCGCCTTGCCAGGACAATAAGAAAGGGATGCCGAAGGCCAGTTCCCGGAATCTCCGCGCCAAGGAAAATGCCAGCGCCACGTCGGGCGCAATTCCGGCCCACGCACCGAACAGAACAAAGCCGCCTTCCTGCACTCCCACCCCCGCGGGCACAATGAAAGTCGCGCTGCGCAAGGCCTGGCCCAGGCTTTCCAGCATCAGCGCCAAGGCAAAGGAAATGGAATGGTGCAACAGGTGGAAGGTGAACCAGACCTCCACGGTGCCCATGAGCAAGCCCGACAACTGCCAGAACAGGGCGATTCCGAGAGTCGATCGGCGCCGGTAGATGGCGCGGATTCTTTCGTCCAGACGTGCCATCGAGCCTTGTTCCGCCCATGGGTTATGACCACCCAACACCGCCTTGATCAAGCGCTCCAACAACTGGAAAAGCCCCCAGTGGCGCTGCAGCATGACGAATACCACCAGGGCCGGCAATGTAACCAGCAGGCCCAGGAGCGTACTGGTCACCACCGCGTGGTCGCGCACGGAATGCGCCAGGATGACAATACCGGCCAGGGCGAAAAGGAACAGGCTCACCAGGGTCAAAGTGATTTCCACCATGATGCTGGCACCCGCGACCTCACTGGCAATCCCTCGCCGCAACAGCAGACGGACTCCGACCAGTTCGCCACCCACCCGGGCGACAGGCAGCAGACCGTTGACCGACTCGCGAATACCTGCCACCCACAGCAAAAAAGGGAAAGTGGCGAGGGGCTCGCCGCGCAGCAGCCTGCGCCAGCCAAGGACATCCATGCCGATGGGCAACAGATGGAAGGGCACCAGCCAGAACAAGCTCCAGCCCGCGATCATCAAGATGCGGAAGATGTCCCCGGCGCCCTCCTTGATCACCAGCATGGCGGCCAAGACCACGCCGAGCAGGCCGGCGAAGTACACCCCCAAATGCGCCGCGCGCTTGGTATTACTGGGTGCCATGGGTATCCGGCGTGTCTTCCCGGGGCGACGGCGTGAACAGCATTAGCATCGCCGGCAGCACCACCAGAATGCACAGCAGCACCATCAGCAAAGCCAGGGTCAGCGTTTTGCCCAGGCTGGCCATGCCGGGATCGGACGAAATGGCCATGCTGCCAAAGGAACTCAAGGTCGTAAGGCCGCTGAAGAAAACCGCGGCCGGTGTGCTGGTCTGCAGCAGGTGCGAGATGCTCACGCCCTGGCGCCAGCGTGCCACCAGATATATCGCGAAGGCGACCCCCAGCCCGATGAGCAGGGGCAGAACGATGATGTTGCCGAGATTGAAAGGCAAACCAAGCAAGGTCATGGTGGCCACGGTGAAAGCAGCCGCGAGCAGCAAGGGCACCATGACCAGCAACATATCCGTCCAGCGGCGCAGAACCACCAGCAGAAGGCCGACGATGAGAACCAGGGCGATGGCGCTGGCCTCGCGAAAAGCACTCGCCACGGCCTGGCCGCCGTCCACCAGCATGATAGGAGCGCCCACCGCCTGTGGTGCCACCGCGCGCACGGCGGAGACAAACCGCTCCATGGCCGAAGCCTGGCTGAGGTTATGGCGCGGAAACACCTCCACCCTGGCACGCCCGTCGACGGCCAGATAGCGACTACGCAAGTCAGCAGGCAGGCTGTCCAGCGTTACCGGCGCGGCGGTCAGGGCAAGCGCCAGGCGATTCAACGTGGCGGGAAGGCCGCCCATGATGCGCTGCTGGAGCTCGGCAAAGCTGGTTTGGCGGTCTCCGAAGCGAACATGAAAGCGCTGCAGTGCAGACAGCAGCGATGCCGCGCTATGGCGCGCCGCGGCGTCGGAATCGCGCGCCGCCAGATCGCGCAAATTGGATTCGAAGCGCGCCAGAGCCGCCGGCAAGTCGGGGCCGGGCGGGGCGGGTCTTGGCGCAACATGAAGCGAGAATGGCGGCACCAGGAGCTGCAGGTTTTGTAGGATGGCCAATTTATCCTCTTGCCCGGACGGAATGAAGCTCGCCAGGGTCAGCGCCTGCGAAACTTCGGGCAGGCGCTGGAGGCGGGCTGCCAGCTGCCCTGCTGCAGCCAAGGTGGGGGCGACGACTTCGATACGATATGGAGAATTGCGGTCGTCTTGCAGCAGCTTGCGAAAGACCCGGACGCCTTCGGAATGCGGATTGATCATATTGATGGGATCAAAATCGAAGCGCACCTGGGCGATCAGCGGGATCGCGGCCAGGCTCAGCAGCAGAGATCCTCCCACGATCCACCGGCCGTAGCGGTGTATGGGGTGGCGCCCTATCGGCAGGTCGCCTTTGATGCCCATTACCGGCTTGGCAGTTTCTTTGCGGCGCAGGGGCCAGATAGTCAGCAGCGCCGGCAGGAGCGTGAGGGTCGCGAGCAGGGCAACAAACATGCTGATGCCGGAAATCAGACCCAAATCCACCATTCCGGCATAGCGGGTCGGGACAAAGGAAAAGAAGCTGATGGCGGCGGCGGTTGCGGCCAGACTTAATGCGCCGCCCAGGCCTGCCGCAACACGCCGCAAGGCGACTGGATGGGGAGCGCCGTTGTAGGACTCTTCCCGATAGCGCAGGCAGAACTGGATGCCGAAGTCCACGCCCAGGCCGATAAAGAGCACCGCGAAGGCCACCGAGAGCAGATTGAAGGGGCCGACGAACAGCAGCGCCAGCGTCGTGGACAGGATCATGCCGGTAAGCAGGCTTGCCAATACGCTGATCACCAGGCGCGCCGAGCGCAGGGCAACCGCCAAGAGGATCAATTCCAGGCCCAGGGTCAGCCCCAGGGCCAGGCCTGCGCCTTCCGAAACGGTCTTGATCTGCTCGGAATCCAGCAGGGCATCCCCCGTCATGCCCACGTGCACACCGTGGGCGGCATCGAGGCCGAGATTTCGGATGGCGGTGCGCAGGGCACGGATCGGCATGGCCGCCGGTTCGAGAGAGGCATGGTTGAGCACGGGATTGAGGACGAGAAAGCGCTGCCGCTCGGAAGCCGAGGCGTCACCGCCGGCCATCAGCGCTCCCCATCGCACCTCATGGTAGCGCCCCTGGATCTGCGCCTGTGCCGCCTGGGTCATCTGATCCAGGAGCGGCGATAGGCCCGCTATGCGTTGCCCGCCGGTCAGTCTCTGCTGCATAGCGGTGTCAAGGAGACCGAGCAGGCCTTTCAGGCTCGCATCCCTAGACAGGCTCGCGATCAGCGGCTGGGCATCGACGATGCGATTGGCCAGGGTCTGCAGATTTGCCTTGTCGAGAAAAAGCAGTCCATTGCGCTGGAAGAACTCGCCGCCGCCGGGCGCATAGGCCGCCGAGAATTCGGCGGGATGGGCGCGCACCCAAGCTTCCAACCGCTCCAGCGCGCTCGCAGCCAGCGCCGAAGTGTCCCCGTCGATGACCACCACCAACGTGTTCCTGGTTTGCGGAAACGCCTGGTGATAGCTGTGTTCCAGGCGCTGAAACGGCAGGTCGCGCGACAGCATGTTGCTGGTGTCGGTGTCCATGCTGAAGTGCGTGGCACTGTAGTACGACGACGCCAGGAACATGGCCAGCGTCAGCGCCAGGACCGTGCGGGCATGGGCATACGAATATTCCACCAGCCAGAGCAGCCCTTTCGTGTAGCGGTAGCCCAACGCTCGGAGCCGATGGTCAACCGACTGCCAAATGGAGCTCACTGAAACTCGTCCTCCGATAACACGGATTGTCGAACAAAGCCCTGACGGCGGGACTCAAAAGCGCGGCCAGCTCCTCCTCATGACGATAGCCCGGCATGCGTCGCACCAGCTCGGCTGTGCGCGCCGTCGCGGGGTGAAAATAAATCTCGCTCACTCCGTCGGGCAGACAGCGCAACAGGCGCAGCAGCATTGCCTCGTCCCAGGCGCCGCTCTCAGCAAGACCGAAGAGGTAATCGTTATGGCGGACACAGCGACGCCGCAGATGCCGTCGCAGCAGCGCGAGCCATGGCCACAGAAAAGCCGACCAGGCAAGCCGGCCGGCGATATTCTGCCCCAGGCAAAAGGCGGTGCTCCATGGCTCGCGCGGCAACCGCACTGACTGCACACCGTACTCCCGGCCGATGTCGAGTATCAAGGCCAGTACGGTCGGATGCACATGCATATGCTTATGGGCGTTCACGTGATCCAGGGCGAGGCCTGTGGCCCGAAAGGCCTCGAACTGGGCGCGGATTTCGGCCGCCAGCTGCCGGCGCACGCGGGGCAGAAAAAAAAATCGCACTCCCTGGCGGAACAGCGCGGTGCCGAATTCTCCATCGGGTCCGACCAGAGCGGGTATTTCGCGCGCAGGCAGGATGGGGCATCCGTCCACCAGGGTGACATGCAGGCCCACGCGCAGATCGGGGAGCCGCCGTGCACGCACCACCGCATCGGCGGCGGCGGGCGCCCCTGCCATCAGGCTTGCGGTGGTCAGTACGCCATCCCGGAATGCGCGCTCCACCGCCTCGTTGACCGCCTCGTCCAGACCGAAATCATCAGCGGTTATGATCACCCGCTTGGCGGGCACGTCTCCGGCAGCATCGCCCCTGCGCGCAGGTTTCTCCGCACCCTCGCTCAATTGTGGCGCTGGCGCAGAAAACGCATGAACTCCACGCCTTCCCGCAGCCGTCGCTTCATCATCTGCGTGCTGCGCAGCATCTCGCCAGTGATCTCGGCAATCTTGCCGGCGCGGAAGTAAAAGCGCTTGTAGAAAGTTTCCACGGAATCGAATATCTCCGTATCGCTCAGGTGCGGATAGCTCAGTGGGCTGATCTGGATGCCGCGCTCGTTGACCAGGTGGCCCTGCAGGTCGGCGCTCAGCCAGCCTTCCTTCTTGGCTTGTTCATACAGATAGGTGCCCGGATAAGGGGCGGCAATGGAAACCTGGATGGTGTGGGGGTTGATCTCTTTGGCGAAGCGTATGGTTTCCTCTATGGTCTCCTTGGTCTCGCCCGGCAGGCCGAGGATGAAGGTGCCGTGGATGGCGATCCCGAGCTTGTGGCAATTCCTGGTGAACTCGCGCGCCTTCTCAACCTTCAGGCCCTTCTTGATGTTGTTGAGTATCTGCTGGTTGCCCGCCTCGTAGCCCACCAGCAGCAGGCGCAGGCCATTGTCCTTCATGACTTTGAGCGTCTCGTACGGTACATTGGCCTTCGCGTTGCACGACCAGGTCACGCCCAGGGCGCCCAGGCCGCGCGCGATGGTTTCCGCGCGCGGGCGATTGTCGGTGAAGGTGTCGTCGTCAAAAAAGATTTCCCGTACCTGCGGAAAAGCCTTCTGGATGTAGCTCACCTCCTCCAGCACATGCTCCGGGCTACGCACGCGGTAGCGGTGCCCGCCCACGGTCTGGGGCCATAGGCAAAAGGTGCAGCGCGAATGGCAGCCGCGCCCCGTATAAAGCGAGACATAGGGATGCTTGAGGTAGCCGATGAAATAATCCTCCACGCGCAGATCGCGCTTGTACACTTCGGAGACGAACGGCAGGCTGTCCATGTCTTCCAGAATGGCCCGCGGCGGCGTATGGACGATGTTCCCCTTATGATCGCGAAAGCACAGACCGTCCACTTCCGCCAAGGGCCGCCCTTCGGCCACTTCCTTGAGCGTGAAGTCGAATTCCTCGCGTGCCACAAAGTCGATGACCGGCGACGCTTGCAGGGATAGCTCCGGCTCCACCGCTACTTTGGCGCCCACCATACCTATCATCAGCCGCGGGTTGGCTTGCTTGAGGGCCTCGGCCACGCGCACGTCGGAGGGGAACGAAGGCGTGCTGGTATGGATGACGCACAACTCGTAGCCGCGGGCGATGCGCAGAGTATCCTCCAGGTCTATGCCCGACGCGGGGGCGTCGACGAGCCGGCTGTCTGGTACCAGCGCTGCCGGTTGCGCCAGCCAGGTGGGATACCAGAAGGAGCGGATTTCGCGCTTGGCCTGATACCGTGCGCCGGCACCACCATCAAAGCCGTCGAAAGACGGCGCCTGCAGAAAAAGGGTCTTCATCGCAATGCTCCATGAGTTCTCTCCATGCGGCCATCCGCGCGGATGGAGTAGCTTTCCTGCCGCCAGCGGACCTTACATCCGAAAAGGGCGTGCAACCAGATTACGAAGCCTACCAGGTCGGCCGCCCAAAAGGTCCATGCTCCCCGTGGGCTTGTGGCACCCAGGGCCTGATTGGCGGCGAAATGCAGGGTGATGCGCAGCGTAAGCGCCAGGCCGAGAATGGCGAGCCCCGCGGGGCCGCCGACCAGCGCACCGAACAGCGCCATGGGCAGCGGGTAGGTCAGAAAGGAGAGGGCCTGCCCCAAGGGCTGCACGGAGCGGATGGTTCGAGCCCAACGCAGGGCATGACGGTAAGCGGTCACCAGGCTGTCCTCCCGCACCAGCGTCTCCACGAGGTAGGTCGACAGGACCGTGCGCAATCCGAGTGCCCGTGCCCGTGCCGCCAGCAGATAGTCGTCCGCCAGATGATCGGCCAAGGCCGGAAAGCCCCCAATGGCATCCAGCGTCGACCGCCGCAGGGCCAGCGTTGCGCCGCCGCAGAAGGTATTGGGCCCCAGCCGCTGCGCCACCAGGACGGCGGGCACGAAGCCCTCGTTGACGTGCTGCGCCAGCAGCCGCGATCCCATGCCCTTGTCGGGAACACCCTGGTACAGACAGGTCACCACGCCGACCGCGGGATCCGCCAGGGGACCTACAACGGTGCGCAGATACTCGGGCCCGACGCGCACATCGGCGTCACTGAGCACGAGTATGTCATGCCGGGCATCACTCAGCATGTTGTGCAGATTGCTCACCTTGCGGTTCACGCCGATACAGCACTCATCGATCACCAGCCGCAGGTCATGCTCTGGAAACTCCGCTTGCAGCCGGCGTACCACCGTTACCGCGGGATCGTCCGCATCGTGCACGCCGCAGATGATCTGGAACACGGGATAACGCTGGCAGCAGAAGCTGCGCAGGTTGGCGTAGAGTTCCGGCTCCTCCCCGTGCAAAGGCTTGAGGATCGTGACCGGCGGAGTAACTGGCGCTTCGGGTTGCGCTCGCCGGCGCCAGCGCCACAGCGCGGCGATCGCCGCGCCTTCGTAGACGAAGGACGGCAGCATCATCAGGGACAAGGCCTGCAGCGCCGATATCACGCTCGCCCCGTCTGCAAGCAACCGAGCGCGCCGCGCTCTTGGAACCAGCGCACCGCATCAGCGAATGCAGCCTCCGCCGGGCGATGCGTGTAGCCGAGATCCCTCTCTGCCTTGGCGGAGCTGAAATACATTTTCTTCGCCGCCATGCGCAATTCGTCCACGGTCAAAAGGGGCGTGCCTCGTCCGCGCACGCGCGTCCACGCTTCGGCGCCAGCCGCCAGAGGGTAAAGCGCAGTGCGGGGCAGGCGCAGCCTTGGTGGCGCATGGCCGGCAATCTGCGCGATGCGGGCAAGGATGAACTTGAGGGGCAGATTTTCGCCGCCCAGGATGTAGCGCTCGCCGGGCTTGCCATGCCGGAACGCCAACCAGTGGCCGTGCGCCACGTCGTCCACGTGCACAATATTGAGCCCTGTGTCCACGTAGGCTGGCATCCTCCCCGTGGCTGCGTCACGCACCATGCGCCCAGTGGGAGTCGGCTTACAGTCGCCTGCGCCGATGGGCGTGGAGGGATTGACGATGACGGCCGGCAGACCCTCCTCATGGCACAGACGGCGCACGGCCTCCTCGGCCATGAACTTGGAGCGCTTGTAGTGACCGACCATGTCCGCCAGGGTGGAGGGGGTGTCCTCGTCGACCGCTTGGCCGTCGGATCGCGCTCCCAGCACGGCGACGCTGCTGGTATAGACCACGCGCTCCACGCCGGCATCCAGGGCGGCCCGCATCAATGCCACCGTCCCGTCCACGTTGGTGGCGTACATGGAGGCAGAGTCGGGCACCCACAGGCGGTAATCGGCGGCCACATGGAAAAGCATCTGGCAGCCCGACACGGGGCCGATCAGGCTTGCCGCATTCCGGAGGTCGCCTTCCAGGACCTCGACGCCAAGACGCCGCCAGAAACTTGCGTCGGTTCCGGGGCGAACCAGGACACGTATCTCGATATCTTGGGAGAGCAGGTGCCGCAACACCGCCGCCCCAACGAATCCGGACACGCCCGTCAACAGCGCCTTCATGGCACCAGCCCTTCGGGGCCCAACTGCAGCCACGTGCGCCGCAGGCATTGGGTCGCCGCCCGCAGGTTGCTGCTCAGGCGCATAAGGGCGGCAAGTTCCCAGGGGCGGCGCAGCAGCGACAGAGCTACTGCGGCACCCGCCGGCTGCTCGCGCCCCCCAAGCCCCGCCATCGCTGCCTGCGGCAATGTGGTCTCTGCCGCGTCCACGACCGCCCTCAGCACCAGGCCGGGCACCCCGGCTTCCGCCGCGACGCCGAGCACTGCGCCACTTTCCATATCCACGGCGGCTGCTCCGGTTTCGCGGTGCATCCTTGCCTTGGCCAACGCCGTAACCACGGGTTCCTTCAGGGTCAGCAATAAGCTGGCCGCAGGGCCCGCATCCGGCGTGAGGCGCTGCGCAATCCGCCGCCTCCAGGACAGGTCCACGACCCGCCGGCTTCCCAGGAAAGAGACCTGTTCCGGCAACAACAGGGTACCCGGCGCTAGACCGGGGGCCAGGGCGCCCGCCAAGCCACAGCTCACCAGGCTGGTCGCCCCTTCGGCCAATAGGGCGCGCGCTGCCGCTGCTGCCCTTTCCGGACCCATTCCGCAGATGCGCAAGGCCAGGGATGCGCCGATCGGTATCGTCATCCGATGCGGCAAATCTCCTCGCGGCAACAAGGCCCGAGCCTCGTCCTCAAGCGCGACCACCACGCCTACCTTCACGATGCCGCTGCCCCCAGAATGCTTCGGTAGCGCGCCAGCGCCCAGAGCGGGAAGTAGCAGCGATAGCCGTGGTAGATCAAATAAAAGACACGCGGAAAGCCGGGAGCGTTGAAATAAGGGTCGCGCCAGCATCCTTCGCTCTGGTGTTCCACGAGCCAGTCTATGCCGCGCCGCACCGCCTTGCTCTGCCCCTCGCCGGCAGCCATCAGACCGAGGCAGGCCCAGGCCGTGTGCATTGCCGTGGAAGGCTGTCCCCGTCCGGCAAGGGCGGCATCAAGATAGCTGTCGTTACTCTCACCCCAGCCGCCGTCCGCCTGCTGCACCGATGTTAGCCAAGCCACCGCCCGGCTGACCGCGGGCTGGACGGTTGCATCATCCAGCAGCTCGAAGGCCATCAGCACCGACCAGGTGCCGTAAATGTAATTGGTGCCCCAGCGTCCGAACCATGCGCCGCAGCTTTCCTGCCCGCGCCGCAGAAATTCCACCGCGCGATGCAGCGCCGGACGGTCCTGGGGGCGGGCGAAGTAGGCGAGGAAGGCAACCACGCGCGCCGTCACGTCCGCGCTGGGAGGATCCAGCAGGGCCTTGTGGTCGGCGAACGGAATCTCGTTGAGATAATAATGCGTGTTGTCGGCATCGTAGGCGGCAAAACCGCCGTTCCTGGATTGCATGGCGACCAGCCAGTCGGCCGCCCGATCAAGAACGGCGCGGTTCTCGGGCCCGGCCGCACGGGCGATGGCCCATGCCACGGCGGCGGTGTCATCCAAATCCGGATAATGGTCATTGTGGTACTGAAAGGCCCAGCCGCCGCCCCGTATGCCGCGATGATTGACCTGCCAGTCGCCGGGAGCATCCACGATCTGGCGCTGCTTCAGCCATTCGATCGCGGACAGGAGATCGCCGCCGGACAATTGATCGGCCTCCAAGAGCGCATGCATGGCCAAGCCCGTGTCCCACACGGGCGAAACGCACGGCTGGCAATAGGCCTCTTGCGGGCGTTCGATCACCAAACGCCGCAAGGCTGCCCGGGCCTGGCGCCGGTAGGGATGATCCTCCGGATAATTGAGCACTGCCAGAGCCTGATAGGCGTTGACCATGGCGGGGAAGATGCCGTTGAGACCGTCTTCTCCATTCAGGCGCGCGGTGAACCATTGCTCCGCCTTGCGCAACGCGCGCTTCCGCATTGCCCTGGGGATCAGGGGTTCCAAGGCTCGCCCCAGGCGATCGAGGAGAAGGAATGCCCTGGCCAGCGATGTCGTACCGCCGCCAGCAAAATAATTTGCTATCCCTTCCGGATCCTCGCGAAAGAGCTCGCGGATGTCGATGCCCAGAGGGTTTGCGGCGCGCGGCTTCAACGTGCAGAGAATAAAAAGCGGCACCATCACCGTGCGCGCCCAGGAGGACACCTTATAGATGTGGAAGAAAAACCAGCGCGGCAACAGCATTATCTCCACGGGAATGAACGGCACCGCGCGCCAGGGAACCTGGCCGAAGTAGGCGAGCGTGATGCGGGTGAAGACGTTGGCGTGCTCCGCGCCGCCGCATTCCAGGATGGCCTGCCTTGCGCGCCGCATGTGCGGCGCCCCGGGATCGTCGCCAGCCAGCTTCAACGCGTAGTATGCCTTCACCGCGCAGCTCACGTCGGTCGCTCCGTCCGTATACAGCGACCAGCCGCCCGCAGGATTTTGCCGCGCCCGCACGTAGCTGGCGAGCTTCGCCTGCAGCGCATCATCGACCTCATCCATGAAATGCATCATCAGGATGTATTCCGCCGGGATGGTGCAGTCGGCCTCGAACTCGAAGCACCAGTGGCCATCGGGGTGCTGACAAGACAGCAAGGTTTCGCGTGCCCGGGCAAGGGCGGTCTCCAGGGACACGTCCGTGACACGCGGGATGCTCAAAGGCTTCGTCGCCATGGCGCCGCCTTTAACTATGCATCCGAGGCAGTGGGCCGGGGCTGCGCAGTCCGGTGCGACTTGCGCGGCAAGCCGGTGCCCAGGGCCAGGAACAGTTGTCGCAGCAGCCGATCCCGACGTGCCGCGAAGCGGCTCACCATAATGGTTGCTGCGACACTGCGACGCGTGATCTTGACCTGCCGCCCGGCGCTGAAATCGGGATGCCGGTGCAGCTTGCGCAAGGTGAGCACCGCCATGCCGATGGCCCACAGACAGAAGTTGCGTATGCCTTCTTCCTCGCGTGGAATCAGGAGCGTGTATTCCAGCGCCTCTTTCAGGCAACCGCGGGCTTCCGCAATCAACCGGTCCAGACCTTTGCCGAAGCCGCTGTGGTAGCGCCCTGGCTCCAGCCGGCTCAGATCGCAGCCGTGCTCCGTAAAAACATCGCGCGGAAGCCAGCAGGCGCCCCTGCGTCGGTCCTCCCAGATGTCCTTGAGGATATTGGTCATCTGGAGGCCCTGTCCGAAAGACACGGCGCGCACCATCAAGGCGTCTTCGTTGCGGGCGATCTCGGGCGAATAGTCGCAGAACAAGCGGGTGAGCATCCCCCCCACCACACCGGCCACGTAGTAGCAGTAGCGGGCGTGCTCATCGAGGTCCCTGAGACCGTGCAGGCTCTTGCGCTGCTGGAACTCCGCCATGCCCGAAGCCATGATCCGCACGCATTCCGTTATGGCGGCGCGCTGGGCCGGGGCAAAGCCATGCATGATGCGGATCACGGCTGGAATGGCGCGCACCAGCGCGCGCTCATGGGCGGATGCGGTTGCCGAAAGCGCGGGAATCAGGCTGTCCACCCAGTGCTGGGGGTCCTCTTCGCCTTCCACCGCCCGCACGAAGCGCGCGTAGAATTCACGCTTGCCGGCCACCTCCAGGATGGTCTCGTCTTCTATGGTGTCGACGATCCGGCAGAGCAGGTAGGCATTGCCCACCACCCGAACCAAGGATCCCGGCAGTTGCGGTATGGTCAGCAAGAAAGTGCGCGAAACCCCGGCGAGCAGCTCATCCTGAAAGCGGTCGGCGTCGGCTGCGGCGTCGGCGGATTCAAGCTTCATGGCAAGCACGGAGAATTCCCTTCCAGGTCTTGATGTCACCGCCTCGATTGCAACGGCTCACCGCCAGCCCCCATGCGCGGCGCTTCCGCCGCTGGGTGTGTCTTGCCCGTCCCTGCGCATGCGGTCCGGTATGGCGGCCAGTTTGTCTTGCGTATCCAGACCGTAGGCCGCGAGGAGCTCCTGGCGGCCGCCCCTGGACCGGCGAGCCGTCAAGCAGCCGCAGATTGAGTGCCGGGGTTCGGCTGCCGAGCAACAAAAGGGGCTCATTCAAGGCCGCTAAAAGATCGTGGGACTGCACCATCTCTATCCCCACAGTCTCATCCAGGGGTTTGACGAACGGCATGTTCACCGCCGCGGCATCCAGCACCTCACCTGCCCTCAGCGCGTATTTCAGCATAACGCCAAACGCGGGAAGCGCGACGCTCTGCCCGTGGCGGCAAACCGCAGCCCGCAGCAGGAGAACGCTCCTTCGGGATTGGCTTTCCATCAACGGCCGATCCTCCTCCGTTCCGGCATCCAGCCAGGGCGGGTGCGCGACCGTATTTCCGATTGATCTTGCGGTATCCGCAGGGCCACTTCTTGCCGAAGCCGCCGCGCTGCGCAAGTTCGCACCTTGCCCCATCTCAGCGTTGCTCCGCGCCCTCGCGGCTGGCTGCCACGGGTATGGATTCGACGCTTCGATATCGCATCGTCGGCTCCGGCACCATTTCGCCCTCTGTGCGCGGACCCCGCAAGTGGACCCAGAGTGCCTTGAGGGGATGGGCGACGGCGTCGTCCACCGCGGTGCCCTCGTAGCCGCAATGGGCCAAGCAGTTGTTGCAGGACGGGTGCCGGCCGGCGCCGTAACGGTCCCAGTCGGTTTCCTGCATGAGCGCCTGGAAGCTTCCGGCATACCCGCCTTCAGCCATCAGATAGCACGGACGTTGCCAGCCGAAGATATTGCGAGTGGGGTTGCTCCAGGGTGTACAGTGATAGTCCTGGTTGCCGGCGAGAAAATCCAGAAACAGGCTCGAATGATTGAGCGGCCAGCGATGCCGACGTTCCTTGCCGCGCTTCAATATTTCGCGGAACAGGCGCTTGCCCTGGCGGCGCTGAAGAAAAACGTCCTGGCGCGGCGCGCGCACATAATCGTAACCGGGCGAAACGGTGATGCCTTCCACGTCCAGGGCAGCGCAGAAATCAAAAAACTCGGCGACTTCATCGGGATTCTCGCCCTGAAACAGCGTGCAGTTGACGTTGACTCGGAAGCCGCGGCGGCACGCCTCGCGGATGGCTTCGACAGCGGTGTCGAATACGCCTGCGCGACAGACCGCGGCATCATGCCGCTCGCGCAAGCCATCGAGGTGGATTGAGAAAGTGAGATAGGGTGACGGGCTGTAGTCGGCGATCTTTTTCTTGAGCAGCAGCGCGTTGCTGCAGAGATAGACGAATTTCTTGCGCGCCACGATGCTGGCGACGATCCGGGGCATGTCCTTGTGGATCAGGGGTTCGCCGCCGGGGATGGATACGACCGGCGCATCGCATTCGTCCACCGCCGCAAGACATTCCTCCACGCTGAGACGTTTGCCCAGGATATGATCGGGGTAATCGATCTTGCCGCAGCCGGCGCAGGCGAGGTTGCACTGAAACAACGGCTCCAGCATGAGCACCAGCGGATAACGTCGCCGGCCACGCAGTTTCTGAAGGAGTATGTAGCGGGCAATTCGGTACTGCTGTCTCAGGGGGATGCTCATGGCGGGCCAGGATCCTCAGCAAACAGCGCTGCGTCTTTTTTCTGGAGCAGGATGGCCGGCAGATTGAAGTTTACGCCTTCCGGCTCCGCAGCGAGTTGTCGCACCTCAATGTCCTCGATTTGGGCAAGCCTGTGCAGCACTTCCTGCACCAGACGCTCTGGGGTGGAGGCACCTGCGGTAACCCCCACCCGAACGCCTGCCGAAAACCAGGCGGGATTGAGTTCGCTGGCATCCTGCACCAGGTAGGCAGGTATCCCGGACTGCTCGCCCACCTCGCGCAGGCGGTTGGAGTTGGAACTGTTTCTCGCTCCAACCACAAGCAGAAGCTCGGTTTCGTCGGCCAGCGCCCGCACCGCATTCTGCCGGTTTTGCGTAGCATAGCAAATGCCGTCCAGTTCGCGGCCGCGTATGGTCGGAAAACGCGTGCGCAGGGCCGCAATTACGTCCGGCGTATCGTCTATGCTGAGCGTGGTCTGGGTCACGTATGCCACGTGATCCGGGTCACCAACGTCTAGCCCCCAGACATCCTCCGGGGTGGACACGACATGCACCGGTCCCGGGATGCGCCCCCGGGTGCCTTCCACTTCCGGGTGGCCAGGGTGGCCTACGATGATGACCTCCGCGCCCTCGCGGCTGTACTTCTGCGCCTGCAGATGAACCTTGGCGACCAGCGGGCAGGTAGCATCAATCACGTCCAGATCCCTGGCACGTGCCTCTTCAACGCGCGCGGCGGAAACTCCGTGGGCGCTGAAAATGGTAACCGCTCCGGGCGGGATGGTGGAGAGATTTTCGGTAAAGACAACCCCGCGGGCGCGGAGATCGGCGACCACGTGCTGGTTGTGCACGATTTCGTGCAGCACGTATATGGGGGGGCCATACACCTCCAGGGCCTGTTCGACGATCTCGACGGCACGCACGACACCGGCACAAAAACCCCGCGGCTGGGCAAGCACGATCTCCATTTCTTTCCCTCCTTACTTGCGGGGCGGCCGCGTCATTCGCCTGGCCATTATGCGGTCTAGCGGCATCAGTATGGGAGCGGCCTCAGACATCGCCCCCTTGGACCCAAAGGCATGAGGCGCCGTTGTGACGTTTCCGATCCGGCAAATGTTCAATCCATCCACACGGTTGCCGGGGAGCGTTGTGGATATCTGCGGTCGGACGCCTGAAGCCCGACCCATAGAGCCGCCCGCGAATTGCGGCAGGCTGCGTTATTCGGTATGAAGCCGGGCACCACACCGCTGCTGCGGATGCCTGGGCAGCTGAGTTAGGCAAGCCCTGCCCCCGTCCATTTCCTCAGACATCCCATTTTAGAATACAACGTGAAAATTTGGTTCCTGGCGGGAAGCTGGCGAAGTTCGGTGCCCTATGCACGGAACGATGAGGCCTGTTTCCCCGACGGGCGAACCAAGCAGCAATCAACCTCGAAATTGCATTGAACCACATGGACACAGAGAAAGAAACTAACGACTTGCATGGCCACGCAAGTCGCCCGAGGGCTGACCGGTGTTGCGGCCCAACGCTTTGTTTCTTTTGTGCTTATCTGGTTGTGGTTCAACGACACCATTTACGTGGCACGGGCGACAATTGCCGAAGACCAGGAGCGAGCACCGTGTCCGATGCCAGAGCGGGGGAGATTTTCCGTTCCCGCGCTCAGAACCGGAGTTCAGCGTCTGTTCCGAGACAAGGCGGCGTGTGCAGTTTGCCTTGGAGTACCCGATGAAGAGCCGGGCGCGCATTGCGTAACGGCCACCGATCCGCACTGATTCACCAGGCGTCCAGCCGTGCTCCGATCCGGCATTGCCAATGCGGCAGCCGCCTCACGGCAGGCACGGTCAGCCAACGCCACGTCCGGGCTGAACCGGTCTCGCGCCACTTAGGCCCGGCGGGTAAGGTAACCGTGGCCACCGGCTGACCCCAGCACCCGATGCACTTATGGCCGTGGTGCCAGACATTCCGACAGATGCTATGCGTATGCATGCGGCCGGTGCAATTCCTGGATTCGAAGCGCGCACATGCTTTGCGCCGGCTCCGGAGCGAGAATCAGTGTCCCGGCGGACCGGCTTGAAACCACCAATGCGGCGATGAGTCCACAATCTGCGCCATCTTCGTGTAACCGGCGCTTCCCGGGTGTGCGCCGTCACGTTTCAGAATTTCATTCCTATAGGCTTTATCCGCTGCCAGCGGCGTGAAGAGATCGATGTATGACACGCCTTGGGCATCGGCCTCTCGGGCAAATGCCCCCGTCAGTGCCTTGATTCTCTCGTTCCAGCCATCGTCGCTGACCGGCGGCGGGCCGACGATAAGCGCGGCGTAGCGGCGTGCCTTGCACAGAATGTCGCGGAAATTCGCGCTGGACTCTTCGATATCGACGCGAACCCTGCCATTCTCGATTGCCGCATCACTAACACCGGCCGAAAGAACCATGCGGCCATCGCAGGAGGCGGGCAACCGTAGGGCACATTCCCGCTCCCAGCGCAGCAGTATGTCCCGAGTCGTATCGCGCCGGATGCCGAGGTTATAACAAGTCAAGGCGGCGCCTCGGATCGCCGCCGCAGCGCACAGGCGCCCTGCCCAGCCTAGAGCGGCTTCGTCCCCGGTGCCATTGACGAAGGAATCCCCCACGAAACAGATTCTGACATCGCGGATCATTGCGCGCTTGCCGGCGCCATTACCGTCCCTGCTCGCAAACCGGCGCATGGCCGGGCGCCTGAACCCGACATGCGGTCCGGACATCTCCACCGCCCGGATCGATGCGCATACGGGATCCACGCCACAGGCCTACTTCACCGTACCGGGGCGGGCGTGGGCGGTCGCCGACTTCTTTATGAGATAGGCAACAATCCGCAGGCAGCGCCGCTCGCCACCCGCAATCGACGGATTGGTCATATACCGGCCATCAACCACAAATGTAGGCACCGAGTCGATACCATAAGGCACCTCCATGGCTTGGGTGCGACGCACATCGGCGTTGACGCTGAAGGAGTTGTACGTGTTCAGGGCCGTTTGCCTGCTGATGCCGTATTTGGCCAGAAATGCTGCAACGTCGTTGGCATTGTTCATATCCTGATGCTCGACATGGATCGCGCGGAAGAATGCGTAATGCACCTTGTTGGTGATGCCCAGAGCCTGGAAGGTGAAAAAGGCGCGCGCCGCCGGCGCCCAGGCCGGATTGAACACGGCGGGCGTACGCACGAATTTCGCATCGCTCGGCAGGGTTCTGAGCCACTTCTCCAGGATCGGCTCCATATGGAAACAGTGCGGGCAGCCGTACCAGAAGAATTCGCGGACCTCGATCTTGGGGCCGGTGACTACGGGTTGCTGCGGAATCACCCTGTAGTCTATGTCCCGCATGTAATTCGCGTACCCGATTCCGGGGACAACAACCGCCAGCAGAAACAACAGCCGGAGCACTCTTTTCATTGTGGAATTTCCTCCTGTCCTGTTTTCAACCAGACCGCGGGAGGTTAGTGAAAAATCGCCCGCCTTGCAACGGCTGCTTTTTGTTTTCGGTGGTAAATTTCAGTATGCTAAACGCCAACGCCGCTGGTATTGCGCAAGGGCCTTTCCGTGACGAATACTTCGAAGATCGAGCTGACGCAATTTCTCAACCAACAGTACCTGTGTGAATCTCTGACGGTGCGGGAAATAGAGACGCTGCTCGATTTTACCGAACTCACCCACTTTGTCCGTGGCCAAATAATTGCCGACGTGGGCGAGGTCGGAGAAGCGCTTTTTTTCGTGATCAAGGGCGAGGCCGCTCTCTACTATGACGATCGCGGCACGGAACACGAGATCGGCCGGGTCGGCGAGGGCGAACTGATGGGCGAAATGTCCTTTTTTGATCGCGAGCCGCGCTCGGCGCGCATTCGCGCACGCGCCGATGATACGCAGATCCTAGTGTTGACACGCACGATGTACGACCGCCTGAGGGTCGAACACCCCTATATTGCGGTAAACCTGCTGGAGCATGCGATCATCAGCCTGGACCACCTGTTCCGCCGCCTGTCCAATGACATAGCAACGTTCTCGCGCTACATTTTCGGGGTCGGAAAAAAATGAACCATGACGGCGCTCAGAGGGCGCCGTCTTCCGCCCATGGCGGCACGAGGCTTTGCCTTATCCCCAAGTGGTCGAGCACCCGAGCAACCACGAAGTCCACGAGATCGGATATGCCGCGCGGCTGGTGGTAAAACCCCGGACTCGCAGGAAGGATCAGGGCGCCTAGCCGCGCCAGCTTGAGCATGTTCTCAAGATGGATTGCCGACAACGGCATTTCCCGTACCACCAAGATAAGCTTGCGCTGCTCTTTCAGGGCAACGTCGGCAGCGCGCTCGATCAAGTTGTCGCTGGCGCCATTGGCGATGGCAGACAGTGTCCCGCTGGTACAGGGGCACACTACCATTGCCCGTGGCGCGCTGGAGCCGCTCGCCGGAGGCGAATGCCACTGGTCGCGCGCCAGAACGTGGAGCTGCCCGGGAGTCGCCTGATAGCGCTCTGCCAGGTAACCCTGCATCTCCGCCGGACGTCCCGGAAGCCGCAGGTCGGTTTCCTCGGCAATCACAACCAGGGCTGGCGCCGAAACCATCAGATAGACAGTCTTCCCCGCCGCGATCAGACATTCGAGGAGACGCAGTCCATATAGCGCCCCGGAGGCTCCGGTCATCGCCAGCGCTATGGCGTCAGATTCGGGGGGGTCGGCGCTCATTTTCCGACCTGCCGGAGGCGGTCCAGAAGCCGCTGATGGAGGTTGTCGAAGCTGCCGTTGCTCATCACCAGCACATGGTCTTCGGGTTGCAGTTCGCCAGCGAGAACAGTGACTATATCTTCGGTTGATCCGAACACGCGGGCGCGCGTTCCACTGTCACCCGCGCCGCCTTGCGGCGGCCGATGCCGGTTCAGCTCCGCCGCGACCGTCTGCAGGTCCCACTTGAGGTCAGCGCTCTGATACAGCAATACCCTGTCCGCTGCATCCAGGGCCGGCGCGAGCTGGCTGCGGTGAACGCCCAGACGCATTGTGTTGGAGCGCGCCTCCAGGACAGCGATGAGGCGCTGCGACCCGATGTGGGCCCGCAGCGCACCGATGGTCGCCGCAATGGCGGTGGGATGGTGGGCAAAGTCATCGTAGACGGTAACCCCCATGGCTGTGCCCCGCACCTCGAGACGCCGCCTGACATTGCGGAAACCAGCCAGCGCCTCCAGCGCGACCTGCGGCGGCACGCCGGCATGACGGGCAGCCGCAATGGCGGCCTGCGCGTTCAGCACGTTGTGCATCCCCATCAGCGGCCATGACGCAACGCCCAGCTCCGCCTCTGCGAACCGCAGCTGAAACCGGCCACCGTCGCCTTGGAGTAGGCGCGCATTCCAGCCTTGCGGGACGTTGAAACGCTCCACCGGGGTCCAGGTCCCGAGATCGAGAGTGGCCTGCAGGTTCGGATCGGCGCCGTTGATAATAAGCAGCCCGTTGCCTGGGACCGTTCGGATCAGATGGTGAAACTGGAGCTTGATCGCCTCTAGGTCCGGAAAAATGTCAGCGTGGTCATATTCGAGGTTGTTCAGTACTGCCGTGCGCGGACGGTAGTGGACGAACTTGGAGCGCTTGTCGAAGAAGGCGGTATCGTACTCGTCCGCCTCGACGACGAAAAACGCCGAGGATCCCAGGCGCGCGGAAACTCCGAAATTCTCCGGCACCCCGCCGATGAGAAAGCCCGGCGCCAGGCCGGCGCTCTCCAGAATCCATGCCAGCAGGCTCGTGGTGGTGGTTTTGCCGTGGGTACCGGCAATAGCCAGCACCCAGCGGCGCGCCAGCACATGTTCGGCCAGCCACTGTGCGCCCGAGGTGTATGGCAAGCCCCTGTCCAAAACCGCCTCGACTTCCGGGTTACCGCGCGACAGGGCATTGCCGATTACCACCAAATCCGGCGTCCTTTTCAGATTGGCGGGCCCGTAGCCGTCGAAAAGCTCGATGCCACGCTCCGCAAGCTGCGTGCTCATTGGCGGGTACACTTTCGAGTCCGATCCGGTCACGTCGTGCCCTAGCTCCCGCGCCAGGACTGCCAGTCCGCCCATGAAACTGCCACCCACACCGAGGATGTGGATATGCATCAGGGCACGCCGGGTATGGGAAATAGCATTAGCAGCAATAACCCCGAAACCATCATGCAGGCAATGCTGACCAGCGCGCTGCGCCCGATCGGCAACTCGAGGGCATGGTGCATCACGTTGGTCATGATCGCCAGAAACCACACGGTCATTCCGACACCGAGCAGCAGCGCCCATTCACCGCTTGCAGGAGCGTTCGGCAAAATCACGAGACTGAACAGCGGCCACGCGATCAGATTAATTATCGCGCCGCCGGCGTATAGCGGTGCCATGGTCTGCATCCAGCGCTGCGGGAAACCGCGCAACCTGAGCGCACCCCAGACTACCCCGCCGAGCAACACAACTTGTGTCACGGCAAACAACAGGCGCAACCCGGCGTTCGGATGGAGGTCGTCGATGGCAAAATTGCTGGCGACGGACAGCAGCGCCGCCTGCCAGACCAGGGACCTGTCGGCCGGCAGGTCCTGCGGCTTACCGCGCAGCAGGAAGATATCAATCAGGGTTCGAATGGCCGACATAGCGCTTACGGCGTGAGTTCGCTGTTAGTTTATTCGGCTGACACCGCCGTGACCAGCCAGCCACGACCGGGCACGTCCTTCAGCGTCACCCGGAACGCCACGGCGCCGCTGCTCCGGCTGCCAGCACGGGCGACGCGTATCGTGACGATCTGGACCGAGGACCCTTCAAGGCGTACGGAATCTACCGTGAAATCCTGTTTTTCACCCTGGCGCTCACGCGTCTGCAGGTAGCTGACCGCAACGTCGGTCGACAGGCCGTGCACGACCATGGTCGGGTCCTGGCCGGCCGTCACGTCGGCAAAATTGCGCAGATTCCCGACATTTCCCGGATCCACGATCAGCGTCCGGATAAACTGTGTCGCATTGTTCTCGGGAGCGTTGCGGACAAAACCGCATGCGCTGAGCAACAGCAGGCAGATCACGGAAGTGGTTGTCCTGACCAATCCTCATCCCTCCGACCCCGTACCTCTTGTGGATGATAGCACGCTGCCGGCGGCAACCGGCCATCCGGTTACGATCGAACGACCGTCTAAGATCCGGTCCGCCAATCTGGTACACTGGCCGCATGACATCCAGGTTCATCGCGTCGTACCCAGACCTTGCGGAAGTATGCGGAGAATTTTGCCGACAGGAATGGATTGCGCTCGATACCGAGTTCATGCGCGAGCGGACATATTACGCGAAGCTGTGTCTGGTTCAGATCGGCACACCACATGAAATTGTCTGCGTCGACCCGCTGGCCATCGATGACCTGACACCGCTGGTAGACCTGCTTTGCAATCAGGGCGTGCTCAAGGTTATGCACGCGGCGCGCCAGGACATGGAGGTTTTTCACGACTTGTGGCGGACGCGCCGTGCCTCGGCGGACGCCGGGGAGAGCGTCGGGCCGGTCCCGGGACCGGTATTCGACACGCAGGTGGCTGCCGGCTACCTCGGATACGAGGACCAGATCGGCTACGCAGCGCTGGTCAAGTCCATCACCGGGACGGACCTGGACAAGTCCCATACGCGTACCGACTGGTCGTCGCGCCCCCTGAGTCCAGAGCAGCGCCGTTATGCGGAAGATGACGTGCGCTATCTTCGCGACGTCTACGTGGCCCTGGCCAAGGCACTCGAGACGGCTGGCCGCAGCCATTGGCCACTGCAGGATTTTGCCCGCCTCAGCGATCCCAGCCTATACGAATCCAGTCCCGATGATGCGTGGCAGCGGGTAAGGAATGTTCAGCAGCTGGACGTGCGTGCACGCCGGGCGCTGCGGCAGCTGGCGGCCTGGCGGGAACGCGCCGCCCGCTCGAGCGACCTGCCGCGCAGCTGGGTGGTCAGTGACTCTGCGCTGCTCGATCTCGCGCGGCGGAGACCGTCCGACTCCGCGACCCTCGGGGCGGTGGGCGGATTGACCCAGCGAGCCGTGCACCGGTGGGGGGCCGGCATTCTCGAAGCCATTGCCGCAGCCGACCGACCCGGGGTCCAGGAGATGCGTCCACCGCGCCAAATGCTCGATGCGGACCAGACCGAAATATACCGGCGCATGGCAGCAGAGGTTGACCGGGTTGCCCGCGAAATCGGGATCAGTTCGGCGCTGCTCGCGCCGCGGCGCGACGTTCAGCGCCTCGTCCTTGGCGAGCGGGACCTTGCGCTCCTCACGGGCTGGCGTCGCGAACTGGTGGGAGAAAATCTGATTGCTTTGCTGGCGCAGGTTCCGGCAGCGGACAAACCGGCGCCGGCCGGCTCTCTGGCTGGCGTCCGGTTCTGAGAGTTTTGTCGGGGCAGTAGTGGCTTGTGGGTGCAGGATCTGGTAACTGTGGATCGATAGGTAGCTGATGGCCCGGTCGGCGCTCGGCAATTTGGGTCGCGGGTTTCTGCTGGTTTTGGCAGCGGGGCTGTTGCTGTTCGCTGTTATGCGCAAACTGCGGGGGCGCGAACCGCTCACGTGTGTAGCCGGCAGCGCCCGGGCACGCGCCCGGGCAATTGTGCCGGTCGCACTGGCCACCCGCTATCTCGATGCCCGTCGTATTTTGTTCGGTATCGGAGACGGGGCAGTGCATGGATGGAAGAGCCTGGGAGATGCCGTGGTCGCCGGGGGCCGCGTATGGCTCAGGTCCACGAACACCGCATCGCCTGATTATTACAGCCTGGTGGTGAACCGCTATTTTCAGACCAGCTTCCTTGCCTACGTTCCGCCCGGGACACAACCGAGCACGACGAACGTCATGCCGCCTGGCGAGGACATAGACCAGATCTGGCGGCAGCTCGCACGCAGATATCCGCAGGGAGTCATGGTTGAAGGATACGCAAAGCTGAAGACACTCGACACCATAGCCATTTCCCGCCCGCCATTCAGCGGGCTTCCGGTGGCAACGCATACGCCATTCTATTACACGCAACCGATGGAATCGGCCGATGGCGCCTGGGTCTACCTGATTGGAATCGCTGGCCGGCTCTCTCCCGCTCATTGGTGGACCGACCTAACCGCGTTGCGGCGGCTCGTCCCGCGCGACCAGATGCACGGGGCAGACGGGGTGGCAGATGTGCTGCAGCTGCGTGCGCGCCCGGCTAACACCGATTCGCCGCCCGACCCCAGCACCGTCCTGGGTGTGGGGCAGCTCGTCGGACGTTCGAAGGTCGCCCGCGGGCGAATGCGGATCTATCCGATACGTCGGATTTCGGACTGCTCCAGCGCCTGGGTGCGGAGTTCGGGCTCAGCCTTCGTCGCTGGCTCCACCGCCAGGCAATAACACGTACAAGCGTCCAGGCTCCTTCATGCGCCCGGCAAGCCGCTCAGCGCGCCGGCCCCGCCCGAAAAAGACGTCGGCCCTGACTGGGCCTTTGATGGCACCTCCGGTATCCTGCGCCAGCATCAACCGCCGGTAGGGCTCATTCCCCTCCGGCAGGGTTGTGTCGAGCCACACCGGCATGCCTAGAGGAATAAAGGCCGGATCGACCGCGATACTGCCTTGCGGCGTGAGCGGTACCTGCAGCGCCCCCACGGGCCCGGAGGTTGATGCACTGGTGAGCCGGAAGAACACGTAGCTCGGATTGCTGTTCAGTACGGATTCGGCCTCATCCGGATGGTCATGCAGCCATCGGCTTATCGACTGTAGCGAGACCTCTTTCTGCTTGAGCGCTCCCATCTCGACCAGGCGCTGGCCGATCGCGAAATAGGGATAGCCATTCTGGTCAGCATAGCTCACTCCGATCAGGCTGCCGTCCGGCAGGCGTACCAGGCCGGAACCCTGAACCTGCAGCATGAACAGCGCCACGGGGTCGTCCACCCACAGCAATTCCTGGCCGCGGAGCGGGTCAGCGGAGTCGGTGATCTGGCGGCGGCTGTAATATGGGACCACCCGGTCCCCATCGAGCCGCCCGCGGAGGAGCAATCCCTGGAGTTCCGGATACTGCGCCCCCAGATCGATGCGTACAAGATTGTCCGGCCGGCGGTAAAGCGGGTATCGAAAACGAGCCGTGCGCACGAGACTGCCACTGAGGACCGGCTCATAATATCCGGTAATTAGGCCATGGCGACGACCGCCCAGCCCGATCATTTCATGGGCGCTGAAGTACTGCTCGAAGAATCGCCGTGCCTGGGCATCGTCGGGCGCGGCCGGCATGGCGGCGGCCGCCCGACAGATTTTCGCCCAAGCCGCGTCCCGGACAGAAAGTTTCCGGCAGTCCTGCATCAGCGCGGGCCACGCCGCGGCCTGGTCGCCGTCAGACCAGCCTGGAAGCTCGGACCAGGCCACCTCGTGTCCGATGCCGGGAGGTGTCGGAACAAGCCACGTGCACGAAGACAGCACCGCGACCGTGCAAATCATCACGATGGTGCGCGTCACACCACCACCCGTTCTTGCCATATTGCGTCAACCCTGACCGAAGCAAACTCAGCGTGCTGCGTTTCTACCACGAGCGCGCCCCGATCGCCATCCTCACGTGATCGACTGCAGCGTACTGGCATTTGTGACAACTGCGGTCGAGGCCATGCCAGGATGCCACGCAAGGTATCCGGATCCCGGTGCCCGGCCGGCTCGGTGGGGGACTTTCTCGGGGCAACGTGGCACAATGCGGGCTCGCCTCGAGGTCGCGAGCACCCTGCAACTAGGGGAGTCCAGGCCGGAGGCGTTTTCACAGGGCGGCCGCTTTTTGCGGCTAAGCCGCAACCGCGAGGACCCGCCATGCAGATTGCCAATGGCACAGTAGTGAGCATCAATTACACACTTACCGACGACGGAAACAACGTCATTGACAGTTCCGCCGGCGCGGAGCCGCTTGCCTATATTCACGGCGCCAACAATATTATTCCCGGTCTCGAAAAAGCCCTGTCTGGCAAGGCCACCGGCGATCGTCTCGAGGTATCCGTGCCTCCGCAGGAAGCCTATGGTCTGCGGGATGAGGCGCTGTCCCAGGTCATACCGCGCGACCGCTTCGAGTCCGAACAGGAAATCGAAGTCGGAATGCAGTTCCAGACGCCCACCTCGGACGGGGTCAGCGTCGTAACCGTCACCGGGGTCGACAATGATACCATCACGGTCGACGCCAACCACCCGCTTGCCGGGGTAACATTGCACTTCCAGGTCGAGGTTGTCGCGGTCAGGGCCGCTACCGCGGAGGAGCTGGAGCACGGGCACATACACGGAGCTGGCGGACACCAGCACTGATGAGCCGAGAGCCAGCGATCACATGAGTCAGGCCTGTTTGGCGCCGGTATTCTCGGCTCCGGGCACCTCTCCTTCGTAAGGTTCGGCATAACCGCATTCCTTCTGCGGGCACACCTTCTCCGTTCCGCGCCGCTTGGTCGTTTTTATCGTGAGGATCGGAAATCCGCATTTCGGGCAGGGCTCGGGAATAGGCGGATTCCAAACCGCGTACTTGCAATCGGGGTAACGCGAGCACGAATAAAAGATCTTGCCGTACCGCGACTTGCGCTTGAGCATCGTACCCTGCTTACATTCGGGGCATTGGACGCCCGTGTCAGCCGGCTTTTCCAGCGGTTCCATATGCTTGCAGTTCGGGTAATTGCTGCAGCCGATGAATTTCCCGTAGCGGCCACGTTTGACCACGAGCGGCGATCCGCACTTCGGACAGGTGCGGCCCTCGACGATCTGGGGCTCATTGGCTGCGCCCGCTTCGTCATCGACGTTGCGCGTGTAGTCGCACTCCGGGTAACCGGTACATCCGATGAAGTACCCGTTGCGGCCCAGACGCTTGGAAAGCTGCTTGCCGCATTTCGGGCACTTCTCATCCAGAAGCTCTACTCCGGGCCGTTCGGCGCCTTCCTTGGCCGTTACTTGACCCTTGAACTCGTCCCAAAAATTTTGCAGAAGCGGCTTCCACGCCCGCTCTCCACGAGATACGGCGTCCAGGTCGTCCTCGAGCCGAGCTGTGAAGTCATAGTCAACGTATTTCCGGAAATGCTCGGACAGGAATTTGTTCACGACACGGCCGACGTCGGTCGGCTGGAAGCGGCGCTTGTCCAGGGTCACATACTCGCGCTGCTCGAGCGTCGAAATGATCGTAGCGTAAGTCGACGGCCTGCCGATACCATAGGCCTCGAGCGCCTTAACCAGGCTTGCCTCGGTATAGCGTGGCGGCGGTTCGGTGAAATGCTGCTCCTTGCGAATACCACGCAGGTCCACATATTCGCCCTTGATCATCACCGGCAGCAGGGCCTCACCTTCATCCTCCGGCTTCTTCTCGTCCGTTCCCTCCTGGTATACGGCCATGAAACCCGGCTTGACCACCGTGGATCCAGTTGCCCGAGAGACGTTTCCGGGCCCAGCCTCGAGATCCACGGCTACGGTGTCCATAACGGCGGGTATCATCTGGCACGCGACAGTGCGCTTCCAGACCAGCTCGTAAAGCTTGTTCTGGTCCGGTGTAAGGTGTTTTTTCACCTGCTCAGGAATGCGGTCGACGGATGTGGGCCGTATCGCCTCATGCGCTTCCTGGGCATTCTTCGACTTCGTCTTGTATATCAGCGCCTCATTCGGCAGATTGTCGTCGCCATAACGCTTGGCGATCAACCCGCGTATCTCGGCCAGCGCTTCGGCCGCGAGATTCACCGAGTCTGTGCGCATGTAGGTGATGAGGCCCACAGTCTCGCCACCAATGTCAACGCCTTCGTAGAGCTGCTGTGCGGTGCGCATCGTGCGCTGCGCAGTAAATCCGAGCTTTCTGGATGCTTCCTGCTGCAGGGTCGAAGTAGTGAAAGGTGGTGACGGATTGCGCCGTTTCTGCTTCTTGTCGACCGCGACAACCAGATAGCGGCCCTGTGCTTGCCCGAGCAGCTCCGCCTCGATTTCCGCAGCGCGGCCCTCGTTCTCCACGGAGAACTGGTCGAGCTTGGTGCCCTTAAAATGGATGAGCTTGGCGACGAAGTTCTGTCCCTTTGTGGACAGATCGGATTCTATTGTCCAGTATTCGCGCGACTTGAATCGCTCGATTTCCTCCTCGCGCTCGACAATCAGCCTCAGGGCCGGGCTTTGTACCCGCCCGGCGGAAAGTCCGCGACGGACCTTCTTCCACAGCAGCGGCGAAAGATTGAATCCAACGAGGTAATCGAGGGCACGGCGCGCCTGCTGCGCATTGATGAGGTTGACAGACAACTCCCGCGGCTCATGGATCGCCCGCTGAATTGCCTGCTTGGTGATCTCGTAGAATTCGACGCGATGCACGGGTTTGGAATCAAGAGCACCGCGGTCCTTCAGGATTTCATAGAGATGCCACGAAATCGCCTCGCCCTCGCGGTCGGGGTCCGTCGCTAGATAAAGCGCGTCGGCTCCGGCCATAGCCTTCACTATCGCGTCAAGATGTTTCTTGTTCTTCTCTATCAGCTGGTATTTGAGCTCGAAATCATGTTCGGTATCCACCGCGCCCTTCTTTGGCACTAGATCGCGCACATGACCATAGGAGGCAAGCGCAGTGAATTCCTTGCCCAAATACTTGGACATCGTCTTGGCTTTCGCCGGCGATTCGACAATGATGAGATTCTTAGGCATCGATCTGGATGTCCTCTCGGACTCGTTCACCACAGGCCGCTGCGCCACCAGGGGCGGTTCCCAGCGCGCATTGTGGACGACAGACGGTGCGACTTGTCAAGTAGCGGGGCAGGGCGACTGCGGAAAGACAGCGATAATCAAGGACTGGTCGTTCAGTGAAGGTGCTCTTGTGTCCCATCAAAAATCAGATCTTCCACCCATGCGTAGGCCTGTTCATGGCCGGGCTGATTGAACAGCACCATCAGGATCACCCACTTGACCTGCTCAAGGCCGATCTCTTCGGTTTCGAGCGCCATGACACGATCGATCACGAGTTCGCGGGTCAGCGAATCCAGCACCTCGCTCTGCTCCAGGAACAATATGAAGCCGCGCGCTGGCAGGCTGATCTTTTTCTGTTCCGCAGCGGAGTAGCAGCGCAGCGATGAAGCCTTGGCAGCGGACGGCACGCCTGCGCCCTGCTCGCGCAGGCTGGACAAACCTTCGAGCCAGGAGAAGGCCTTCTTGATCTCGCCCCGCGGAAATCCGGCCTGGTAGAGTTCCGTCAACAGGGTTTCCTGGTCGGGACTGAATTCCGGGCCCTCATCCATGTAGTTCTCAAACAGATACATAAGCACATCCAGCATGTTTTCTTTCATTGCAAGGCCTTTTGGAGATCTCCGGCACTTCCTGCCGCGGTGAACCCGAGCATCCCGGCGGAGGTCTGATCTGCTGACAGCATGGAGGAATTGCCATTTGGCGTCAATCCGGTGGTCCGGCTGCGACAAAGAGGACCTTCTGCCCCATGCTTCCTTGTCAGACATCCCCAACGATGCTTCGTTCACCGTGTCGGAGGTCGCGCATCCGCCGGCGCCGCCGAGCCAGGGGTGGTCTGACCGCAAGATCCGATTTCTTCGAGGATGTCGGACGTATTTTCGACCAGCTTGGCGCCTTGACGAATCAGGGCGTGGCAGCCCCGTGACAGGGGCGAATGGATCGAACCGGGGATCGCGAACACTTCGCGGCCTTGTTCGGCGGCAAGGCGTGCTGTGATCATTGATCCACTGTGTATGCCAGCCTCCACCACAAGTACGCCCGCGGACAATCCGCTTATGATGCGGTTCCGGCTCGGGAAATTTTCGCGCCGCGGGGCGCTCCCCAGCGGAAACTCTGATACGACCGCCCCCTGGTGCGCAATGGCATGGGCCAGCTCCCGGTGCTGCGAAGGATAGACCCGGTCAATTCCCGTTCCCACCACGGCGATGGTCTCGCCCCCGGCCAACAGTGCGGCACGATGCGCCGAGGCATCGATGCCGAACGACAGACCGGCCGTCACGATCAGCCCGGTACGGCTCAGCGCTGTTGCGAATTCCCGGGCGTTTCGACACCCTCCGGCTGTCGGATTGCGGCTGCCGACAATGGCAATCTGGGGGCGCGCCAAAGCCTGCGGATCGCCCAGCACATAGAGCAATGGCGGCGGATCGGCGATCTCCCGCAGCAAAGCCGGGTAGCCGGGACCATCCATCGTTACCAGATTCGCCTTATCGCGGGCCAGCCACGCCAGCTCCCCGCAGACGCGCCGGGCGTCGGGACCGCCTGCCAGCAATTCAACCAGAGGGGAAGACGAGCCCAGGCAGCTTGTGAGTTCTTCGCGTGATGCGCGGAACACGTTCGGCGGTGACCCGAAGCGGCGCAACAGGCTCAGCAACAATCCAACGCGGCCAGCCGTGATCTGATGGAGGTCCAGCCAGCAGACTTGCAGGTCCTCCGCGGTCTCTGCGGTTCGCATTTTCCCTAACGCGAAGAAGGCTTCTTTACGGAGTCATCACCTTGTCGTACATATCAATGGGGCCGGTTGCTGACATGATCAAGGCATAGCTGACCTTGCCAAAGACCCGGAATACCATCAGCAGCCCGGCGGGCTCATCCGGTGTGCGGTAGCGGTCGCCGGTAGCAGGATCGACGCGCCTGCGGCCGGCATGCAGGATTCGCAGGACATCCCCATCCCTCATGCCGTCATTGCGTCCGAGATCGATGGCGACCACGGTCAGAGGGCCGAAATCCGCGACGTTGTTGAGCGCCGATATGATGCGTCCGTGCACCATGCGTCCGGGGGGGTGCGGAAAGTAATAAGGCTCAGGCGGCTGCACTCTGGAAGCAGCCACCAGCCGGTCTCCGGGGAAGATCTCCTGGCGGGCGGCTGTGACCACCAGCTTCGCCGGGTCACCGCCCTGGAGGAGCTTGGCTCTGCCGAGGTACTGCGCCTGATAGCCCAGCGTCTTTCCGCTGTCGGGCTCCCTGAGCGCCTCGCCCCGCCGGAAGATCTCGTAGTAGCGCGCCGGGTGCGGGCCCAGTCCGCGCGCATAGAATCTGCTTGCGGTTCCCAAGACGACGTGGCGGCCCAGGCCTTCGGCAATATAAGGGTCGCGGCGCAGCTGGTCGCGGCTCATTACCAGGGGGCGGGTGAGAAACGGCCCGATTGCGGTCGGGCTGATGGTCGGGATGGCCTGGTTGATCGGCTCGGAACGCAGCTTCGGCTCAAGCTTCACGACGGTTAGTGCCGTAACCCCTGCAGCTCCCGCCGTGGTCCGCGCCGCCGGCGTGCCGGGCACGGTCAGCGCTTGCTTGCTGCCGGGCACGGGCGCAAGCGTCTCGGTACGCAACAGCGTGAGCCGGGGTTCGCCGTTGACGTAAGACAGCGCAATGACGTCCCCGGGATAAATCAGATTAGGGTTCTTGATTTGCGGGTTGATCGTCCACACCTTCGCCCACTGCCATGGGTCCTTCAGGAACCGGGCGGAAATTCCCCACAGCGTGTCGCCGCGGACGACGGTATAGCGCTGCGGGTGGCTGGGATTCAGCGCGACCGAATCCGCATGTGCAGAAGCCGCAAACGAGAATATCAGGCCGAGTAATGCCGCGAATGACAGGATTCTTCGAGCCATGTCACATTCCTGGTGGTATTTTGATCGAGTGTAGTCCATCGGGGAAGACGCGCCAACTCGGCATCACCAAATTCCGCTTGTTATTCAGCACCATTCAATTCAATGATAGACTATTTGTGTAGCAACCCTTTACGCCCCTCAAGCTTGGGCGCTGCCTATGCCGATACTTAATATTCTTCGCTACCCCGATCCGCGCCTACGCCGCATCGCCGAGCCTGTTTCTCAGGTGGACGATACGGTACACGCGCTGATAGACGGTATGGCCGACACCATGTACCGCGCACCGGGAATCGGCCTGGCGGCCATTCAGGTCAACACACCGTTACGTGTCATCGTCGTCGATGTGTCGGAGCATCGCGACGACCTGCAGGCATTCATCAACCCCAGGATCGTTGAGCACGAGGGGATCCAGGTTATGGAGGAAGGATGCCTGTCAGTGCCGGGAATTTTCGAGCCAGTGGAACGCGCGCACCGCATCCTCGTGCGCGCCCTGGACCGGGACGGACGTGAATTCGAGCGCGAAGCCGAAGGACTCCTGGCTGTGTGCATCGCGCACGAAATCGACCATCTTGATGGCAAGGTTTTTGTCGACTACCTTTCCCGGTTCAAGCAAAGCCGCATCCGCAAGAAGCTCGAAAAGCAGGAAAAACTTGCAATGTAGCGCCGCCAGCCGGCGCGCATTCAACGCTACGGACGGTGGCTGGTCCTATTGAATCAAGGGGAATTCGGGCCGTGAATCTAGTCTTTGCCGGAACCCCGGATTTTGCCGTTCCGTCATTGCGTGTCCTACACGCCGCCGGGCACCGCATTCTCGCCGTCTACACGCAGCCGGACCGGCCAGCCGGACGCGGGCGGCATGTCGCCGAAAGCCCGGTGAAGCGCTTCGCCGTGCCCCGGGGCCTGACAGTTGTGCAGCCACCGAACTTCAAGTCGGAATCGGCAGTTGCGGCGCTTCGCGCCCTGACACCTGACGTCCTGATCGTGGTGGCCTATGGCCTTATACTTCCTGCTGCGGTTCTGCAGATTCCGCGCCACGGCTGCATCAACGTGCACGCATCGTTGCTGCCACGCTGGCGCGGAGCGGCGCCGATACAACGGGCAATCGAAGCAGGCGACGCCGTGACGGGCATTACGATCATGCAGATGGACACCGGGCTCGATACCGGAGCAATCCTCGACCAGGCCGTAACGGCGATTGCCGACACCGACACCGCCGAAACCCTGCATGATCGCCTAGCGCAGAGCGGCGCGGAAACGCTGGCCGCTACCGTGGCGAAACTGGCGGCCGGACCCGTTGCGGGTCGCCCACAGGACCCCGCCGCAGCAAGCTATGCGGCAAAGCTCAGCAAGGAAGAGGCGCGCATCGACTGGCGCCAAGCTGCGCCGAAGCTGCACCGCAAAATCCGTGCATTCAATCCGTGGCCGGTGGCACATACAGTCTGGGGAAGGCACCTGCTGCGCCTGTGGGAGGTGGGTCCCCCCGGGGGTGCTCTGGTCCAGACGGCTCCTCCCGGGACCGTGGTCGCCACTGACAGCGCCGGCATCTGGGTTCAGACGGGGGCCGGCGTGCTATGCATCACGCGGCTGCAGATCGAGGGGGGGCGGCCGCTCACCGCAGCCGATTTTCTGCGTGGGCATCCGCTGGGCGCGGGCGCGGTCCTGGGCGGGTGAAGAACAAAACGGCCGGGCCTGTGTCAGCGGGGGCCGCGCGCGCGATAGCTGCGGCTGCGGTGCACGAAATCATGGGGCACGGGCGCTCGCTGGACGCCGTGCTCGATCAGGCGTTTTCAGCAGCGGCGTCGGGACGGCGCGAGCGCAACGCCCTCGTCCAGGAACTGGCTTATGGCACGGTACGATGGGCGATCCAGCTTGCGTCGGTCCTGAACCTGCTGCTGGAACGGCCGCTGAAGCGTAAGGACGCGGACGTGCAGGCGCTGCTGCTGGTGGGTCTCTACCAGCTGATTCATATGCGAACGCCCCGCCATGCGGCGGTGGCGGAGACGGTTGCAGCAGCCGGGCAGCTCGGAAAACCCTGGGCACGGGGTCTGGTAAATGGGGTTCTGCGCCAATTTCTGCGATCCGAGACTGTGCTGAGGGCAAAAATCGAGCGCGATCCCGGTTATGTCTTCAGCCATCCGCCCTGGCTTTTGCGGCGCCTGCAGCAGGCATGGCCGCACCAGTGGCAGCAAATCTGCGCAACCAACAATGCGCGGCCACCGTTAACGCTGCGCGTGAACTGCCTGCGTGGTACCTGTTTCGACTATCTTGCTGAACTCGCCCGGCATCAAATTGCCGCACGCCCCACGGGGCAATCCAATTGCGGCATCATCCTCGAGCGCCCGCTGCCGGTGGCACAGCTGCCGGGATTCGCCGAGGGAAAGGCGTCGGTTCAGGACGGTGGCGCGCAGCTCGCGGCGCTGCTGCTCGATGCGCAGACCGGTGAGCGGGTGCTTGATGCCTGCGCGGCACCCGGCGGGAAAGCAGCCCACATTCTGGAGCGGACACCTACGGTCAGCCTCACGGCGGTCGATGTCGAGGAGCGGCGGCTCGATCGCCTGCGTGAGAATTTCCTGCGCCTCGGCCTCAGCGCCCGGATTCTCGCCGGGGACGCGGCAAGCCCCGCCGGATGGTGGGATGGGCTCAAATATGACCGAATCCTTCTGGATGCACCATGCTCCGGCACCGGCGTTATCCGGAGGCACCCGGACATCAAGCTGCATCGCACCGCAGCCGATGTAGCGAAGCTCTGCCAGCTGCAGGCCAGGCTGCTCGATGGGCTGTGGCCCTTGCTGCGCCCAGGAGGTAAGCTGTTGTACGTCACCTGCTCGGTGCTGCCGGACGAAAACGGCGGTCAGATTGCGGCCTTCCTGGCGCGCACCGACGACGCGGCCCTGGCCCCGATTTCCCTGCCCTGCGGGCACCAGGACGCAACGGGATGCCAAATTTTGCCCGGGGAATGCGATATGGACGGCTTTTACTTTTCCAGCTTGCAAAAATGCCGTGGCGAGGCATGAGTCATGAGGCGGTGCCAATTACAAGCTGTGGTCGCCATTCTGGTGTTGCTCGCGGCTGGCACCCGGACGGTGATAGCGGCAGATTTCAATGTGCGCGGCGTACAGACGCAGCTGAACGCACGCGCTCTCGGGCTAAGTGCCCGGCTCAAGCTCAAGCTGAGCAGGAAGGCGGAGGATGCCCTGGACACGGGTATTCCACTTGACGTAGTTATCGATGTCGATCTGCTCCGGCACCGGCGTATTCTCTGGGACAAGTCGATCGCCAGCTGGAGCCTGCACCGCAGCCTGCGGTTCCATGCTTTGTCACGGCAATATCTGGTAAGCGGCGCAGGCATTGCCAATGATGGATACGGGAATTTTTCATCGCTTTCGGATGCGCTCGGTTATCTTGGCCACATTCGCCACCTGCTCCTGCCATTGGCACGGCACAAGCCCTTGACGGTGGACGGGGATTACCGCGTGCGGCTGCGGGTATATCTCGACATCGGCGCGCTACCCTCACCACTGCAGCCCCTGGCGTACGCCTCGCCGGCCTGGCACCTCAACAGCGGCTGGACCACATGGTCGGTAGAACCATAGGCCGATACGCCACCGGAATGGCGCCGCTGGCGGTGCTGTCGGTTCTGCTGGTGGTAGCGCTCGCCATGATGGGGGCGGCCACCCAGAACTCGGCAATTTTCGGTCATCTGTACTGGCTGCTGCTGGTCGTCAACGTCGCCGGAATCGTCGTGCTGCTAGCGCTCATCCTGTTCAACCTGTGGCGCCTGATAGTACAGATGCGCGCGGGGGTAATGGGGTCCCGCCTGACGCTGAGGCTGCTTGGATTTTTCGTTGTGCTTGCCGTTGTTCCGGTTTCAGTAGTGTATTTTTTCTCGGTGGAGGCATTCAGCCGGGGAATCGACAACTGGTTTCACGTGAAGATAGAGCGCGCGCTCAACGACGCGCTCGCGCTCGGACGTGCATCGCTCGACATGCGCGAGCGCGACCTGCAGCGCACGGCCCAGGACATGGCTTCGCGGCTTGCAGGTACGCCGCAATCAGGGCTGCGGGCACTTTTAAGCGAACTGCAATTGCGGGGCCGGATCTCAGACGTTGCCTTGTATGGCCGAAACGGCAAGATCATCGCTGCCAGCGGCGGGCGGACCGGGGTCGCCTCTGATCCTGCAGCCGAGCCCAAAGCCAGCCTGCTCGCGCAAGTTCGCCAGGGCAGGCCGGTTGCGGATCTCGATCCGCTTCCGCACGGTGGCCTGCGACTGCGCGTTTTGGTGCCGGTTTATCCGCAGAATGGGCGCGCCGGAGTTCGGGTACTTGAGCTTCTGCAGCGCGTACCGTCCCGCTACAGCAGGCTTGGCGCGAGCATACAGAGCGCGTTTGCCCAGTACGAAAAGCTGACCTATCTGCGGGGTCCGCTCAAGTTCGGCATGCTGGTCACGCTGACCCTGGTTGCGCTCGTGACGCTGCTCATCGCCACTTGGGCCGCCCTGTTCTCGGCTCGGCGGCTTGCAACGCCGCTGCGCGAGCTCGCCGAGGGCACTCGGGCGGTTGCTCAGGGCAACTACAGCAAGCAATTGCCAGTAACGGCCACTGACGAACTCGGGGTGCTGGTCAGTTCGTTCAACGAAATGACCCGCAGAATTCGGCATGCCCGGAACCAGATCCGGCGCAGCCAGCGCGAGGCAGAGGAGGAACGTACCTACCTGGAGACGGTGCTGACCCATCTGTCCTCCGGAGTTCTGTCGTTTGACACACGCCAGCGGCTGCGCACTCACAACACCAGCGCTGCCCAGATCCTCGGGGCGGATCTGCAAGAAGGCGCTGGTAAAACGCTTCAGTGGCTGGCGGCCAAGCACCCGCAACTTGAGGGATTTTTTCAGACCGTGGGGCGCGCTGCTCAAAGCCGACGGGCCGAGTGGCACGACCAGGTACCGCTGCCAGGGTTCTCGGGCCAGCGCATTCTGATTGTCCGCGGCACCATGCTTCCGGGACTCGGTACCCGGCGGGGCGGGCACGTGGTGGTGTTCGATGACATCACCACATTCATACAGGCGCAGCGCGATGCTGCCTGGGCTGAAGTGGCGCGCCGGCTTGCACACGAAATCAAGAATCCGCTGACACCGATTCAGCTGGCAGCGGAGCGTATCCGGCATAAGTGCATGGACGGTTTGTCGGTAGGGGCGCGCGATACGCTCGATCGGTCGACCCGCATCATCGTGCAACAGGTGGAAGCGATGAAAGCTATGGTAAACGCCTTTGCCGATTACGCCCGACCGGTTCGGATCTTGCCGCAGTCAACCGATCTCAATGTGCTGGTGCGCGACGTGACCGAGCTTTATCTCGGACGGGCGGACACGGTTCGGATCGACCTCGATCTGGATGCCGATTTGCCGCCGGCCAGTGCCGACCCGGATGGCATGCGCCAGGTACTGCACAACCTACTGCTCAATTCGCACGAAGCTCTGGCTTCGATACCGCATCCGAAGATCAGCATCTGCACTCGCCAGATCCGGTCGGCCGGGAATTTTTTTATCGAGCTGCGTATTTCAGACAATGGGCCGGGAATTGCGCGATCGGTCAGGGACCGCCTCTTCGAACCCTATGTGACCACCAAGGAGAAAGGTACCGGAATCGGGCTCGCGATCGTCAAAAAGATCGTGGAAGAACACGGTGGCACGATTGCGGCTGAAACCCAGGAAGGATCCGGCTCGTGCCTGATCATGAGTCTTCCGGCGGTCGGATTGTCGCCCGCCAGATCCCGAAGAGAGAGAACAGCATGAAACGCGGCTGCGTGCTTGTAGTGGACGACGAACCTGAGATCCGGCATCTGGTCCAGGAAATCCTGGAGGACGAAAACTACCAGGCGGTGTCGGTGGCGAGCGCTGGAGCCGCACGGGCTGCGCTCGACAAACACCGGCCCGATCTGGTGCTTCTCGACATCTGGATGCCGGATTGCGACGGCATCACGCTGCTGAAAGAGTGGATGGGTTGCGGCGCCGTGGTGCCGCCGGTTGTCATGATATCGGGCCACGGGACGATAGAAACGGCGGTGGAAGCCATCCGCATCGGGGCAAGCGATTTTATCGAGAAGCCACTGTCCACCGCCAGGCTGCTGGGGGTGGTGGAGCAGACACTGCGCCGCGCGCGTCGGGCAACCGGAAGCAGGCCCGCCAGCGGACTCCGGCTGCGCCCGTTCATTATAGGCCGGAGCCCGGAAATGGGTCGGCTGCGGTCGGAGATAGAGCATGTTGCGGCGCTTGATGCGCCGGTGCTGATTTCAGGGGAACGCGGCAGCGGTCGGAACCTGGCCGCCCGCGCAGTCCATTTCCACGGGGCAGGTCGCAACGGTCCGGCCGTGGTCGTCAACCTTGCAGCGGTTGAGAAAGCCAACTTGCTGGCACGCCTGTTCGGTATCGAACAGGGCGGCCAGATTGTTTCGGGCTGTCTGGAACAGGCACGCGACGGAAGTCTCGTACTGGAAGAGATAACCGCCATGGACGCAGCGGCTCAGGATATGTTGCGCGGCGCGCTCGAACGCAACTGGTACCGCCGTATCGGCGGAGGCAGGCCGGTATCGATCGAATGCCGCATCCTGGCTACGACCGACCGCGATTTGGAGTCCGAAGTGGCAGCCAGCCGCTTCGATGAAGATCTTTGGGACCGGCTGGGCCTGCTGTCCCTGTACGTGCCGGCGCTGCGTGAACATCGCCAGGATATACCGGAGCTGATCGACTATTTTCAGCGGCGCACAGTTGATGCCGAGCGGGTCGCCCACCGCAGGTTTTCGACAGCCGCGCTCAATTCCTTGCGCAACTACGCTTGGCCCGGTAACGTCGCCGAACTCAAGGCGCTGGTTCAGCGGCTTCTGCTGCTCAAGAGGCGCGGCGACATTTGCGAGGCCGAAATCCGCGACATACTGCAGCGACAGCGGCGCCTCGCGCCGGTTGCGCTGCCCGAATCGTTTTACAATATGCCGTTGCGGGAAGCGCGTGACCGGTTCGAGCGCGCCTATCTGCTGTATCATCTGGAGCGGGCGGAGGGAAACATAGGTGAGCTCGCACAGATCGCAGAACTGGAACGAACCCACTTGTACCGTAAGCTCAAGGGGCTCGGGATCGGGCTGCGTCGCGACAAGGACAAGTGAAAGCCAGGACGCAGACAACACTGCCATGTCCCTGATCGACAACCTTGAAGCCATGCTCGCCAAGGGCCAGGACGGCGCGTTGTTGCGGTTTGGCCTGGGTGTCGAGTATCTGAAGGAGGGAAAGTACGAACGGGCCGCTGTCCATTTTCGAAGTGCGCTGCAGTTCGACGCCCAGTACTCCGCCGCGTGGAAGCTTTTGGGGCAGGCGTTGGCGGCAGCGGGCCGGCAGGAAGAGGCACTGCAAGCCTACCGGGACGGTATCGGCCACGCCGAGGAAAAAGGCGATCTCCAGGCGGCAAAGGAGATGCGGGTGTTCCTCAGGCGGCTGGAGCAAAAGCCCTAGAGCTGCCGGGACGACCCAGCAGCTTCAATACAGCGGCGGACTCCCGGGCGGCCGTGTCTTGAACCGCCGGTGCACCCAGAAGTACTGCTCCGGCATCTCCCGCACCCCGGCTTCGATCTCCTGGTTCATGCGCTGCGCGTCGACAGCGTCGTCCCCGCTTGGAAAGTGCTCCATAGGCGGTCTGAAGATGACCTCGTATCCTCGGCCATAGGGGAGCTGGCGTGTAAAGCAGGGAAGGATAATCGCTCCGGTCATCGCCGCAAGCCTGCCTAGCGACGTCAGGGTCGCTGCGGGAACCCCGAAAAATGGCGCGAACACCGCGCCCCGGATACCCTGGTCCTGGTCGGGAAGATAATAAAACGCGAGGCCCCGCTTGATGCTGTGGATCGCAGGCCGCAGCCCCGCCATCCGCTCAATAAGCACGCCGCCAAAGCGGGTGCGCCTCTCGGAAATCAGGTGATCGAGCAGGGCATTCTTGGGCTTTTTGTACAGATTGGCAAACCGTGAATGCCGGCTGCTTGCCAGGTATATGCCGCCGATCTCCATGCTGACAAAGTGGGGAGCCAGCAGAATAATGCGGCGGCCAGCATTGAACGCGTCGTCGAGGTAATGGCAGTTGCGGCAGCGCACCAGGCGGTTGAGGCGGCTGAGCGAGCCCCACCATGCAATAGGTACGGTCAGGGAGGCGCGCATGAATTCGCGAAAATGCCGCCGGACTAGGGCATTGCGGGCGCGATCGTCGAGCTCCGGAAAGCACAGACGCAGGTTGACGCGCGCGACATGGCGGCGCTCAGCGTGCAGCAGGTAGAACAGCGTCCCGATCGCCCCGCCCAGCGCCCAGATAAGCGGCAGCGGAAGGAGCGCCGCCGCCCGCAGAAATGCATAGCCTAGCCAGCTTGGCCAGTAGCGGGGATGAGCGAATGCGGTCCGACTTGCCGGTTCAGTCATAGTAGCTGGGCGCATTGCCAGGCCGGGTCTTGAAGCGCTTATAGGTCCACAGGTACTGCTCCGGCATCTCGCGCACCGCCTCCTCGATTGCCGCATTGAGGCGAGTGGCGTCTCCCAGGGGATCGGTCGAAGGGAAGTCCTGCAGGGGCGGCTTCATGATTATTTCGTAGCCGCGCCCGAACGGCAGCAGGCGCGTATAGCACGGAATCACGACAGCCCGGGCCAAACGCGCGATGCGGCTTGGGGCCGTGAGTGTTGCGGCCGGCACTCCGAAAAATGGCGCAA
Source organism: Gammaproteobacteria bacterium (assembly GCA_028068195.1). Classification (GTDB taxonomy): domain Bacteria; phylum Pseudomonadota; class Gammaproteobacteria; order Acidiferrobacterales; family UBA6901; genus JAJYCY01. Next base: position 63,231 of record JAPTTX010000106.1, read on the forward strand.
ACACGAAATCTGCGCGTCCGGGCTCCTGGTCGGGGAGGTAATAGAATGGGCGGCCTTCGCGCAGCAACCGGACCAGGGGGAGAAGGTCGGAATTTCGCTCGATCATCACCCCCCCGAAGCGGGACCGGCTGCGGCGCATGACATAATCGAAGACCGGATTTCTCGGGCTCTTGTACATGCTCACCATCGGCCGCTCCTGCGACAACCGGAGCCCCGCGATCTCGAGCACCACAAAGTGCGGTGCCAGCAGGATTACGTGCTGCCCGGCAGCCAGGGCGGCATCGTAAAACGTGCGGTCACGAAACCGCACCAGCCGCTGCAAACGCGCATGTGTAGCCCATAGCGAAATCCCCATGCTCATGATCGCCTGGGCGAACGTCCTGAAGGTCGCCCGGCGCAGACGCCGGCGCTCTCGGTCGCTCGCCGCGGAGAAACACAGAGCCAGATTTACATCTGCGGTCCGCCGTGCGCGACTCGGGAAGAGAGATACCACCTCGCCAATCACGGCACCCAGGACCCAAAGCAGCGGCAGCGGCAGGACACCAAGCACACGCAATAGCGCAACGCCGGCCCAGGATGACCAGTATCGAGGATGCAAAAGCCCAGGGCGCAAGTCAGTGCTGGTCATAGGGCGATGGGCCACCGTCCGGGCGTGTCTTAAAGTACTTGAATGTCCACATGTACTGCTCCGGTGTACGCAGGATGTGATGCTCAAGCTCCGCATTCATCTTGCGGGTATCGGCATTGAGGTCCCCGCTCGGAAACGCGTCCAGCGCAGGCCCGAGACGCACCTCATAACCCTGCCCGTGCGGCAACCGATAGGTAAAACAGGGAATCACGACCGCATCACAGATCTGGGCGAGACGACCGAGCGTGGTCAAGCGCGCCACCTGGGTTCCCAGAAATGGCACGAAAATCGAACCTTGGGTGCCGAAATCCTCATCCGGCAAATAGTAGAAACCCAGGCCCCGCTGAACTTCCCGGATGACGGGGCGCAGGCCCTGATCCCGCAGGAGCATGCGGCCCCTCGGATCGAACCGCTTCCTGCCTGCGGCCATGAACCAGTCGATCAAGGGATTTTTCAAGGGCTTGATCATTCCGAGCAGGGGATAACGCGACGACATGGCGGCCGCACCGAATTCGAGCGCCACGAAATGCGCGGTCAGAAGGATGGTTCTGCGGCCCTGTTCATGTGGGACCTGATAGTTTTCGAGGCCGGTAATGCGCACGAGCTTCCGGATTTTGGCCGGGCTGCCGAACCAGAGCAGCGGAAAGTCCAGCAGGCACTGGGCGTAGACTCGGAAGTGCCGCCGCACGAGTTGCGCGCGCGCCGCCGCCGTCATCTCGGGAAAGCACATGGCCACGTTGATCCGCGCGATGCGTCGGCGCTTGCCGCTAAGGAGTCGATACGCGTCGCCGGCCAGCGTGCCGAGCGCATCCCGGACCGGCCACGGCAGGATGGAAACCCCACGCAGCAGCCCGATGCCTAACCATACCCCCCAATAGGCGGGCATCAGGTAGGCCCGCCGGAACCGAGGCGAGTGATAGGCGGAACCCTCTCCGTGGGAGGGTTCCCCGGACTCGGGCAGCGCGTTACGCACCGACCCAATGAGAGCCACCAGAGCCTTAGCGGACGCCCTGATAATGGGTGGTAATGTCATATCAGTTCCACGAAGTCCGACAAAAACACAGCATATATCCTGGTCACGCCCCACCAAGGCCCTATTGCAACAAACCTGTCCAAAGAACTCCCGTGATAACTATCAAAGTGGGAAAACGAGTATATAAAGTGGCTATTGTGCCGATATTATTTTCGAAAACTTTTCAGAACGCGGCTGTTACTTGCCTCGTGTGGTGGTCCATGGGACACCGCCAGATTCCATCATCGGTCTCATGGCATGCAGCAGGTTCTCGAATAACCGGGGATGAAAGCCTTCTTCTCGGGCCAGCAGCTCTTTCATGTGCTGGCGCTGGCTGGGCATCCGGAAACAGGCCGGACAGTTGTCCGCGATCACCGGCAGGCGCGCATCGGTTGCAAAGTCCAGTAATTGGCGCTCCCGGACATAAATAAATGGCCGGATGACGCGCAAGTCCCCGACATCATTAAGGTAATGGGCCTTCATAGTACGCAAGGATCCTCCATGAAATGCGCTCATCAAAAAGGATTCCGCCAGGTCATCCAGATGCTGGGCAAGGACCAGCACATTGCAGCCCTGTTGGCGAGCCGTGGCATAGAGAATTCCGCGGCGCATGCGTGCACAATAGGCACAGAACGACTTTCCCCGCATGGTCCGGAGCGCCCGCTCCACGATCTGTTGGCGCCGGTAGTAATACGGAATGCCGAGCCCGGGGACATAGTCGCACAGGCCTGAGGGATCGAATCCGTCGATCTGGGGATCGACGGTGGCGGCTGCAAGGGTAAATGGAACCGGCGCCCTGTCCCGCAGGTGCACAAGGGTGTGCAACATGCTCAGGCTGTCCTTGCCGCCGGATAGGCCAAGCAACAGACGGTCTCCTGGCCGGATCATGTCGTAGTCGGCGATGGCGCTACCGGCCGCGCGCAGGATGCTGCGGGGAGGACGCTGGACGGCGGGTAATTCGGCAATGGTGACCATGGCTCCGGTATTATGCCTTAAACGTGCACGAGAGGCCGGCAAATGTGCCACGGCCACGGAGGTTGTTGGACATGAGCCAAGTCAAAACCTTGCATCCGAAGGAGGCCTGGGAACTGATCCAAGGGCACCCGAATGCGCTATTCATCGACACGCGCTCGCTGATGGAGCACCTGTTCATCGGGCATCCTGTGGGCTGCATCCATATACCCTGGATTGACGAGCCAGACTGGACGGTCAATCCGGATTTCGCCACCGAGGTCCGGCGGGCGATTCTCGGAGGAGTGGGCGGAAGCGCTCCGGTCATACTGATCTGCCGTAGCGGTGTCCGGTCCCTCGAAGCCGGCGCGTGTCTGGCCAGCGCCGGTTTTCAAAACGTATACAATGTTGCTGAGGGCTTTGAGGGACCGCTCGATGATGATCACCACCGCAGCAGTTCAGGCGGCTGGCGCTTTCACGGGCTGCCTTGGGAACAGTGCTGAATCGGTACCCGGGCGCGACCCGAACCCCGCGCACGCCCTTAACGGAACAGGCCTGGCGCTCAAACCGTGTCAATTTGGGCCTGGGTTGGGTACACTTTGCGTCCACTTTACGAATCGACATCAGCAAAGGAAGCCGCCATGGCAGATAGCTATCTCTTTACATCGGAATCCGTGTCGGAAGGGCATCCGGACAAGGTGTGCGACCAGATATCGGATGCGGTACTGGATGCGGTACTGGCGCAGCACAAAAACGCACGGGTCGCCTGCGAAACGCTGGTGAAGAACAATCTCGTGGTGCTCGCCGGTGAGATAACATCGAGCGCGAACGTCGATTTCGACAGGGTAACAAGGGAGGTCATCCGTCACATCGGCTACTCGGACGAAATGGGATTCGGCCCTGACAGCTGTACCGTGCTCACCGCCATCGGGCGACAGTCGCCGCACATCGCCCAGGGCGTGGACGAAGGGCGCGGGCTCGATCTGGAACAGGGTGCTGGCGACCAAGGACTGATGTTCGGCTATGCGACCAGCGAAACGGACGTGCTCATGCCGATGCCGATTTCGCTGGCGCACCGCCTCGTGGAACGGCAGGCCCAGGTGCGCAAGGGCGGCAAGCTCCCCTGGCTGCGCCCCGATGCCAAATCGCAGGTTACCGTCAAATATGTCAATGGCAGGCCGGCCGGGATCGATGCGGTAGTTCTTTCCACCCAGCACGCACCCGGCATCAAACATGAGACGATCCGCGAAGCGGTGATCGAGGAGATCATCAAGCCGGTGCTTCCCAAGGAGTGGCTCGGCAAGGATACCAAGTACTTTGTCAACCCGACCGGGGCGTTCGAAATCGGCGGTCCGGTAGGCGACGCCGGCCTCACGGGCCGCAAGATCATCGTCGATACTTATGGCGGCATGGCCAGACACGGTGGCGGGGCATTTTCCGGCAAGGATCCTTCCAAGGTGGATCGTTCGGCGGCCTACGCCGGGCGCTATGTCGCAAAGAATGTGGTCGCTGCTGGGCTTGCGGACCGCTGCGAGATCCAGGTTGCCTACGCAATCGGGATCGCACGCCCCGTTTCGGTGCACATCGATACCTTCGGCACTGGCAAGCTGCCCGACGATAAGCTCGCTGAGCTGGTCGTTGCACACTTCGATCTGCGCCCCAAGGGCATCATTCAGATGCTCGATCTGCTGCGTCCCATTTATCTAGCGACCGCGGCATACGGCCATTTCGGGCGTGAACGGCCGGACTTCAGTTGGGAACGGACCGATCGGGCCGAACAGCTGCGCGACGCGTCCGGCATCAAACCCGATGCGCGCAATGCCGTGCGGGCCTAAGCCGGCCCCGGTTGTCTCGTAAACCAGGGGACAAGCCCTTCCGGATGATCCCTGTCAGACCTTCAACAGGCCCTGCCGTGGCGGCGGGGCATTGTCCTTTCCAAGGAGCGTTGCGACCCTCCGAAGCAGTGTCCGGGGGCCAGGCTTGGAGACGACACCGACCCGTACAACGGCGCTCGTTCATTATGGAGCATGCATCATGAACGCTGTCGTGAATTCGAAGACCGCGGACTACAAGGTCGCGGATATTGGCCTCGCGTCATGGGGCCGCAAGGAGATCGAAATCGCCCAGACGGAAATGCCAGGCCTGATGGCGCTACGCGAGGAGTTCGGTGCGCAGCAGCCACTCAGGGGAGCGCGCATTTCCGGCTCGCTGCACATGACCATTCAGACGGCCGTACTGATGGAAACGCTGACGTCGTTAGGGGCCCAGGTGCGCTGGGCCTCCTGCAATATCTTTTCCACGCAAGATCATGCGGCGGCGGCGATGGCGGCGGCAGGGATTCCGGTATTTGCCTGGAAGGGTGAGACCCTTGAAGAATATTGGTGGTGCACCCAGCAGGCGCTGACCTGGCCGGACGGGAAGGGCCCGAACATGATCCTGGATGATGGCGGCGACGCCACATTGCTCGTGCACAAGGGCGCGGAATTCGAGGGTGCCGGCAGGGTGCCGGACGCCGAGCCGAACGCGAGCGAGGAATGGAAGGTCTTTTTGCACCTGCTGCGCGACAGTCTCGCAGCCAGTCCGGGCAAGTGGACCGCTATCGCCAAGGGCATCCGCGGGGTGACCGAGGAAACAACGACCGGGGTACACCGCCTTTATCAGATGCAGCAGCGGGGCGAGCTGATGTTTCCGGCGATGAATGTCAACGACTCGGTGACGAAGTCCAAGTTCGACAATCTGTACGGCTGCCGGGAATCCCTGATCGACGGGATCAAGCGTGCCACCGACGTCATGATCGCCGGAAAGATATGCGTGGTGCTCGGCTACGGGGATGTCGGGAAGGGCTGCGCCCAGGCGTTCCGCGGCATGGGCGCCACGGTTTGGATCACGGAGATCGACCCCATCTGCGCTCTACAGGCGGCAATGGAGGGTTACCGCGTGGTCACCATGGAGGAGGCCGCTCCGCTGGGTGACATCTTCGTCACCGCAACCGGCAACGTGGGCGTGGTCACCCACGCGCATATGCTTGCGATGAAGCACGAGGCGATCGTATGCAACATCGGGCATTTCGATTCGGAAATCGACATCGCCGCACTCGAGGGGTACCCGTGGGAAGAGATCAAGCCGCAGGTCGATCACGTTCTGTTCCCGGACGGCAGGAAACTCATCGTCCTGGCCAAGGGCAGGCTTGTAAACCTCGGCTGCGCAACCGGGCACCCGAGTTTCGTAATGTCGGCATCCTTCTCAAATCAGACCATCGCGCAGATCGAGCTTTTTAACAACGGCGCTGCCTATGAACGGAAGGTGTACACGCTGCCGAAAAGGCTCGACGAGAAAGTCGCCCGCCTGCACCTCAAGAAGATAGGCGCGCACCTCACCCGGCTTTCCGCCGAACAGGCGGCGTACATCAACGTTCCGGTCGATGGTCCCTACAAGCCGGACCATTACCGGTACTGATCCGCCACAGACAGCACGTATCGCTGCGCGGCCCGGCCGCGCCTGATCGGACAAGCATCGCGACTTTCGGCTTTCCTATGGAAACCCAGAAACGGCACGGACGGACCTTCAGCTTCGAGTTTTTCCCTCCCAAGACAGAGGAGGGAAGGGCGAGCCTGCGTCACACGTATGCCCAGCTCGGGCAGCTTGGGCCGCGCTTCATGTCGGTGACTTTCGGGGCCGGCGGGAGCACACGCGAAGGCACGTTCGAGACTGTCAGGGAGATAATGGGGCGGGGCTTCGGCGCGGCCCCGCACATTTCTTGCATCGGATCATCGCGGGACCAACTCCGCCAGATTTTGCGCAGCTACATGGCCCTGGGGGTCCGCCACCTTGTCGCCTTGCGTGGAGATCTGCCCTCGGGCACGGTCGCTGCGGGAGAATTGCGTTACGCGAGCGAGCTCGTGGAGTTCATCCGGGCCGAGACGGGTTCCCATTTCCACATCGAGGTCGCCGCCTACCCCGAGACCCACCCGCAGGCAGCGAGCGCCTCGGCCGACCGGCTGAACTTCCGCCGCAAGGTCCTGGCCGGCGCCGATTCCGCCATCACACAGTATTTCTATAATGCTGATTCGTATTTCCGCTTCGTGGATGACTGCGAGGAACTGGGGCTGGGCATTGCCATCGTGCCGGGCATCATGCCGATCACCAACTTCAAGCAGCTCGCGCGCTTTTCGGATGCATGCGGCGCGGAGATCCCGCGCTGGATCCGCAGGCGTCTGGAGGACTACGGGGAAGACCTCGATGCAATCCGTGCCTTCGGGCTAGACGTGACCACCGAACTGTGCGACCGACTGCTTGCGGCCGGCGCACCGGGCCTGCACTTCTATACTCTTAACCGCGCCGGCCCGACAAGCACGATCTGGGAGCGACTCGCTCTTTGATTCGGCAACGCACTTGCGGACACTTTCGGTTCTTCGCTGGCGAGGCACGGGCGGCTCAAATCGGCCGCAGGGCCATGGCGGCTCCTGCGGCCATGAAATGCTCCACCCACCGCGCTTGCACAGAACCGGGATATTTCCTGTATTCTTATGGGAAGGACATAGCCCCGCAGGCAGCTCAAACAGCGGGCGACCGCACGGCAGGCGCTGCGGCTAATACCGAGACAGGCATCGAAGCGGATGGAATCAGGTCACTACAAATTCCTGCTGACCGGCATCATCGTTGTTCAGATCGTCGGCTTTGTGGCCCTATGGATGAGAATTCCGGCCGCGCCTTCGGCCACTCGAGCGTCGGTTCCGGCAATCCCGAGGACCAACCCCAGCAGCGCCGGGTTTTCAGCAAAAATTCCCCGGGACCGGGTATTGCGGCAGGCAATAGATTCCGTTCTGAAACAGGAGCTGGCACCCTACCTGGCAAAGCTGGCTGCGGCCCCACCCGCCCAGCTGGAGCCAATCGGGACCACTGAAGCCGGACTACCGCCTCGCGATAGTGCGCCGCGCATGCAGGCCGCACGCCAATCCCGGGAGATTGTGGATCGGGCGCTGGCCAGCGGCGTTTGGACCGATGCTGACAGCAGCGCATTGCTGCAGGTTGCGCCGATGCTTTCCGAGCGGCAGCGCGAGGCGCTGCTCAACAAGATTTTCGGGGCCATCAACAACCAGGAGATGAAGCCGGTGGGATCACTGCCCTCGCTCTAGGGCAGGAAGTCCGTGCGCCGTGGAAATTCTGAGGAGGAGACACATGAAATTCGCCATGTTGGCATTGGCGCTGGTCGGCGTGGTGCTGTCTGTTCCGGCCTTCGCCCAGGGCGACTACGTGCCCGGGTATGTTTATGTGGGTCCAAACAGCGAGTACATGTATGGCACCTTCAACAACCGTTTCAATACGACGCTGACTGCGACCAAGACCTATATTGGGGCCGGTGGCTACGCGAACGGGCTGCTGTATTTTTACGGCGAGGACGCCAACGGCCACTATTTCTACTGCTATATCCCCACGACCAGCCCCATCTATCAGGCTGCGGTGCAGATCAAGAACACGCTCGGCAACGGGTCGCTTTTGTCGGTCGAGCGCACTCCACCTTCGAGCGAATGCACGTCGGTGTATTCGGCGAAGGCATCCCATTATCTAAACTGATCCAACCTGGCGCCGGCGGCAGAGCCGTAATGTCCGGTGGACGCAAACACTGACAGCAGCCAAGGAGTACCGGGGGACCGCCAATGAGCGAAGCAACGACGTTTGCCCCGCCCTCCCCCGGCCCGGGGGACCGCTTGCGCGGAAGCACCGCGGTCGCAGTCCGAGCGTACCTGGTGAGCGAACGGCTGCACCTGCGTGGCTATTATGAGACACCCATGGAATTCCAGCCCCTGGTGGTGGCTGCAGGCGAAAGCGGACTCGCGATGCTGTTCCGATATGGCGCGGTGGTTCTGTTCAATCTGAGCGACGCTGAGCAGCAGGCCTTTCTGCTGGATCTGGCGCCACGCATGGAGCGGCCGCTGTCGCACCCCGAAACCGAGGACGGGCGGATTTTTGTCAGCGCCGGGCAAGCGGAAGGGGTTGCGGTCGACGGCATTGCGGTCAGCGATTTGGGGTTGCCGCGGTTGCAGGTAGTTGCGATCGTGCTCGCCCGCAGCGTAGCGCTGCAGCGCTACGAGACCGCGATGGCGGCGGTGTTCGATGTGATCGAGCCGCTGGCGCAGCGGATCGAACGCGAGGGCGGGGCCCCGCATGTTCTCCGACAGCTGCTGCAGCACATCGGCGGCGCGCTTTCGGTGCAGGCCAAGATGATTGGGCGGGTCGAGATCCAGGACAAGCCGGAGCTGCTGTGGGACCAGCCGGAACTGGAGCGCCTGTACCTGCGACTGGAGTCGGAATATGAGCTGCGTGAGCGCGACACCGTGCTCGAGCGCAAGCTGGCGCTGGTTTCGCATACTGCCGAGACAGCGCTCAACCTGCTGCATAACCGCCGAATGCTGCGGGTGGAATGGTATATTGTGGTCCTAATCGCGGTGGAAATCGGCCTGTACACCTACGAAATCTGGCTGAAACGCTGACCTGGTCGCCCGGCCTGCCCTGGTGGCGGATCGTACCTCGGTCGCGGGCGTGCCGCGCATGTCTCTGGTTTTCGCGACAATCGTGTATAATGCGCGGCCTTTTTGCGGTTACGCCGGGATACCCCTTTGATCGAGAAATTACGCAATATTGCCATCATCGCGCACGTCGACCATGGCAAGACCACACTGGTCGACAAGCTGCTGCAGCAGTCCGGGACGTTTGCTCCGCACCAGCAGCTCGGTACGCGGGTCATGGATTCCAACGACCTCGAAAAGGAGCGTGGCATCACCATTCTGGCGAAGAATACCGCCATACGCTGGCACGACTACCGCATCAACATCATCGACACCCCGGGGCATGCGGATTTCGGAGGAGAGGTCGAGCGCGTGCTGTCCATGGTCGATTCGGTGCTGCTTCTGGTGGACGCAATCGACGGGCCGATGCCGCAGACGCGTTTCGTAACCCGCAAGGCTTTTGCTCAGGGACTCAGGCCCATCGTGGTGATCAACAAGATAGACCGTCCCGGGGCCCGGCCGGGCTGGGTGCTGGATCAAACGTTTGATCTGTTCGACAAGCTCGGGGCCACCGAGGAGCAGCTGGATTTCCCCGTCATTTATGCGTCGGCACTGAACGGCTATGCCGGACTGGAGCCCGACGTGCGATCGGGAGACATGACGCCGCTATTCGAGACCGTCATTGCCCATGTGCCCGCGCCGGACGTGGACCTGGACGGGCCGTTTCAGATGCAGGTTTCGAGCCTCGATTATTCGAGTTATGTGGGAGCCATCGCGGTCGGACGGATCAAGCGGGGGCGCATCAGGCCCAATCAGCAAGTGGCCGTCGTCGACAAGGCCGGCAAGACCCGGCCGGCCCGGGTACTTCAGGTTCTCGGATTTCTCGGCCTGGAACGCACGGAAGTCCCAGAAGCCGCTGCTGGAGACATCATAGCCATTACCGGAATCGACTCGCCGCACATTTCCGATACGTTCTGCGATCCGCTCTGCGTGCAAGCGCTTCCGGCCCTGTCGGTCGACGAGCCGACCGTCACGATGTCGTTCGAGGTGAACAACTCGCCGTTTGCCGGCAGGGACGGGAAGTACGTGACCAGCCGCCAGCTGCGCGAGCGTCTCGAGCGGGAGCTGATCACGAACGTAGCGCTGCGGGTGGAGGATACTGGCAGCCCCGACAAGTTCCGGGTGTCCGGGCGCGGCGAGCTGCACCTCGGTATCCTGATCGAGAACATGCGCCGCGAAGGTTACGAGCTCGGGGTTTCTCGCCCGCAGGTGATCATCAAGGAGGTCAACGGGGAAAAGCAGGAGCCTTACGAGATGGTTACCGTCGACGTCGAAAGCCAGCACCAGGGCACCGTGATGGAAAAACTCGGCGCACGCAGGGGCGACCTGCTCAACATGGAGCCTGATGGCAAGGGTCGCGTACGTCTTGAATACATGGTTCCGGCGCGCGGCCTGATCGGCTTCCAGACCGAGTTTCTTACGGCAACAGCCGGAAGCGGCCTGATTTATCACGTGTTTGATCACTACGGCGCCATGAAAAAAGGTGACGCCGGGCGGCGCGTCAACGGCGTGCTCATCTCGAACGGCGTCGGCGTCAGCGTTGCCTACGCGCTATGGAACCTCCAGGAGCGCGGGCGGCTGTTTATTTCGCCCGGCGAGGAAATGTACGAAGGAATGATCGTCGGTATTCACTCGCGCGACAACGACCTGGTGGTCAACGCCATGAAGGGCAAGCAGCTGACAAATGTCCGCGCCTCGGGCTCGGACGACGCCATTATTCTTACGCCGCCGATCCAGCTTACCCTGGAGCGCGCCCTGGAATTTATCGAAGACGATGAGCTGGTCGAGGTGACCCCCAGCCATATACGCCTGCGCAAACGACACCTCAGGGAGTCGGACCGCAAGCGGGCGGAACGTAGCGCCGCGGGCTGACGACCCCTGAGCAAACCCGGCCGCCCGGCCCGGTGTGCCGGTGGCTTCAGGCTTGTTCGCGTGTAGCGTGGAATTCCACGTCCGGCCAGCGCTCCATGGTGAGCTGGAGGTTGACGCGCGACGGTGCGAGGTAAGCCAGCTCCCCGGCGCTGTCCCGGGCCAGGCTGTCGTGCAACTTGCGCTGGAATTCGGCCAGCATTTTCGCGTCGGCACAGGCGATCCAGCGTGCGCTATGGACTGCGACCGGTTCGAACAGCGCGTCGACACCGTATTCGTTCTGAAGACGGTGCGCAACCACGTCAAACTGCAGCGTCCCCACCGCACCGAGAATCAGGTCGTTCGAGTTCAGCGGCCGAAACAGCTGGGTGGCGCCCTCTTCCGTCAGCTGCTCGAGTCCCTTCTGAAGCGCCTTAGTCTTCAGCGGATTGCGAATCTGGGCGCGACGGAATATCTCCGGCGCAAAGTTCGGCACGCCCGTGAATTTGAGCGCCTCCTTCTGGGTAAGGGTGTCTCCGATTCGCATCGTGCCGTGGTTGTGCAGCCCGATGATGTCGCCAGCATAGGCCTCCGCTGCAGTCTCCCGTTCCTGTGCCATGAAGGTTATGGCGTTCGAGATGATCACCTCCCGGCCGATGCGCACGTGGTGAAGCTTCATCCCCGGGGCGTACTTGCCTGAACATACCCGCAGGAAGGCGATGCGGTCACGGTGATTGGGGTCCATGTTTGCCTGGATCTTGAATACAAACCCGCTGAAGGCGTCTTCGTCGGCATTGACTTGCCGTCCCCCATCGCGGGGTTGGGGTCCCGGCGCGATGTCGACGAAGGTATCGAGCAGCTCGCGCACCCCGAAATTGTTAATGGCGGACCCGAAGAACACCGGAGTCTGCCGGCCAGCAAGGTAGCCCTCGCGGTCAAAAGGATGGCTGGCGCCCTGCACCAGCGCCACTTCCGCACGCAGCTCGTCTGCTTGCTGGCCGAGCAACTCATCAAGGCGGGGATTATCGAGGCCGTGAATCGTTTCTCCGGCATTTATTCGTCCACCGTGGGCAGGTGAGTACAGGTGCACGGACTCGTTGGGCAGGTGGTAGATGCCACGAAAGCGCTTGCCCATTCCGATAGGCCACGTGATGGGCGCGCACTGTATGCGCAGCACCTTTTCCACCTCATCCAGCACTTCCATGGTGTCGCGGCCTTCACGGTCGAGCTTGTTGATGAACGTGGTGATCGGAGTATTTCGCAGCCGGCAGACTTCCATGAGCTTGATGGTCCGCTCCTCGACACCCTTTGCGGCATCGATGACCACGAGCGCGGAATCGACCGCCGTCAGGGTGCGATAGGTGTCCTCGGAGAAATCCTCATGTCCTGGGGTGTCGAGCAAATTGACGACTCGGTCGCGGTAGGGAAACTGCATCACCGACGAGGTGACGGAGATGCCGCGTTGCTTTTCCAGTTCCATCCAGTCCGAGGTTGCGTGGCGCGCGGCTTTGCGTCCCTTCACGGTGCCGGCAAGCTGGATGGCACCCCCGAAGAGCAGCAGCTTTTCGGTGAGGGTGGTCTTGCCGGCATCAGGATGGGAAATGATGGCGAACGTGCGCCGGCGGGCAGCTTCGCGGCGGATTTCTGCGGACATGGCTGGCTGATGATCCAAAAAAGTGACGAAGCATACCGCGAATCGGTGGTCCGAGCTAGCGGCGCGGCGGCAAGCGTGGATTTCGTGACCGGGGTCAGTATACTGACATGGAGCCGCGGAGCGCAGGAGTGGCGCCGGGTTTGCCGGGGAGCCAGGTTGCGGCTTGCGGGACGGAGTCCACAGCACCACCAGGAACGAGTGCATGCATGTTCTGTACCCAGAGATCAAGCCGTATGCCGAGCACAGCCTGGCGGTCTCTGACGGCCACACCCTTTATGTCGAGGAATCCGGCAACCCGCAGGGTCTGCCCGTGCTGTTCGTGCACGGTGGCCCCGGCGCTGGCTGCGAGGGTTATCACCGGCAGTTTTTCGACCCGCTGGCCTACCGGATAATCTTGTTCGACCAGCGCGGCGCCGGGCGGTCGCGCCCGCATGCCGGCCTGGAAGGCAACACGACCCAGAAGCTGGTCGAGGACATGGAAGCCATTCGCGAACATCTCGGCGTACGCCGTTGGGTCCTGTTTGGGGGATCCTGGGGTTCGACCCTGAGTCTCGTTTATGCTGAAACCCACCCTGAGGCAGTGCTTGGACTGATCGTGCGCGGCATATTTCTATGCCGTCCCTGGGAAATCGAGTGGTTTTATCGGGAAGGGGCCAATCGAATTTTCCCGGATTACTGGGAGGAGTTTATTGCGCCCCTTGCAGCGGGCGGCCGGGACAACCCGGTTGAGGCGCATTACCGTCTGCTTACCGGTAGCGATGAGGTTGCGCGGATGGCTTCGGCCAAGGCCTGGTCGATATGGGAAGGCCGTACCGCAACGCTGGCTCCACGGCAGGCGGTCGTAGAGTTTTTTAGCGATCCCCACGTGGCGCTCAGCCTCGCGCGGATCGAGGCGCATTATTTTGTCCATGACAGCTTTCTGGAGCCTGACCAGATTCTGCGTGACGCGGCACGGCTCAATAGGATCCCCGGCATCATCATTCAGGGACGATACGATATGCCCTGTCCGGTACAGAGCGCGTGGGAGCTCCACCGGGCTTGGTCCGGATCGGAGATTGAAATCGTGCCGGCTGCTGGCCATTCGGCACGGGAGCCTGGAATCACTGACGGGCTGATCCGGGCCACTATGAAGTTTCGACGTCTGTCCGGCCCGGTTTAAGACGGGATGGGGGTCTATGCTATCGGGGACGTACAGGGCTGCGCCGATGCGCTGTACGCGCTTCTGGACCTGATCGGATTTTCGCCAGAACAGGATGAGTTGTGGTTCACTGGCGATCTGGTCAATCGCGGACCTGCCTCAGCCGAAGTCCTGCGATTCGTCATGGGTCTGGGGAGACGCGCGCATGTCGTCCTCGGCAACCATGATCTGCACCTGCTGGCGGTGGCTGCAGGCAAAGGCCGCAGCCACCCGCAAGATACGCTACAGGACGTGCTGGGTGCGCCGGACCGAGCGCAGCTACTGGCGTGGTTGCGCACGCGTCCGCTGCTGCATCACGATGCCGGCCTGGACTATACGCTCGTTCATGCCGGCTTGTTGCCGTGTTGGAATCTCAGCCAGGCAGTGATGCTGGCGGAGGAAGCCGCGGAGGCCATCCGGGAATCGGCAGAGGGGGCGTTTTTCGAGCATATGTACGGTAACGTTCCGGATCGCTGGAGCGAAAATTTGCGAGGGTGGGAGCGGCTGCGGGTTGTAATCAACGCCATGACGCGGCTGCGCTACTGCGACGGCACCGGCAGGATGGATATGCAGCACAAGGGACCGCCCGGCACACAGCCTGATGGGCTAGTGCCCTGGTTTCAGGTTGCGGGTCGTGCAAGCCGCCGGTTGCGGATTGTATTCGGTCACTGGTCTGCACTGGGACTGTGGCAGGGTGATGGTGTGATCGGACTGGATAGCGGATGCTTGTGGGGCGGAAGACTGTCAGCGGCACGGCTGGATGGCGAGTTGGCTTTTTTCAGCGTCCCGTGCCGGGGTGAGTGGCCGACCGGGTGATGGAACCGCCCTTGCGGCAGGGCCGCAATAGGAAAGCAAGGGATGCCGAGGGCAGGTCAAAGCGGTCCGGAATTGGTATGATGCATGGACAGAACCGATCAGGGGATCCGGACGTGGCGAAGCATCACATCGATGTGTCGGTAAAATCGGCTTACGTGGAAGCTCAGTCGGCTCCGGAATCTGATCGTTATGTGTTTGCATATACGGTCCGGATCACAAACCACGGCAGCGTGCCAGCGAGGCTGCTGACGCGCCATTGGATCATCACTGACGCCAACAATAAGGTCCAGGAAGTCCGCGGTCCGGGCGTGGTGGGTGAGCAACCTTATCTTCCGCCGGGCAAAAGTTTTGAGTACAGCAGCGGCGCGATACTGGAGACGCCGTTTGGCAGCATGCGGGGCAGCTATCAGATGATCGCCGATGACGGCGTCGAATTTGACGCGGAGATTCCGGCATTCGTGCTTACTGTGCCGCGCACGCTCCATTAGAGCGCACCGGTAGGCGGGGCTTAGGCGTTGTCTCCAGCGCCCTGGATGAGGGAGTATCGGCGGATATCTTCACGCTGTACCCAGCCCAGCTTCTCCCAGAAGGCAATCGCGCCCTGGTTGTGCCGCAATACTTCTATATGGGTCTTGTGGATGCCTATGGATTCCAGGCTTGCCAGACAACGCCCAACCAGGGCGGTTCCGATGCCGAGGCGGCGTGAGGACGGCCGGACAACCAGATGCCGCAGATAGCCTCTTCTGCCATCATGGCCGCACAGCACGCAGCCTGCAACGTCGTGGCTAATTTCGGCGACGAGGCTCAGGCCTGGGTTTCGCTCGAGATATCGGGCGGTGTCCGGGCGCGAGTCGGAATCCCTAAGGCAGACACCAGGCTCCGAGCACATCAGCGTCACGACAGCATCGTAGTCACCGATCGTCATGGCCCGGATATGGAACACGGTGCTCAGACCTCCATCGCCCAAGCGGCGCTGCCGTCGACGGAACTAGATATCCAGATTGGACACGGCTAAGGCGTTCTTCTCGATGAATTCCCGGCGGGGCTCGACCTGCTCGCCCATAAGCGTGGTGAAGATCTCATCCGCAGCAACGCCGTCCTCAATATTGACCTTCAGCAAGCGGCGTTTGGTCGGCTCCATTGTGGTCTCCCACAGCTGCTCGGGGTTCATTTCCCCGAGGCCCTTGTAGCGCTGTATGGTCTGTCCCCGCCGGGCCTCATTCATCAGCCACTCGACAGCCTCCTCGAAATGAGTGACGGCTTGAACCTTGTCTCCCCGCCGTACACTGGCCCCTTCGTGCAGCAAGCCATCCAGCTGGCCGCCCAGGGTCCTCAGGCTGCGGTATTCTCCCGATGCGAGGAATTCCGCATCGAGGCGGCTGCGGTGCTGCGAACCGTGCTCACTGCGGGTCACGACGATCTCGGGGGAGCCAGTGACCGGACTGGTGCCGAGCCCTACCTCGTAGTGAGCGCCATTGGGCTCCGAGGCCAATCGGCTCCTGAGGGTGGCGGCAAATCCCTGGGTAGCGGCGCGGTCCTTGAGTCCCTCAGCGGAGAAGCCCGGAAGATAGACGAGCTTTCGCAGCAACTTGGCATCGTAGCGGCGAGAAAGGCGCTTGATAGTACTTTCAACCGCCAGGTAGTCGTGGCACAGGCGGGTTAAACGTTCATCCTCAACGGGCGGCGCCTCGGGCGCTCCAAGAAGCGCGGCGCCTTCCAGGGCGGATTCCAACAGGTGCGCCTGGAGCTCGCCGTCATCTTTCAGGTAGCGCTCGAGCTTGCCGCGCTTAACTTTGTACAGCGGCGGTTGGGCAATAAAGATATGGCCTCCCGTCAAAAGCTCGGCCATTTGGCGATAGAAAAAGGTCAACAACAGAGTGCGGATATGGGAACCGTCGACATCGGCATCCGTCATGATGATGATGCGATGATAGCGTAACTTTTTGATATCAAAGTCATCTTTTCCAATGCCTGTCCCCAGAGCCGTGATCAGCGTGCCCACTTCGGCGGACGACAACATTTTATCGAAACGGGCCCGCTCAACGTTCAGGATCTTTCCTTTGAGGGGGAGTATCGCCTGAAAGCGCCGGTCGCGCGCCTGCTTCGCGGAGCCGCCGGCAGAGTCGCCCTCGACCAGATACAGCTCGCACAGGGACGGGTCACGCTCCTGGCAGTCAGCCAGTTTCCCGGGTAACCCTGCGATATCTAGCGCGCCCTTGCGCCGGGTCATTTCGCGAGCCTTGCGGGCGGCTTCCCGGGCGCGGGCAGCGTCGATGATTTTCGAGGCAATCACGCGCGCGTCGCTGGGATTTTCCTGGAGAAAATCGAGAAGCCGCTCATTGACGACCGACTCCACAATACCTTTGACTTCGGAGGAAACCAGCTTTTCCTTGGTCTGGGAAGAGAACTTCGGATCCGGCACCTTGACAGACAGGACTGCCGTGAGCCCCTCGCGGGCGTCATCGCCCGTCGGGCTTATCTTGTCTTTCTTTGCCAGGGCAAGGTTTTCAATGTGCTGGTTTAGGGTCCGCGTCATGGCCGCACGCAAGCCAGCGAGATGTGTACCACCATCGCGTTGCGGAATGTTGTTGGTATAGCAGAACGTGTTTTCCTGGTACGAATCATTCCACTGCATGGCGAGCTCAACCGAAACGCCCTCTTTTTCAGCGGAGATATAGATGACTTTCTCGTGCAGCGGCGTTTTGTTGCGGTTGAGGTGGCGAACAAAAGCAGCAATTCCGCCCTGATACTCAAAAACGTCTTCCTTAAGGTCGCGATCGTCACGCAGAACGATGCGTACGCCCGAATTCAAAAACGATAGCTCGCGTAGCCGCTTGGCGAGAAGGTCGTAATGGAAGATGGTATTGGTAAAGATCTTTGGACTGGGCGTGAAGTGGACATCGGTGCCGGTTTCGTCGGTAGCACCGATAACCGTAAGCGGCTCGACCGGGTTTCCCAGGCGATACATCTGGTAATGAATCTTTCCATCGCGACGGATGGTGAGCTCAAGGGAGTCAGAAAGGGCGTTGACAACGGAGACACCGACGCCGTGAAGCCCCCCTGAGACTTTGTAGGAGTTCTGGTCGAATTTTCCACCAGAATGAAGGACGGTCATTATGACTTCAGCGGCTGAACGGCCCTCTTCAGGGATGATGCCAGTCGGTATTCCGCGACCATTATCGGAAACGGTAATGGAGTTATCGGTATGGACTGTAACTTGGATTTGGGTGCAATAGCCGGCTAGAGCCTCGTCAATCGAATTATCGACGACCTCGAAAACCATATGATGAAGGCCGGTGCCATCGTCCGTGTCGCCGATATACATCCCAGGGCGCTTGCGAACGGCGTCCAAGCCTTTGAGCACCTGGATGCTAGTGGAGTCATAAATCGGTTTGTTTTCCATGACAAGCCTATGGGTAGAAGTCGATTATTCTAACATTTTCATCTCGGTTCGGGCTGATTTCTTTGGTATCGCGAATACCGTGGATTCGGTCCGAATCCGGCCTTGTTCCACGTGAAACACTGGCGTCGAGGCCGTGGTCAAAAAGGGGTGATCGTCCATGGACGTCAAGAACGCCTGGGCACCCAACGACGCCAGGCTGTTCTGGACCCTCTGCCGATGTGCTGCATCCAACTCAGCTCCGAGGTCATCGGCCAGGAGGATGCAAGGCCGGCCGGATTGCGCGATAAACAGCTTCAGTTGGGACAGTCTCAGAGCGATGACCAGCAACTTTTGCTGGCCGTGCGACAGATGTGTGCGGATTCCTTCTCTATGCAACTCGAAACGAAGATCGGCGCGATGGGGCCCGTGGCGGGTATAGCCGTGGCGTTGGTCGCTCGTCCGGTTCCGGAGCAGGCACGTCAGAAGGGGTTCCGAGCGGCACCAGCCGGATTCAAAGATCAATCGCGCATCCCAATCTTCCAATAGATATTCTGCAGCGCGATGGAATTCGCGCTCTAAAAGAAGAAAGAAGGCATGACGCGAGCGATCGATTGTTTCACCGAGGTCGGACAGTTCCTCGTCCCAAATATGGTGGATGGGCGAGCGTTGGCGCAGGGCGGCATTGCGCTGCGCTAAGATCCTCTGGTAACGAAGCCATCGGCAATGGAAATCTGGTTCCACGTGGAACAGCCACCAATCGAGAAGACCCCTCCGATGGCGGCTGCTTCGCAGAAAATCGTAATGATGTTCCGGAGTAACAGCCAACAGAGGCATGTGCTGGGCCAGGGTTGCCGCACTACTAGCCTGCTCACCATCGATCCGGATCGACCGCCCTTGGGCCCCTACTGCAAATCCCAGCCGGTGCGGCTGGCCACCCTCCACTACTACACCATATGCGCTGAACCCCTGTACCCCGTGCCGGATGAGTTCTGTTAGACGCTGCGTCCGAAACGACCGACCCGTCGCCAAAATATGAATGGCCTCGATCAGCGTTGTTTTTCCGGCCGCATTGCAGCCCGTAATGACATTCAGCCCCTCGCCAGGCTCGATGACAACCCTTTCCAGAATCCGAAAATTAGAGAGCTCCAGGCGTGTGAGCGGCATATCCTTCCGCGCAGCGATCGTGGCGGCAGCAACTACAGCCGCATAGGCATCACAACATACCGGTTCCGAGCATCGCCCGGCGCATACAGCACACAACTGCTGTTCGAGTCACTCAAACCCATCTCGGCCTCGGCCGCATCAATGGCACTCACCGCTTCGATGATGTAGTTTACATTGAAGCCAATCTCAAACTCATCACCGCTGTAATCAATCGATAGCTCTTCCTGCGCTTCTTCCTGTTCGGGATTATGTGCCGTCAACCGCATTACTCCGGGTGCCAAGGCGACGCGTACTCCCCGGTACTTCTCGTTCGAAAGAATGGCAACCCGACTCAGGGATTCCCTAAACAAATCACGCCCCACCCGGATCCGGATCTGCTGTTCTTGTGGAATAACTTTGTGGTAATCCGGAAAACGCCCATCGATCAACTTCGACGTAAACGTCAGATCCTTTTTTACGATACGGATGTGGTTCGTCCCGCCTTTCAGTTCGACTTCCTCTTCCAGGTCTTCAAGAAACCGGCTTACTTCCAATACCCCTTTCCGAGGCAATATGCCCTGGCGGATTCCGCTAACACCGTGTTCCAATGTTACTTCGCCCAGTGCCATCCGATGCCCATCCGTCGCGACGGATGTTAGTTTCCCATCCGTTATTTCCAATAGCAGGCCATTTAGATAATACCGAACATCCTGTTGCGCCATGCAAAACTGTGTTTTCTGAAGTAAACGCCCCAGAACACGCTGTGGAACCTGTAGCGCCCAATCCCATTGTGTTGTTTCAATGCTCGGAAAATCGGTAGCCGGCATCGTAAGTAACGTAAACCGGCTGCGCCCCGACCGGATCGTCGCCTTGCCCTTGTCTAGCCGGATATCCAGCGTCGCTTCCGTTGGTAAGGCCCGGCAAATGTCCAGAAGTTTTCGCGCCGGAACCGTAAACGCGCACTCGCTTCCACCAGCGCCTTCTACATTCACCACCACCTCTACCTCGAGGTCGGTGCCGGTCAAAGTCAATCTCCCTTCTCGGCACTGCACTAACACATTGGAGAGTATCGGCAAAGTTTGGCGACGCTCGGCGACGCCAGCGACAAAACTCAAAGGCTTGAGCAAATGATCGCGCTGTATAGTGATCTGCATGATTTCATCCCGGCGTGGCGGTCCATTCCTTCAGTCAGTTTCAGTTATTGTTTTAAGTAAGATTTTTATAAAAACAACCTAGTTGCTATTACTACTAGCGTTTGAAATTCTGGGATTAAGCCCACTAAACCCATTATTTACAATTACTTACCAAATATAAATGGCTGTGGATAAAATCTGGGTAGCCATGGGAAAACCATTTATACAATGTGGATAGTCCATAATCGCCTTCGTTGTTCGTCATCAGCTACCGAAATACACACAATGTTTCATGAATTATTCACGTTGAGAGAATTCGCAGTAGGTTGCCATAGTCCTCCTTCACGCGAATATCGCTTTGTGTGAGTTCCACGATCTTTCGGCAAGCATGCAATACGGTCGTGTGGTCACGGCCCCCGAACGCATCACCGATTTCCGGCAGGCTGTGGTTGGTCAATTCCTTGGCCAGCGCCATGGCTACCTGACGGGGCCTGGTCACCTGCCTTGCCCGGCTTTTCGAGTGCAAATCCCCGACGCGGATTTTGTAATACTCAGCCACCGTTTTCTGAATATTGTTGATTGTTACCAGCCGCTCATGAAATGCCAAAAGATCTTTCAGGCTTTCGGTTGCGAGTTCAATACTGATCGGTTGACCAGTGAAGTGAGCGTTGGCTACCACCCGCCGCAAGGCACCCTCTAGCTCACGCACGTTGGATCGCACGCGCTTGGCAATAAAAAAAGCCACGTCTTCCGACAGACCGACCCCTTCGTGCTGCGCTTTTTTCATCAGGATTGCCACCCGCGTCTCCAGTTCCGGCGGGTCAATCGATACCGTCAGGCCGCTCCCAAACCGCGATATAAGGCGCTCCTCGACCCCAATCAACTCTTTCGGAAAGCGGTCCGCTGTAATGATGACTTGGCGCTGGCCTTCCATTAAGTTATTGAACGTATGAAAAAATTCTTCTTGTGAACGTTCCTTGCCGACGAAGAACTGAATGTCGTCGATCAACAGTGCATCCAAAGTCCGATAGTGTTTTTTGAATTCGTTGATGGCATTGTGCTGAAGCGCCTTCACCATATCAGCAACGAAACGTTCCGAATGAACGTAGGCAACCCGTCCTTCTGGTGCACGCTCCAACATCAGATGACCCGCAGCCTGCATCAAGTGCGTTTTTCCGAGGCCTACTCCGCCATATATGAATAAGGGGTTATAAGCTCCGCCAGGGTTTTCCCCAACCTGGCGCGCCGCGGCGCGTGCCAACTGGTTGGATTTGCCCTCGACGTGCGTTTCAAATGTGAATTCCGGGTTTAACCTGCCCGGCATGGCGGCCGGCCGACGAGCCCCTTTCTCAGCTCCAGCGTTGCGCGCCGTGGGTTCGGTTGCCTCGGGCGCCTGTTCTCCTACCTCGATAACCACATCCACCGCGTGCTGGTTATATTGACCGGCCAGCTCTGCGATCCGTACGATAAAGCGTTCCTTTACCCAATCCATGACAAAACGGTTTGGTGCCAGCAAGCGCAGCGACCGGGTCTCACGCACGGCCTGCAGGGGTCGGATCCAAGTATTGAACTGCTGCGGCGAAAGCTCTTCCTCCAGACGCTCGAGACACTTCTTCCACAGTGGGGGCTGTCCGACATTGGGTTCCACCGCATGCATGGTCTAGTCTCCATTGGGGCCAGCAAGTCTAGCCCCTTGCCGTCCCCCAATCCACAACCAACCACTATGCTGTGCCCCAGCCAGCGGAACGGTTGACAAGCCGCCCGCAAAGGCAGTAACTTTGCCGCCCTTTGCAGCAATAACCGTCCAGATCCAATCACCAACCCGCCAGGCGACAGGCTATGAAGAGAACTTATCAACCCAGTGTGCTCAAACGCAAACGCACTCACGGTTTCCGCGCACGTATGCGCACGGCCGGTGGCCGCGCTGTCCTCAGCGCCCGACGCGCCCGTGGCCGCGCACGGCTAAGCGCCTGAGTTCTGAGACGACGGCCGGACAGGGGCTGCCGAAAAGCTTCCGAATTCTGGCAACCGTGGAGTACCGCCGAACACTCCACAGCGGACGGCGTCACAGCGACCCTTTCTTCACGGTCTACACAACCCCGAATGCTTTCGGCCACCCCCGTCTCGGGATCACCGTCGCCCGTAAGGTTTCAGCAAAAGCCGTTGTGCGCAACCTCATCAAACGCCAGATCAGAGAATCCTTCCGCTTGCTCCGCCGGCGGATCCCCGATCTCGACATCGTCGTGATAGCACGCCCAGCGGCTGCCGCAGAACCACGGGGCACGTTGCGGGCGTCCCTGCAGCGCCACTGGGAAAGGGTGTTTTCCTTGTGAAAAAACTCATGCTCCTGGTTATTCGGCTCTATCGTTATGCCATCAGCCCACTATTCGGCGACCATTGCCGCTTTTACCCGAGCTGCTCGCACTACGCCCAGGATGCGATTGCTGCCCACGGCGCCATGAAGGGCGCCTGGCTGGCTGTGCGCCGACTGCTTCGCTGTCATCCTTGGCACCCGGGCGGTCACGACCCAGTGCCCCCCTGTACGCCTCATCCTGCAAAAGGCCACCATGGATAACCAGCGCCTGATTCTGCTCGTCATACTCTCCGTCATCTTGCTGTTCCTTTGGCAATCCTGGGAAAAGGATCACCCGACAGCGCCCGTATCCACGGTGACTCCGGTCACCCCAACGGCTCCCACGGCTCCCACGGCTCCCCCGATCCTCAAGCCGAAGAGCCTTGCCGCGACACAGCCGTCCGGCGTCACGGTCCACGTGACCACCGATCTGTTCGATGCCGAGCTCAGCACGCGTGGAGGAGACCTCCGGCAGCTGGACCTGAAGGCTTACCCCGTAAAGGTAAACGAGCCCAACAATCCGCTCCAACTCCTGCGCGACCGCGGCGCCTACGTCTTCTACGCCCAGTCGGGACTCATCGGACACAGTACCGAGTGGCCCAACCACGAAGCCCTCTACCAAACGTCGGTGACCCACTACGCGCTCGCTGCTGGCCAGGACAGCCTGGAGGTCCCATTCACCTGGACTGGCCCCGGTGGGCTGCATGTTACCAAGACCTATATTTTCCACCGAAACAGCTACGTCATTGACGTCCGGTACGCGATCAGCAATAGCGGCGCTGCAACCCGCAATGCCTACCTTTACGCCCAGCTCCTGCGAAGCTACATCCCCCCACCGCATCACCTGTTTGGGGCGGAGCCCAGCTACGTCGGCGCCGCGGTTTATAGCCCATCCAAAAAATACGAAAAGATTTCCTTCGACAGCCTCAAACATAAACCGCTCGCCCTCAATACCAGCGGTGGTTGGGTGGCCGTGCTGCAGCAGTACTTCGTCAGTGCCTGGATACCGCCGAGCACGGCCCACGCGCAGTTTTATTCCGAAGCCCTCGCCGATCACCATTACGTCGTAGGTTATAAGACGCTCACCCCGACCGCGATTCCGCCCGGGGCCACCGTCACCGTGGGCGCACGACTGTATGCCGGTCCAACCGACCCGACTCTGCTGCACAAGGTCGCCCCCGGGCTCCAACTCGCGGTCGATTATGGCTGGCTTACTTTCATCGCCGCCCCCCTGTATTGGCTGCTCTCCCATATCCACGATGTGGTCGGAAACTGGGGCTGGGCCATCATTCTGCTCACCGTACTCATCAAACTGGTCTTCTATCCCCTGTCTGCTGCCAGCTATCGGTCCATGGCTCATCTGCGGCGCGTCCAGCCCAAGCTCGCTAGCCTCAAGGAGCGCTATGGGGACGATCGCGAAAAGCTCAGCCAGGCGATGATGGAGATCTACAAGACCGAGAAGATCAACCCGCTTGGCGGCTGCCTGCCAATCGTGGTGCAAATCCCCGTATTCATTGCCCTGTATTGGGTGCTGCTCCAGAGCGTTGCGCTGCGGCAGGCGCCCTTCATATTTTGGATCCACGATCTGTCGGTCCGGGACCCCTACTTTATCCTGCCCATCCTGATGGGCATCTCGATGCTGATCCAGCAGCTGATCAGCCCGCAGATGACGGACCCGCTCCAACGCAAGGTCATGCTGGCGATGCCGGTGTTATTTACCTTCTTTTTTGCCTTTTTCCCGTCCGGGCTTGTGTTGTACTGGGTGTGCCAGAACATACTTTCCATTGCCCAGCAGTGGTGGATCACGCGTCGCTTCAACACCAGCCAGCGCGCGAAGTAACCCCTGTGCGCGATGATGGACAACTTGACCCGCGATTCCAGCAGCGGCGATAGCATTGTCGCGATCGCCACTCCGCCAGGCCGCGGCGGCATCGGAATCGTCCGCGTATCAGGACCGGCGGCAGCCCCCATGGCGCAAGCTCTGTTCGGGGCGCCCCCCCCGCCGCGCCACGCTGCGTTTAGGGTATTTCGCGATGCCAGTGGCCAGCCCCTCGATGAGGGGCTCGTGCTGTACTTCCCGCGCCCAAACTCTTTCACCGGCGAGGATGTGCTGGAGCTCCACGGACATGGCGGCCCGGTGGTGCTGGACCTGCTGGTTGCGCGCCTGCTGGAACTGGGCGCTCGGCCTGCACGTCCCGGCGAGTTTACCGAGCGCGCCTTCCTTAACGGAAAGATGGATCTGGCCCAGGCGGAGGCAGTCGCCGACCTGATCACAAGCGGCTCAGCCAGCGCCGCGCGCGCGGCGCTGCGCTCGCTGCAAGGCGAATTCTCGCGCCAGGTGCACGCCATTGTCGCCGACCTCATCGATTTGCGTGCCCAGGTCGAGGCAGCAATCGATTTTCCTGAGGAAGAAATCGACTTCCTCGCAGACCCCGCTCTAGAGGAGGGCTGTCACAGTATCCGGGCATCCATCGCGGCCCTGCTACCGTCTGCCCGCCAAGGCTGCCTGCTGCAAGAGGGCATGACCGTGACCTTGGTCGGCCGCCCTAACTCCGGCAAATCCAGCCTGCTCAATGCCCTCGCGCGATACGATCGCGCCATTGTCAGCGCGATTCCCGGTACCACCCGCGATGTCCTGCGCGAGCATATCGACCTCGAAGGCATGCCGCTACATCTCATTGACACGGCTGGCATGCGCGAGAGCGATGACGAGATTGAACGAGAAGGCGTGCGGCGGGCGCACGCGGCCGCCGCCGAGGCCGACCACGTCCTGGTCATTGTGGATGACAGCGCCAGCGGCGACGATTTCGACGCACTCATCTCTCTCCTGCCGCCCGCTGCCGACTACACGCTTCTTCGAAACAAGATCGATCTCACCGGACGCCAGCCCGGCTTCGTTGCGGCACGCCCGCAGCCCGCCGACGCCGCGACCGAGATCGCAATTTCCGCGCTGACCGGTGCTGGACTCGATGCGGTGCGGGCGCACCTCAGGTCCCTGCGGGGATACGAAATCGCTGGCGAAACCACGTTCAGCGCGCGCCGCCGCCACATCGATGCCCTGCAGAGAGCAGACCGCGCCCTTGAATCCGCAGGCAGCGAACTGGCGTTGCGGCGGGGGGAGCTGGCCGCGGAGGAACTACGCCAGGCGCAGCGGGCGCTCGGGGAGATTACCGGCGCATTTACGTCAGATGATCTGCTCGGGCAGATATTCGCGACATTCTGCATCGGAAAATAGCGGAACGTCCGGAGTCGCACGAGGTTTCGCAGAATTGGCGTCTTACTTCCGTGTTCGCAGCCGCCATTTCATCACCCATGCTGTTGGAGATTCTGCCCGTCAGTCATATTCGTCTAGCACTCGTGTTTAGGCTGCTCCGCGCCCAGGGCCTTCCCGCTCACCCGCTAATGATGCTTGGGATGCTGCGGCAACGATGCCGAAGAACCCCCTTTCATTGCAGCGCCAGCATCCGGACAAATCCCGCGATCCGCTCTGCCTCGGCGCTGGTCAGGTCATACGGGATGTTGACCAGCGTCACGACAAGGCCCGGCCGAATCGGAACCGCCGATCGATAAGTCCCTGCCACTTCATTCGGGGCCTGCTCTGCGGACAGATCTTTTGTTTTCCACTCATCGCTCCCGAGTTCCTTCTCCCGCTTACGAGGTCCGGAGGTCGCGCGGGTCTTCACCGTGAAACTCGCGGGATCCTCGCGCCAACTGAGGAACAATTCGACTGCTCGCCGAATTCGACGGCCGTACTCCTTCAGAGACGTTGGAGTGAAATCCTTGGCACGCTTGTTCGTAAAGCGCCTGACGGCCGCGTCGAGATCTAGCTGACTCAGGTCGGCCTTCTCGGCGTCCGACAGAATCCCTAGGACATTCCTCGTGGCGACGGCCAGCGCTTGTGCGGTCGCCGCGGGCATGAGCCCCTTGTCGTCCGCGTGGTCGAGGAACTCTAGCAGATCGTCCGCCGAATACGCATTTGCCATAGTAATATTCCTACGGTATATTAACTGTCCGACGTTAATATAGCGCGTAGAGATGCCTGACGCAAACAATTACTACCCGAGGGTCATCCACCCCCAGCTGACCGCGGACCTGAGCCTCTACCGGGTGGTTGCGGTCATGGGGGCGCGTCAGGTCGGCAAGAGCACGATCTGCGAGGAAATCGCCGAGGCGCAGGGATTCGCCCGACGAACCCTGGACGACCGCGATGTGCGCGAACAGGCCCTCGCCGACCCCGAGGGGTTCTTGGCCGACCTCGGCGACCGTGGGGCGTTCATCGACGAGGTGCAGCGGGCACCCGATCTGTTGCTCGCCATCAAGGCGGTGGTCGACCGGGACGGCCGGAATGGACAGTACCTGCTGAGCGGGTCGAACCAACCCAAGGTCGGCAAATCGGTCAGCGACTCGCTGGTGGGGCGGGCGACCTACCGGACGCTTCGTCCGCTGACTCTGAGCGAGCTGCGCCTTGATGAGGAGCACCGGGGATGGAGCTTCTTGTTCGGGTCCGACGAAGCGGCGTTGATCGCAGAGCTCGAACGACGCGCTGAATCCAGCGGTCCGCTCGACTGGAAGAGCGTGGTGCAGACAGGAGGACTCCCCCGAGTGGTTGCCGCCCCACCTCCCCCGAGTGGTTGCCGCCCCACCCGAGCATCGCCTGCGGATACTCGACGACTATGTTGAGATCTTTTCGCGCCGCGACATCCTCGAGATTCTGGAGGTCGAATCCGCCCCGCGCCTGGAAGCTTTCGTGCGACTGACCGCTGCCCGAACGGGGCAGGAACTCAACGTGTCGGACCTGTCCCGGGACCTGGGCACGCCGGTCACGACCGTCCGTCGCTGGCTGGAAGCGCTGCAGCGCAGCTATCTCATCGAGCTCATCCCGCCATACTCGCGAAACCCAGGTCAGCGGGTGATCAAGGCTCCGAAGCTCTACAGCGTCGACGCAGCGCTCGCCTTGGCCGCGTCGCGCGAGACGACGCCGACCGGCTTTCACCTCGAGACCCTGGTCGCGAGCGACCTACTCGTTTGGCGGGATGGTGCGCCAACTCGCGACCTCTACCACTGGCGGCTCAGCTCGGGGCAGGAGGTCGACTTCATCCTCGAAGAAAACGGGCAGCTGCTGCCGGTCGAGCTCAAAGCGA
>JAPTTX010000070.1:0-5746 GCA_028068195.1 Gammaproteobacteria bacterium
CAGGTCCGGATATAGCAGTTGCACACCCAGTTCCTCGATCATCCTGCGGTTGCTGATGCGCCGGGACTCATCGATATAGGAAAGCAGATCGGCGCTGAGAAAGCGCCCGGCCTCGCTGCGGTTCACCACTGGGGGACGCTGCAGACCCAGGCAGTCCGCCACGCTGTTGAAGTATTCCGTCATGGTCCCTGGCCTTCCGTCGCTCGCATTATATATGGTATCCGCCTGTCCACGCTCGCCTGCTGCCACGCAGGCGCGGGCCAGATCGTCGGCATGGATGCGGTTTGAAAAGCCGCACTCGGATTCCCGCACCACCGGACGGCGTGCGCGGACGGCATCGAGCGGAAGACGTCCCGGTCCGTATATGCCGGGAACGCGCAGGATGATGACTGCAACACCGTAGCTCCGGCCCCATGCACGCAGCGCGTTTTCTGCATCCAGCCGTCGTCGGCCCCTGGGGGTCTTCGGGTCAACTGCGGCGTGCTCGTCCACCCAGGCTCCATGACAGTCACCGTAGACGCCGGTGGTGCTGAGATACACAGTCGTCCCGGGAGCCGGTTTTCGCGATAAAGCATCCAGGAAGGCGTGCATGCGGGGATCGGTCTGCCCTGCCGGGGGAGGCGGGGCAAAGTAGTAGACCAGCTGGCCGGCAACATCCAGACCGGCCAGAGACTCCGGCTGGTCCAGATCGCCGGATACCGGCTCGATGCCTGCCGCCCGCAGACGCGCTGCGGCCGCGGCGCTCCGTGCCAGCGCGGTCACCGTTAACCCCCGGGCCTGCCACAGTGCGGCAACCCGCAGACCGATGTCTCCGCACCCGATGACTGTCACGCCGTTCATGCAATCGCTGTCTGTCGTCGCCGAAGCCGCTGCAATAGGGTGAGCGTATCATCAAGCGGCCCGCAGGCGGAATGGCGCGCCGCTGAGTCCCGGTTCCGGGAATGTGGCATCATTACCGCTGCACACGCGCAGTCGCCGGGGGGGAGACATGCCGCAGATCGAAGAGCCTACTCGCCCGACCGGGCTACCCCTGGAGGAGGCGGTGGCGCGGCTCGCCGCGGATGGTTACAACGAGCTGCCATCGGCGCGCCGCCGCAGCGCCCTTCAGATTTCCCTCGGTGTGGCGCGCGAACCGATGTTCGTGCTGCTGCTTGCCTGCGGCACCACCTATCTGGTGCTCGGTGATGTACGCGAAGCGGTCATGCTCCTGTTTTTCGTCGGAGTCGTGATCGGCATAACGCTCTACCAGGAGGATAAAACAGAACACGCGCTCGACGCGCTGCGCAACCTGTCGAGTCCGCGCGCTGTCGTCATCCGCGCCGGCGAGGCGCAGCGTATACCGGGCCGCGAGGTCGTGCGCGGAGACATTCTGGTGCTCGCAGAAGGCGATCGTATCGCGGCCGACGCGCGCCTGCTCTCCGCCATCAGCTTTGAGACCGATGAATCCCTGCTCACCGGAGAGTCGCTTCCGGTACGCAAGCGCGAACCGGATCCGGCTGTCGCCCGGCACGCCTGCTCCGGTGCGAACGATGATTCCTGTGTCTATGCGGGCACCATGGTCGTGCGCGGCAATGCCATCGCCGAAGTGCAGGCGGTAGGAACGGGCACGCGGGTCGGCCGCATCGGCCGGGCCATGCAGACGCTTGAGCAGCAGGACACTCCGCTGCAGCGCGAAATGGCACGGCTGGTGCGGATCGTTGCCGTGCTGGGCGCGGTTCTCTGCGCCACGGTGGTCGTCGCATACGGACTAAGCCGCGGAGACTGGTTGCACGGGCTGCTCTCCGGTCTCGCGATGGCGATGGCGGTTCTTCCGGAAGAATTTCCGGTGGTGCTCGCCGTATTCTTGGCTCTGGGTGCCTGGCGTATTTCCCGCCGCGGGGTCCTTACGCGCCGGATGGCGGCTGTGGAACTGCTCGGGGCTGCAACGGTGCTGTGTGTCGACAAGACCGGCACGCTTACCCAGAACCGCATGTCGGTCAAAAAGCTCTGGACCGAGAGCGGCAGCTGCGACCTGGACACCCCGCACGCGGCCCTGGCCGAGCCGTTTCATGAACTGGTCGAGTACGCGATCCTGGCAAGCCAGCGTGACCCGTTTGATCCGATGGAACAGGCGATGCGGGGACTGGGAACTGCGATGTTGGGCGGAACCGAACATCTGCATGATGACTGGGAACTGGTGCGCGAGTACCCCCTCTCGAAGGAACTGCTGGCCCTGTCACACGTCTGGCGTGCGCGCGACGACAGCCGCTACACGGTCGCGGCCAAGGGCGCACCGGAAGCGATTGCAGATCTCTGTCATCTTGGTGAAGCGCGCACGCGCAGGCTCATGGATGACGTGATCGGGCTGGCAGCGGAGGGCCTGCGGGTGATCGCGGTGGCGAAAGCCCAGTTCCGGAGGCCGGATCTTCCCAGTGGGCAGCACGATTATGATTTCCAGCTGGTTGGGCTGGTCGGCCTCGCAGACCCGGTGCGTGCGTCCGTACCGGCGGCGGTAGCTGCGTGCCGCGAGGCCGGCATACGCATCATCATGATCACCGGTGACTATCCGGTAACGGCCCGCAGTGTCGCCCGGCAGATCGGTCTTGTTCCGGCGGACAAGGTCATCAGTGGAACGGAGCTTGACCGGATGGGGGATCCGGACCTCGAGATGCAGGTCCGCCACGTCGGCGTGTTTGCGCGTGTGTCCCCGGAACAGAAGCTGCGCCTGGTGCAGGCGCTCAGGGCGAACGGCGAAATCGTTGCGATGACCGGAGACGGAGTCAATGACGGTCCGGCGCTCAAGGCCGCACACATCGGCGTGGCGATGGGCGGGCACGGCACCGATGTGGCGCGCGAGGCAGCGGGTCTGGTGCTGGTGGATGATGACTTTTCCTCTCTCGTCCACGCGGTAGGTACCGGTCGCCGTATTTCGGACAACCTGCGCAAGGCGATGGCGTACATCATCGCAGTGCATGTGCCGATCGCCGGTCTGTCCCTGATCCCGGTCCTGCTGGGATGGTCACCGCTGCTGATGCCGGTGCACATCGTGTTTCTGCAGCTTGTGATCGATCCTACCTGTTCCGTGGTATTTGAAGCCCAGGATGCCGAAGCCGACGTGATGCGGCGACCGCCGCGCGATCCCGGTGCAGGGCTGTTCGGCCGCCGGGCAATCGTGCTCAGTGTACTCCAGGGATCAGTGGTGCTGGCAGTGGTGGTCGGCATGACCGGGTTCGCGAGACATCAGGGGTTGGGTGAAGAGCAGGTACGTACACTGGGTTTTGTCACGCTGGTCATATCGAATCTGGCGCTGATTCTTGCCAATCTCTCCTGGTCTCGGCCGGCACTCACCGCTCTGCGGTCATCCGGCGCCGCGCTTCGGGGCGTCACCGCCGGGACCCTGGCCATCCTCGCCGCCGTAGTCTACGTTCCGGAGCTGAACAGCCTGTTCCGGCTCGGGCCGCTCGGAGGCCCTTATCTGCTGGCGGCTGCTGCCGCCGGCGCAGCCAGCGTGCTCTGGTTCGAGCTTTACAAGTGGTGGCGCCGGCCAAAACTTGTCTCCTAGGTGCTGACGCCCGGGCAGGCTGTTAATGCCCCCGCACAAAGCATCGGCCGGTCCCTGCACTCAGCCACGCCTTCATCTGCGGGGCATGGCAGGGCTGTGCCGCACAGGCCTGTCCGGCCGGAATGCGGCAGACGGTCAGGCATTTGGAGTGTTCAGCAGTTCCGCGGAATCTGCCTATAATCGCCCCTCAGGCCCCGAGGGGGCCACCGGAGATACCGGCACCGTACCATGTCATTTCTGGACAGCTGGAACGAAGAACAGCAGTCATCGTATCTGTACCGGGTGATGGCCCAGGTCGAAGCCAATCCGGCCAGGTCGGCGCTTTTTGAAAACCTTGCGCGCGCGGCGGATGCCCAGGCGCAGATCTGGATGGAGCGGATACGGGGCAGCGGTGGTTCTCCACCCCCGGCCTTCCGGCCTTCGTTCAGGGCCCGTCTGACAGCGTATCTGGTCCGTCGCCTAGGACCACGCCGGCTGCGTCCGGTGCTGGCGGCGCTCAAGGTGCGCGGGATGTCGATCTACACTTCATCAGCGCCGGTTTCCGGTCATCCCATGCCGGTTTCCGTCGAGGATATCGGGCACCGGCATAAAGGCGTCAGCGGCGGCAAGCTCCGGGCAGCAGTATTCGGGATCAATGACGGACTGGTTTCGAACACCAGCCTGATTATGGGCGTGGCCGGCGCTGCCGCCAGTGGCAGATTCATTCTTCTGTCCGGCATTGCCGGGCTGCTCGCCGGCGCGTTCTCTATGGCCGCGGGGGAATATGTCTCGATGCGCTCCCAGCGCGAGATGTACGAATACCAGATCGGTCTCGAACGCGAGGAGCTGGAGGAGTATCCGGAAGAAGAGGCCGAAGAGCTGGCGCTGATCTACAGCGCCCGCGGCCTGTCGCTTGATGAAGCGCGCCGCGTAGCGCGCGCAATGGTCAGCAACCGCGAGCATGCCATCGATGCGCTGGCGCGCGAGGAGCTCGGACTGAATCCCGATGACCTCGGTTCTCCGCTGGGAGCAGCTGTATCGTCATTTGCGGCGTTTGCCGTCGGCAGCGTGGTACCCCTGGTGCCGTTCCTGCTCGGGGCCGGCAGCCATGCCCTGTGGACCAGCGCCGCGCTGGCGGCAGTGTCTCTGTTCGCCGTCGGCACGCTGCTCAGCCTGTTTACCGGGCGCCATGCCTGGCGAAGCGGGCTGCGCATGGTGATCCTGGGCGCGGCCGCTGCTGCCGGCACTTTCGTGATCGGAAAAGCGCTGGGGGTGGCCCTGTCGTGACAGTCCGTGGCGCGGGGTCGCGACGGCAAACCGGGGTCGCGCGGGAGCAGGGATTCATGCCAGTCCTGGACCGGGATGAATGTTGTCGGGCTCGTTTCGCGGGAGAAAACAGTGATCAGAAGGCTGAGCATCGCAACCGGCAGGCAGGGGCTGCACGAAATCACTTCAGCGGTCGAAAGCGTGGTGCGCCAGGAAGGTGTGAGAGAAGGGCTGTGCACGATCTTCGTCCAGCATACGTCAGCGAGCCTGCTGGTGCAGGAAAACGCCGACCCGGCCGTCTGCCATGATCTCGAGCAGTGGCTGAACCGCCTTGTGCCCGAGGATGCGGGGCTCTACACCCACGGCTCGGAGGGTCCGGAGGACATGCCGGCACACATCAAATCCACCCTGACCGCGAACAGCGTCTGCGTGCCGATCATCGATGGCAGTCTTGGTCTTGGAAAGTGGCAGGGAATTTTTCTGTGGGAGCACCGCAATCACCGGGACTCGCGGCAGATCATCGTGCACATCCAGGCCTAGTGCGGACACAGCGGTGCCCGCGGGAATTGTCAACGGTCGATGGAGCGATATAGGATAACGGCTTTCCTGAAAGAAGGTTTGCCGATGGAAGCGCCGCCCCAAAGCGCATGGGGACAAAGGTGGCAATATGAACAAGAACAACGCAGATTTGTACCAGATATCATCAGCTTATGACGGTCTTGAGTCTCCGGGCTGTGGCGCCCGTCCAGACTACTTCCGTGAACGTGCATTTTCAGGACGTCCTGCTTCGCGGGCAGACCGGCAGATCCTGCGGTGGTTGTTGAAGGCTGCGGGAAATCCACCAGTGCGGTTTCTCCTCTGGAACGGCGAGGAAGTGGGGGACGATGCCGTGACGCCGGTAGCGCGGATATTCCTGGCCGACCGCGCGGCACTGCTGCGTCTGGCCATCAATCCCGATCT
>JAPTTX010000087.1:0-5452 GCA_028068195.1 Gammaproteobacteria bacterium
TTTCGTGACCATGTAGTACCTCCCATGGGGCGTGAAATTCTAGAGTTTCACTCTCCATTAAATACTGGGAACTCCATGAGCGGCAGTCGCTCTCCGGCCAGCGGGAGAACTTCTAAGTTCATGAGTCCGTTTCTGAGCCGGGTTTGCAGGTCAGCCGCTTCTTCTTTGTTCGTCGCCACGGATCCAAGCAGTACCGGAAGGAGCCTATTTCTGAGTGATCGGTGAAACTCGTCGATGTCGTCTTCACCCATGATCATAACAACGCGCCCGGTGCCCGCTGGGGCAGCCAGCACGCCGCCGCAGGTGGGAATCCCACAGGCGACGCTCAGCGCTATTTGAAGCGCGAGGCCGCTTTTCCCGGCGCCATCTCCGCCGACAAGCAGCCCTACCTGCCCGGCAGGAAGCCCTGGCAGAACGAAATCGACCCGCGGGGGAGGGGCGGATTCCAAGAGAGCGCCTGCATTCACTAGGGCCGGCAATTTCGGCAGGTCTTTGGGCATCGATGTCGAGACGGGAGCATTCATTCGTCACCCCCATCAATCCGCTCGGTTACAGCGTAACTATTGGTGCCGGGTTGTTGAGTCTTTTTCTTCTTCTTCCGACCCCTAGTTGACCGCTTTGGAATGTAAGCTGTATCGGGGTCATCGAAGATGCATAGCTGCCGGACGGCCTGCCCGGCCACAACTGCTTCAAATATTTTTCTGGCATCGTCTCGGGCAGTGTGGTCTGAACACAACAGCGCCTCCCCGATCAACTCAAAGTCATCCTCGCCTTCGCCAAGCAGCCTGCAGACTTCCCTGGCGCGTCCGTCCGCGAACCCCGCGAGTAAACGCCAGGAGCTTTCTTGGACGTTGTGATAACTGTATGGGTCAGGGATCGCCGGCCAAATCGTGTGGGCGATTTGAGGCGCGGGGTCGTCGTGGTCGAAGGTGGCGAGGGCGTGGAGGTCGCCGTAGGAAAGCCCGCGGCGGGTGTAGCTATGCTCTTCTTCTTCGCAGGCGCC
Source organism: Gammaproteobacteria bacterium (assembly GCA_028068195.1). GTDB lineage: Bacteria > Pseudomonadota > Gammaproteobacteria > Acidiferrobacterales > UBA6901 > JAJYCY01. The sequence continues at coordinate 1,004 of JAPTTX010000087.1, forward strand.
TGCAGGCTCAGGGTCGCCGTCGCCGTCGCCCGCATCATCCCCGCCGCTTTCCTGCACGCCGTCTTCCTGCCCGACCTCCACGCCACTGGCCTGTGTGTCGGTTGAGGTTGTGGCTCGTGCGGGCTTCTGTAGACGGGCTTTCCTTTTCTTGCGTACCATCACCGCCGCCACCCGGCGGAACGCGCCACTGCTTGCGCACATGGGGTCCTCTTTAATCTGCCGATCGATGCTCCGACACAGGCGCGTAAAGCGATCTTCATTGGTTGTTTGGTTTTTCATACGACCCCCTTTCAGGAATTCTTGCGGGGGCGCTCGGGGTGGGCTATTCTGAATCCATCCCCGCGGCGCGACCCGCGGTTGATACGAGGCCAGGCTTCCCTGCAAGGAACCTGGCCTTTTTTTGTCGATTAAAGAGTAGCCCACCACCGCCCGGATTGCCAGAAAAACTCAATGTAATCAACATGTTGCGCGTGTTAGGATGGGTGCGGTAACACACACGGAACAGGCGTAAGCGACTGATTCCGTGAGGAAAGCGCGAACGCCGCGGCGAGGAAAAATATTTTTTGGTGATCAGGGTAAGTAGCTGGGGAATTCTGTGCTGTAATTATGCTGTAACGAGCATGCCTTTCCGTTCATTCGTGTGCATTCGCGTGCATCGCAACCCTGTGTTTTTACAGCAAAACAGGGCACACGAATGCACTGGGGTTCGGTTTTCTCTGAATGGCATGCAGGAGGTCGGCGGTTCGATCCCGCCTGGCTCCACCAAACAATCAATAACTTGGCAACGCCTCTCGCCAGACCTCCCCGCCAGTGAGTGCCTTGTTCCGGCCCCGGCGTTTGATGGAATGACGATTCGGATTTCGCGCGAGATCGATGTGGCTGTCCCGGTCTGCAGGCAGCACCCCCCATCCGGCAACCCTATCAACCCGATGCCATAAACATGGCAATTCGCCCGGCAAGCAGCGGACTTTGGACTAACCCGCTGGCAGAACCGGGCTTTGTGCCTGCCGTCTGTAACGCTTCCGCTCCAGGGCGAGATAGATGATGGGTGTGGTGTAAAGCGTCAGCGCCTGGGACACGATCAGACCGCCGATCACGGCCACCCCAAGGGGCTGGCGCAGGTGGTGTCCGGTGCCCACCGCCAGGGCCAGGGGCAGCGCACCGAGAATGGCGGCCAGCGTCGTCATCATGATGGGCCGGAACCGTTCCATGGCTGCAGCCCTGACGGCTGCCTCCGGGTCCAGGCCGTGTTTCCGCTCTGCTTCCAGTGCAAAATCCACGAGCATGATGCCGTTCTTCTTCACGATACCCATCAGGAGAAAGATCCCGATTACCCCGATCACTGACAGCGGTATGCCGGTAACCAGCAGCGCCAGCAGTGCGCCGACTCCTGCCGAAGGAATCGTCGACAGGATGGTCAGCGGCTGAGTCAGGCTTTCATAGAGCACACCGAGCACAATGTAGATGGCAAACAGCGCGGCCAGGATCAGCAGCGGTTCGGCGGACAGCGATTCGAGAAAATACTTGGCATTGCTCGAAAACGAGACACGCACCCCTGCAGGCAGCTGCATTCCTGCCACGGTGTTCTTGATCTGCGCGACCGCGGAGCCGAGCGGCACACCGGGCGCCAGATTGAAGCTGATTGTTCCTGCGGGAAGCTGGCCATCGTGGCGCACTGAAAGGGGGGCGGAGTCGCGCACAAAATGGGCAACTGACCGCAGCGGAACCGGTCCATTGGCGCCAGGAACAAACAGGCGATCCAGCTGGTTTGGCGACATCTGCAGCGACGTGCCGACTTTCAGGATCACCTCGTACTGGTTCTGGCTCTCATAGATACGGGAAATCTGGCGCTGGGCGTATGCATTGTCCAGTGCCGCGTCGATCGCGGCCACTGATACCCCGAGCCTGGAAGCTGCGGTACGGTCTATATCTACCGTAATCTGTGGCGCCGCGTCATCCTGGTCCGAGGAAATGTCCTTAATCGAGCGAAGTTGACGCAGACGCGCTTCGATTTCCGGAATGGCGCGGTCGAGATCGGAGATGGATGGATCGAGAATCGTAAACTGGTATTCGGCGTTTCCGGCGCGGCCTCCGATGAAAATATCCTGAGCCGCCTGGAGGTAGGTCTCGATGCCGGTAATTCGGGAAAGCTGCGGTCTGAGTTGCGCAATGACCTCCTGTGCGGACGCAGCTCTGTGGTTCCTGGGCTTCAGTTCGATGAACAGTTTCCCCCGATTTGCGGTCGAAAATCCGTTGACCACGCCGACGCTGGAGCTCACGTTGGCAACTGCCGGATCGCGAAGCAGTATATGGACAACTTTGCTCTGAAGAAGCTTCATTGAGTCAAACGAAATGCCGGGACTGGCGACGGTATTGCCGATGATCAGTCCGGTATCCTCTTCCGGAATGAAGCTCTTGGGAATCCGGATATAGAGCACCACCGTCAGTATTACCGTGGCCAGTGTCAGCAGCAGCATGAGCGATCTGTGCGCCAGCGCCCAGTCCAGGCTTCGTGCATAGCTCTCTATCGTCCTGCGATAGGCGAGATCGAACGTCCGCCCGATCCTGGACTGATTTCCGGTGCTCTTTTCCGGACGCAGGAAGTACGCACAGATCATGGGTGTGACAGTCAGGGATACCAGCGCGGAAACGGCAATGGCCACGGTCAATGTGACGGCGAATTCGTGAAATAGCCTTCCGACGACTCCGGGCATCAGCGTGAGCGGAATGAATACCGCAATCAGCGACAGCGTAATGGACATAACCGTGAATCCGATCTGCTGCGCGCCCTTGATTGCTGCCTGGAGTGGCGGAGTTCCCCGTTCGATCTGGGTGACGATATTCTCGATCATTACAATCGCATCATCCACGACGAAACCTACGGAAATGGTGAGCGCGAGCAGGGAAAAGTTGTCGAGGGAAAATCCGAGCGCCCACATTGCCGCCAGTGACCCCGCCAGAGACAGCGGGAGCGTGATGGCGGCGGCCACCGTCGGGGCGCCACGCCGCATGAACATCATCACGACCGCCAGAACCAGAATAAGCGTGATACCCAGGGTTAGCTCCATATCCGTAATGCTTGCGCGAATCGTTGCGGTACGGTCGGTCAGAATGGACAGATGTACGTCCGGCGGAAGCCAGCGCCGGAGCACAGGAAGAAGATTCTTTATATGGTTGACGGTAGCAATCACGTTGGCTTCGGGAGTCTTGGTGACTGTGACCAGCACAGCGGGCGTCGTATCCTTCCATGCGGCAAGCTGCGCATTGCTCGTACCGTCGATCACGGATGCGACGTCGTCGAGACGCACAATCGACGGGCCGGAAGATTTCAGTATGATGTTGCTGTAGGCGGCGGCGGAATGCAGCTGGCCGTTGACTGCGAGGAAACTGGAGAAATGTCTGCCGTCGAGCTGACCGACAGGAATGAGATCATTGGCGTTACGCACTGCCGAGTAGACGTCCTGGGCAGTCAGGCCCGCTCGGGCGAGTGCTCCGGGGCGTGTGCGGATCCGGACGGCGGGAGACTGTGCACCATCGAGTTGGACCTGGGCAACGCCGGATATCTGTGAGAGATGCTGTACCAGTATGGTATCCGCAGCCGAATACAGGGATGCCATGGTGCGGCTCGGCGAGGTGAGCGCCATGGTGAGAATCGGACGCGACGCGGGATTGAACTCATGGTAAAAGGGCCGGCTGGGGAGGTCTGGCGGCAGATCCGGAAGGGCGCTGTTGATGGCTGCCTGTACGTCGTAGGCGGCACCGACTGTGGCGCGATTCACCGAAAACAGCAGAATTATGGAAGTTGCGCCGGTGGAATTGATCGAGAACATCTGGGCTACGCCAGGAATGTGTCCGAGCGTCCGTTCGAGCGGCGCTGCGACGGTACTCGCCATGATCTGTGGCGCAGCACCCGGTTCGTTTGCAAACACGACGAATGCTGGCATTGGAATGCTGGGCACGGCAGCAACCGGAAGCAGGCGGAAGGCGATGATTCCTGCAAGCAGGAGTCCTGCCGCCAGCAGAGCCGTGCCGATTGGCCGGCGGATGAACGGGGTCGAGAAACCCATCGCCTAGTCTGCCCGTACGGCCGCCGGAAATGCCTGGGGGCGGAATCTGTCTAGAGCAAGATAGATGACGGGTGTTGTAAACAGCGTCAGCAGCTGGCTCAGAAGCAGTCCGCCGATGATCGTGATGCCGAGCGGAACCCGGAGTTCGGCACCGGCGCCGCGCTCGAGAACAAGCGGCACGGCGCCGAACAGCGCTGCCATCGTGGTCATCATGATGGGCCGGAACCGCAGCAGACAGGCCTCGATGATCGCGTCATGTGGGGATATTCCCCGGGTTCTCTCAGCCTCAATCGCAAAGTCCACCATTATGATGCCGTTTTTCTTCACGATACCCATGAGCAGGACGATGCCCACAAGAGCAACGATCGTGAATTCCGTGCCG